>CAYGQE010000163.1:0-1002 GCA_964351995.1 uncultured Acidimicrobiaceae bacterium | reverse complement strand
CTCGGCGCTGATTGCCCATCATCTGGCGTTCTGGGACCCGACGACGTTCGATGAACGAGTCGAAATCATCGACGAACTCGACCGGCTGGCGCGACGCCGAGACAACCCAGATCACCTTTTTCTCGCCGGCTTCTTCCGGGCATCGATGCTGCTCGAAAGCGGACGTATCGCCCAAGCCAGCGAGGTGCTGGCTGGCCTCAGCCAACCAATCGCCCGTACCAGAAATTTCTGGTTCCGCTTCCTGGTCGACCGGATGGAGACGGCACTGAGCGTCGCCACCTGCAAGCCAGAAGCAAAGTCGCTTGTCGACAAGTTGTTCGAAGAGTCATTCGAAACCCAAGCCGACGCCGCCGGCACGTGGGGCGCCCAACTCGGCGGCCTGGCGATCCAGACCGGCACCTTCGGCTCGATGGCCGACCAATTGGCGGCGGCATCTGAGCGCAGCCGTGGACAGGGTGTGTGGAGCTGCGGCTTGGCCATTGCTCACCTCGATGCCGGTCACCCTGACGCAGCCCGTGACACCTTGGCCAAGCTGAAGGATGCCCCCCTTGATTTCATGTGGCTGGTGTCGCAGCAGATGATCGCCGAGGCCGCCTACCGGCTGTGTGACGCCGAACTCTGCGCCGTGACGCTCGATCGGTTGCGTCCGTTCGCCGGTCATGTTGGGGTGATTGCGTCTGGCACCTTGGTGTTCACGCTGGTGTCGATCTCGATTGGCGAGGCAGCGATGGGCGCCGGCGACACCGACCTCGCCCTCGTCTCGCTGCGTGAGGCGATCGCGCAAGCCGACGAGCTCGGGCTGCCGTTCTGCCAGGTCCGCAGCCGCCGTCGTTTGCTTGAAGCGCTTTCCGCTCACGAGCAGGGCGGTGATGAATGGGCTGAACAGCTGTCGACGGCCCTCGAGATCGCGATCGACTTCGGGTTCCGGTCCGAGATCGCCGCGCTCGAGGCCTTCGATTCCTCATCGACCTGAGCGGAGACTCAGCGCTTGGTGATCAGCGC
>CAYGQE010000162.1:0-1045 GCA_964351995.1 uncultured Acidimicrobiaceae bacterium | reverse complement strand
GGGACAAGGCTGTGGGCCTCTGTGATTATCGAGCTCACCATGGATCGGGCTTGATGCTGCTGGTCTGAGCTCAGGGGCGATTCCGCACGGCCAGGCACGGGGCAGCACTTGACCACTTGTATTTAACATGTATGTTTTGATGTATGGAACTTGTAGTCGTCGGCATCGCTGCCCTTGCCACCTCAATCCTGAGTGCCGTGGCTGGCCTCGGCGGCGGCATCATCTTGCTGGCGGTGATCGCCCAGTTCTTCGCCCCGATCACAGCGATCCCGATTCATGGTGCAGTCCAGTTCGTGTCCAACGGGTCCAGGGCCGTCCTCATCCGACAAGTGATCAATTGGAAAGCTGTTGGCTGGTCCTCGGTTCTGCTCTTTCCGGCCAGCATGGCGGGTGTCATTGTTGCCACATCGATCCCTGAAAACCTGACGCGGCTCTTGATCGGCCTCTTCGTGCTCGTGGTTACGTGGCGGCCATCGTTGCTCAAGTGGCGGAGCGCCGATCGGCTTCCAGATCGAGCGCTCATTGGTGTGGGAGCAGTTTCGGGATTTCTCAACTCGACCGTCGGAGCCAGCGGGCCGGTCACATCACCATTCTTTAAGGCGGTGACCGCAAGCCATGTTGCCTTCGTCGCTACAGCGGCCGCAGCGCAAGTTCTGGCCCACACAGCGAAGGTCGCTGCATTCGTGCTTGATGGCTTTGACATCGCTGAGCACTGGGCCGTGATTGGTGTTGGCTGGGTGGGGGTGGTCGCCGGGAGCTGGATCGGAACGCAACTGTTGGGCAAGGTCGGCGAAACTCACCTGGACCGAGTCTTTCGTACGGTCCTCACCCTTCTGGCTGCTCGACTCATCCTGCAAGCGTTGCCCTCATGATCGGCTTGGCGCCATGCCCGGCCTAGTCGAAGATGCACCGTCGAAAGGCCGGGCGACCGCTCGGATACGGGCCGTCGCACCATCGCCGAAACGCGCTGTCAGCACCCGGTCGGGGAATATGCGCTCGCTGCAATGCGCTCTGCTCCGCCGCCAAGCCGCTCAAGATGCCGGTT
>CAYGQE010000161.1:0-1081 GCA_964351995.1 uncultured Acidimicrobiaceae bacterium | reverse complement strand
CTAGAAGCCAGTTCATGAGGCTATTTTGTTGATTTGCACCGAACATTGACCCAGCATTTGCACTGAAAATTGACCCACCCATTTAGTCAGATTATGTCTTAGGTTTTGTTTTTTTGTCGGTTTTTATCTCCTGGGTAGTTTGTGTTGTTGAATGTTTCAGTCGGTAGCTGTCGTTGCCGCTCTCCAGAATGTGGCAATGATGGGTTAGCCGATCCAATAGTGCAGTGGTGAGCTTGGCATCGCCGAACACCGCCGGCCATTCAGCAAAGCTTAGGTTAGTGGTGATGATGACAGAGGTTTTTTCATACAGCTTGCTGAGCAAGTGAAACAGCAGCGCGCCCCCAGCCTGGCTGAACGGCAGATAGCCCAGTTCATCGAGGATCAGTAAGTCCACATGCATCATTCGATGGGCCAAACGGCCTTGTTCGACGGTTTCCACAGCATCTCTGTTAATAAGCTGAGCCGCGTGCCCCAAGACGCGAAAGACATCCATTGAAGACGCTTCGCCGTTCAAATTTTGCAGGTCAAACGTAATCAAATCATGGCCTTTTTTTATGTCGAATGTGACATTCGCGTTTCGCGGATCCTTGTCCAATACTGCCTTTTCCACCGCCGACAAGCTCGATGCAGATAATACCTCGACACAAGACAGGAGCAGTATTAGGACACTGCTTTTAGAAGGCATCAGATTGTTTCTCGCTCATTATTTCCTGACATTTAGACGTGTTAGTGAACGAATACTGCCAAGGGCAGGTATATCGTCGGCACTGATTGTCGGGGGATTCGTGAACGCTTTTGAGCATTCAGACTCGAATCAGCACGAGTTGGTCGTGAGGTGACACGATCCGGTGCAGCTCTGAATTTGATGCGGCAAATGCCAGCGGCGATGACTACGCTGGGAACGAGCTTACGAACGGATCACTCGACTGTCCCGCAGAAAAACAGTCCGACTTAGGCGTAGTCGCAGGGCTCTTGGCCCGCGTCACTACATACGTAGTGACGCGGCTGCCCATCAATCGTAGCGATTCAGCGCTCCGACAGTTAGCAGCGACCCAGGCCTACACCATCTATCGTTCATCGC
>CAYGQE010000160.1:0-1088 GCA_964351995.1 uncultured Acidimicrobiaceae bacterium | reverse complement strand
TCTCGAGTAGCGAGGCGGTGGCCAATGGCGACGTGATCAGCTCCGAAGCCGATGCCGTCGCGGCGGGTTGCTCCATCGCAAACAGAGGCGAGGAATTGGATGGCCTCGGGCACGGTGGCGTGGGCGGGATGAACGAGCTTGCGTCGGAAGCGCATGGTCAGATCCTCAATCGTCGCTGTTGCGTTGAAAGAGAGCCTTGAGCCAGGCATCCGAGGGCGTTGGTGCATTGTCGCACGACGCACGGACAGAATCCTGAGATCCCCCGGAACGGAAACGTTTCACCTGGTTGCGGCCCTGCTGTGAGGTGAATGTGAGATGAACAGGGGCAGAGCGTGAGGTGGGAGTTCCAAGAATTTCGAAGAAATGAGATGGAGGAGTAGGTGGAGTGTGAGGTGGATCGTGAGATGGGTGTTCGACCGTCGTGGCCATGTCAAACAACAACCATTTCATGCACACCCTCAACAACGAGTGGGCTGCCATTGCGGCCTCGCGCTCTTCGTCGAAGCGACTGAAGGCCTGGACCGAAGCTGACGATCGTTTCGTCGGCTGCAACTTGCTGGACGAAGTCGTCGAAACGATCATCGGCCCGGATCAGGACCGTTCCCGACGGCTTTGCTGGGCACTCCTGGCGATCGTCAAGCGGGACGAACTGGCGGCTCGCACGATGCTCCGGGTGCTCCGACCGGCTCTGATGAGTGAGTTGGTCCGAGTGGTCGTTCCCGCTCGCCAGTCGACTAGCACTTCGTTCACCAACGACGACGGAGAGGCCGAGCAGATCCTGATCACTTCAGCCGTCGTAGCGATCGCCGAGAATGCTGGATCGACGTCGATGTGGCCGATCTCAGATCTTGTGCACCGCACCCACCGCCTCGTACTGCGATCGATTCGGGCCGACCGAGCCTGGAACAACCAGAACCTGATCGGCGACGAAGACTTCGACGACCGTTGGGCGGCCGAGGAGTCGTCGGTCCCGGGCCCGGGCGACCAGGGTGGAAACGGTCTCGACGATCTCGTGGCGATCGTTGAGGCAATCCGTTCGATGAATGTCATTTCTGACGAAGAAGAACGGTTGATCCTGGACACTCGGG
>CAYGQE010000159.1:0-1108 GCA_964351995.1 uncultured Acidimicrobiaceae bacterium | reverse complement strand
CCGGCACATGGTGCGGTCCTGACGCCAGCCGAGGATGCAGCGGCCCAGCGCATATCGCTCAGTGACGTGTCTGCGTCCGTGAGTCGCCGCGTCGCATCGTTCGATGCATACACCGAAGAAGTCCACGCCGACTGAGATGCCCAATCTCTCCTGCTGACTCGGTGCCGATCCATCAACGGCTTGGGGTCGTGCAAGACTTTGGCATGCTCGATCGCCTCCGGACACGTTTGGACAAGCGCAGGAAGAAGCTCCTGCGAAAGAAGATTGCCTTCTCCGGGGACGCCGATGCCCAAGCGTCTGCCGATTCGATGAAGCGCAAGACGCCCACTCATTCGCAGATCCGAAGCACCGGCGGCGCTTGACCCGTCGAGTGCGGAGATCGTCGGAATTATCGAGAAGCGCAGCAAGGGCGATGATCTCAACTAGTCCGATCAGAAGAACGCCGCCGACCGTTTGATAACCGATCCGGTATCCGGCACGTTGGGTAGTACTTCCAGAAGTGCGTCTCACAGTCGGTGAGACCCGCTCGAACCGGGAACGACGTCGGTCATACTGACGAGATGCAGAGCGAGCGCCCGTTGGACGAGCAAACCCTGGTTGCCTTGTTCGACAAGGGGAACCTTCAGTCAGTCACGTATCTCTACGTCGATGACGACCCGGCCTTGTCTGGGATCGAGCTCGGCTTCGACGACGGAGTCCTTCTCCTCACCGTCAACCCCGACTCCGACACGATCGTCTGCGCCGCGTCGCCAGGCAGTGGTGTTCGCGTCGACGTCTCAAACAAAGAGCATTGGCGGCTGGCTGTCGGCCTTCCATGCGCCTGGGCCTGGTCGATGACGAACCAGTTCGGCTACACCGATGGCATCCAATTCGCATTCAACCCGGAGCAAGGTGACGACGTTGGATTCCAATTGGTGGCTATGGCTTCCCACCTAGACGTGAGCCAGGTAAATCGGATGCCTGCCGGCCTCGACGGTCGCCTTCACGGATCTTTGAACCAGCTCGCCGACAACTCGCCACGCCCGACGACCTGAAGCACTCGCGAGAGCTGAGAGACCGCTCGATAATCACGGAGCAGCGCAGCTTCGAACCCGCTCGAGAACCGGCA
>CAYGQE010000158.1:0-1126 GCA_964351995.1 uncultured Acidimicrobiaceae bacterium | reverse complement strand
CCGGCACATGGAGCGGCTCCATTGGCAGCTGGGTGTGCAGCTGCGCGGCATATATCGTCAGCGAGCTTGCGACATCGCCGAGCGCCCCACCGCGTCAACTCCAGACCTCGATGGTCGCCTCAACAAACCCGGGTCAAGCATCAGAGTGCGTCGTTCTACGATGACCGAAAATCAAGCGTTGGCTGCGGCCTTGATTGCCGTGCCAGCGTTTTCGAGAATGGAGTGTTGTGACCGACAGCAAACCAGAAATCCTATGGAAACCGGATGAGTTCGACCCCGACGATCTACCTCGCCTTCTTCAGAGGTTGGGCCGAGCACTGGAAGCCGAACCCGATCAATTCCTTACACCTCTACGGCCAGGGCTCACCGAGGACGAAATCCTGACGCGTCTGGAACCCTGCGGCATTGCCCCACACCCCGACCTTGTCCACTGGTTCAAATGGACCGCAGGCCCGGCCCCAGACCATCCCGAGCTGCACTACCAGCTGATCAACACCACGTCGGAACAATCCCTCCTTCCCATCGAACACGTCGTGAACCAAATGGTCACCAACGACGTGGACTACCCGGTCGACGACGGCTATCCCGACTACAAACCAGGAGCATGGATCCCGATCTTCAACAAGGCCGTGATCGAATCCGAAACCGGTCATATCTACCATCTCCATTGGCAACCCGACACGATCCTCTTCGCTGATCGACTTTCCATCATCATCTGGTATTGGATCGCGCTGAGAGAAGAGCGGATTCTGCCGGCAGCGAGAGTGCTGAGAAAGCGCCCCGGTCTTTCCGAACCAGTTCCGACCATTGACGTGGACTACGAGGCACGAGACGAAGTTGCTGATCTGTTTCCCGGCCTCTCGATGCCCCGCTACCCGACCGTAAGCGCCAGCCTCGCTGGCTACTTCTAGCAAGACTGGTATCGGGGTAGCGAACTGCCTCCCGAGCTACCACGTCGGAGGCCTCCGCCTTTCGAGCAGCCAACGGTTCAGGCTGCAAATCACCGCTCGTTTGATGCCCGGCAGGCCGCCCATATCCACAACGCCGTTCAGCCTCGACCCCGCTCGTGAACCGGCACATGGAGCCGTCTGACCACTACTTCACCTGCAGCTGGTCAGCTGATATT
>CAYGQE010000157.1:0-1157 GCA_964351995.1 uncultured Acidimicrobiaceae bacterium | reverse complement strand
ATCGGTACCATCAACCCGAGGCCGAAGATCGAGATGAAGCCGACGCTGTCATCGACGCGGGTGAAGCTGTCCTCGCGGCCGATAGCAACGGCAACGGCGATGGCGAGAGCTGCGAAACCGCCGGCCAACGCAAGCCGTCCCGTGGTGATCTGCTGGCGGAGCAACATGCGATAGGTAGCGAGGACAGCGGTCATGTCGAGCCTCCCACGATGTAGCGGAACACGCTCTCGAGGTCGTCGTCGAGCGGGAAGACCTCTTCCAAACGCACCCGGTGCTGCGCACACACCGCAGCGACGTCGATTCGGAAGCGACGGATGTCGTCGGTGACGAACTCCACCTGGTTGGTGTCAGCGAGTCGACAACCGACCACCGAGCCGTTCTGCACCATCACCGAAGAGACAAGCCGGGCGTCCGAGCACGTGACTCTCACCCGAAGGGGTTGATCTTCCATGAGTGCTCGGATGCTGTGGAAGTTACCTTCGGCCGCCACTCGACCCTTGGCGATCACGACCACGTTGGAGCCGAAGCGTTCGACTTCTTCGAGGACGTGACTCGACACGATCACGGTCTTGCCCTGCTTGCCCAGTTGCTGGAAGAGCTGGATCATCTGGCGGCGCTGTTTGGGGTCGAGTCCGTTGAGTGGCTCGTCGAGCATGAGGACCAGTGGGTCGTGGACGAGCGCTGCTGCGATCTTCACTCGTTGTCGCATGCCCTTCGAGAATGCACCGACCGGACGGTCGAGTTCTGGGTCGAGCTCGACCGCTGCAAGTGCTTGCCTGGCCGCGCCGTCAGGATCAGGAACATTGGAGAGAATCGCACCAAGACGGACGACCGCCAGCAGATTCTCTCGTTCGAAGACGCCATCTTGCTGGGGAACCAGGCCGATTCTTCCGCGAGCGGCCGCATCAGTTCTGGGGTCGCCGCCGGCCACCCAGACCGTGCCGGTGCTGGTGGACGCCTGACCCGACATCATCCGCAGCAGTGTCGACTTACCCGCACCATTGGGACCGAGCAACGCCGTGACACCGGGCCGGAACGCCAAGGTCACGTTGCTGACCGCCACCAGACCGCCGAATGACTTCGACACGTCGTACGCAACGATGGTGGCGTCGGCTGGGGGCCAGGTAGGGGCGGGGCCGGCGGTGATCGGCTGAGCC
>CAYGQE010000156.1:0-1179 GCA_964351995.1 uncultured Acidimicrobiaceae bacterium | reverse complement strand
CCCTGATCGGTCGCCGCACGGTGACCCGACTACGTGCATATTGCCGGCTATCGAGTGGGTTGAGGGCTGCCCGGCGTCGTGAATATTGAGCGGGTTCTCTCGTCGGTCGCACCGGTTCGGGCAGGCTGTCGCATCGCTGGCGGCTGCCCTCTCGAAGCTCCATGAGAACCTGGCCGGTTCAGGGCGTTGCTGCCGATGTTGATACGCGAACCAGATCCAGCTCGCCAGCCAGTTGAGTCAACTGTCTACGACATGGCACAGTTCTGAGCATGTCAGTCGGTGCGACCGAAGCAGAGCTCGCCAACGTCGAGCACATCCTGGGCCTGAGGTTGCCGGCGGAGCATCGAGCGATGCTCTCTGTGGAGAACGGCTGGGAGCGGTGGTACGGCGATTGCTTCGTCATGATGTACGACACGGCGTACATCGTCGGCGTAAACCAAGTGATTGAGAGGCATCCGGGATTCCTCGCGATCGGCTCGGATGGTTCACGGGAGCAGATCGGTTTCGACACTCGAAGAGAGCCACCTCCCGTGGTGCTGATCGACATCACGTCACCCGGGTGGGAAAGCGCAATACATCAGGCCGACTCCCTCGAGGACTTCATGAGGCAACGGGCGCGAGGCGAGGACTTCCGTTGGGATGCAGTCGAGTAGCGGCCCGATCGTTTGGAGTGCGGACTCAACGGGCGAAGAATACGGGTGCTTCGTCAAGAGCAGTGGAGCGGACTCGACCCGCTCAAGATGCCGGATACCGGATCGGAGATCAGCCGAATCGGCAGTGTTGTTCTGATCGGGTCAAGCGCCGCCGGTGCTTCGGATCTGCGAATGTGTGGGCGTCTTGTTCTTCATCGTGTCGGCGGATGCTTGGGCATCAGCGTCCCCGGAGAAGGCAATCTTCTTTCGCAGCAGCTTCTTCCTGCGCTTGGCTAAACGTGTCCGGAGTCGATCGAGCATGACAAAGTCTCGCATGGCCTCGAGCCGCTGACGCATCGGCGCCGAGTCAGCCGGAGGATCGGGCCACCCAACTCGGCGAGTATTTCCTCGGTGTGTCACCGAGCGACGCGACAGCGGTGTCGAGTTACCTCACCAGCACGGACATGACGGGCCTGCCTGGCTGCTGAGCGATATGAGTGCAGCACCACTTCAACAGCTGGCTTCCGACACCACTCGCGTCTGCCGG
>CAYGQE010000155.1:0-1180 GCA_964351995.1 uncultured Acidimicrobiaceae bacterium | reverse complement strand
CGCTGCTGGCGCGCCCCGCTGCATAACACCCACACGTATTCACAACCACGATCCCTGATCGACCGCCCGGGAACGGCCCTTCCGTGACGCACGGAGTCGCGCTCGTTCGGCGGTTCGGTGCTGATCGTGGTGTGATTGACCCGTGCGTATGTTTCTGCTGCAGATGGCCGGATGGATGGGAACCGGCAAGTCAACGATTGCTCGTGCGGCAGCGACCGCAACCGGAGCCATCGTCTTGGACCACGACACAACCAAGACAGCACTCCTCGAGGCCGGTGTTCCACATCCTCCAGCGGGCGCAGCCTCCTACCGCATCGTCCACGCCATCGCGGCGGATCTGTTGTCGCAAGGTCGTTCAGTCATCATCGACAGCCCATCTCTGTACGAGTCGATTCCCGAGATCGGAGCGGCAATCGCAGCACAAGCCGACGCCCGCTACCTGTTCGTCGAATGCCAATGCCCCGATGAGATCGCAGACACGCGAATCGAGTCCCGCGCCAACCGGGCTAGCCAGGTCGCGACCGCCGCTGAGGCCCGCTCCATACGCGCAGATCCGAGCCGAGCCCCGGCCCGCCCTGCCGGAGCATTCGTCCTGGACACCACCGTCGCGGTGGAGGAGTCTGTGGGAACGCTGCTCGGCTGGCTTCGCTCAGACGAACTCGACTCGTCCCCGTCGCCGGACCGTCTGCGATGACAACCAGCTCCTCGGCGGCTCGGCTTCCAGTTGTTGTTTGCGCCAACCTCGTCATCGACCACGACACGCTTCTTCTCGTACGAGAGTCGAAGCCCTCAGCGATGCAACGATGGTCGCTGCCGGCCGGGAAGCTCGAACCGGGCGAGACGCTCCGACAAGGCGCCGAGCGAGAGGCTCTTGAAGAAACAGGCGTCACTGTCGCTGCCGGCCCGCTCGTGGGGATTTACCACTGTCTCGACACGCTCGAAGGTGGCTCTGCGATCAACTTTGTGTTTCGGTCAACCGTCATCAGGGGAGAGAGCACAGCCACAGAAGACCACCCAGTGGTCGGCTTCGTTCCCTTCACAGAGGTCGAGCGGCTCTTGCTCGCCAACATGATCCGTGGCAGCCACGTGAAGCTTGCTCTTGATGCAGCGATCGCAGGAAGAGAGCTGCCCGAAGACCTCGTGTCAGTCGTACCTGCGTCAGTCCCACCCCCCCCCCCCC
>CAYGQE010000154.1:0-1231 GCA_964351995.1 uncultured Acidimicrobiaceae bacterium | reverse complement strand
CTGTTTGGGTTTCTAGTTTCAATTCAAAGCCATTTGGAGTTTGATAAAGCAGTGAACTGTGTAAACGCTCACGGTTGTAATAAACTTCTATATATTCGAATATAGCAGACCTAGCTTCAGCTCTGGTTTTAAAATGGCACTGGTAAATGAGTTCCTTTTTCAGGCTAGCCCAAAAACTTTCAATAATGGCGTTATCAAGACAGGCACCTGTACCCGTGAAACTGGCTTGCATGTTCTGGCTTTTAAGTTCAGCTTGAAAGAGGTAACTTGTGTATTGCGACCCCTTATCACTGTGATGGATTAAACCCGCTTTGGGTTTACGTCTATTGACAGCAGAGCGAAGGGCTTGGATAACTAAGTCTGTTTTCATAGTATCAGCCATGGCATATCCCACAATCCTTTTTGAAAAGCTGTCCATGCTACCTGCCAAGTAAAGCCAGCCCTCATCGGTTGGCACGTAAGTGATGTCACTATGCCAAACTTGGTTTATTGTCGTTGCTCTATTGCTTGGCTCTAGTAAAAGATTCTTAGTCTCTTTAATCTCAGATTTTTCTTGTTTAGCTTTGTATTTCTTGCTACTAATGGCGTAAAGCCCAGCAGCTCGCATTAAGCGTTTAACTCGACCTAAGGAACAGCGGTCGCCTTGTTGTAAGAGCGTTTTATGGATTCTAGGGCTACCATAGCGGCTTTTATTCTTCTCAAAGATGATTCTGATTTTCTCTAACAAGATCTGATTGTCTAGCTGGCGTTTACTCGGTTCTTTAACTGCAAGCTTAGAAAAAGCATAATAGCTACTCCTGGCTACCTTGAGCAGTTGGCACATGAGTCCTATCCTGAATTCAGTTTGATGATGAGCAATAAATCTATACTTCACGTCATCTGCCTCGCAAAGTACGTTGCGGCCTTTTTTAGGATCGCTACCTCCATCTCTAAGCGTTTTACTTCAGACTCAAGCTCTTTAACACGCACTTCTTCTGCTGTAGCCTGCGCTCTCTTTTGACCACTTACAAGTTGGCCGTTCCTATATTGCCTGAGCCATCTTGTTACATTAGCTAAAGGTATCCCCAAGCGTTCCGCTGCTTCTTTTATTGTGTAGCCTTGATCCTCTACTAACCTTGCTGCATCAATCTTAAAGTCAACTTCATACTCACGTTTCTTCTTACTCATTTTAGACTCCTTCTATAGATTCTATAATCTATGATTTTTGTCTAAGTAAATGAGCCAAGTCCAG
>CAYGQE010000153.1:0-1236 GCA_964351995.1 uncultured Acidimicrobiaceae bacterium | reverse complement strand
GACGGGCCAACCAAAGAAATCCGGCAGCGACCTACTCTCCCAGGACGTCTCCGTCCAAGTACCATCGGCGCAGGAGGGCTTAACTTCCGTGTTCGGAATGGGAACGGGTGTGACCCCTCCGCTATCGCCACCGAAACCAAGCCCCAGAGACACAACCAACCCCACCAACAGTGGAAGCCGGTCCGGTCCACGACAGGACGGCGAACAAAATATTTCATAGCGAAGAACACTCAACAACTTGAGAATTCCACAGCGAGCACGAGCTGTAATAACACAAGCCCTCGGTCTATTAGTACCGGTCGGCTGAACACATTACTGTGCTTACACGTCCGGCCTATCAACGTGGTGACCTACCACGGACCTTACCCGGTTAACCCGGTGGGTGATCTCATCTTAGAACGGGTTTCCCACTTAGATGCTTTCAGCGGTTATCCCTTCCGCAGGTCGCTAACCAGCCATGCTCCTGGCGGAACAACTGGCACACGAGAGCTGCGTCCATCCCGGTCCTCTCGTACTAGGGACAGACTTCTTCAAATCACCTTCGGCTGCAGAGGATAGGGACCGAACTGTCTCACGACGTTCTAAACCCAGCTCGCGTACCGCTTTAATGGGCGAACAGCCCAACCCTTGGGACCTGCTTCAGCCCCAGGATGCGATGAGCCGACATCGAGGTGCCAAACCTTCCCGTCGATATGGACTCTTGGGGAAGATAAGCCTGTTATCCCCGGGGTACCTTTTATCCGTTTGCGACGGCCCTTCCATACGGCGCCGTCGGATCACTATGTCCTGCTTTCGCACCTGCTCGACCTGTCAGTCTCGCAGTCAAGCTCCCTTGTGCCATTGCACTCAACGACTGATGGCCGACCAGTCTGAGGGAACCTTTGAGCGCCTCCGTTACTCTTTGGGAGGCGACCGCCCCAGTCAAACTACCCACCTGACACTGTTCCCGACCCGGATAACGGGCCTAAGTTAGATGTTCAATATTAACAGGGTGGTATTTCAACGATGACTCCACAAACGCTAGCGCGCCCGCTTCCTAGTCTCCCACCTATCCTACACAATTAAGATCAAACACCAATATCAAGCTGTAGTAAAGGTCCACGGGGTCTTTCCGTCCTTCTGCAGCTAACGAGCATCTTTACTCGTACTTCAATTTCGCTGAGTCTGTGGTTGAGACAGTAGGGAAGTCGTTACGCCATTCGTGCAGGTCGGAACTTACCCGACAAGGAATTTCGC
>CAYGQE010000152.1:0-1270 GCA_964351995.1 uncultured Acidimicrobiaceae bacterium | reverse complement strand
CGATAGCCGGCATCTTGAGCGGTTCCAGCGGCGGCCGAGGGCGAGGCCGCTCAGCGCATATCGCTCAGCGACTGGTGTTCAGTCGTGTCCAGGCCGGCGGGGCAATTCCATCCTGCGATCTGCCATTGCTCCATCCCCTGAAAGGGCAAGGCAGTCTTCACCCCAGGGGCGCTTCGCTCGCCGAAACTGATCCGTCAGCAGGCAAACGCTCGCTGTGGACACGCTCAGGCCTTCCGGCTCTGCTCCCAAATCCGAGCAACTTCAGAGCGGAAGTCCTCGATGTCGCCGTGCCACGTCACGAACATCGCTTCACGATCGTCACTCGAGCGCACTCCTCGCAGCAGCGCCGATGCCCGTAGTCCGGTTTCGAATCGCTCCCGGCGCGGCCACTCGATCAACTCGTCGAATTCGATCTCGGCCTCGACATCGCCGACATCGTCCAATCCAATATTGACTTCTGGAGGGGCCGCACCAGGGAACCGATTGGTCATCCTTTCCACGAACAAACCCTTCGCGACCTGCTTCTCACAATCTGCCAGTGCCTTGTTGAAGTAGTCGAGCAGGAACTCCGGCTCTCGATACTGCGGGTACCACTGCGGATCGCACACTCGGCGAGCCATGCCTCCCAGAACAGAATCCGGGAAGCCACCGCTCGGGACAAGAGGTTTGTTCTGAGTGCCCGATCGAGGATCGAGATCGAGTTGCAGCGGGAACATGTCGAACCGGTCGCGCAGCAGCATCAGGACCCAAGAGCCGAAACCCGATGCGACATACAGGCCCTCGGGCCCGACCCGGTACCACTCAACCGGCGTTAACCAGAACGGCGCCTCGCAACTGAAGCCAGCATCGCTAATCGGAGCGAGCGGTTGCTCGCTCCCATAGGTCTCGACGAACCAAGCCCACGCCTCAACCAGGCCAGATGGCTCCAGCGACGTGACAGCACCGGCTGGCCCGCCGCCCGCCCGCACTGCTTCGACGAACGTGTCGAATCGTGCCGGAATCCCCTCTCGGTACTCATCGAAGAACTCCTCAGCTCTCTCACGGGACCACGCAAGGAAATCGAACGGCATCCGTGAACCTCCCAAGTCCCTCGCAGAGCCAGTAACTCAACGTCGGCACCCCAGACGATTTCTTCAATATGTTCGAAGAACCTCGGCCTAGCTGCGACGGTTCGGTCGCAGTCGAAGACCCGTATCGGCACAACGGCGTTGCCCCAATCCAGCTCGATATTGTCGGCGCCGCCCAGCCTCCAACCAGCGCGCTAACCGGC
>CAYGQE010000151.1:0-1344 GCA_964351995.1 uncultured Acidimicrobiaceae bacterium | reverse complement strand
GCAGTACTCGATAATCTCAGCGCACCACGGCCTCGAACCCGAGCGATAGCCGGCAGATGGTGCGGTGAAGACGCTTGCCCAACAAGGTGCTGCCACTCATAACGCTCAGGGAATGACGCGTTGTCGTGACCGTGCTGTGGGTGCAACTCGACCCCTAATTCGATAGCGCCTGAGCGTGACCCTCAACCCTCGCAAACTTGAAGTCGTGTTGTGCGGCTGCGTGCTACAAACACCGGATGGAGCTGACCTTTCTCGGTACATCGTCGGGTACCCCGACCATCAGCCGCAACGTCACCGGCCTCGCGCTCCGCGTCGACGGCTACTGGGATCTGTTCGATTGCGGCGAGGCAACCCAGCACCAACTCCTCCGAACCTCGCTGTCGCTGTCGAAACTCCGACGCATCTTCATTAGCCATCTGCATGGCGACCATTGCTTCGGGCTGTTTGGACTCTTGGGTTCGCGGTCGATGGAAGGTGCGACAGCGCCGCTCACGATTTACGGGCCGCAGGGATTGCGGTCGATGCTCGACGCGGTCCTGACTGCATCGAGCACATATCTCAACTACGAACTGGATATTCACGAAATCGGCCCCGAAGGTGCGCAGGTGATCGACAACACGGACTTGACGATCGATGCAATTCCGCTCACTCATCGAGTGACGAGCTTCGCTTGGTCTATGCGCGAGCGCGATCGGCCAGGAGAGTTCAACGTCGCAGCAGCGCGTGAGGCCGGGGTACCCGATGGACCGCTGTTCGGCCAGCTTCAACGCGGTGGATCAGTCGAGCTTCCTGACGGTCGCCGAGTTGAATCACGTACCGTCACCGGACCCACGCGCCCTGGTAGGCGGATCGTGATCTCGGGCGACAACGCAGCACCAGCGGAGCTCTTCGAGCAGACCCAGGGCGCAGATGTCGCTGTGCACGAAGCGACTTATACAGAACCGATCCTGGCGGCACTCGGAGATGATCGAGGCCACAGCACCGCCGCACGCGTGGGTTCGGCAGCAACGGCGCACAATGTCCGCAACCTGATACTCACCCACTTCAGCCCGCGCTACGCAGACAACGGCGCCGGTCTCACGGTCGCTGACGTGCGACACGAAGCGCTGGAACACTTCGACGGCGGGCTTCATCTCGCAAGTGATTTCGATCGAATCGAGATCTCACATGACGGTGGCGAGATTCGGCCAATTGCTGCAACGAGGGTCTGACAGCTCTGCGCAGTCGAGCGTGCCACTGTCCGAGACGCTCGAAGGACCAAGCAGCCCAACCATTGCGGTGAATGAGAGACCCCACTCGATAATCACGCCGCCTCCCGGCTACCTGCCAGCGCGATAACCGGCA
>CAYGQE010000150.1:0-1520 GCA_964351995.1 uncultured Acidimicrobiaceae bacterium | reverse complement strand
CATAAGTGCCGTTATCTGATGGGTGTTGCCCGGGCTGCGCTGGAACAATATCGAGCGGTTGCTCGTGGTCTTGAGTTGTTGAGCGTTCAGTGGCTGTCACTGCTCGCCACTACGATGAAATGCATGGCAGATTCAAAGATCTGGACGGCCGAGGAACTTGAACGGCTCAGCGCGGCTGAGCGCAACGAGATCATCCGGGCGGGGATCGTGACCGACCTAGACGACGTACCACCCGCCTTCCTCGATCGCGTTCGGGCCAACGTTCACGACCACATCAGCGCAAGCGAACCTGCCGCAAATACCGAGCGGTGACCGAACGACGGCCTGTCCGAGTTGACGCCCGATTTCTGGATCAACTCGACTCCCAACTCAGCGAGGAGCGGGGCCCAAACGGTGAGCCGTCTCGTCTCGACTTCCTCCGGTTCGAGCTCGCCGCTATCGAGGACGACTTCGCTCTGCGCTTCGAGGAACTGACACAAGTCGTGCCTGGCCGTCCCGACTACCGAGTCGTCATCACAACAGGTCGACTCGTTGCCGGGATCTCCGTCCTTGGCCAAGCGCTTGCCGACGGGTCGGTCGTGCTCCTCGGCGTCGAGCTCGACCTTGGGCCAAGTTGGTGAACTGAGTTGCTCGAGTGGTTCGGCCCGAGTCGTGGTTGACCGAGATGCAACGAGCCGCGAACCACGCACATCGTCGTCAGCGCCGCATCGGAGACCCGAGCAGACCCGGCACATGGTGCAGCTCACAGGCTCGCGCTCGATGGCGGCTCGCCATGCCCGTACGTCGAATCAACTCCTGGCCGAGTGTCAACGTGTCCAAGGAGCAAGACCCAACTAGCGCCGGAAACACGGGAACCGAAGACCGGTTGCGAACGTCAAACAGAAATGACCGTTCGTTCAGGGATCTCCGCATTGCTCATCTTGACTCTCACCGCTTGCACTTCCGCTGCCAACGACGATCCTGTGACGCTTCCACCCCCCGAATTTGACGAAGCATTCACCGTCGGGCTCACCGAAGATCGACAGTCGGCGCTGCTCAGGTTCGAATCAGGAAGCGAACTCGCAGAATCCAGAGGAGTCGGCTGGCGTCTCGAGGAATGGAACGGCAGTTCCTGGGAGAGCGAATGGATTCTCGCAGGAGAAGCCTTCACTCTCGAAGAGTGGGACGATGGCGACTATGGAATCGGTGACGTTGAAATCTTCGGAGTCGGCCCCGACGTTGTTCCGTTGCCGCCGCTGTCGACAGAGGAATACCACCGTGTGTGTCACGGAATCGACGGTTCTGACGACGCCGACTGCGGCGTGGTTCCAGCTCAACCGACAGAACCGAATTCAGCAGCCACTCCAGTCCCCGAGCCCACAACGACGGTGCCAAACGATGAGTAGTCGGACTCGATTTGCCATCGTCGATCGCGGCTCAATCCCACGCATATCGACATCCTGCTGACGCCCGATGACCGCCCTCGATCCGGCAAATTGTGCGGGAGCCGGCCGTGAGTTCATCACGATGTGTCGCCCATA
>CAYGQE010000149.1:0-1542 GCA_964351995.1 uncultured Acidimicrobiaceae bacterium | reverse complement strand
CCGGCAAACGCGGATAGGAGATCCGATGCTGTTTGCCTGAAGGGTCAGCGCATATCAGCAGTTGAAAATTGGCCGGATCTCGCGGCGATTGCCCTACTGTCCTGGCGATGACTGGGCCAACGTGTTCTGTGCTTCTGAAGAGTCGACTCGATCCCGACTCAAAGGACCAACTCGACCAGCTTCTCAACGAGGCTGGGTGGCAAGACCTTGAGACGCTGTTCGTTGAGGTTTCACCCGTCGATTCTGGAGCCGACGCCTACGAAGAACTCGAGCTTCGACAGATCGAAGACGGGTTCCGCTGGCGGCCGCTGGAGCAAGTCGTTTGTATCTCGATGGTTGGACAAGATCCGGACTTTCACCGCCTACTCTCACAAGCCTGGCCTCAACATCCGAGTGCCTCATCCCTGTCGTGCCACTCCACCGATCCAACGCCCAAAAAAATGATCCTTGACAACCATAGGAGCATCAATGTGACGGTGATCCCCAACTTCGCCGTGTGAGGCGTGGCACGGGTATCGCTCAGAGACGAGCCGTCGTCATCGTGTCCGTTATGGCGGGGCAACTCCAGTTGTCGTGGTGCCCAACTCAGACAAATCCGTGAGTAGCGCCGAATGACCAGGGTCAGTTCAACCCGAGCACTGTGAAGAGAGCATCTTCAACAGACCACATTTCGTCGACTGCGAGCTGGCCCATCGGCTCGCCAAGCCGTTGCACATCAACCGCACCAATCTGCTCAACGAGCACACGCGTCGATTCGCCCGCGACTTGAATCTCGGGCCGGAACGATGCTGGCTGTGCGCTCCTCGATGTTGGGGCAACGATCACTACCGTGCGCGGCAACAGTTCATTGGCCTGCAGAACGACTCCATATCGCACGCCGAGCTGTTCGTGTCCGACCCCTTTGGGCATGCGAAACCGGTAGACGTCACCCCGACGCACGCATGGACTCCATCACCGATGCGACTGCCGCCATCTCTTCGCGGTCGGCTGGGTCGGCGTCGAGTGCAGCGACCTCTGCTGCAAGTTCTCGACCGCGTCGAAGCCGGGCAGCTGAAGAGATGAGCGAGGAGCGGATCGCGTCTGACCGGCTCAGCCCGGAAGCCTCGAGGGTTTGGAGTGCCCGCTCTGTTTCTTCATCAAGCCGTACCGAGATTGCCTTTGCCATTCGATGAGTATGACGAATTGTGATACATCGCGCAACCCGATGCTTCTATGTCTGTCAAGGTGTATTTCTGGGTGTTCGAGGAGTCGCCAGACTCGTCGGGCGATGAATCGTTTGAGGCATCTGGTTGCTTCTCGTTCGGTCTTGCCTTGGCTGGTTCGCATGTCCATGTATGCCTTGGTCTCGGGGCAGCATCGTTGACGGGTGACCGCGACGAAGTAAAGCGCCCAGTTGAGTTTGCGATCGCCTCCTCGGTTGAGTCGGTGCCGGTCTTGGTTCAGGCCGGAGGTCATCTCGATAGGTGCGGCTCCGCCGAGTCGAGCGAACGCTGCTTCGCTCCGGCATCGGCCCGGGTGTGACCAGGCGAGGTAGAACACTGC
>CAYGQE010000148.1:0-1607 GCA_964351995.1 uncultured Acidimicrobiaceae bacterium | reverse complement strand
CGAGACCGCCAAGATGAACGATGTCGACCCCGAAGCCTGGCTCACATGGGTCCTCTCCCAAATCGCCAACCACAAAATCACACGCCTCGACGAGCTCCTCTCCTGGCGTTACGCTGCTCAAGCAACGCAACAGGCAATGTCTCTGCCCAAAAGGGCGGCTTCAACGGACGGGCAGTAAAATGTACGTCCTTGTCGGACGCTTTGTCGCGTTTCAGGTGTTTTTCGAGCCGAGCCGAGCCGAGCCGAGTCCCGATGCAGTATTCTAGAAATCATCAAGCTCAGGGACATTCCCGAGCCTGACAAGGAAGCTGGGCGACCCGACTTCGCCACTGTTTGGGTCCTCACTGACCATATAGGCATCGGCACCCACGCAATCTACGGACTGAGCTTCCCGTTCGGCTCGATTCTGAGCTTCAACCGCCGTTGAATATTGAAATTGCTTTCCAATCTTCAGGCTTGCTTGCCCTTCAAACGCCGGCTTCTGTTCCACATAAGTCTGACAGATATAGTGAACTTTTGTTGAGCCCTCGTCTGCATGCGTCATGGGTAAATCCTTCGCGTTTGTCATTTCGCCACTGACACTTGAACAAGCGCGGGCGGAGATATTTTAATAGCTTGGCAACTGCTTTGGATGAAATTGTCTTTTTCGCTATCGCGATGACTTCGCCGGTGTGTTCGCTTCCCTTTCGAGGCGCGCATTTCGAAGACGGTCAACCTTAACCTGTCGTTGGTTAGCTTCATCGACAACCATTTTCCGAGCGATACGGGTGGTCTTGTCCATAGGCGTTTCCACTTTGGAAGCTTGCACTTTGAACGCGCTTATCTTTGTCAATCTTGCCAACGGGCATTCTCCTCGTTTGTTTCGTACGGGGCATCATAATAAAATCATTCAAGCCAGTACGAGTTGTTTATTGGGGCCATGCGCGTCGCGCACGTTTGGCGCAGATGGATCATGGCGTAGATTTATCTTGATATCTGGGGCGGCCATAGCGCGCATCAAGGCGCCATAGTTCATCTGGAACCGCATTTCTGATCCAATGCAAAGCGACGCCAGTTTGGTACCAACGACAAGATGATCGCTTGTTGCGCCAATAAACGCATTTCCGGGAGGCATTAAAAGCCCAGCCGCGTCCGTGTCCTGATACCCAATGGCAAGAATCAACCGTATGGTTTCTACGGCGTTTGGTACAAGGCGAAGTCTTGCAAAGGTGGGATCAGCAAAGCTTATTGATGGTCGCACAGACTTGGTACCCGTCTCAATAACTTCGGCGACAAGCATAATGGCATCTCTAAACATACCGCCCAACTGATCCCCGGTGATCGGATCAACGCCAAGAAGTATTGCTTCGCCGAGCCTTAGATCGCTAATCCGACCGGTGGCATGTTCCCCAAGCGCCCAAGACAGGTTTGAGGAGTTGCCGCCAGATACGGTCTGGAGGAAAAGCCCACATTGCCCCTCAACGTCATTTGCAAGCGCAGATAGCCTCTGCATCTTGCTTACTTCTGGCGCGATACCGCTGAGACATGCAAAGTTTGCCCCAATGCCTTTTAGCGCCACGCCGGGCATGTCCACCACGTGCTGTGCCATTTCGCCAAGATCTTGCGGC
>CAYGQE010000147.1:0-1613 GCA_964351995.1 uncultured Acidimicrobiaceae bacterium | reverse complement strand
GCTTCTCAATGAGCAAGGTTCTTAGTCCCCACCACACCACACATCACCGGGGAGTAGTCCCCGCTACTCGGCCTTATGGTAGGAAACGTGTCAACAGCGGCAAACGAGCTGCGTATCCCCTGGTCAGCGCCCTCGAAACAGTCAGTCGGTGAAGGTCCATGACGGCGTCGTCCGATACTTTCAGGCGTCTCAGTTGGGGTTCCCCAAACGGACACCCGAGGGCTACCGCTCCAACCGCTCGTGACCAGGGGATATGCCGTCTCACATAGGTGGTACGGACGCTGTCTCACCCTGCGGGGCTCATACGTGATACTTTGGCCAGAACGCCATGGTTTGCCTCTGGTGACACGTTTGTTGCCAGCAGGCCCGGCCGAGCTGCGAGAACATCGCCGCACCCGCGATCAGCCTCGGTGCCGGCAGACGATGACCCCACCCCAATCTTGTGGCGAACCGGCGCCCCCGTGAGGTTCAGGTCATTGTTGCGTTGCCGGTGCGTTTGCAAGGTCGAGCCGGGCGATGCGGGTCTTCCTTACGAGACCGACGACGGCTGCGAGGAAAAGGCAGATGGCAAGGACGGCTAGTCCGCCTCGAAGATCAGTCGGGGCGTCCTCGGCCGCGAACCAGATGTAAGCGTAGGGGGCGACGAAGGTGACCACAGCGATCGCTGCGTGTTTAAGAGCTGCAACGGTCGCCGACCGCACGATTGAGTTGGTGAGATCGGCGATTGCTGTCGCGTATGGCACGGCGGTGCCCACATCAATGATCCCAAAGATCCATGGGTTTACGCCGTAGTCGCGGAACAGACCCCAAGCGAGGACTGCGCGCAGGGCTGAGTACCCAACAACCGCAGCGATCCAGGTACGGCGCAGATTCATCTGGCGAACCAGCCGGAGATCACGCCGCTGCGCTGCGCTTCCACCGCATCTTCCAGCTTCATTAGTGCAGGGACCGTGATCGCGTCGCCGTAGACCATCTCACTGCCCGTCGTTTTGAAAGGGAACTTGAACACCCGCGTGAGTATCCGGAGCAATGGGAGCTCAACGATGCCAACCCAATGTGTGCAACCAGCGTCATAGGAGTGGTAGAAGGCTTCCTTGTAGAGCATCTTGGCGGACTCAAGCCCGATGGCGTGCTCGCCGCCCACCGCAAGAAACGAAACCTCCCGAGTCGTTTCAGGAATCTCCACCGAGGGCTGTAAGTGCTCAACTGGGAGCAAAACCTCGCCCGATCGGGGAATTACTCTCAAGTGGCCGACAGGGTCGGAGCCTCTGTAGAGCGCGAAGTGGACAGCCATATCGGACCACTTGTCCACCACGATGCCGCGATGGTCAACGGTTTGGCTTGCGAGCAGGAAACCCAACGTTTGATACACCTCAGCGTGCATGCGCTGCGCCCCCTCAAGCGCAGGGCAGCCGTCGCTCCCAATCTCAATCCGCCAGCTATCCACGGATCAACCTCGACGCGCTCAATGCCCGGCAGTTGGCCGACACGTCAGCCTCGAAGTGCTCAGAACCACAATCCTCGCTAGAGCGAGCCAGCCGTCGCTCAGCGATGACTCCCAGATCATCTGCGTATTCGGTCGCCACTTGCTTCCCTCTCCCATGGCGAACCGA
>CAYGQE010000146.1:0-1642 GCA_964351995.1 uncultured Acidimicrobiaceae bacterium | reverse complement strand
TGCCGGCTATCGCGCTGGTTGAGAGTCGGTCGGCGTCGTGATTATCGAGTGGAGTCGCTCGTCGGCCGCAAGGGCGCGCCAACCCGGTCGAGGCTCGTGACGGCCGATGCGATCAGTCTTGGTCTGAGCGCTTGAGCAGCCAGCCACTGATCGCGAACCAGACGGCAGTCGCTACTAGCCACACCAGCAACTCACGCACGATCCACCCAGATGACGTCGTCACCGCCACTGTGTTGCTCGGCGCGTAGTTGAACCAGCCGCCCTCAGGGCCTCGTGTCTTCATCCACTGGTTCACCGAGTTCGCTAGCGCCCAACACACCGCACCGGCAACAACAACGAGCAGGCGACGACGATCTGCATTCACCTGGCCAAGTATGCACCCGAACGATCACACTGAACCGGTCAGGGAATGCTGGCAGATCTTTGGTGCAGTGCTAGCCGCATTGCTCAAGCTGTTCGTTGTCGAGTCTCTGGTAGGTCAGTGGTTCACCACCCCTGGTGGGTGTTGCTTCGATCATCGTGAGAGAGGTGCGGCGGAGAACGACGTCGATCCGATTGGAACCGGTGATGGACGACTCCCATCTCGAAGGGAAACCGCGAATGCCGGTCGCTGCTTCCCACGCTGGGCCGTAGTCAGACGCCCACAACGCTCCATCGAGATCAAACCACAACAGCTCTGGGCCGCAATCGGTGGGCAAACGAAGAGCGACACCGGAGTCGCCGATCCCAAGACCGGCAGCTGGTTCGAGAACGTTCAACCCGCCGAACGGGTCATCGGAGCGTCGATCCTGATCAACAAGTGTTGCTGCAGATGTCGGAGTGAACGACGGTTCGAGATCCAGCCGAAAGTCGTTTGGAGGAAGATCGTCGATCTGGACCAGCAGCAGATAGCCGGACGGGTTCGCATCAGAGTTGCAGACGATGTCGTCGTCGGACTCGAACAGTTCATACGGTCGAGGCCCGAAGACGGGGAACACGGTCGCAACTCGATCGTCGAAGCGAAGGCCGATGAACTCGCCGATGGCGCACTCAGGTGTGCTCGATTCGGCGAGAACGAACGACAAGACGGCGGACCCGGGCTCCAACTCAACCGGGTCGAGAGCCCACTCCGCGATGAAGAGGTCGAGTTCGGCCTGCGTGGTTGCGATATCGGTTGACCACGTCCTGCCTTCTCGCACGTCCAACACGACAGGGACAGCAGCGACGGCGTCGTCGGGCGGCAGGGTTGTCGTTGGCTCGGTGCCGAAGGAGCTCTCAGTGCCTCCTGCTGCGGTCGACGCGACCGCGTTAGCAGCGTCGTCGGGTTCGCTGGTGTTCGTGCAGCCCGCAAGCGCGAGCAGGATGACAAACGCAGCGCCGTGTCTCATGCGCCTGAGAGTAGGTGGCTGGTGCGAACAGACGGCAGCGCGCTGGTGAACGACACGCAAGTCATGGCGACTGCGGGCGAGGTAGACGACAGCGACCTGCGCCGCAGAGATCCTGTTCGGCCGCATCCTTGTGGATCTACCGGTGATTCTTCGGTACTCCGGACAAGCCGTTCCCTAGAGCCCCGGGGCGGGCCGGGGTTGGGACTCCGCGCCTACGTTATGCGTGCCTCCAAGGGCCTTACCCTTCTCGGCCAAACGGCGAATAGTGCCGGTTC
>CAYGQE010000145.1:0-1649 GCA_964351995.1 uncultured Acidimicrobiaceae bacterium | reverse complement strand
CGATAGCCGGCAGACAGGGCGGCTGAGCCGGTACGGCGGTCACTGTCGACGCAGCGCATATTGCTCACCTCACTCAGCGCTGTGGTGGGCCGTGACGAGGTTCAACGCCGAGTTCGTTGAACAAGACGATGCGGGCGAGGTCCAACGTCCGCTCGTAGACGGCTTTCAACTGAGGCTGGTCGATGGCCTTTCCATGGGCGACGAGATTCCTTGTGGTGGCGATCGCGTTCGGAGTTGGCTCGACCTTGGGGTCAAAGCCGGATTGCTTCATCAATCGGTGGATGCGTTGCTCCAGGCTCGAATCTGGCGACTTTCGAAGGTGTTGTCTTGCGAACCGTCGTTGTGCGGTTTCGGTCGAGGACAGAGTTCGCAGGACAGCTTCGTAGGCGGCTGCGTGGGACTCGCGCTCTGTGTCGGTCACCGGGTTCGCTACGGAGTCGAATGCCTCGAGTCCGCTTGTCACGTCGAGGAGTCGATTGCGGAGGGGCCGGTCTGGCGTTCCGAGGCAGCCGAGGATGAGCGACGTGAACAGTGGATGTGTCTCTTCGGTCTCGATCACGTTCGTCAGCAGATTCGCCATGGTTGCTCTCGAGCGGATGATGTGATCGGCGGTCAACGTTGGGGATCGGTGGTCCTTTTGAGCGGTGTCATCGCGTTCGCCGATAGCGGGGAAGAAGATCTGACTTCGGGCGTTGAAGTAGTCGCGATCGCCGAGGTGTTTTCGGTGGTAGCCATCCACTCTCGATACCGCCGGAGATTGGCCTGTTGCCAGCAGAATCAGCTTCTGGGTTGGCCAAATCCAGTTGTCGAACCAGAACGACAGGCTCTTTGGATGTCGGCTCGTAAAGACAACTGCTGGCTCTGACTCAACCACGACGCGACCGGGTGCGGAAGTGCCGGACCGCTTGTACTCCCATGAAACTGAGACGTCAGGGCCAGGCCATTCCTTTCGGCAATCGTCGATCGTTAGGTGGACCTCATCACCGTTGAATAGGCCAAAGTAGTTGGGGTCGTTGTTTCTGATTGGCCTGTCGCCGATCATCTCGGCAAGAGCTGGAACGATCAATTCGATACGGCGGAAGTGTTTCTCATCCCTTGAACTCAGCCACAAGCCTCCACCCAACGTGGCGTATTCGGCTCGGAAGAGAACGCTGCCTCCTGTCCCACCCATCCCCGTGAACCCAGCGTCTCTACAGCCGAAGAGAGAGACCGGCCCGAAGTCGAGCACCTCGCCGAGAATCAGCGGGACAGCATCAGCCCCGTCAGAGCCAGGTTGTGTCTTCCTCGGCTTCTCGGAGCGGCCAAACCCAAAGTGGGAGCCCACGAGCTCAAGCTCGGGCTGTTGGAAATCACGCATCCGAAGTACGCCGGACACCTTGTCGGCGTCAGCGCCGGGCGCCCACCAGCTTCCGAACACTTCGAACGCCATCGAGAAAGACTACGACTTGCAGGCAAGGAAGGCGGGAGGTTGATCCGGCTCGTGGACCGAGTGATCACAGCGACTTGGACTGGGTGGACCGGCCAGGCCACAGCATCCGAAGGTCGGTTGCCCCCTAACTGCCCGACGATGTCAAGCACGTGCAGTAGTTGAGAGACCCCGCCCGATAATCCCGGCGCCCTTCGGCTGACAACCCGCTCGATAGCCGGCA
>CAYGQE010000144.1:0-1716 GCA_964351995.1 uncultured Acidimicrobiaceae bacterium | reverse complement strand
CCGGCAATATGCGGGTGATGCCGCCGACCCCAACGAGGGCCGACGGCATCCCATATTGTTCAACGGCTGGCTCCGGCGACGAACGTTGACACGATGTAGGTGGCGTGCCGGTCGAGGGATCCTCGGCCCCGGTCGTAGCGCATGGTCGTGCGCGGGTCCGAGTGAGACGCGGCCTCTTGCACGTCTCGCAACGGGACTCCTGCGTCGAGGGCGGCGGTGATGAATGAGTGTCGGAGCGAGTGGGGCGAGATCCGCTTGTCGACGCCAGCGAGCTTTGCGAGTCTGCGAACGATCCGTGCTGAGGCGTGGCGGTCGAGCCGTTTGGTTCCGTCGGCGTTGAGGAAGATCGGACCGCTTTCTCGTTCGCCGATGTAGAGATCGATCGAGCGGGACGTTCTCGGAGCCAGCGGGATGGTCGCAGTCTTGTTGCCTTTGCGGTGGATGAACAGTGTCCGGTGGCCGCGGTTGTACTCGAGGTTTTCGATGTCGGCGCCAAGCGCCTCGGAGATCCTCAGACCGTTCAAAGCAAGCAGCGATGCGAGGGCGTGGTCTCGGCCGCCGCTCAGGCCGGCTTGGACGAGGAACGCGCCGAGTTCGTTGCGGTCCAGCCCGAGCGTGGTGGATTCGTAGTCCTGTTTCGGTCGTCGAACGTGGGCCCCTGGGTCGCGTTCGATCAGTCGTTCTTGTTCGCAGTATCGATAGAACCCGCAGATCGTCGACAGATGCCGCCCGACCGTGGAACGTGCTTTGCCTCGTTCTTCACACGTTCGAGCGAAGAGTTCAATGTGGGCCCGTTCGACAGCGAATGGGTCGGTGTTGAACTCGCCGAGCCAGGCAATCCACTGTCGAAGGTCGAGCCGGTACGCGGCGAGTGTTCGCCCGGAGTAGGCGGCCAAGAACCCGGCGATTGCACGGTTGAGTTTGAGGTCTCCAAGGTCCGGGTTGCGTTCGGGCAACCCGAGTTGCCCGAACATGGTGGACGTCGGTTGTTCGTTGATCATCTCTGTCTCCTCGTTGATGGTGAGAAGAGATGCATCGGCACGCCCCGAAGAACGATGCCATCCGAAGCACAGCCCCGGGCGCAGACGACCCTGCGTCTGGCGGCCTATTCGTCGAGGCTGACGTTGTGCTTTTCCGCCAGTGCGTCTGCGAGCTCGGCGATTGGTGTGTTCGTGTGATCAGCGCAGATGCGGAGCACAGCCACTGCGGCGAAGAGCGCGTAGCGCCAGTACTCCTCGATCCAGTAAGTCACTTCTTCCAACAGGTCGACCTCGAGTCCGCCGTGAACGGCGAACGTCGTCATGAGCGCGTAGTGCACTCGTTTTCGGTCCTTGCCCTTGACCGGAACCTCGGGGAGGTGTGTTGCGAGCAGGTGCTCGTGGTCGATCTTGTGACGGTGGTCGATGCCGGCCAGAGCGAGTGCTTCGGCGCCGAGTTGGAGGAAGACTTCGCCAGGAAAGGTGTTCCTTCGGATATGGAGGTCAGCCACAGCAGCGATCAACTCGAACGGGTTGTCGCCGTCTCTGATGCCGAGGAGTAATCGACGTATCGCTTCGGCTTGATCGTCGTCAGTTGGCACGGCCATCTGTCGACACTACGCGTTTGCTTACGAGCAGGCAGCCCCATCCGATCTGGGCAGGAAACACCAGACCGACGACAGGCCCTGATCGGTCGCCGCACGGTGACCCGACTACGTGCATATTGCCGGCTATCGAG
>CAYGQE010000143.1:0-1730 GCA_964351995.1 uncultured Acidimicrobiaceae bacterium | reverse complement strand
TCTTGCGGGGTGCCGACCTGGCTGACCTCGCCTGCGTTCATCAGCACGACCTTGTCGGACATCGAGAGCGCTTCGCTCTGGTCATGGGTGACATAGACCACCGTGATGCCGAGCTTCTTGTTGAGCGAGCGGATCTCGCTCCGAATTTCGACGCGCAGCTTTGCGTCGAGGTTCGACAAGGGCTCGTCCATCAGGACCAGCGGCCGGTCGGACACGAGCACGCGCGCCAGTGCGACGCGCTGTTGTTGCCCTCCGGAAAGCTGTGCGGGCTTGCGATCCAGAAGCTTGTCGAGCGCCATGAGATCCGCCACCCGCGCGATGGCCTTTTCCTTCTCGGGCTTCGGCACTTTCCGAACAGTCAGCCCGTACGAGATGTTCTCGGCAATCGTCATGTGCGGGAAAAGAGCATAATTCTGGAACACCATGCCGATGTTCCGATCGGCCGCCGTGACCCGCGCGACGTCCTTGCCGCCGATCAGGATCTGGCCACCGCTGACCTCGTCGAGCCCCGAGACAAGGCGCAGGATCGTGCTTTTGCCGCAGCCTGACGGTCCGAGGAGTGTCAGGAAACCGCCGGGCTCGATCGAGAAGTTGACACCGCGGAGCACCTCCACCGCGCCCCAGCTCTTGCTGAGGTTCACAACCTCAAGCGATATCCCCGGCGCGGTCATGCCGTCACCACCGAGATACCGGCGCCTTCCAGACGGTCGCGGATCTCTGCGTCGATCCCGTCATCAGTAATGATGGCGTCGATGGCGTCGAACGGCGCCGTCCGCATGAAACCGCCTGCGTCCAGCTTGTCATGGTGAGCGACCACGATATTGCGGCGCGAGGCAGCGACGACCTCAACCTGGATCTGGCTGTAGCTCTCATCCGTGATTGAAATCGAGTTATGGGCGAGGTCGATCGACGAACAGCAGAGGAACGCAACATCGAAGGAGAGGGAGCGGATCGCCGATATCGCGAGCCGGCCGCCGAAGGAGTCGTTCACGCCGATATAGGCCCCGCCGATCAGATAGAAGTTCCCGATACCTTGATCGCGCAGACGCGACGCGATGCGCAGGCATGTCGTGACATAGCGGCAGTCGGGTTTGCGATGCGCGTTCTCGGCAATGGCCAGCGCGGTCGTGCCTGCGTCGAGGAAGACAATCTCATCGCCGCCCAAAAGCTCGATCGCGGCCCGGCCGATCCGGCGTTTCTCGGCGGACCGGATCAGGAGGCGTTCGTCATTGGGCAAGTCCGTGAACGCGCTGGCGTTGTTGACGACGCCCCCATGGGTTCGCGTGACCGCGCCGGTGTCGCCAAGCTCCTTTAGGTCGCGCCGAATGGTAGCTTCGGAAACGCCAAGCTCATTCGAGAGCTCTCCGACAGCAACAGATCCGCGGCCTTCGACAAGATCCAATATCTTGCGGCGCCGGACTGCACCAAGCCGGAAACTTTCCGTCATTGCGCGATTATGCTCAAAATACGACGCATTCAGACGAATCCTCCCAAACTCGATCATAAATGATCATAAATAAATCAAAAGCGATCAGTCAAGCGCCATGAGCGGGTGCGGCGGTTTGGTCTTGCCATCTTGTTGTTCCTCTGTGCCGCAGGCTTCGACACCGATCCGGCAGAGCGCGAGACGGTCGAAGAACGTCAGAAGCCGGGACCTGCAATAAGGCCAATTGATCGCAACCTAGCCGTCCTTAGCAACACGGCGCACTTGAGAGACGCACTTGCCCCTA
>CAYGQE010000142.1:0-1768 GCA_964351995.1 uncultured Acidimicrobiaceae bacterium | reverse complement strand
GCCCCGCTCGATATTCGCAGCGCCCCAGAACCATGACCCCGCTCGCGAACCGGCATCTTGCGCTGGCCATAGGTGGCGGTCTGCGACGTCGAGCCACGCATAACGACCGAATCCCGGCGGCAGGGTTGAGACGTACCCGAGGCGTTACGGCATTGGCGCCACGCTGCTGGTCACACCCAGTTCAGTTGTTGTCGATGGCTTGCTGTCCGATCCCAAGCGGGGAGCCGTCGCGGTAGGACACGATCGGCCGATCTCCCAGGGGCTGGGCGAGTTCGACTTGGACTTCGATCGTCGGATTCTCCGGGCAGTTCGCTTCGTTTCCGTCCGGCTGGACGAGCAGACCTCCGATCGCTATCCGCTCATCTGACTCGTCGAGGAGCACAACCACATCCTCGGCTGGCGGCGTGCGGGCGCTGGCGCAGTCCCATTCCTGCATCAAAAGCGTGAGTGTCATCGCATCGGGCGCGGGCTGGGATGCAAGGGCCAACCGGGCACTGTTGTGGTTATAGGCCGCGAGTCGGCACGACTCATCGACTTCGACGGTGCCGAGTGCATCCACTTCCAGTTCTTGGACCTCACCCGCACACTCAAGCCGAGGCTCTGGTTCCGGGCTCGTCCCGATCTGAGAATGCAGAGCCTCGTAGTCCTCCACCGAAGCGTTGAAGATCAACGTCCCGGCATCAACATCGACCCGGTCGCCGAACTCTGCTTCAACTGCTTCGAGCAGTTCCTGGTCTGCTACTTCAAAGAAGACTCTTGCCCGCCCGTCCCCCGCCCCCTGCGTGGGCCCATCGACCGACCGAGCACGCATCCAGCTCAAGAGTTCGTTTTCTGTCGCGTTCGAATCGATGACACGACCCTCGTCCGGGAACGGCGGCCCTGACGCAAACAGATCAAGCCCTTGCAACGAGAGCGTGCCCTTCACCCGGGCGGGCCCGGACGTCACCGAACTATCGAAGATCGGCCAGCACGTGCGCCGCACACAGAACGAGTCACCGACCTGTTCACCAACCAGTTCAACTTCGAGTTCTGGGCCGAAGTCTGGCTGAGCGATCGGCGGCGAGTTGTCGACTTCGAAGCGTGCCTCAAAACGGTCACCGCCTATGCGGTATGTCCCCGGAGGCGCTTCAACCGGAATTCGCAACGTCCCGCTACCTGGACGGATCCCCTCGTCGTTGGACATCGTTTCCTCTCCAGGAATGATCAGCTCGGCTCCGGCCCGTGTGCGTATCCATTCACGAGTGATCCAGACGTTGACCCAATCGCTCCCTGACCAGCACTGCGCGAGAAGGTCTGGACCCCATAGCGCTTCAGGGTCCGCCGGTTGCCAAGTAACTCCGATTTGACCGCCAGCTGGTGCAGAACCCTCATCGAGGATCAGCTCAGATTGCTCGGCCCCTTCTGGAGGCAAGTCTCCGGAACACAGAGCGAACGACCCAGCCAACTCCTGATCGCCGTCGGGTCCGGAACAACCCATCACAGCAAGCGCCAAGACCAATCCGATCATCATGTGAGGCTTCAATCCCATAGCCACCTTCGACGTTGAGTTTGGCTCGTTGGTTCCCGTCGACTTGGTTCCCATCGACACGAGAGGTCCCTACGCAAGCCATTGAACCACCCTGACCGACAGGGTGGTCTTCGTGGAGCTCCAACGATTGTTCGCCACCAACCACGCCCGAGGATCTGACGCACTTGCGATAGATGAGAGAACCCGCCCGATAATCACGAGGCGCTGCGGCCTCCGACCCGCTCGATAGCCGGCATCTTG
>CAYGQE010000141.1:0-2202 GCA_964351995.1 uncultured Acidimicrobiaceae bacterium | reverse complement strand
CAGATGGGGCGGTTTGTCGGTGAGATCCTCCTGCTTGGATGCGACCGATATTCCCTGTTGAGTCTGGTAGGGCAACCGGGCCGGCATCTGGCGACTGACGCTGGGTCGTCGGGTGAGCAACGATGGTGAGATGAGGACTCTTGGGTTGGTCTGCTTCACAGCCTTGATTGCTGTCGCTTGCACAAGTTCCGATGACTCGCCGTCTCCAACGCTTCCTTTGACTTCGGCCGCCGCGAATGCTCCGGCGGTGACAACCACCGAACCGACGTCTTCGTCGCAGGCCCAAACCTCGGACACCGAAACAACACCCGCTGATGACACGATCGTCAGACCCGTCGTGAACTCCACCATCTGCGTCGCTTACTCAGCCGATGAGCAAACACTCAAACTCGACGAACAGCCGTTGACGTTGTTCGCCCGCCCCAGCGCAGAACCTGTCCCTGTACTCGTCGTCGCTACCCAAACCGATGGCCCCGCTGGCCCGTTCGCTCTCATCCAACGGTTCTTTGATCGTGATGACACACCAGCCGGGAACGACCCAACCGTGATCAGCGACGCTGACGTCTTTGTCAGTATGTTCGACAACGGCAACGCCGAAGCAACCTGGACCCTGGCCGACGGCTCCCAGGGATACCTGCGTGCCCGAGGCCTCGACCGTGAGGCGATCATCGAGATCGTCTCGGCGCTTTCGCCCCGTCCGATCGCCGACCCGGTTCCCGGTTTCGACTTTCGCAGCTCTGATGAGTTGGACGTTGTTGTCGATCAGCTGAACACCGATCCGCTCACCGGAAGCTCTGCTGGTTCGCAGTGCCGAGCCGCTGCGAGCGACGCCATCTACATGGTCTCGGCGATCACAGGTGACGATCTTGTCCTCTACGCAGGTGTGATCGATCGCCCGCCACCCGTGGATGTCGGGTATCTGGGTGGGACAGTTCTGATCATCGGTGGCCTCCAAAGCAGCGACGCACCATCGGTTGCTGACGTTGTGAACGCTGACGCCGACACTTGGCAGCAACTCCTCGACAACCCCTAACCGTCCGGGACGGCTCGCGTTGACCGTGTTCGATTACTACAGGGCCTTTATCAGAGCGAGGAAGATCGGGTCGGCCATGGCGTCAGCCAACTGTTGGCGTTGCCCTGCGATCTGCGTAGCGAAGCGCACCTCGACCTCTGCGACCACCTCATCTTGTTCAACCGTCTGCCTCGCTGATTGCCCAGCAGCATCCCACCTCTGCAAGCATTCTTCGAAGACACCGCCTTCTGACTCAGCGTCGGATCCTTCGAGATCGCCGAGACTCTCAGCGACGAAGCCGAACTCTTCACGGCAATCGGTGAACGACTGCTCTTGAGCCGCCGTCGGGTAGGCGTCGAGGAACGGTCGGATCTCGTTGCGGAGGTCCCAAACCGACTCAACAGCTGCCCAGTAGTTCGCTTCGCAACCTCCGCTGCCGAAGCCTTCCTCACCGGCAACATCGATCTCGCTGAGGGTGATGCCGTATCTCGCCAGCCACCAGCGGTCCCCGAGCGCTGCGGCCTGATCTTCATTCCAGGCAACAGCGTCGAAAAAGCTGAGGTTGACTCGCTCAACAACAATGGTCGACGCATCAGTGAACTCGACCGGTCCGACCTCCAACGCTCGCACAGGATCGGAGACCATCGGTTCGAAGTTGCCGAGCGCGTTGATCGAATCGCTGAGCAACGGCTCGAACGAACCGGGATAGTCCACTTGCAACGCGTAGCTGATGTCTTGGTCATCCATGCAGCGATGCAGCGCCAGCTCCCTGCGGTACACCTGGTAAGCGGCGAGGAACTCATCACGGAACTGAGCATCTGACGAGCGACCAAGGCCCGGGATCGCGTCCGCTGCGTACACGATCTCCGCCGGGACGACAGACGTTGCAGATGTCGTTGTCTCTGCAGAGCCCCCGGCGGTGGTGTCAGACGATGCCTGAACGACCGGTTGCGTGTCGCTCGCGCAGCTGGCCATGCACAGCATCACGACAACCAAGCACACTCGTAGGTCCATACCCAATAGACGCCTGAACCATCGACATGGTTCCCGACCCGTCGCCAAGCCGGTTTTGATTCGACAGCCAAGGCAACAGAGGTGCCGCCGCGGCGATCTCGATCCTTTGCGGAAACGCGAGAAACCGCCCGATATTCACAGGGCCATACAGCCCCAAACCAGCGAGATAACCGGCA
>CAYGQE010000140.1:0-2407 GCA_964351995.1 uncultured Acidimicrobiaceae bacterium | reverse complement strand
GCGTGGTCGACGGTTCGTCCTTGTGCGGCGTGGCTTGTTTGGGCGTAGCCGAGTTCGACGTGTTGTTGGACGTAGTTCGCTGGCAACCGCACCGACTCTGCGGTGTTGCCGGTTCGGTTGGCGTGGATCGAGCCGTCGGTGCCGATGGTGGTGATGGTCCAGCGGTCACGGTTCTTGACCGAGTGGTGGGCGGTGGTGGTGATGGTGCGTTGGTTGCGGCGGGTGACGATTTCGTCGCCGACATGCAGCCGGTCACCGGTAGGTGTTTTGAGTCGCAGCCCCGAGCCGTTGAGAAGGCCGACTGTGATGAGTGCTTGTTGGGCGGTGTGGTTGAGGCGGGAGACGGTCTCGTTCGACGGCGCCAACAGCAACACGTCGGAGCCGGTGTTGCGGTGGATGAGCCAGTCGTTGATCGCCGTTTGGTCCATGCGTGTGGTGGTGCCGTGATGGATCCGACCGTGAGCGTCGTAGACGTTGATGATGTTGGGGTTGCCTCGTCGGAGCTGAAGCGAAGCAGATCGTTCCCATGGCTGGTGGAAGCGGCGGACCGAATCGAGTTCGATACCGCCGTGGGTGTCGAGGAGGTGTTGGAACATGCCGCCTCGTCCGACAGCGGAGAACTGCAGCGGGTCACCGACGATGGCGACCCGCCAGTGTTTCTGGTCGGCGAGGATCGTGAGTTGTGCGAGGTGGCTGGTCGAAACCATTCCGGCCTCGTCGACGATGAGCGTGGAGCCGGGCGGGAGGTCGAAACGTGGCGTGGGCCCATCGGGGTGTTGGTGTTCGTAGAGCAACTTGTCGATCGTGTCGGCTGTGACGCCGGTTTCAGTGGTGAGGACTTGGGCGGCTGCTGCGGACGGTGCGACACCAAACACCACACGCCGATCGGCCTGGAGTTGAGCGACGGCGGGGGACAGGGCGGTGGTCTTCCCTGTGCCGGCTGGTCCGACGATCATGACGAGGTCGGCGTCTCCGGCAACTGCAGCTGCGGCTTGGGACTGCGGCCCAGACAACTCCACTGCTGATCGTTCTGCTGCACGGGTGTTTGGGATGGCGGGGACGTGGGAGCGGCGGTCGGCCCAGGCGGCGAGGTCGTCTTCTTGCTCGAGAATGAACGTGGTGGTGAGCGCCCGATCGGTCGCGGGTTCAGAGTACGGACGCCCGTCACGGCGGACCGTGTCGCCGTGGGGGACAGGTCGGGAGATGTCGACGCACTGTTCGCCGATCGTGCGTTGGGTCCATGCTTCGAGTTTGTCGACGAAGTCTGCGGTGTTCTGGATGGTGTGGGTCGGGAGTTGCCGTGCGATCTCGCGTGAGAGTTCGGCTGGGCGCCACGACGACTGCGACTCTTCGAGTTCCTTCATCGCTCCGTTGCAAGCGATCTCCCAATCACGGTCTCTGAGCGCCCGCCCGCCGATCCGGCCGGTGACGAACCGCTCCAACTGTCCCGGCCTGATCCCAAGATCGATGAGTTGCTCGGTCCAGTGGGTGTGGAGCTCAGCGGCGTTGACGTCTTTGGCTTTCGCCGGCCGGGAATCGGTGACGGCTTCTCGTTCCAGTCTCCACCTTTCGCGGGGTGTGGGGTCTCGGTCGAAGGTGTCAACGAACCGGTCGATCTTGTGGTCCAGCCGTTTGTCGATGGCTGCGGTCCGGGTCGAGAACTCCGCCAACACTTCGGCCGGGAAGTGGGCGATGTCGGCGATGCCGTTCACAACATCGGTGAACTCGACGCCGAGCCGTGCGGTGAGTTCGGTTCGCATGGTGGCGTGGTAAATCGCAGACGCTGTCCGTTGGTCGAGTTTGAGTGTTCGGGCGTCGAGGGCGAGCCAGCGGCCGTCGGGTGATAGGACTCGGTTGGGGACGACGATGTGGGTGTGGAGTTGTGGGTCGAGGGCGCGGGAGGTGTGTTGGCGGAACGTGGCTGCGACGATCCCTTCGGCGTCGACGGTTGCGATCTCGCCTTGGATGCGGAAGCGGGTGTGTGCGGTGTTCTGAACCCATTGGATGATCGCCGCCACGCCGGTGTCGTGTGATGCCAGAACGTCCGCACGCACCTGATCGCTTCCGACGGCGAACAGGACCGACATTGACTTCGGTGCTGACGCGGTGATGTCGAACCCACGAACAGAGTTCTCCCCATACGCACGCCCAAGGCGGAGTGATGCGTCGTGGGGGTAGGCGCCGGCCATGAGGTTCAAGAACTCGTCGTCAGCAACCTCACCGCTGAGCCCGAGGGCAGCGGCGGCTTTGCCGTGCCAATGGCCTCTTGGTTCGTCGGCGTTGAGGTAGTAGTTCGGCAACGCGTCGACGTAGTAGGAGCCGGCGTCGGTCCCTTTGAGGGTGGTGACCCGGACCGTCATCGCCAAGCCTCGGGAAGGGTTTGGGAAGTTGCCCGGGAGAGCACAAG
>CAYGQE010000139.1:0-2436 GCA_964351995.1 uncultured Acidimicrobiaceae bacterium | reverse complement strand
CCTTCTGCCGTGACCGAGTGTGGCGACTAACGTCTGGCCGTGCTCTTCGTCATCCACGCCAAAGACAAACCCGACTCGCTGGAACTCCGCCAGGCCACCAGGCCAGCGCACCTCGAGTTCCTCGCCGACTACACCATTCCCGTCGGCGGCCCGCTGCTCGATGCCGATGGCCAGATGTGCGGCTCGTGCCTCGTGCTCGAAGTTCCCGATCGAGAAGCGGCAGAAGCCTTCGCTGCGGGCGATCCATACGCCAAGGCCGGTCTCTTCGAGTCGGTGGAACTGCACGAGTTCATGAAGGTCGCGTGGCCGGTGTGAGCAGCTCCTCGAACTCGACGCTGCACTGGAGCGACACCGATGCCGAGGTCCACAAACTCGTCGTCGGCCCGTACGACAACAACGTCTTCGTGATCCGTTGCCGCCACACGGGCGAATCCGTCATGCTCGACGCTGCGAATGAACACGAAAAGCTGCTCGAGCTGTGCCAGACCCTCGGCGTTCGCACGGTGCTCGAGACACACGGTCACTGGGATCACATCCAGGCCATTCCCCAAGTTCGCGACGCCGGCTACGAGGTCGGCATCACCGCCGCCGACGCCGACATGTTGCCGAGCTACGACTACATCCTCGAAGACGACACCCGCATTCAGGTGGGCAAGCTGTCGCTCCACACGATCATCACGCCCGGCCACACTCCGGGTTCGATCTGCTTCAAGTTGGTCGACAAGCCACTGCTGTTCACCGGTGACACGCTGTTCCCGGGGGGTCCTGGCGCCACGAAGTGGGATTACTCCAGCTTCGATCAGATCATCGAGAACATCGACACTCGCCTCTTCCCCCACGGTCCGGAGACCATCGTGCTTCCTGGCCACGGCGACGACACCACGATCGGCAACGAGCGCCCACACCTCCAGAGCTGGGTCGATCGCGGCTGGTGAGTCATTCACCGGCAAAATTGTTCGAAAGGCGAAGTTGTTGCCTCGGTGTGTCGCTGCAACACTCGCCGATACATGGACGCACTGACCTCTGAGGGAACCGCACGGGACGCTCTCGCGGTCCGAGACTTTCGTCGGGTGTACTGGTCGAGCTTCGCGTCGAACATCGGCCGCTGGATGCAGAACGTCGCCCTCGGTGTCTTGGCATTCGAACAGACCGAGGATGCGGCGTTCACCACGCTGGTGATCTCGGTGCAGATGTTCCCACTGCTGATCCTCAGCGTCGTGGGCGGTTCACTGGCTGACAGCGTCGACCGCCGCCTGTTGCTCATCGCCACCCAGAGCTGGCAGGTGCTGTTCAGCCTCGTCCTCGCATGGCATGTGTGGGACGGGACGTTCAATGAGACCACGCTGCTGTTCATCGTTTTCATGACCGGCCTCGGCCAGGCGCTCTTTGCTCCCGCATTCAGTGCCATTCTTCCCTCGCTCGTCGGTCGGGAAAATCTGTCGGCCGCGATCTCACTCAACTCTGCGCAAATGAACGGCAGCCGCGTCATCGGGCCCGTCATCGGCAGCTTCTTGATCTCGAGCATCGGTATCGGCGCCGTGTTCGCCCTGAACGCGCTGACGTACCTGATCGTGATCGGGGCTCTGTTCACCGTCGCCGTTCCCACGTTGGAGCCACTGACGGCCTCGATGAAGGATCGTTTGCTCGGTGGTTTCCGCATTGCCAGGCGATCGGTGCAAGTGGGGCGATCGTTGTCGATCATGACCACGTTCTCACTTCTGTGTCTGCCGTTCATCGGCCTCATGCCGGTGATCGCCGAGCGCAGCCTCGGTGTCGATGCCAAAAGCACCACGTTCGGCTTTCTGTACGGAGCGTTTGGCATGGGTGCGCTCACCGGAGCGATCAGTGTCGGCACCATCTTGGTCAACATCCCCAAGGAGAAGATCGTTCGCTATTCGCTCGTTCTCTTTGGGCTCGCCCTTGCGGTGTTCGCCACCCTGCGCTCACCCGAACCGGCGTTCCCGGTGCTCTATCTCGTCGGGTTGTTCTATTTCACGATGCCGACGGCGCTCAGCACGTTCCTGCAACTCCACCTCGGCGATGAAGTTCGAGGTCGGGTGATGGCGCTGTGGATCATCAGCTTCGGTGGCACGGTGGCCATCACCAACTTCGCCTCTGGTGCGTTGGTCGAGTTGACATCACTCACGGCGGTGCTCATGGTCGGGGCCATCGTGGCCGTCCTCATGGCCATCTTCGTCAGAATCGAATCGGGCCCGATGGCCACGAAGGCCCTGCTCGGCGAATAGCTCGGTCAGCCGATGATCGGCGGGGCGCATGCTGTGCTCGACGACCAAACACCGTCCACTCCGCGAGCCTGCACCGAGTATGAATGACTCGAGCCGGCACGAAGGTCGTCGCTGAAGGTCGTGGTGGTGCTGAGACCACGCCAGAACGTGTTGCCACCGTCGACCGAGCGGAAGACCCGATAGTCGGTGG
>CAYGQE010000138.1:0-2513 GCA_964351995.1 uncultured Acidimicrobiaceae bacterium | reverse complement strand
CCGGCAGACAGGGCGGCAATGAGGCGGCGGTTCAGGCCGTCGCGACGGCGCATATCGACGGCCGGCCACGTCAACCCCTGGGCCGGCGGACGAATCGCCGCCACCGGCGGTGACTGCGTGCGCCCTCGGGTTGCGGTTCAGGTGACCAACTGCGCTGGCAGCAGAGTGTGATCCGGAGGTTGCGATCACTTGATGTTCTCGCACAGCTGATCCATCCCAAGGGAGAGGCACCAATCAGACGAATCTCCGCACCCTGTAAAGTCAACTGCGATGTCGATCGAGCCTGACCAACTTCATGTCGACACGCCAAGCCACGACGCCAACCTGCGGCCTGACCTCATCACCGGGGTCCGGACCGCGCCCGGCTTCCAAGGCGCCTCCTGATGAGGCTCCGGATCGCCTCCGCCGGGCTCGTCCTCGCCCTCGTCACGGGCGGTGCCTACCTCGCTAGCGTCGGCTCGTCCGGCGACAACGAGATCACCGGACCCAACCCCGAACAACGTGACGAGGCCAGCGAACTCCTTCGCCTACTGGAACGCACCCCATACGATCCCGAAGGCACTTCGTTCAGCTATCTCGACTTCGAGGTAGCGCGCCGCGGCCCCATAGAAACGACCCGAGCCGCGAACGGCAACCAAATCGTGTCTCCCACCGCCCTCGGATGGGCGCCAACACTGCCAATCGACGTGCGCGCTGCGTTGCTTCACCCGAACGCTCACGAAGACGCCTTCGGCTACGCGTTCGAAGACATCGAGCGCACCTTGTTCTTCGATCTAGCGAATAGCGACTACGCCAACATCGTGATGCTCAACGGTGATTCCTCTGGCGCCCTCGACCGGGCAACTACGCCGTCATGGGCCGAACAAGAAACCCGAATACAGGAGGGCTCTTTCGACGTGCTCGACTGGGGAGACGGAATCTCCATCGCAAACCGCTCCGACATTCGTCCTTTCGGCGAGACAGGCCAGCTCACAGCGTTCGACGGCGACATGATTCTCCAAACGATGAACCGCGAGCGTCTCGAAACCGTTCTGGCGACCGAGCGGGGAGCGCCAAACCTCGGCGATCTGGACCAGTTACTCGCTGCGCTCGCCGAACTCGATCTCGCGGAAACGGTGGGTCTTAAGGCTCTGATCTACTCGGTTGACGTGGTCCAGAACGAGATTCCCCGCTACCTGCCGCCTCTGGTTGTTGTCGCTGCTTCGCTCGATGGCTCGAGTCGTGCCGTGCTCGGATTCCTGCCGCGAAACGACACGGGCGCCATCGAAGCCAGCTTGCGGACCACGATTGGCTCGTCGGTCACTCTGCCGGCAGCGGCAGACTCCGGACCCAGAGTCATGAACACAACAGTCACGCGATCAAGCGATCTCATCCTCATCGACTTCTCGCCTGACACTTCGGCCGCTCGCCCCGGAAACACCAGCGAACTATGGGAGCACATCCGCAATCTGTTCATCGAGAACCCGGAGATTCTCTCGTAAGACCATCGACCGCCGAGAGGCAGGCTGCCGATGGGTGGACTGCGAACAACGTGCCTGATCGATGCTGTGACACCGGAGGTCTCGGCGAGTCATATTCGTGTCGGTGCTGTCGTCGCGTTCGAAGGCCTTCGGTTCCGTCGTGCCCGCTTCGTGGCCAGGCAAAGAACCCGACTCCGCCAAATCGGCCTTGACCCGGCACCAAATGACAACACCTGATCAGCCACTCATATCAACGGCAGCTCACATCCGATAACAAACCCTGCAGCCGGCATCGCGAGTGGCTTTTACTTGTAGACCACCAAGCCGTGAGCGTCCGATATTGGCGACGTGACTTCGTGGCTGTGAGCTGCGCCCAGCTGGCAGCACCGCTGGCTTCTGCTTGAGGGAGCGCCCCGAGTTGCCGAAGGACCAACATGAGGAAGGCAAACATCAATCATTTTGCGTTCTTGATGCTGAGCCTCACCTTGCTCACCGGTTGCTTTGCTGGGGGCGAAGACGAGGTCAGCAGTGAGATCTTGGCGCTCGAAGCCAACTACCCCGTGATGTCCGACGTTCACCTTGAAAGCGGCGAGCAGACATTGTTGTTCCGCAGTGACGGATCGAGAGCGTTCTCGTATGAGATTCCTGGGGGTCATATGCAGCGGTTCGAACCCCTTGAGGGCTACACGCTTGGCGATGTCGCAACAGAACTCGTCGAGGTCGCTGAACAGGCAGGGTTCGTTGTCGAAGAGAAGTTCGAGGGAACTGGATGGTGCGGGGAGGACGATCAGCCCGGGAATCGTCGGGGAATTTCGATCTCGGTCGCTGCACAGCCGATAGTCCCGGACCTTGAGCCACATGTCAGCCTCGAGATCTCCAGGATCTGCTGAGCCAGTCAGCATCGTGCGGCAGATTGAAGCGACATGGCTATCTCGGTGATGCAAGGGGCAGTTGCTACTCGCACGACAACATTGGCAGGCCCTTGCGGTCGACGAGAGGCCCCGCTCGATATTCGCAGCGCCCCAGAACCATGACCCCGCTCGCGAACCGGCA
>CAYGQE010000137.1:0-2563 GCA_964351995.1 uncultured Acidimicrobiaceae bacterium | reverse complement strand
CATGGCTTGGCTCACACCCCGAGCTGAATTGAAGCCGCTCCATTTGCCGGTTATCGAGCTGTCAAAAGCGATAGCCCGGACGTTGTTATGAGCTAGCTCCCTCGTCCCTCGCAAGTGCTTGAGATCGTCAGCGAACCGGTGAGAATCGGCACCGGGCCGGTTCGGCTATTCGGTGTCGGCATCGTGTCGACTCGGGTGCCTCGCCGCTGCTTCTCAGGTTGATCGCCCGAGTAGGTCGTTGATGACGAGCCGGTCGTGTTGCTCTCGCTGCGCTCCGGAGGCTGGGCTCGCTGCACTGGTTTCGTCAGGTAGATGCGGGGCCGGGAGCGGTTCTGGTTCTCCAAAGACGTCGGCAAGCCAGAGCGTCCGTTCGCTGAACCAGTAACGCAGCATCGCCACGTCACCGTCTCCGAGATCTGTGATGCAGCCTTCGCAAGTTATGAGGCCGGCCCAGCTGAGATGGACTCCGTCGAAGTCGTCGGCGACCGCTCGCCAGTCCGGCACAAGATGAGTGCGGATTGCCTGTCGGGTTGCACGTTGTCCTTCGATGCTGAGCAGGTCCTTGACGTCTCTGTGATCCTGGTTCCGGTTGGGTAGCTCCCAGGCTTCAGGCCCTCTCGCCGGTGCGGGGTAAGTGATCACCAGGCGTGCCCACTCGACTGGCCGGTGAATCTCGAACACCCGAGCGTTGGGCCGCACCGGCAGCTTCCACCGCGAGACAGATGACCCGTACATTTCCCACGCGTGGGTCAGTTCGGCGTGGACAGCATCAGGTGGGTCGGTCACGGTTCGTAGCCCAGCCCAGGTGAACTGGCCAGCCTCGTAAACCGTTTCGAAGTCTTCGAACAGAGGTGCCAGCTTGTGGTTGCCGGTGTTGTTGGTGGTCCACCACTGTGGGTCGCCATCGCTGCTTGTTCGGTGCAGGGCCTCGCTGAATCGCTCAGCGACCGCCGTCGCGATCGGGCCTCTTTGCTCGGCGTTGCGGTACGCGGCGGCTGCGTTGATTGGTGACTCTGGGTTCCACGGGTCGAGATCGGATGCGACGGCGTAGACCGCAAGTTCCAACAATTTGCCGAACGACACTTCTTCAACGAAGCGGAGTGCAGCCTCGACCCGTGAGGGCGAACTCACGGGAGGTGGATGTCCCTCGCCTGCGGCTCGAGCTTCGATTCTGGCGAGGAGTCCAACGCCCGCCGGGGCTGACAGGATCGCAGCAGCGAATTCGTTGGTGTCAACCACGACCATCACCGTAGACCGATCAGGCCAAGCGGTCGCCACCATTCCCAACCCCCGGCCCGCCCGAGGCCCTCGGGCTCCCGCCGCTCAACCGCCGTGAGCGATATGTGCGTTGAAGAGGCGGACCCCAGTGGCTGATACACCGCTCGTCTTGCCGGCTATCGCTCGGCCTCGACGTCGAAGGGCTCCGTGATTATCGAGTGGGGTCTCTCATTGTCTGCAAGGGCTTGCGAACGTCGTCTTATGAGTTGCGGCTGCCCCTCGGATCTCCGAGATAACCAGGCCGGTTCAGACCATGCCGCTTGGACACAACGTGTCGGTTTCTTTACCCCTCGGAGCTCCGTGGCGGGTGCCACTGAAGTGTCTCAAGGTCCTGGTCTGAGACGAGGCTGTCGATCAGTGACTGCGGTCCGCTGACCCTTGTGCCCCAGAGGTCCCAGTCGGTGTAGACGAACCACGATCGATCGATCGGCCAGATATTGCTGGGCGTTCCGACCCGCCGCTGGTCTGGATTGATCAGCTCTTGGATCCGGCTGATCGGTCCGCGGAAGCATCGGATCTCGTCTACCAATCCGGCGGCCACCAACCCGTAGGCGGCAATACATTCGTCAGCCGGCGCAGCGTCGACTAGATGAGGAATCAGCGCTTCGAGACTGGTTTGGTCAAGTGATCCCTCCGGGGGTGGTTCCATCGAGACAGGCCAACTCCGAAAGGGAAACCACTTGAAGCACGGCGGGAACGCATGATCGTCCATGCTCGTTCCCGTCCGTGTGCTCAGCTCCGACCATCGGATACGAACCCATTGTTCTGATGGCTGTCCGGCTATCCCGAGCCGACCGCCAGTGGCGATCGAGATCTCATCCAGACTGACAGAGCCAATGACCGTTGGCTCTTCGATGCCGTCGGCCAGTCGCGCCTTGCGAGCGTCGTCGTGAGTGAAGTCAGTGGCGGCCCCTGGGAGTTCATAGATTGCGTGTGCGATCCAAATGCTCGCCTCCCAACCCACCGGGTCGAACCCCGTAGCGGCACCACCAGACTCCGCTCTCTCTAGCCACGCAGTCTCTTCATCAAAGTTCAGTGGCCCCCAGATGTCGTTGCTCATACCTGTGAGTCTGGCGCAACCTGTTCGATCGGCCATGGCTTGCTGGAACGACGTCTGAAGTTGACTCAGTAGCAAGGGCACCGCGAGTACGCGATTCACTGAGCGATATGGGCGGACCCCATCTTGTTGGCTGGCATTTCGCCACCGCTCCATGTGCCGGATATCGCGCTGGGACAAGGCTGTGGGCCTCTGTGATTATCGAGCTCACCATGGATCGGGCTTGAT
>CAYGQE010000136.1:0-2629 GCA_964351995.1 uncultured Acidimicrobiaceae bacterium | reverse complement strand
GGGCAAACCCGACGAGAAGGAGACCGAACGATGGGTCCGCACGTTCGTCCTGCCCGGCCTTCTCGCTCCCCGTGCGCGATCTGGGGCGAGCCCGAAAACTGGCGCCGGTTAGAGAATCACTGCCCGGTGCCGAGATCATCCCCGAGTGAGTCGGGTCGTCTCGAACGATGGAACCCTTCGAACGGAGCCAGCCTGTCGTGTGGTTCAATCGGGAGCAGGCCGTTCATCAGATCGCTGCCACCCCCAACCATCAACTCCTGGCCGGTGATGTAGGCCGCGGCCTCGGACAATAGGAACACGACCGCGGCTGATACCTCGGCTTCGGTTCCGTGTCGTTGAGCAAGAGTCAACCGGGGGAGTGTTGCGAGATGGTCGGCGAAGGGTTCTCCCTCGTAGGTGTCGTAGCCGCTCGAGGCGACGAAACCGGGGGCGACGGCGTTCACACGCACACCCGAGGACGCCCACTCGACCGCAAGTGTCTTGGTGAGGTTGGCCATTCCGGCTCGTGCTGCGCTCGAGTGGCTCATGAGGGGAATGCCTCGGCTGTGGTCGGCGGTGATGTTGACGATGGCGCCACCATGGTCGCCAAACGATGCCTGGTAGCATCTCTGGGCAACGAGGAAGCCGCCGAGCAGATTCGTTCGAATGACGGCATCGAACCCGTTCGGCGTGATGTCCGTTGCCAGTGCGCTGAATTGGCCGCCCGCGTTGTTGACCAGCGCATCGATTCGGCCAAAGCGCTCCATGACCGAGCCGACCGCAGAATCGACTGCCTCGGAGTCTCGAATGTCGCCGGTGACGAAAGAAGCGACACCTCCATCCTCAGTGATCTCATCAGCAGTCCTCTCGAGAGCGTCGGTCTTTCGGCCCCAGAGCACCACGGTGGCGCCGAGCGACGCGAGCTCGTGGGCGATGCATCGGCCGATGCCTGAACCGCCACCGGTCACGATCACCACGTGCCCGGTGAAAAGCCCCGGCCTGAATACTGACGTGTATTGAGAGGGTGTCATGCGGGACTCTTCGCCTTCTGTCGAGGTGTAACAAACTTGGAGTAGTGTTGCATAGCTCGTAGCTTGCGGGCCAAGAAGACCTCAACGAAGGAGCCCAATATGGATCTGAAGCTCAGCGGGCAATCAGTTGTGGTGACCGGGGCAGGTTCCAATATTGGACGGGCGATCGCGCTGGCGTTCGCAGCCGAGGGAGCGGCGCTGACACTCGGCGACATCGACGCCGAACAAACCGAGCGAGTGGCCGACGAAGCACGAGCGGCTGGAGCAGCCAGCGCTCAGTTTGTTCGCACCGATGTCACCGATCTCGAACAGGTGACCGAGTTGATGGCAGCAGCCGTGTCGTCGAACGGAGGCCTCGATGTCTTGGTCAACTGCGTTGGCTGGGACAAGTTGATGTACTTCACCGAGACGACGCCCGAGCTTTGGCGCCGGATCGTCGAGATCAACTACTTCGGCGTGCTCAACTGCACCAGCGCCGCTCTGGATCACATGATCCCAGCGAAGAAGGGTTCGATCGTGTCGATCTCGTCTGATGCCAGCCGTCAGGGCGAGCCTCGCGAGGCGGTCTACGGCGGGGCCAAGGCTGCGATCAACAGCTTCATGAAGACCATCGCGAAGGAGAACGGCAGAGCGGGCATCCGATGCAACGTCGTGTGTCCTGGTGTCACGATCCCCGAAGAGGACGAGGAGGTCGGCGAGGAGAGCATGTGGCGAGATAAAGATTCGATGTTCACGCCAGAACAACTCGAGAAGGTGGCCCGAGCCCTGCCGCTGCGCAAGGTGGGTCGGCCTCGAGACGTCGCCAATGCGGTTGCTTTCTTGGCCTCTGATGCGGTTGCTGGGCACGTCACCGGCCAGGTTCTGTCGGTGTCGGGCGGCTACACCATGATCGGCTAGCTGGTTCTGGCGCCCGGGACGATCGAGGTCAGCATCGTGTCTCCCGGCAACGGTCACGTGTTGTTGATGGACCGCCAGACTCGTTCGGGCGTGAGCGGAAGCTCGATGTGCCGGACGCCGAGGTCGGAAAGGGCGTCGATGACGGCGTTCTGCACCGCTGGCGCCGACCCGATCGTTCCAGACTCACCGATGCCCTTCGCCCCGAGAGGGTTGAGCGGGGTCGGAGTCTCTTGACTGTGGACCTCGAACGAGGGCAGCTCGCACGCGGAGATGACTGAATGGTCGGCGAAGTTGGTTGTTTTCGGATTGCCCATCTCGTCGTAGGCGAACGACTCCATCAGAGCTTGGCCGATTCCTTGCGCGAGTCCTCCGTGGATCTGGCCCTCGGCAAGCAACGGATTGATGAGCGTGCCGGCATCGTCGACGGCAACCATCCGCAGTAACTCGACGAGTCCGGTGTCGAGGTCGACTTCGACGACTGCGCCGTGTGCGCCGAATGGGAACGTGGACCCCTCGGGGTCGAAGAGGAATTCTGCTGCCAGCTTCTCGTCGGACTCAGTTGAGGCAGCGAGTTCTGACCAACCAATGGTTCGGGCCGGGGTTCCCACGACGTGGAACAGGCCGCGGTCACGGTCGAGGACGATGTCGCCGACTTCTGCTTCGAAGTGCCTGCCAGCGAGTTCCCGTGCCTGCTCGACGACCAGACCCGCCGCCCCTCCGAG
>CAYGQE010000135.1:0-2668 GCA_964351995.1 uncultured Acidimicrobiaceae bacterium | reverse complement strand
CGATGTCCCAGGTGAGCAGCTTGAGGTATTGCTTGACGAGGAAGTTGTCTTCGTTTTCGAGACCGACGGCGCACTTGAGCCACCAGTACGGGCTGTGCAGGGCGTGGGCCCGGTGCGAGTCGCCGGGTTCGAAACCGACTGATTCAAGCTTCATGCGGAGCTCGGGCTGGCCGTAGATCCGCACGTGGCCGCCCACTGATGCGGGGGCGTGGTACGACTCGTTGAGCCACCAGCAGATCTGCTCGGGGAGCTGCGATGGGACCGTGGCGGCAAGCCGGCCACCCGGTGCGAGCACCCGGAAGAGCTCGCTCATCACACCGAGATCGTCGGGAACGTGCTCGAGCACTTCGCTGGCGATGATGCGATCGAAGCTGCCGTCGGCGAACGGCAACGTGAGACCGTTGGCTTGGACGGTGACCGTCGTGATGCCTTCCGGCAGATCGCCCTCGATGAACATTGCGGCGAAGGTGTCTTGGGTCGCCTTCATCTCGTCGAAGGCGAGATCAGCGGCGACGACCGAGGCGCCGCGGCGAGCAGTTTCGAACGCGTGGCGTCCGAAGCCGGCACCAAGATCGAGGACCCGCATGCCGGGTTCGAGAGCAAGGCGGTCGTAGTCGACGGTGAGCATCAGGCGGTTGCTTTCTCTGCTTCGAAGGAGCGCATCTCGATCACTTCTCGGTACTGCTCGACGGTGCGGACAGCGGTTTGGCGCCAGGTGTAGAGCTCGCTGGCGCGGGCTCGCCCAGCGGCACCGATCTTGTCTCGAAGCTCGGGGTTGTCGAGTCCGCGTTCGAGGGCGGCACGAAGTGAGTCGACGTCGCCGGCCTTGCATCGCAACACGGTCTCGCCGTCGACGCCGGTGACTTCAGGCAGGGCCCCGCCGTCGCTGGCCACGAGTGGCGTGCCCGAGCCCATGGCTTCGATGGCGGGCAGTGAGAAGCCTTCGTAGAGCGACGGCACCACGGCCAGTTCTGACTCGGAGTAGAGCTCGACGATGCGTTGGTCGGTCACGCCGGTGACGAACTGGACATGCTCGGCGAGGCCCAGACGTTCGATCATTTCAGCCGACGGCCCGCCGGGCTTGGCTCGACCGATGACGGTGAGGCTGACGTCTCGCTCGGTCCGCAGCTTGGCCATGGCTTCGAGGAGGAACTTGAGCCCCTTGAGTTCGACGTCGGCCGACGCCGTGGTGATGAGGCGACCGGGAATGCGCTTGACGCCAGGGATCGGCTTGAACAGATCAGGATCGACACCAACGTGGACGAGACGCATGCGGTCGAGGTCGACGCCCATGTCGTCGTGGATGTCCTGGATCGAGTTTTCCGACACAACCACGATGCGTGGCATGCGCTGGGCGACGCGGCCTTGCATCTTGACGAAGCCGTACCACTGGCCGACGCTGAGGCGCTTGCGCCAGTTGGGGGCGGCTTCCATCTCGAGGCGACGGTCGACGGTGATCGGATGGTGCAGCGTGACCAGCGTGGGCACGAGCTTGTCGATGCCGAGGATGCCGTAGCCGAGACACTGGTTGTCGTGGACGAGGTCGAACTCAGACGCACGCTGCTTCATGACCTGCAGCGCTCGGTAGCTGAAGGCGAGGGGCTCGGGGAACTGGCCGGTGCTGAAGGTGGCCAGTTCGAGGATGTCGGCCTTGGTCTTGATCTCCCAATAGGCAGGGAAGCGGCCGGGGTACTGATCGTTGAAGATGTCGAGGCTGGGCAGCTTGGTGAGACCGATGCGCTCGTCGAGGTCGGGGTACGGCTGGCCGGAGAAGACCTCGACGGAGTGGCCAAGGTCAGCCAGAGCCTTGGTGAGGTGTCGGGTGTAGACGCCTTGACCACCCACGGTGGGCTTGGATCGGTAGGAGAGGTAGGCCAACCGCAGCGGCTCGTCGGGATGCGCGGCGTTCGGCCGGGCCGCGGCGGGAATCGGGTCGGTACTCATTGCTCTCTTTCCGGGCGGCTCTGACGCAATTCGCCAGGCCAACAACGCTGTAAGGCTAGGGGGAGTTCCCCGCCACGCCCCGTGGTCGCCGAGCCGGCTGGGATCAGGGCTGATGAGGTAGGGCCGTGGCGGCGGCACAATGGGCCAATGCGAGCAGTCGTGCAGCGAGCGAAACGAGCGTCGGTCACCGTTGATGGCGAGGTGATCGGAGCGATCGGGCAGGGTCTGTGCGTGCTGGTCGGCGTCACCCACGATGACACCGAGGCCGATGCCGTGAAGCTGGCCGACAAGTTGTGGAAGATGCGGATCTTCACCGACGCCGGGGACAAGATGAATCTTGCCGTGAGCGACGTTGGTGGGCAGCTGCTGATCATCAGCCAGTTCACGCTGTACGGCGACGCCAGGAAGGGCAATCGGCCTGGCTTCATTGCCGCTGCTCGGCCCGAGCAGGCGGAGCCGCTGATCGATGCGGTCTCGGAAAGGCTCGAGGCCCTCGGAGCAGTTGTCGCCACCGGGCGGTTTGGTGCAGACATGAAGGTCGAGCTCGTCAACGATGGCCCAGTGACCATCATCGTCGAGTTGTGAGTCTCCGGTCGCTGACCCGGAATCCATTGATGGGCGCCGCTCACTGATTGACGCCGAATCGACACTCACCGTGTTGCCGCTGGCTGGTACTCTGCGTCGCGTCGGCCTGACTGGGGTGGAGAGGCCCCAGACAGGCCGA
>CAYGQE010000134.1:0-2868 GCA_964351995.1 uncultured Acidimicrobiaceae bacterium | reverse complement strand
GGCCTTGGGCGATGCGGGTCGCTTCGGATCCTGCGCCGCCGGCGGCTTCGAGGTCGGACATGCGGTGCACGACGATGATGTTCGAGAGTCCGTATTGGCGGGACAGTTTGAACATGGCCCGCAGCCATCGTGCGAGAGCGAGGTTGGACAGCAGCGCCCAGGCTTCGTCGAGAAGCAGGATCCGTTGGATGCCGTCGGAGCGGGCGATGGCGGAGTGGAGCCAAGCCATGGTGCAGGCCATGACGAGTCCTTTGGCGTCGGAGCCTTCGCCGAGGGCGGAGAGGTCGAGGACAACGATGGGTGCTTGCCAGTCGACGGTGACGCTTGAGCGCCCGTCGAACATGCCCCGCAGATCACCTTTACAGAGCCGCCGCAGTTCGAGTGCGGCGTCGCGGGATCGTTCGGCCATCCGTTCGGCGGTCGTGTGCACCTCGGCGGCAAGTGACTCCGGTGGGTTAAGCAGGATCTCGACCACATCCACCACCGTCGGCTCCGTGCACGTCTGGGCGGCGTGTTCGCGGGCGAGACCGATCGCGGTGCGTTCCTCCGAGGTGAGGTCACGATGCAGTGCGGCTTCGGCGAGAGAGTAAAGGACTTGGTCTTGTCGGCGTCCGACTTCGATGGGGTCGAGTTCGTCGGTGTGGGGGCCGGGGTCGAGCGGATTCAAGATGACGCCGGATCCGGGTTCCAATCGGATCACGACCCCGCCCATTGCTTCGGCGAGTGGGGTGAATTCGCCTTTGGGGTCGATGACGACGGCTTGGCGTCCGAACGCTGATTGGCGCCAGATGTAGGTCTTCACGAGCGCGGATTTGCCGCGGCCGATTTGGCCGGCGATGACCATGTTGGGGTTGGTGACTCTTCCGTTGGCGTAGAGCTCCCAGGGGTCGAAGCAGAACGATCCGCCGAGGACTTCGGTGCCGATGTAGCAGCCTTGCCCGCCGAGCCCGGCCGGTGATTGGAACGGATAGATCGCCTGCAGATGGGCGGTGGTGGATCGGTGATGGGGGACCGACGGCGACGACGCCGTCGCCCCAATCACGGCGATGATCCCGGCGAACGCCGCGACCGTGGCGGCAATCACAATGACAGCGGCAACGTTCATGTGCGCAGGCCCAGGGTGAAGGGGAGGGTGGCGTAGAACGCGGTGTCTTGTTCTCCCCACAGGCGGCGAAGTTCGATCGGGCACTGGTAGGCGATTTGTTCGATCGCGGCAGCGGCTTGTTCAACGTCGGCCAGGTTGGTGCCGGAGATGGTGACGTACCCGGAGTACCGGCATTCGGCGTGGCCGTCGGCGAGCTCGGCTTCTCGACGGTCGAGGGCTTCGCCTTCGCGACGGCGCCTCGCCGAGGTGCGGTAGCCGGCGCGTTCACGCATGTCGTCATCGGCCATGCGGGCGGTTTGGGCGTGCTCGATCTCTTTGACGGCTCGTGCGGTGGGGATGGGTTCGACGACAAGGGCGACGGTGCGGGTCACCCCATTCATCCCCAACAACAACGGCGACAGGAACGATGGGGCGACGCCGAGGCGGGGCCATTCCTGCACCCAGTAGGTGATGTGGCAGATCTCATCGGTCCGGTAATGCCCCCAAAACGTTTCGGTCGCGATCGGCCAGGCGGCTCGGGCGGACACCACCGGCACCTCTGACGCTTTTGCCCGCTCAGCCAAACCGAGGGCGACTTGGGGGTCGAACTGGGTTCGCAGCAGGGTCGCCAACTGGTCACCGGACAGAAACCCGAGGGAGTCGAGTCCGGCGTCGCGGAGCTGGTTCTGGAGATGGCCGAGTTCCCGATACAACACCGCGACCGCGCCCCGGTCGCCGCCACCAGCGTTCTTGATGGCGCGGGCTGCCCGGTTGCCTGACACTTGGACCACGACGAACGTTTCGTGTTGCTGGGTGACCGGCTGGGCCTCATCCAACAGCTCGGCATAGGAGTCGCGGGCGGGGCTCTCGGTAGTGGAGCGTTGGTTGAAGTGGGCCCGCATTTCGTCACCAATCTCGGGCAGGGTGCGTTCGAGCCATTGGAATCGGGCGATCGGTGAGCCTTGGCGGGCCATGGAGGCTTCGATCCCGGCCCACGAGGCGAGACGTCGGGTCTTCTCCGACTCATCCAACAGGACGAATGATTCGCCTCGGACGGCGACGACGGCGAGCCAGGCTTTGTGTTTGCGGTCCCGGAGCACGCCGAGGGGTTGGCCGGCGACGGTGGTGTAGACGAGCTGGAAGTCACGGACCGGTGGCGGCGGTGACGGTTTCCCCGCTCGCTGGGTCGCCGCGCCTTTGGCTTTGCGTTTCTTGGTGCGGCGTTTGCCTCGTTCGCCGGTGGCGGGAGCGGTGGAGTGCCAACGTCGTTTGCCGGCAACGACGAGAAGGGTCCAGCGTGACGCGGCGGGGACCCAGTCATCGAACGGGCGGCCATGCACGGTCCCGAACGCCATCGACACCCCGGCCAGCAGCAAGGCGGCGGCGATACCGACACCGAACTGGCCGCCAACCACTCGCAAGAACACCACCGCCGACGCAACCGAAACGAGGAGAAACGCGACTTGGGCGTGGCGAAGCCCACCGATGAATGTTGGGCGTTCGGCCGGTCCGAACCGGAACCGGACACCCTCGCGTGCCGCTACCACGACCCCACCCCATCGCCCGCTGGATCGCTCGCACCGATGCACTTGGTCATTGGGAACCGTCCCCATCGAAAGACAGCTGCCCGTTCGATTGGCCGCTCGAGCCGCCAGAGCCTCCGCTGGATGCCGGTTGGGCTCGCAGCCCACCCGACGCCGCCCCGGCTCCGGCATTGGCCACCTTCGCGCCGGCCTGCACCGCAGCACCCGCCCCGCTCGCAGCGCCACCCGCCGCACCGCCAC
>CAYGQE010000133.1:0-2940 GCA_964351995.1 uncultured Acidimicrobiaceae bacterium | reverse complement strand
ACGCCATTCGTGCAGGTCGGAACTTACCCGACAAGGAATTTCGCTACCTTAGGACGGTTATAGTTACCGCCGCCGTTTACTGGGGCTTAAGTTCGCAGCTTCGACCCGAAGATCTAACCGCTCCCCGTAACCTTCCAGCACCGGGCAGGCGTCAGAGCGTATACATCGCCTTACGGCTTCGCACGCTCCTGTGTTTTTAGTAAACAGTCGCTTCCCTCTGGTTTGTGCCACCCCATCAAGCTCACGGAGCAAGTCCGGTCACCATAGAGGCCCTCTTTATCCCGAAGTTACAGAGGTATTTTGCCGAGTTCCTTAACCACAGTTCACTCACTCGCCTTGGTCTTCTCGACCTATCTACCTGTGTCGGTTTCGGGTACGGGCAACAGGAGAACTCGCTAGAAGCTTTTCTTGGCAGTAGAGAATCAATGACTTCGTCTGAACGACTCGGGATCGTGTCTCAAGCTCAATGGGGACCGGATTTACCTGGGCCCCGCCCTACACACTTCCCCCAGGACAACCAACGCCTGGGATCACCTATCTTCCTGCGTCACTCCATTGCTAACCGCCTCATCGTGGGTCGATTCGCTTACCCGAAGGCAAACAGCCTCTTAGCAACAACAAATTGGTTCGGACGTGCTCCCGTCGGTACTGGAATATCAACCAGTTGTGCATCCACTACGCCTTCCGGCCTCGCGTTAGCTCCCGACTAACCCTGGGCGGACGAACCTTCCCCAGGAACCCTTAGATATTCGGCGGAGGAGATTCTCACTCCTCTTTCGCTACTCATGCCAACATTCGCACTCGACCACGCTCCACAACGGGTCATCCCGTCGCTTCAATGCAGAGATCGACGCTCCGCTACCACTCAACACTCCCCAAAGGAAGCATCGAATCCGCAGCTTCGGCTCTGGACTTGAGCCCCGTTACATTGTCCGCGCAAGACCACTCGACCAGTGAGCTATTACGCACTCTTTAAAGGATGGCTGCTTCTAAGCCAACCTCCTGGCTGTCTGAGCAGTCTCACATCGTTTACCACTTAGTCCAGAATTAGGGGCCTTAGCTGGCGGTCTGGGCTGTTTCCCTCTCGACCATAGAAGCTCATCCCCCTAGGTCTCACTGCTGCGCTCTAAAGCCATGGTATTCGGAGTTTGGTTGGGGTCGGTAAACTTGTAGGTCCCCTAACCCATCCAGTAGCTCTACCTCCATGGCTGAACACGCAACGCTGCACCTAAATGCATTTCGCGGAGAACCAGCTATCACCGAGTTTGCTTGGCCTTTCACCCCTAACCACAGGTCATCCCCCCAGTTTTCAGCCTAGGTGGGTTCGCGCGTCCACGGGGTCTTACCCCCGCTTCCCACTGCCCATGGCTAGATCACTCGGCTTCGGGTCTACAGCATGCGACTCAACGCCCTATTCAGACTCGCTTTCGCTCCGGCTTCCCCTCACGGGTTAACCTCGCCACACACCGTAACTCGTTGGCTCATTCTTCAAAAGGCACGCCGTCGCCCCTTAAGGCTTCGACTGATTGTAGACCAACGGTTTCAGGTACTATTTCACTCCCCTCCCGGGGTACTTTTCACCTTTCCCTCACGGTACTCGTGCACTATCGGTCACCTACGGATACTTAGCCTTACGAGATGGTCCTCGCAGATTCACACCAGGTTTCACGGGCCCGGTGCTACTCGGGTGTCTACAAAAGAGACGCCAACATTTCGTGTACGGGGCTATTACCCTCTACGGCCCAGCTTTCCTGACTGGTTCCACTACATCAACGCTTTGTAACTCTCCGATAACTCTGACGCATTATCAAGTAGATCCCACAACCCCGAGATGGCAACGCCGTCAGGCTTTGCACCACCCCGGTTTAGGCTCATCCCATTTCGCTCGCCGCTACTCTGGGAGTCGTTGTTACTTTCCGTTCCTTGCGGTACTTAGATGTTTCAGTTCCCGCAGTTCCCTCTACCCATACTATGTGTTCATACAGGAGTGACACCCCATAACGGGTGCCGGGTTTCCCCATTCGGAAATCCTCGGATCAAGGCCTAGTCGGCGGCTCCCCGAGGCTTATCGCAGCCACTTACGTCCTTCATCGGTCGTAGGTGCCAAGGCATCCACCGTTGGCCCTTCATAGCTTGTGAGTTATTACATTATATCAAATACGCACACCCCATCCCAAAGGACAAAGCGCACATAAAGATGCTCGTGCTCGCTATGCAATTCTCAAGTAACAAACGAAAGGCCAAAGCTCCCGACCCCAACCCAACGGGCCAAGTCCAGGAGCTCAACGGCACCTTCAAAGCGAAAGAGACGACAACCGGGCCAGCAACTGCAAAGCAGCAACTGTCCGATCGGTTTAATGATCCAGCGTGTGTCAACTAGTTGTCCTATCCCCCGTGCCCAACAAATGTGGACATACGGCTAACAGGACTCCTTAGAAAGGAGGTGATCCAGCCGCACCTTCCGGTACGGCTACCTTGTTACGACTTCACCCCAATCGCCACCCCCACCTTCGAACGCTCTGTCCCACAAGGGGTTCAGCCACGTGCTTCGGGTGTTGGCAACTTTCGTGGTGTGACGGGCGGTGTGTACAAGGCCCGGGAACGTATTCACCCCGGCAATGCTGATCCGGGATTACTAGCAACTCCAGCTTCATGGAGTCGAGTTGCAGACTCCAATCCGAACTGAGACCGGCTTTCAGGGATTCGCTTCACCTCGCGGTGTTGCAGCCCGTTGTACCGGCCATTGTAGCATGTTTGCAGCCCTAGGCATAAGGGGCATGATGACTTGACGTCATCCCCACCTTCCTCCGAGTTGACCCCGGCAGTCTCCTATGAGTCCTCGACATAACTCGTTAGCAACATAGGACGAGGGTTGCGCTCGTTGCGGGACTTAACCCAACATCTCACGACACGAGCTGACGACAGCCATGCACCACCTGT
>CAYGQE010000132.1:0-3161 GCA_964351995.1 uncultured Acidimicrobiaceae bacterium | reverse complement strand
CCACACCACGGTGAGCGCAGCAAGCCAAACCATCTCGGTCCACCCTCGACGCCAAGTCAGACACCGAGCGGCGTAGAACAAAACGAGGCTGACCGCGGCGATCACGGTGCCCCAGCCGAGATCTCGCGTCGCTGCCACGACGGTGACGGCGACGAAGAAGACGTCAATTCCACGCTCGAACCAACCGCTGTTCGTCGGGAGCGGTTGGGTGGCATTCACTCGGCTAAGTGTACTGACGGTCCCATCGTCGCTGGTTCATCCGACGATCTCCGAACGGTGGCTCATCCGTTTGGGTGATGCCTGTTCATCCAATCCATCGAGTGGCCCAAGCGCGGCGACCGCACACACTGGAAGGAGTTCGGCGATCGCCGACCAACGATCCTGGCTGGAGGCCACCTGAATGTTCCTCGCACTTCGTGAGTTGGTGATTGGGCGTGCACGATTCGGACTCGTGGCTGCAGTCGTAGGCCTGATTGCTCTAATGGCCACGCTGCTATCAGGGCTAGCTGTCGGCCTCGTCGACGACGGCATCTCAGGCGTACGACGACTCCCGCTCACCGACCTGGCGTTCCAAGACGGCGCCGACGCGGTATTCAGCCGATCGACACTCGATGACGACAACATCACGCCGTGGACGGAGTCCGGCATCGAGGTCTCGCCGCTCGGAGTCACCTTCCTCAACGCCCGCACCGAAACCTCAGGCACGATCGACATCGCACTGTTCGGTGTACCAGCCGACAGTTTCCTGGCCCCCGACGACCAAGCCCGTGAAGCGCTCGCCGGCCCACCAGGAATCGTGCTGAGCGACAGTTTCCAAGCGGACGGCATCAAGGTCGGCGACGAGCTGACGATCGTCGGCGTCGACGAAGTTCTGCCCATATTGGGCTTCACCTACACCGGCTCATACGGCCATGTCGACATCGCGTTCTCGTCGCTGGACACCTGGCAGCAACTCCACTACGGCGACAACGCGAGAGGACGCTTCTCCGCAATCGCTATCAACACCGACGATACGTCCAGCTTCGCAGCGATCGACGCCGCCGCCGGAACAAACACGATGTCGAAAGAAGCGTCTTACGCAGGCTCACCCGGCTACAGCGGCGAAACACAGACCATGACGCTCATCCGCGTCTTCCTGCTCGCCATCTCGTCACTCGTGGTAGGGGCGTTCTTCGTGATCTGGACGGTGCAACGCACCCAACAAATCGGACTCCTCAAATCAATCGGAGCGTCCAACCTCTACGTCATCGGTGACGCAGTCGGCCAGCTCGCCATCATCCTGGTCATCGCCACCGCAATCGGAGCGCTCACCGGAACAGTGATCGGCCAACTCGTCGGCGACACCATCCCGTTCCGACTCGAAGCACCCTCGGTACTGACCACCGCAGCCAGCCTGATCGGGCTCGGACTCCTCGGCAGCGTCGTCGCACTACGGCGCATCGTCAACGTCGAACCCATCATCGCCCTCAAAACCGACACGTAAACGAGGAACCATGACACTCAATCTCCACCACGTCTCGCTTGACTACCCGGACGGCTCCGAAACCCGCACCATCCTCAACGACATCGACCTTGATATCGCCGCCGGCGAGACCGTCGCCGTCGCAGGCCGATCAGGATCGGGAAAGTCGACACTGCTCGCCATCGCCGGACTACTCCTCACATCCCACGCCGGTGACGTCACGATCGCCGGCAAACCAGCAACCGGACTCTCCAACAAAGAAGCGACTGCGATACGACGGAACCACATCGGGATCATCTATCAAGCATCCAACCTGTTCCCGGCGCTGACCGCCCGCGAGCAACTCGAACTCGTCGCTCACATCAACGGAAACCTCGACTCCGACCATCGCAACAAAGCAAGAGAGCTACTCTGTGAGGTCGGACTCGAGCACCGCCTCGACGCCCGACCGGCCCAGCTTTCCGGCGGCGAACGCCAACGCGTCGGCGTCGCCCGAGCACTCATGAACCAACCCGCCCTGCTCCTCGCCGACGAACCAACCGCATCACTCGACCCCGAACGCGGCGCCTCACTGATGCAACTCCTGCTCGCCCAAGCCGAGGCCCGCGGCACCGCCACACTCATCGTCACACACACCCTCGACCAACTCCCCGAAGCAGTCCGCCGCCTCACTCTCGAAAGCGGACGCCTCCAACCCGCCAGCTCCCATGCGAACAGCGGACTCGCCACGACCACCAACCGGTAGCCGCCACCAAGCCCTACAAAGAACCGGAACCCTCCAATGACTACGGGCAAGAGCGCCATGCCACCCGTCACTGAACCGGCTCAGCGATCCAGGCAAAAGCCGAGTCGGGCAGCACATCATCCCACCCGGTGAGGACCAGCGACTGTCGACCACCTTCGTCAGCCTCGGCGGTACCGTGGCCGAGTTCAATCACCCCTTAAGGGAGTAATCGAACACTTGTTCGAGTGTCGGAGGGGCGAGTTTGACCCAAAGTACACGCGCCCCCTGGAGCGTCGAACTGGTCGCTGCGTAGGCGTTTCGCCTGGTCGGAGGTTCATGACGGAGTTTCGGATGGCACCCGCAGGCGCGAACCGTCCCTTAGGTGCTGGTTTGGTAGTCAAGATGAAAGTGCAGCTTGCAGGCGTCGCCGGCGTTGCGATCGAGGTGTTCGAGCGGTGTGCCCGCCGTGTCTGGCTGGTCGGTAGCGAGGAGCTGTCCGTAGAAGCCGGGCAGGACCTCGGTACGGAGGGTCCAGCTCACGATTCGATCGTTGGAGACGAGTTCGTCAAGGATCGAACGTATGCCTCGCTCGACTTTTGGGTTTTGTGTCGTGGTCATGACGGACTGAATTTTGCGATCGAGAATCTGTTCGAAACGTAGCCGGTTCAGCTCGCGGTATAGGCCGAGACCACGAGCGCCGGGGGCGGTGACGGTTCCTTGGAGGTCCCGACGGAACGGCGATCGCCCGCATCGGCACAGCGACCCAGGGACAGGGTCATGCAACAACCTTTGCGATGCTCGTCGCCGATCAACTCGGCATGCCGATCGATCACATCGATGTCAGGTTCGGCGATACCGACGAGATTGCCCGAGGGGAGGGAACGATGGGTTCGCGATCAACACAGATCGGGGGGCCAGCGCTCGGAGGGGCGGCGGGTCTGGTCGTCGAGCAGGCACGGGAACTCGCTGGCAGGC
>CAYGQE010000131.1:0-3161 GCA_964351995.1 uncultured Acidimicrobiaceae bacterium | reverse complement strand
GACCGGCCTTCGGTCGCCAATGCCTCGAACCGGGTGGTGTCGAGATCTTCGGTGTCGATCGACAACAGATAGCCGGGCGGCTGGGTGACCAGGATCGTGCCGTCTGATCGCTTGGGCCGATCAGGTTCCAAGGCCCCTCGTAGTCGCGAGATCCCGACCCACAGCGCGTTCTGCCGCTTCTTGGGGTCGCCGTCTTCCCACAACTCGTCGATGATGCGATCGGTCGACACCACCGTGTTGGCGTTGATCAGCAGCAGCGCCATCAGGGCGCGCTGCTTGTAGCCCCCGAGGTCGACGACCTCGCCGTCTCGTTCCACTTCCAGCGAACCCAGCAGGAGGTAGTGCACGGTGTTGTGTCCCTCGTTCGTGGTCCCTGCCTGCTCAGCAGTCGTTGGCGCGTCGGTGTTCATACTCGCAGACCTGATCACGAAGGGCTTGCAAGCCACTTACAAGCCCTGCGGCGCAACGTAAGGACCTTAGCTAAGCTAGGACCATGACAACGCATGTCGTGAACACACATGAAGCAAAGTCGAGGCTGTCGGAACTGATTCGCGAGGCGGAGTCGGGAGCCGAAGTGATCGTGGCCCGCAACGGGAAGCCCGTTGCCAGGATTGTTGCCTGGGAAGCATCCACCTCGGAGCGACAGCCGGGGGCGTGGGTTGGTCGTCTCGACTACGGCGAAGACGTTGTCGGCCCTGATGCTGACGTCGCAGCCATCTTCCATGAGTCCGTCGGTCGCCCGTGAGGATCTTGCTCGACAGCCACGTCGTGCTCTGGTGGCTCGACGACAACAGTTCGCTCGGCCCGAAGTGTCGTGAACTGATCGAAGGAGCCGACGAGGCGTTTGTTTCGGCCGTCACCCCCTGGGAACTCGGGATCAAGCGAGCGCTCGGCAAGCTGGTCATGCCTGACGGTCTCACCGACGAACTCGAAGCTGAGGGTTTCGTCTCGTTGCCGATCACAGCCGCTCACGCCGAGTTGGCACCGAGCTTGCCTGCCCACCACCGAGATCCCTTCGACCGGATGTTGGTCGCTCAGTCCGAGCTCGAGGCGCTCGTGCTCGTCACCGCCGACCACCTTCTCGACGCCTACGACATCGAGCGGTTCGACGCTCGCACCTAGCGAACGTCTTTGCGAACGGCGAGGTGACCGCTGGCGCCACTCGGGCCGGTCTGTTCGGAGTGAACGGTGCCGGCGTGGACGATGCAGTGGTCGCCCGGCACGAGCACGTCGACACGGTCGGGGTAGGCCATGATCAGCTGGCCATCGGTGACCAGGACCGTGGCGTCGAAGTCGTGCGAGTGCATCTCGGGCACGTCGTTCGGCGGGTAGTGCTTGTCCTGTGGAGCATCCCAGCCGCTGTCGGCACACATCGATCGAAACTCGTCTTCGGTCACCCGCTCACCGTATGTCTGCTGCGGGTTGCGCGTCGACCGCCTGCTTGTCGATCCGGTGCGACCTGCCGGTATTCCATCCACCACATCCACCCGAACCGGGGAAGCTCAGCACCGAAAATGGTGCAGAGCTTCCCCAGAACGGCGTGTTGGTGCACTTCCGTTCGCCAGCTCGGAGGTGCTCGGCAAGACTGTGTGCTGTGCTTCGTGTGAACACCACCGTGGTCGCCATCGTGACGGCTGATCAGCAGCTGGTCGAGCGGTCGGCGGCGCCGAACGTTGCCATTGGTCGCCCCGACCCTGAACTGCCGGCGCTGGATCGATCGGCTGCGGCCTGGTCGGCGGCGAAACGCACGGGTCGCACCTACTTCGTTCATGATGCTGATCCGCTCGCCGAGCTGGCGGAGGCCTGGACCGATTTCTTCGATGGCTCGGCCCCGCATGGGTCGATCGAGGTGGCTCGGGCGTCGGTGTTGGCCCGGTGGCGTGCCGGCTCGGTGGCGCTGCCCGACTACTACCTCCTCGATGCGCCAGATGACCTGACGCCGACCATGCGCCACTGGTATCTCGGGATCTTGGCCGGCGCTGCCCTCACCAGAGTGGTCGCCCGCGAACCCGATCGTTCGGTTGGCGACCACCTGGGATTCCTGCCAGCAGGTCGCTGGTGGCCGCCGCTCGATCAACTGCTCGACGGGATCGAACACGTCGTCCCCGATCGGTTGGAGCCCGTCATCCACGAGCAAGACACGACCCTCCTTCGCTCCTGATTCTCAGCTCTCGAAGGCAATGGTGGACTGGAGGGGCAGCATGAGCTTGCCCCCGCACCGCTGTGGTAGCCGTTCGAGATCGGTCGGCCGATGTCGTAGTGTTCGCTCCATGGCCGCTGCTGCACTCGAAGTGAAACCGCTCGATGGTGTTTGCTTCGGTGCTGTTGTTCGAGGCGTTGACCTGCGACAGCTCGACCCAGCCACCGAACAGGCAATCACCGCCGCCTGGATCGAACACGGACTCCTCATCTTTCCCGGCCAGTTCATGACCACCGACGAGCAGAACACCTTCGCCCGGCGATTCGGCGAGCTCGAGTTCCCGGCTGCTGCCATCTCGAATGTCGATCGCGAGGGCAAGGTTCGCAGCGACCCAGACGACGAGATCGTGAAGGCGCTGCGAGGCAATGAGGGCTGGCATCACGACAGCACCTACATGCCGCTGCAGGCCAAGGGTGCGGTGTTCACCGCCGAGACGGTTCCGGCGGGTGGCGCCGACACTGGGTTTGCCGACATGCGAGCCGCCTACGAAGCCCTCGACGACACCACCCGGCAGCACATCCAGCACCTCGAAGCCCATCACTCGCTCTACTACTCGATGGAGCGAGCTGGCTACCTCCCGGTCAAGAAGGATGACGGCAGCTATGGCCGGTACGGCTATCACGACAAGGAGGTCTCACTGCGATCCCTCGTGTACGTGCATCCCGAGACCGGGCGCCCGAATCTGCGGGTCGGTCGCCACGCCCACGACATCCCCGGTATGGATCCTGCAGAGTCAGAGCAGTTGATCGACCGGCTCAACGACAACGCCGTGGCCGACCCGAACCGGGTCTACTTCCACCAGTGGACCGAGGGCGACGCGGTGTTGTGGGACAACCGTCGTCTGATGCACTGCGGCACGCCGTTCGACATGACCCAACCCCGCCGCATGTGGCACACCCGCATCGCCGGCGAACCCGAAACCGAACTGGCCTCGAACCACCGCTGATCTGGTGCGTGCGCT
>CAYGQE010000130.1:0-3197 GCA_964351995.1 uncultured Acidimicrobiaceae bacterium | reverse complement strand
GTCGTCGAGGACTCTGGGGTGGAGTCCGATCCTGCTGCGAATCCTGTCGGTGAGACACCGGTGGTGGGTGTCGACTATTCGCCGGAGGCGGCGGGGTGGCCGGTTGCCGGTGTTGGCGACGGCTTCTGGGCGAACGTCGGAACCGAGGCACCCGCCGAGGCGTCGTACACGGTGGTGCGGGGTGATCATTTCTGGTCGATCGCCGAGTCCCATCTCGAGTCCGAGCTGGGCCGTTCGGTGACCGAGGACGAGGTGTGCGCCTACTGGGCGCGGCTGGTCGACGCGAACCGGTCGACGATTCGTTCCGGTGACCCGAACCTGATCTTCCCTGGCGAGGTGATCACCCTGGTACCGGTCTTCGCCGACGCCCCCACCAACTGAGACCGCCTCTCCCCGGGGCATCGGTGATTCGGGTCGTCCTACAGTTCGTTGACGAAAGAGCAGGAGGGTTGCTGTGGCGGTGAACAAGACGCAGATCACCGATGTCGATCCAGCCGAGTTCATTGCCGGGGTCGAGCACCCGGTTCGGCGTGGGGATGCGGAGGTGTTGTTGGGGTTGATGGGCCGGGTCACAGGGTGCCCGGGGAGGATGTGGGGGCCGTCGATCATCGGGTTCGGTCGCTACCACTACCGCTATGAGTCCGGGCGTGAGGGTGACTTCATGCTCACTGGGTTCTCGCCTCGGAAGTCGAACCTGAGCATCTACATCCTTCCCGGCTACGACGACCTCGGCGACGATCTGGCCAGGCTGGGCAAGCATCGGGTTGGCAAGAGCTGCCTGTATGTCAACAAGCTGGCCGACATCGACCTCAGGGTGCTGGAGGGAATCGTGGCGGACTCGGTGGCGCGGATGCGCCGCGACTACGAGACCTTCGATTCCTGATCGGAGCTGTCCGCTGGCTCTTGGGTTCAGGGGACGTCTGCGGGCGGCGGGCCGAAGTCAGCGACCTGAGCGAGCGCTGCCCGGAAACGTTGAGCCTCCGGATCCTCCGCTTCGAAGGGAGTGGTGTCGACCGACGAGGGTTTCGCCGGCTCGCTCTGTTGGTGTTGGTTGATGCGGCGGCTGAGGGTCTTGTCCTTGTACCAGGGGCGCAGGTTCATCCTGATCGGGGGCAGGTTGCCGTAGACGCAGACGGCTTGGCCATCGGGCAGGGTGCGCAGTGTCGCTGAGGGGGCGAGGGGCCGGAGCTGTTGGTTGTCGGTGGTCGAGCGCCCGCCCCGGCCGTCGGTCGAGATTGAGGTGGTGTGGATGATTTGGTCGCCGATGAGGGCGGACATGTAGTCGAGGGTGGCGGTGTCGCCGACACCGCCGAGCAGCAGCCGGGCCCGGTGGTTGTTGGCGACGGTGGTGGCCCGGTGCTGTCCGTAGACCTGTTGGACCTGGCCGAGGTCTTGGAACGCGGTGACCAACTGGATCCCGAGCCCGGCACCCATGGAGGCGACCTGGTCCAAGTTCTGCAGTGGGGCGATGTTGGCGGCTTCGTCGAGGATGACAAGTAGGGGCGGGTCGATGCGTCCAGCCGGTGAGTTGTGGGCCATCTGGAACGCAGTGTGGATGACCTCGGAGATCAGGGCAGTGAACAGCGGCCGGAGTCGTTCCTGCTGATTCGACGGCGATACGACGAACAGGGTGTTGGGTTTCCCGTCCAACAGCTGGCGGGGTTTGATGTCGGTGACTTGGGAGAGGGCGAGGACGTCGGGGTCGCCGTAGGCATACATGACGACTTCGAGGGTGGTGTAGCTCGCTGATTTGATGCGGTGTTCGTGGTTCTGGGTCGCTTCCCACGCGGAGCGGGCTTCGGTGATGCCGACCCGGTCGAGGATGGTGTTGACGGCGTTAGTTTCTTGGCGGTCGATCCACTCGACGACTCTGCTGATGGTCTGTTGTTCGCAGACCGCAGCGAACAGCAGCGGGGCGAGGAGTTTTTCGGCGGTGGTGTACCAGAACTCGGTGTCGGAGTTCCCGGCTTGGGCGGTGCGGGCGGCGTTGACGAGCCATGACGCGGATTCTCGGGCGGCGGCCCATTGCCGGATCCGCCAGTTCCGTTCGGGTTCGTTGCGGCGTCGGGTGGTGGCTTCGATGGCGTGCAGGGGTGACCACGAGTTGGGGAGTTGTTGGGTGGTGTCGGGTTGGTAGGCGTCGTCGTCTTCGGTGAGCAGCGTGGACGAGGTCGGGTCGAACAGCATGGTCCTGCCACCCATTGCGGTGCGTGCCGGTCGGGCCAGGTTGAGGATGTCGGATTTGGCTGAGGTGGCGACGACGGGGCCTTCCCATTCGAGCAGGGCGGGGATGACGAGGCTGGTGGTTTTCCCGGATTGGGTGGGGCCGAACACGATGACCGAGTGACGGGCTTCGGTGGCGACCAGTCGTTGGTCGAGGCGTCCGAGGGTGAGGCGTCGCCCGTCGGGTTTTTTGGTCAGGATCTTGGTGATGTCACGCCGTTGGGCCCAGTCGACCGACATCTCATCGGCCCGACTCCCACCACGACTCGTGGCGTTGCGCAGTCGCAGCCCCAATGTCACGAGACACCCGAGCGCGATGACTTCGGCGGTGAGGAACGTCCAGAACCAGACCGGTCCGGCCATGTGGTCGGCGGCTTCGGGCGGCCAGGTCTGTTGCCAGGTGTAGTCGGTGTCGACGATCCGCAGCGTCGCCTTCGCCGCGTCACCGAACGCCAGGTCCGGCGCTGCGCCAGTAGCGAGACGACCGGATGCAGTGGCGGCGGCCCAGACGAGGCCGATGATGCTGAGGGCGGTGGCGAATGCGATGAGGGCGGCGGTCTCGACCGGGTTGAACGCCGAGTCGCCGTTCGCCGGTTGTGGGCCTCGGCTGTTCACCTCGGAACCGCCTCGAGCCCGCCCTCGCTATCGTCGAATTCGGAGTCCTCGTCGTCGGGTTCGAGTTCGACGTCGCCAGCAGAAACGCGCATCGAGTGGTCCGTGTCTATGAGGTCCCATTCACGGGTGCCGATGCGGTGGTCGACGATGAAGGTTGACTGCCTGACCTTCCAGAGGGCGACGCCGCGGCCGAGTTGGTTGAGGACGTCGGCTTCGGTGTCGGTCAACCCCAGGAGCCGTGCGGTGTCGGCGATCTCGCCGTCGGCTTGGGCGTACACAACACGGGTTTCGGTGTCCGACAGCAGGCCTTGGGCGATGCGGGTCGCTTCGGATCCTGCGCCGCCGGCGGCTTCGAGGTC
>CAYGQE010000129.1:0-3271 GCA_964351995.1 uncultured Acidimicrobiaceae bacterium | reverse complement strand
CCCTGATCGGTCGCCGCACGGTGACCCGACTACGTGCATATTGCCGGCTATCGAGCGACCACTGGGCGAAGCGATCTTGTTGTTATCGAGTGGGTGGACGGGGTCCGGCTCGATGAGGATCTAGCGTCGAGGAGTATGAGCCTGTTGGATTCGCGCAGCACCCGAACACTTCTCACGTGTTTAACGCTGGCATCAATTTTGGCACTCGCTGGTTGTGCCTCGAGTCCGACCGAGGTGGTCGCTGGTGAGGTTGCCGTCACCAGTTCGATGGTGCCTGTCACCTCGGATGATGATGTTGAACGAGATGACGACGACGAGATCGTCGTGCCGTCCACGGTGCCGCTTTTGCCTGGGGAAGTCGGTCAAGTCCAGTGTGATTCCAGAGGACTGTGTGCCGAGGAGTTCGAACTTGATGGACAGATCTACGCCTTGAGCTGCGTGGCTGTTCTGGAAGAAGCAGTCACTTCTGTGCAAATCGGCGCCGGGGACGCCTTCGAATCAACCGTCGTGGTGCACGAAGTCGTCGGCTTTGACCGGACTGAGATCGTGGCGATCAGCATCCCTGGCGGGTTCTGCTCTGAGGATCCAAACGCTGACATTTCCACGCCTTGGAGCTTTGCCTTCGAGACCCGCCTCGATCCTGCGAGAGTGACCCAGGCAGCATGCGAGATCGTGGCAGTGTCACCGACCCGAAGAGCAACCGAAGGCTGCAATTAGCTTCACTTCGACAAGGTGGAAGCGCTGTTCGAGACGAACAATATGCTTCCACGGGACCCTGCCCATCAAAGTGTCGGACTCGCTCGTCTTGCCGGCTATCGAGCGTGGGGAGGGCCGTGTGGCTCTGTGAATATCGGGCGGGGTCTCTCGCCGATCGCAATCACTTGGCATCATCGGCACTGCAATGGGTACCGGGAGCGCAGGGCGACCCCTGGTTCGGTTCGGCCGAGGAGTCGATGTTGCTTGTGTGGAGAAAGTTGGGTGTGGGCATGAACCGTTTCGGTGTTTGCGGCGTCCTTGGTATCGATGACTGAAACCCCTGAGTTGTCGAGGGCTCCCGTCACGGTGGACCTGGACGCATTTATTGCTTTGCATCACCGGCGGTTGTTGGGGCTGCTCACGTTGAAGACGGGGAGTCGCGAAGAGGCGGAGGATCTCGCTCAGGACGCCTTGATCAAACTCGTCACTCACTGGCCCGAAGTCGCCGAGATGGCCAACTCGTGGGGTTGGCTGGCGACCGTCGCGATCAACTCGTCATCGAGTTCGTGGCGGCGAAAGATTCGCGGTCGTGCAGCGACCGCTCGTTTGGCTGCACTCGGTTCGCCCCAACAGCACGAGGCTGGCGCGGTGGAGATGTTGTCGGTGGTTCAAACGCTCCCGGCTCGCCAACGCGAGGCACTGATCCTTCGCTTTTACGCCCAGCTCAGTGTTCGAGAGACCGCTCAAGCGATGGGGTGCGCGGAGGGAACGGTGAAGTCTTTGACTCACAACGCAATTGGACAGCTACGAACCGAACTACAGGAGGAGATCGACGATGAGGATTGACGACCTGCTTGAAAGGGCGACACCGACGGCGACCGAACCGCCGTCATCGGAATCGATCGTGGCAACGATTCAGACACGACGACGACGTCGTCAAGCATCGATGGCAGCTGTGGTGAGTTGCCTTGTAGTCGCTGCCGGTTTCGGGCTGCTGCGAAGCGCCGATGGTGGGCGGGTAGATGCTGCGGTTGATGCTCCGTCCACGACTACCAACCAAGACAACGCGACCAGCTCGCCGACGACGACAATGTCGAGCACGTCGTCGACCGCCCCGGCGTTGTCTCCTTCGGAGAGCCGCACCTTTCTCGCTCCGCCGCCAGAACAGCAGATTCGTTTCTTGCAAGACAACGACCTGGTGCGGTCGGCGGCCCAGAACGACGGCCTGTCGAACATCTTCACGGTTTCACGAGACAGCGTCGCTGACGGAGCGGTCCAGGTGTACTACTTGGACTACATCGGGATCGAGATCACCGACGGTCCCGAGGAATTCAACGAGGCGTTCGCCGATGTAAACGTCGAAGGCTCGACGGTTCGTGTTGGCTCTGACCCGCAGGGTCGTTCAGTGAAAGCGTTCCGGGAGTGGGAAGCGGGCGTGATCGCGGTGGTGGGGTTTGGCCTCACCAATGATGAAGCGCTCGCGGTGACGCTGGCGGCTGAGGTCCAGAGCGGTGTTCTGATCGTTGACCAGGCGCGGATCCCCGACGGTTTTGTGTTGGAGGAGCCATTTCCGTTGACGCCGTCTGACTACTCGAGTTCTCTCAGCTGGACCGTCGCCGAAGATGTTCAGGCCGTGCTGTTCGCCGGGCCGGGTCTGCTCGCTCAAGCGGCACTTGAGTCAACCCCGGCGAGCGATCGGACTGCAGTGATTGTCCGTGGGACACCGGGTGTGTTCGCTGCAGCGGTTCGGGGACAGGACGATGCAACGTTGATGTGGGCCGAAGATGGCTATCGGTACTCGCTCACCGCCGCCGCCGGCGAGGTCGGCGTCGATGCTTCAGCGCTGCTCGAGATCGCAGAGTCGCTCGAACACATTGGTCAAGCCGAGATGTTGGAGCGGCTCGGTCCGGACTACATGCCCAACCAAGCAGAAACGATCGCAGGTTGGCTAGATGACAATCCGCTACCGGCAGGGTGGGACCCGACCCCGTTGATCCACTCAATTCCAGGTTGGCAACAACAGGTTGCGTCATTCACGCACCAGTACATGTCGTGTGCGTGGGGAGCCGAGTGGCTCGATGCGGCCCAGGCCGGTGACACCGAGCGCCAGGGTGCTGCGTTCGAGGTGCTCGCTGACCGACCGAATTGGTCTGCGGTTGTTGCTGAGGACGAAGCAGTGCAACAACAACTCAGCCCCGAAGCCCGAGACGAACACTCTGGGTTCTGGTTGCTGCAGTTCGCTGAGGAGACCGAAAGGCTCGCTGCTGCGTCGACCGCTGATGAGATCTCCCAGATCGGCGGAGAGATCAGTTGTGGATTCTCCAAGCCGTGACCCCAGCGGCACGTTCCGTCGACCGACCTAGCCGACTCTTACAACTACTCGGAAAGCTCAACACCAGAGCCATCACAGGCTGCACGAAAGTCCCCACAACACCAAGGACAAAAGCAGCACCGACAGCTCGTCCAAACCGGAAGGCTCTCGCACACTCTCTTTCGAGTGTCGTCGGCGACGCTGCAAGACGAACGTTATGCGCCGTTGCCGCCGCCCAGGCTCGCTCCGATACCAAGCCCTTTG
>CAYGQE010000128.1:0-3443 GCA_964351995.1 uncultured Acidimicrobiaceae bacterium | reverse complement strand
ATTCCCAAACCCCATCGAGACACCGTACCGAACACTTGTTCGATCGCGCCACCTCTTCGCCTGGCAGCACTGACCGCTCACTCCTGAGCGCGTGACTCCGCAGTTCGCAACGGGTTGGGGCCGAACAGCACCGCCACCGCACCGGCCGACAGCAACGCAGCACCGGCCGACAGCACCAGCATCGCCGACCACGGCACGATCGGGTCCGGCACGCTGCGGTCACCTCGAGTCACGACCCAGAACAAAAGCACACCGAGCCCCGACCCCAGCAGTCCTCCAATGACCACCAGTGCTCCCGTCTGCAGCGCCAGGAACCTTCGACGAATCGACGGCGCCGCGCCCATGTCGAGCATCGGCCGCAACTGGGCGTCCACCTCTTTCGCTCCAAGCTTGGTCAGACCGACCGCTGCCAGCACGACCACACCAAGACTGATCGCCAACAACAGCGACAGAAACTCGTCGAGACCGAGACCGAAATACCGATCGTCCGGCGACGCCACGCCCAGGGACGCTCCGGTGGCGACCCGCCCGAATCGCACATCATCAATGATCGACGCCGTCAGCGGCTCGTCGGCCACATACAGCCGAACCGCAGGATTGAACATGGCTGCCCGTTCCGCAATCTCTTCGGCTGCCATTCCTTCGGAGCCAAAGAAGTACGGGAGCGCGGCAACATCAGCCGCCCGCATCAACGCCACCGGAAGTTCTCCTCCAAGGCCAGTCTGCTGCCCCACACCGGCGTCGACCACAACGGTCGGGATGACATCGCCCTCCACACTCATGAGGGGCCAATCGTTGCCATCGAGCACGATGGCGCCGCTCTCGGGGATCGACACGACCTGCTCATCGGTCAAACCGAAGGCCACGATCGCCTCGTCGGTCAACGCAGCAACGAAGGTTGGACCGTAGCCGGGGCTTGTGCGTTCGAGCTGACGAAGGTCGTCGAAGTCGACGATCGCTGCCACCGAGCCGAGGCCCGCCACCGCGGCATCAGCGGCGACGAGATCACCGTTGAGCGGTGTCGTGATGTAGCGAGCATCTGCCGCTTGATACACCCCTCGGTCAGACTCGAGGCCAGCCACCGCCATCACACCGAGCAGACTGACCGCCAAGGCCACGATGGCCAGCGAACTGGACCGAGCAACCGATCGGCCGCTGTCCCGCACGACCAAGCGAGCAACGCCAGGCAAACGATCGGCATACAACGACATCAGACGAATGGCTCGAGGTACGAGCGTGGCCAGCAGAGCGAAGCCCGCCCAGACCGCAACAACTCCCCAAAAGAAGATCGCATTGCTGTCCCACGGCGCGATCCTCGTTCGCCACAGAGCCACTCCGACGGCCAGGCCCACTGCCAACAGCACTGGCCACCGCCGCTGTTTGACCTCAGGGACCCGGGCGTTGAGTGCTGCGATCGGCGAAACCGACGCAGCACGTCCTGCGGGCAGCAGCGCTGCGAGTAGCGTCAAGCAAAGCCCGAACAGCAATGGGGCCAACAAGATGAAGGAACGCCCCTGCCCAAGAACCGAGCGCAGCGACTCATCGTTCGGTTGCCGAACAAAGGCAAGCGCCATCCCGAGTACCGAGAACAGCAATGCCCCTGGCACGACGATCGCCGCCGCTTCGATCAGCACGAGACGTCCGATCTGACTTCTGTCCGCACCCACCACCACCAGCTGGCCCAGCTCTCGTGTGCGAAGCCGAATCGACGCCGTGAATGCCGCCACGATCACCGTGCCAACGATCAGCGGAACGAATGCTGCAATCGTGACAACGAAGCTGTCGTCGAATCGTGCGTCGAAGAACGACACACGAAACAACATGCCAAAGACGAAGCTGGTGAGCAGCCCGATTGGGGCCCCGGCCAACGCAGCCACCGCAAGCGACCGTTTCGGATCTCGACGGATCGAGCGCGTGGCCAGTCGGAACAGCGAGGCGTTCTGAGGCGAGAGCAACCGGGTCGACAGGCTCCGAGGGGCAACCACCCCCGTCACGACAACATCCCCTCGATCACGACATCGGAAGCGGCCGAGGTGACATGCTCGATCTCTCCATCACGCAGTCGGACAACTCGATCAGCCCAAGCCGCAAGGCCAGCATCGTGAGTCACCATCAGCGCCGCCGCACCGCCCGCACACTTGCGGCGCAACAGACGCATCATGTCTTCGGCCGTGAGATCGTCCAGAGCTGCGGTCGGCTCATCGGCCAACAGCAACGAGCGAGAACCAATCAGCCCACGAGCAATCGCCACTCGTTGCTGCTCACCACCGGAGAGTTCGTCAGGGAAGCGGCCAAGCGCCGAACCAAGGCCCACATCGGCCAACGCTTCCGCCGCCATCGCCGCTGCCTCGTCGAGCCGCACACCGTCGAGTTCGAGCGGGAGACTGACGTTCTCCGCGGCGGTCAACGACGGGATCAGGTTGAAACTCTGAAACACGAAACCGACATGACGACGGCGCACCTCAGCCAGTTGTCTTGACTTGAGCAAACCGATCTGCTGACCGGCAACCATCACGGTGCCAGCTGATGCTGGCACAAGGCCGGCCGCAACATTGAGCAGCGTGGACTTGCCCGACCCGGAGCGCCCGGTCACGGCGACGAGTTCGCCAGGTGCGACCTCCAAGTCGACCAACGTCACCGCACGCACGGCTCCGAAGGCCACCGAAACCTGCCGCAGAGCAAGCGCAGGGGAACAGGCGGATGAGTGGGTCACTTGGTCACTCCAGTTGTGGGGGTGGTGGGAATCGTGGGGGTTGCAGCCGGACGAGACTGATCAGCGGCAAGCAAGCGCTGCTCAGCCAGATCAAGCCACTTGAGCTCGGCCTCGACCAACAGCGTCATGCGGTCGAGATGAAGACGCCAGGCGAGATTCTCGGCGTCAGCGTCGGCCTTCATCTTCGTGAGCGACTGCAGCGTTGCCATGGCCGCAACGCGCTGCCCGGCGACGACGTCGAGCGTCGGTGCTTGGCCGGTGGCAAGCGCCAAGAGCACCTTCATCGACACCTCGTCGCGACTGGCCAGCGGTTGCGCCACGGGAGTGGCGAACCAGGCGGCCAACTCGGTTCGGCCTGCCGGAGTGATCGTGTAGGGCATCCGGCCGTCGCCGTCTGGCTCACCGGCGGCTTCGACAAAACCGTCTCGTTCCAAGCGTTGGAGCGTGGTGTAGACCTGACCGACATTGAGCGGCCACGCCGAACCCGTGGCCTCGTCGAACTCGGCCTTGAGCTGATATCCGTGTTTGGGTTCGCCAGCCAACATGGCCAGCAGCGCATCTCGAACTGCCATAGATACCGAGTATGCATACTCAGTATGCATGAGTCAATGAATTTGTTCCCGGCTTCGTGTTGCTGCACTGGGCACTCGCTCTTGAGCGCGTGACTCCGCAGTACGCAACGGGTTGGGCGAAGATGGGGAGAATGCTGAACGTGGCTTGGCGTCGAACG
>CAYGQE010000127.1:0-3482 GCA_964351995.1 uncultured Acidimicrobiaceae bacterium | reverse complement strand
CATAAGTGCCGTTATCTAGCGGGTGATCGTGCCTGTCGGGCCGCACGTTATGGGCGGATTCCAGGCCGTTTTCGGCCGCATACTTCGGCCGGCAGTGCAGAGCGGGACCGATGGTCGCGGTTCGGGCTTCTGCGTCTTCACCGGCCACCGAGGCTCACGGCTTCCTGGGGTGGATCTCGGAGAGCCGTCGTTTGCATCGACGGATTCTCGTGCTTGCCAATCGCTCAACACTACTGATACCTTCACATATATGCAGGTATCTGAAGTCGAAGCGATTGATCGTTGCGTGGCAAGCAGCGCAGGCCGGGTTGAACAGATGGCGGCGACGCTCATCGGCGTCGAGGAAGCAACCGGCCTTGCCGAGATGTTCCGACTGTTGGGCGACCCGACGCGGGTGCGGATCTTGTTTGCTCTTCTCGAAGCGGGCGAGTTGTGCGTCTGCGATGTCGCTGCCGTGGTCGACACCTCCGACACCAAGGTCTCTCAAGCAATGCGGCTGTTGCGGGCTGCTGGTGTGGTTCGGAACCGTCGTGATGGGCGCAACATCTTCTACCGACTCGACGACGCTCACGTGCGAATGGTTCTCGACCTTTCCCGCGAGCATGTCGCACACGCAAAGGACCAGGCATGAAGGCCAGGTTCTTGAAGCGGCATCGGCTTCCCGAAGCAGTCAGCCAAAGAATCGACACGCTCCTCCAAGACGCGTCCGAAGTGCGAAACAGCGAACCCGATGCCGCGTGGGGGCTCCTCGAAGACGCGCACGTGCTTTCCCAACCGTGGATTCGGCCCCATCTCAGGGTTCATCTCGCCATGCTCGCTCTGGGGTGGGCACAGCGCGACCGATCCGAGATCGTGGGCCAACTTGGTCGCCTGATCGTGGCGGGTCCAGGCAGCGCCACTGGCCGATACCCCGCAGGGAACACCGGTCGAGCGACGGTTTCGGCTTTGGAGCCGATGCCGATCCGTGAAGACCTCGCCCGACTCCTTGACCAGCACGGGCACGATCCAGCCAGCAACGAGCCCGACCAACCGGCTTGTTCGACAGACAGCGGCTTCGCTCTCTACAAAGTGACGGGATGGCTCGGAAGCCTTCCGTTGAAGGCGTATGCGAAGCGCCGCAAAGCAGTCTCTGACCCAGCTGAAGCCCAGCAGCGAGAGTTGCTGAAACTGGTCCGCTCCGCTGAACACACCCAGTTCGGCCAGGACCACGGCTTCGCAACAATCGCCAGCGTCGACGACTACCAACAGTCGGTCCCGATCCGCACCTTTGACGAGTTCTGGAACGACTACTGGTCCGCCCCGTTCCCTTTGTTGAACGACGTGACATGGCCCGGAACCATCCGCTACTTCGCTCGTTCCTCGGGCACAACCACCGGCGAAAGCAAACACATCCCGTGCAGCAACGAGATGATCAAAGCCAACAACCGAGGCGGCGTCGAAGTGTTCCTCGAACACCTAGCCAACAACCCGAACAGCCGAGTCAGCGCAGGACGCACGTTCCTCTTCGGCGGTAGCCCAGCACTCGACGAACTCGCCCCCGGAGTTTTCGCCGGCGAGCTGACCGGAATCGCAGCACGAGAAACCCCTGCGTGGGCAGGCACCGACCGCTACTACCCACCACCCGAACTTGCAGCGATCACGGACTGGAACGACAAAGTCGAACGCTTCGCACAGGACTGCGTCGGCGAAAACATCAGATCCATCAGTGGTGTCCCAACCTGGCTCCAAGTGCTGTTCAATCAAGCATTCGAGACAGCGAACATCGACAACCGGCGGCTCGTCTCGCTGTTCCCTGAGTTGGAACTGATTGCTCACGGCGGCGTCAACTTCGAGCCCTACCAAGACGCATTCGCCGAACTCCTCGAAGGAAGCCGAGCCGAGCTACGCGAGGTCTACGCAGCCAGCGAAGGCTTCATCGCCGTCGCCGACCGAGGCCCCGGCGATGGGCTGAAGCTCCTGCTCGACAACGGCCTGTTCTACGAATTCGTCGAACCAGACCAGCTCGACCAACCAAACCCGAAACGGCACTGGATCGGCAACGTTGAACTCAACACCGACTACGCCCTCATCATCACAAGCTGTGCCGGCCTCTGGTCCTACACCATTGGAGACCTCGTCCGATTCGTCGACCTTCAAACCCCACGAATCCTCGTCGCCGGACGCGTCTCACAAACGCTGTCGACATTCGGTGAACACATCACCGGCGAGCAACTAGAAATCGCCGTCACCGCTGCTGCCCGCACCGCCGGAGTCCACGTAAATGACTTCGCCGTCGCCTCAATCCTCGGCCCAGACACGGTCGTTGGCCACCACCGATACGTCATCGAAACCGCAGAACACTCCAACGCGGATCTCACAGCAGCCATTGACGCATCCCTCGCCGAACAAAACGCCGACTACCGGACCAAACGCTCCAACAACATCGCCATCGCAGCTCCTCGCGTTCGCCTCGTGTCAAACGGAACCTTCGCGGAATGGATGACCGCCAACGGCCAAGCCGGAGGCCAACGCAAAGTCCCACGCGTCACCACACCAGAACGACTCGACAACATCATCGAAACCGCCGCTGCAGTTGACTGAGCTTGACCGAAACACGCGTGACTATCACGCGTCATGACAGTGGACGACCACTCGGAACCGGCCGCACTGCAGTGCTCGACAATCACGAAGCCGCACAGTCTCAAACCCGCTCAAAAACCGGCAACCTGGGGCGGCGCCACAAGTGGAACGACAAGGTGGACCGATTCAGCCGACCGAACGCATCGGTCCCGCAGCTCTAACCTTGCCGCGATGCGGACCGCCGTTGTATCAATGCTGCTTGCCCTGCTCGCTGTCGGCTGCACCAACCAGTCGGAAACAGCCACACCGCCTGCCACGGCAACACCGGCACCGGCCAGCCCCATTGCTGTCGAGGTCGCTTTCCCACAATCTGCCGCCACCCTCTTGGGCGACGTGTCCGGTCGAGTCAAAGACAGCACCGGAGCGGTCGTCGCCGAGTTCGACTTTGAGTCCGGATGGAACGTCCCGCCCGATTGGGAATATGGGGACCCAGCAGACAAGAGCGGGGCGGCGACGACCGTCGCAGTTGATCTGCCGAGCAGTGGCCGCTACACGTTCGAGATCGATTCCTACACATTGAGCCATCAGCCCTGTGGAACATGCGAGGCCGGATACTCCGGAACGTCAATCGTCGCAGACGTTGACGACCGCTCGATCGTGAGACTTCCTGCCGGTGAAAGCGAGTGGGTGTCCTGATCGGACGGTGAACTCAAACACCGGATCGAGCGTGGTTGGCCCGCAGGCAGCCAACCACCACCAACGTCGTCGATCGAGCGTCTGATAGTGAACCGGCCTGGTTCTCAGGGAGCTGCGAAGGGCAGCTGCGCAGCGCTCGATCACGTTCGCAGGCCCTCGCCGATGCAGAGAGACCCAACTCGATAATCACGACGCCCTTCGGCCTCACGCCCGCTCGTGAACCGGCA
>CAYGQE010000126.1:0-3815 GCA_964351995.1 uncultured Acidimicrobiaceae bacterium | reverse complement strand
CCGGCATCTTGTGCGGGTGCGGGTATTCGTTCGGGAGCATCGACCAAGCTCATATTCTCAGTCGACCGTCGTGGTTGGATTAGTTGGTCGTTGCGGCGAATTCGGTGACGTTTGTGAAGAGTCCGCCGACGCCGATGGCTCGGATCCGGACGGACCCACCGGGTGCGGCGAGGTCGAATTCAAGGTTCGCTCCTCCTGGGCCTGCAGCGGTACCGAACCCTCCGCCTTCGAATCCGTCTGGGAAGGGCGCTGATGCGATGGGGTTGCCGTCTGGGTCGAAGATGTCGATGAACGTCGAGTTCGGTGTCTGAGCGGAGAGCGTCCCGGCAACTCGTTCCCCGATGGGCTCGACGTTCACCAGTGAAAGGTTGTCGTCGACGGCAGCGACGACGTCGATCCCGGTTTCGGTTCGCCGGAGGTAGGCGGTGCCGGTGCTGGTCTCAACCCACTGCCATCGAATCTCGACTAGTCCGTCTTCGCGATCGATCGGAGTGCCGAGCGAGAGCTGTGAGCGCACGTTGACATCAGGGTGCTGAAGCTGCTCGAAGTACTCGATGAAGGCCTCCGCGGCATCGGCCGTTTCGGAACTGAAGATTGCGGGTGCAGTCGTGGGGTCGAACCACGATGGAAGCAACTCGAGCCCGTCGACTGGAGTGACGGTTTGGGCTGGGGGTGGTGTTGCTGCTCTTGCCGTGGTGAAGAACCAGACGTTCGCCCCGTCGGGACCGAAGGTGTTCATCGCTACGCCCCCGCTGGTGGCAACGGCTTCGACGGCGGTGCCAGCCCCGGTGCCGACTTGAGTCCAGAGCAGGCCATCAATCGAGAACAGCAAAGCTGGTTCTCCGGTAGGGATGGCGGTCGCTGATGTGATCCAACCACCCGGGACGGCTGCGACGGTAAGGAACGACCACTGCGGCAGGTGGATGCTGTGGTGACCGTCGTTGGTGAGCAGGATGATTTCGGTGCCTCCACCGGTTGGTTCATCACCGTCCCAGACCTGGGCTTGGGTGATCGACAACACTTCGCTTGCTTCGTTGGCGACCAGGCGGCCGGGGCCGTCACTGGTTCGGATCTCCGGACCGGTGATCACGGTGTAGGGATCGGTCCACGAGGTTCCGTCGGCTGAGTTCCTGTACGCGTTGTTGGAGTCAGAGGCATTGTCGGGGTCGGGAATCCCGCTAGCGAGAACGAACTCCGACTCATCCCAGACAACCGACCGGAAGTTCTCGCCGCTGCCGAGGCTCGAGTAACGCCATTCGTCGTTGACGCTTCGTGACCATGTTCCGTTGTTGCCGGCGATCACTGCGTCGTCAGGACTCATCGCTACCGACACCACCGCGTTCTGGATTCCGTCGACACGATCGATCTCTGTCTGGGTCCATGTTCCTCCGCCGTCTGCGGATTCGACCACCATGGGGCCTTGGTCAGAGGTGTGACGCGAGACCAGCACCATGATTCGCTGGCCGCTCGATGCCGTGTCCGTCACGAATCCTCCGAGATCCGCTGAATAGACAACCTCCGATGTGTTCTCGTTGAGGTCTGTTCGGCGGATCTCGAGTTGGTAAGAATCACTCGACCCGAACGACGTCGCACTGATCAGGTCATCACCGACCGCGACCAAGCTCGTCCATAGGTCCGGTCCTGCTGGTAGGTCCAGCTCAACCGGGTTCCCGTACGAAGGCCTCACCTCCTGTGGGCCGTCGATCGAAGTGCCGGCCGAGCTAGAAGTCTGTTCTTGGTCGGGCGACGTGGTGAGGGGCGCTGGGACCGCTGCGATGTCGCTGCTGTTGTCTTGCTGGGAGCGGGCGAGACCGAAGGTTCCAGCGACCATCATCAACCCCACAGCTGCGGTAGCGATGAGTCGACGGTTGACCGGCCGAGCCGCCGACGCAGACCCTGTTCCCGCTATCTCGCTGGGGGTAGGGCCGAACGGTGTCTCGTCCATCAAGTTCGCGAGGCGAGATCGGATCTGCTGGTCAAGTTCGGTCTCGGTTAGCTCAGGCATGGTCGAGTTCCTTTCGCAGTTTGGTGCGTGCTCGGGCGAGGTAGCGGCGGACGGTCCCGTCGTTGATTCCCAGATAGTCGGCAACCTCAAGAATCGGAAGGTCTTGCCAATACGTCAGATAGATCACCGCTCGCTCCCGGACACTCAACACGGCGAACACACCGAGGTGATCGAGGTTCGGCTGGAGATCAGGCGGTGCAGGTTTGGGTGCGAGGAGCTCTTTCGCCGCACTGAGCGCTGACCGTTTGGTACGGCGGGCTGCTTCGTTGTGGACCGTGCGGAACAGGTACGCCCTCGGTTCACGAACGTGCTCGAAGCGGCCAGAGCTGAAGACACGCAGCATCGCTTCAGACACAACATCCCACGCGTCAACCGGACCCACGAGCGCTGTGGCGTAGCCGACGAGATCGGTGCTGTGCTTTTCGTAGACCTCAACGAACCGTGGATCAACCATCACCGCAACGACCTCCCCCGGGTCCTCCCAGGGTGTCACGCCACCACGAAATCTTCGTCAACGTTCTCAACGCTCCAAGTCGAAACTCTGGAAGGAACGATCGAGACTCTCAAACCGTTCCTCGCCGAAGCCGTCAGATCAACGGGTCGTGGTACTCGTTTCGGACAACAGCCAAGGAGCACGAGAGGCGACGCATAACGACAACGCCGCGCAGCCGTCGACCAGCGCGATAACCGGCACTACGAGCGGTGACAGCTGCGGGCATCGGACTACCCCACGAGCGCAATAGGGCTCAGCGATTACCGTAAAGTCGTGACCGTGACGACGGGTCAACTCCAGAGCGAGTCAGCGGAGGCCGTGCGCGTGCAGGCCCAGCAACTCGTCGACGGCGTGGCCAACAGGAGCGAAGCATGAAGGTCCTTCCTGCGCGACTGGTGGATCGGCTGCCTGTCGATTGGTGGAGACCCGGCAACCTCCATCGATTCGGGCCGATCGAGGTTCACTTCTGCGACGACGATCTTGTACGCACGATCCACATCAACCAATGGACGTTCGCCCAGGGCAGCGAACTGTTTCCCTACGGGGAGTGGGACACATGACCGCCGAAGGACGAACCCCGAAGCGCGTCATTCGAGCTTTCAACTGGGGACTTCTGATCATCGGAGATCCCCAAGCGCCCGACATGCCCGACCTCTCCGCAGACGGCGGAATCAACCAGTCCTCGTCGCTGATCGTCGTCCCTGTGCGCCATGCCCAGGACGTGGAGTTAGAGGCTGGCCCATTTGAGGTCGAAGTTCGATACGGCAAACGAACCAGTGGCTTCAAATATGCAGCACACCACGCCCTCGTACGGCTTCCGACCGGCGATATGGGTATAGGTGATGCAGACGATGAAGTCCTTGTCAGCCTTGACCCGGGATGGTGGTGGATATCGACAAGCCTCAGTCCGGCTGACCATGCCGAGGTCGTCGAGATCCAGCTGAGCCGAGCTGCGCAATGCCCGGTGTGCACGTGGCCCGGGTTGATGGAGGAAGGCTGGAAAGATGGGAATCCTTCGTACGAGATTTGCCCGTCCTGTGGAACAGAGTTCGGCTACGACGACGCCGCTGGTTTCACCAGCCCGACCGCCCATTCGCATCGACTCGACGAACTGCGCCGAACATGGCTCGACGGCGGGATGGCTTGGTGGTCAGAAACCCGACCAGCACCAGCCGAGTGGAGACCAGATATTCAAGACTGAGTTGGGAGGCCAAACAGGTCTGGTTGAAAGCTGAAGCGAGGTCCATTGCACCCAGCGAGAGAACCTGTCCGATATTGATGACGTGCGAGCGACTCAAGCCCGCTCGATATCCGGCA
>CAYGQE010000125.1:0-3915 GCA_964351995.1 uncultured Acidimicrobiaceae bacterium | reverse complement strand
TCACCCAACAGTCGCCGGCGCCGCGTTTCAGCCGGACCAAGCCCGAAATCCAGGGTCCCGCATCACACCCCGGCCAACACACCGACCAGGTGCTCGCTGATTTCGGGTTCGACGAGGCCACCGTGGCTCAGCTCCGCCAGTCCGGAGCCATTGCGTGATTGCCTGCAGCCCTCGGCAACTTGGCGAGATCTGACCCAACAGTTCGGAAAGATCTCGCCAAGAACGAAGGGGTAGAGTCGACCGATGTCGACACTGGTTTGCTTTCACGCCCACCCCGATGACGAGTCGATTTCGACCGGGGGATTGATGATCAAGGCCAGCGATGCCGGCCACCGCGTCGTGCTCGTTCTGGGCACGCGTGGCGAGCAAGGTGAACCAGTCGAGGGTGTGCTTCGCGAGGGCGAAGCACTCTGGGAGCGGCGCATTGTCGAGACCGCTGCATCGGCGGCGATCCTCGGAGCAGATGAGCCTCGATTCCTCGGCTACGAGGACTCTGGAATGATCGGCACACCGGAAAACGACAACCCAGACTGCTTCTGGCAGGCCGACGTCGAAGAAGCGGCGCAGCGGTTGGTCGAGATCTTGCGAGAGGTCGATGCCGACGTCCTCACGATCTACGACGACCACGGCAACTACGGCCACCCCGATCACATCCAGGTCTACCGCGTGGGCCGCCGAGCGGCAGAGATCGCTGGCATCGAGCACTGCTACGAAGCAACAGCCAACCGCACCCGCATGCAGGAGTCGATGCGGCCAGATGAGCCCGATCCCGAGATGGCCGACGCATTCGAGGACGGCCCCGACCCCGAGATGATGAACACCTTCGGTACACCGGGCAATGACATCCGCTACGAGGTCGACGTGTCTCCGGTGATCGACCGCAAGAAGCAATCGATGATGGCGCACGCCAGCCAGATCGGCCCCGACAGCTTCTTCCTCAAGATGCCCGAGGCCATCTTTGTCGGCGCCTTCGGCACCGAGAGCTTCAACGCCCTCGACACCAAAGGCACCGGCGGCCCCGAGCTTGTCGACTTGCTCCCGGGTCTGTAGTTGGGAGGGTCTGGCCCCCTCAACCGACGTGCTGCGACATTGAGGGGGTCACATTGAGGGGGTCAGACCCTCCCAACTGGTCAGTTCTCGAAGAGGTCCTCGGAGAAGCCAGCCAGATCGCCGGCGCCACGGAACACGTGGGACGTGCCATCGCTACGCACCAACACCGCAGCCCCGGCGAGCTCACCTTCTGGGCCATCCATCAGCAGCCGGTAAGGCGCTTGCTCGATGTTCGTTGCCGTCTTGGTCTGGAAGACGAGCTCCCAATCAATGTCGGGGTTGTCGTCTCGTTTGGCGACGATGAGGTCGCCGCCTCGGCCGTCGAGAATCTGCCCGGAGAGAGTCAGATCGGTGATGTAGTACCGGCGGTGCTGCATCCGATCACGGTAGGGCGAGATCAGTGCCGAAGTGGAGAGCGGCGCAGTGGTTGACGGCGGCGGTAGGTGAGCGATCGCAGTGCCCATTCACACGGCCCGAACCGAAAGAAACTCATCCAGGCTCGAGCTGCCAGTGCCAGCGCCAGCCAGATCAGCACCGCCAACCCGACGCCGGCAGCCGGGCCCACGTGTCCAATCCAACCGAGTCCGTAGCCGTACGAGAGCGTGGTGGCCACCACGGATTCGGCCAGGTAGACGGTCAACGACATCGAGCCCGCCATCTGCAGGACCTTGGCCACGGCGTTGCGTCGGCCGCCAACGGTCAGGCTGAGAATCGCGAGATAGCTGATGGCAATGACCGGGGCGATTGCGAATCCCACGGCGAAGCCCAGGGTCTCGGTCTGGATGCCTGCCAGCGACGCCCACCCTGCGAGGCCGGCGATGACCAAGCCGATCGGGGTCCATCGGGTGAGAAGACGCTTGGCCCTTTCGGCGTGTTTGACCGGGTTCGACAACAGATCGGTGCGGCTCAGCGCGATCCCGACGGCAAAGCAAGCGATCACGGCGGGGCCTTGCAGAGCGAGGAGGAACGGGAACGTCTCCACCCACTCGGTCACGTGTACGCCAACCACGTCGACGAACGAGCCGCCGGTCAGCGCAGCGAGATCACCCGGATCCGGCTGGGAGTGGAAACTGCTTCCACCGCCAAGCGTGTCGAGCGCGGCCAAGATCAACCAGAACGCCGAGGCCGTGCCGTAGACCCATGCCGCCACCTTGACGAGCTTGGCCGTGGGCCAGGCCCGGAACCGGAAGCAGAGCGCACCGACGATGGCGTACAACGCCAGGATGTCGCCGGGAAAGAAGAGGATCCCGTGAGCGACGCCAGCAACAAGGAGAGCTGCATTGCGACGCCTCGTGCGTGTGGCCAGCTTGTCGGGGGCCGCTGGATCCGACGCGACTACGGCCCGTTCGAATTGGAGACCGAGGCCGTAGCCGAACAGCATCGCGAAGATCGGGTAGATCTTGGTCATGGCAAAGGTGATGACGAACCACCGAGCCACCTGGTCGGGCACCGAGCTGTACTCGCTCCAGCCCAGTGACGATGGCTGCACGATGTATTCGATGTTGACCACGAGAATGCCGAGAAGGGCAAAGCCTCGCAATGCATCAACGAAGTGGTGACGCTGCGACGTGGTGACGGGTGCTGGTCCGACGGCAGTGGAGGAAGCCATGACCCCAAAATAGGAGTCACTCCGACATTTTCCATCATCCAGAAGGATGATCCGGCTAGCGTCTCGACCATGAAGCCGAGCAAGAAGCGGATCGACACGATGCGGAGAACGCAACGCGTGGCGCTCGATCTGTTCGAGCAGCGAGGATTCGATCATGTGGCTGTTGCCGATGTGGCGAGCGCCGCTGGGGTGGCCGCCTCCACGATCTACCGCCACTTCTCCACCAAGGAGGGACTGGTGATGTGGGACGAGCACGACGGCGAGACCAGTGACGCGCTCGTGCGTCACCTCGGAGAGGGACAGCGGCCGGTCGAAGCGATCCAGTCCGCCTTCGTCGAAGCGCTGGCTGCTCGATACGACGAGTCAGACTTCCAGCTACGACGAGTGCGCTACATCTATGCAACCGAGCAGGTGCATGCGGCTGCGATCGAAGCCGACCTGGTGAATCGAGACGAGCTGGCGGAGGGCCTCGCCCACTTCCTGCCCGAAGCGCAGCGACCAGCGGCCCCAGTGATTGCTGGAGCGACGCTGGCTGCGCTCGATGTCGCCATCGGCAACTGGCAACAAGCGAACGGCATGCGCACCCTGGCCGAGTGCATCGCCGAAGCGTTCAGTTACCTGTCGAGACTCTGACCATATGAGCTGCTGCCCCGGCGCGTGATGGGGCCGCAGTGCGGCGAAGCGTGGGCATGCTGACACGATGGCACGCACACCTCGCATGATCGGTCTGCTCGGCGGCATGAGCTGGGAATCGTCGATCGAGTACGAACGCATCATCAACACTGTGGTGCGAGCCGAACTCGGTGGCACGCACTCGGCCGATCTCATCGTTCGGTCCTACGACTTCGCCGCCATCGAGGCGCTGCAAGCGACCGGACAGTGGGATGAAGCCGGCCAGTTGTTGGCCAGTGACGCTGCGGCGTTGGTTCGAGCAGGCGCTGAGTGCATCGTGTTGTGCACCAACACCATGCATGTGGTGGCCGACCAGATCGAAGCGGCGATCGATGTGCCATTCCTTCATCTCGCCGACGGCACCGCTGACGCAGTGAAAGCGGCGCAGATCTCGACCGTGGCACTGCTCGGCACGCGGTACACGATGGAGCAGGAGTTCTACCGTGGTCGTCTCGAATCACATGGACTGACCGTTGTCGTGCCAGAGGAGCCAGATCTCACGACGATCCATGACGTCATCTACGACGAATTGGTTCGTGGCGTGGTGTCGCCTGCATCGAAGTCGGCCTACCTCGGCGTCATCA
>CAYGQE010000124.1:0-4109 GCA_964351995.1 uncultured Acidimicrobiaceae bacterium | reverse complement strand
CAGCAGAGATGCAGGTCGGCTTCCGCTGACAGAAAGCGGCGCTATCCGTACCGCCACACAGCCAGATTGTGGCCCCTCTGCATTCAGAATTCTGGGAATACTCAGGAGCCAAGAACATCGCTGGGAGCGATGTTCGCGACTCTGAGTGCGGCGAGATACGATGCTGCGGTAGTAGCGACGACCGCAGCAATCGAGATAATTGCAGCACCATCCAGCGGCAAGGAGGCGTCAAGGCCCAAGCGTTGGAGTACTCGTGCGACGCTGAGCGACAAGATCAGACCGGCGCCAGCGCCAATGGCTGACACCACCGCCGGCTCGAGCGCAAACTGAGCTGTTACAGCACCCGGGCTACAGCCCAGAGACCTGAGAGTGGCGATCTCGCTTTGGCGAAAACGGATGGCAGTGAGCTGCATGGCGAGTTGGGCGACTGATCCCAAACCCATCAGAACGACCGCCGATGCTGTAAGGGTGGCGGCCCAGGTTGCAGCGACTCCAGTACGAAGCTCGCCAGCAGCGTCGGGTGCCTCGACGAAGACGGTCCGCCCAGTGCTTGATGCGATGTGATCGAGGCTCAGCGCGACTTTCGATGTTGGAAGTCCGATTGCTTGGACGGTGACCAGAGTTGGTCCATTGGTCAGTCCCTCGTCGATCGCTGCTGCGAGCTGGACGACAACAACGTTGTTGAGACTGTCATCGGTGAAGCGCGCGACGCTCGCTACACGGAAGTCAATGCCGCCGATCGTCACCCAGCAGGCCTGGGTCGCAACACATTGTGGGGTCACTCCGAACTTGGCGGCCGCCGTTTCCCCTAGCGTCGCTTGCCGGGCGGCGTCGACAGCTTGAGGAGTGAACGGTCTAACTCCAGAGGTGAGAACCCAGTCGGTGTTGTCGAGAAACTGGTCATTGACGGCAACGACTCCGACCTCACTTGTGGGTGGGTTGCCCTCGCTGTCGATCACCCCAGCCCGAATGTCGGCCACAGCACTGACGTATTCGACGTTGTCGGCTGAAGACAGTAGTTCCAGGGCTGCACCGTCAAAGGACTCAGCCGACCCGGTTGATGGGTTAACTGCGCTGAGTTTGTACTCGAGGGCCCCAGAATCGTTGACGGTCTCAGCCAGAGAGTCAGTCCCAGATCTCGCAACGCCGAGAGCCCCGCACGCTGCCAGGACAACGACAGTAGTGAGGGCTGCCTGCGTGAAAAATCGGCGGGGGTTCCGACTCGTGGATGCAGCTACCAATTCGAAGGTCAGGCGGTTCATCTTGCATCCGCCAGAGCACCGTCTCGCAATCTGATACGCCGGGTCATTCGGTCAGCGACAGCTTCATCGTGAGTCACCACGATGAGCGTGACGCCCCGGTCCTCATTCGCCTCGATCAGCAGGTTCAGCACCGAGTCACCGGTGGCTTCATCGAGTGCCCCAGTTGGTTCGTCGGCGACCACGATGTCGGGATCGCCGCATAGTGCGCGAGCGATGCTGACCCGCTGTTGCTCACCGCCGGAGAGTTGTCTTGGCAGATGGCCAGCCCGGTGGGCCAAACCGACTCGGTCTAGAGCGTCGTTCGGATGGAGGCCACCCGAACGGAGCCGCCATGTCACCTCGACGTTCTGGATCGCAGTCAGGTAGGGGAGCAAGTTGTAATCCTGGTATATGAAACCGAAACTTTTAGCTCTCAGGCGTCCTCGCTCCTTTTCATCGATGGCTCCAATCGATTCGCCACCAATGACAACCTGACCACTGGTCGGCGACAACAAGCCCGCGATCAGGCGAAGCGCCGTGGTCTTACCAGATCCTGAAGGCCCAGTGATTGCGACCCGCTGACCTGCGGCGATGTCCAGCGTCAGGTCATCGACGGCTGTAACCGCTTCGAACTGGACTGAAACCGATTGAAGAACGATTCTGGTCATGACCCGGTTCCGCTAACTAGTGCCGGATTCGGCACTACCACCGAATCGGACTCGTCGACTCCGACCACCGCAACCGCACCATCCGCGGAGTCGCTCACGACGACGTCGAGGTTGTCACCATTGGGGGTTCGGACGAACGGAGAGCCTGCGTCGTCGTAGGCGACGGCGGAGGCAGGGATCCAGATCTGGGTCTCCGCCGGCGCAGAAACTTTGACCGCTAGGGATTCCCCAGCTCTACGATCGACGAGCAACTCTCCCTCGACCGTCAGATCTAAGAACTGCTCCTCGTTTACCAGCACTGGTTCGGATTCCACCTCAGTCACGGTGCCGACAAAGTCGTCGCCGACAACGTCGAACTTGGGCTCCACTGCAAGGGCATCGGTGAACGGCATCCGGATCCGAAACGTCAGCTGCTCCTGATCGACCATGGCGCCCACGTCGCCTGGAGCGAAGACCTCTCCAGGCTTGACGGCCCTTGCGATCGTGAGCCGGCCACCTGAGTCGAGCAATATGAGATCCCCAAACTCCAATGTCTTGGAATCGCCAGCCCCGACTGACTCGCGCCAGTCAACAAGGGCTGTCTGAACGCCAAAGCCGAATCGGCCGTCCACGTCACCCGCATAAAACCCGCGGGAAGCAAGGAACTCCTGCAAGAGTTCGACGTCACCGCCGCTGTCGCCGCGCTGCAACCCGCGGTAGAACGAGCGGCTGGTGGGATAGACGGCCAGCACCAGAGGATTCCCATCCAACTCCGTCCACACAAGATCTGTGCCACCTGTGATGACGTCAGGCAGGTCGAACACTCGGCTGATCGTGCCACCTACCGGCACCTTGATCTCAATAGCGTCAGCCTCCAGCAGCAAACGAGCAGCGACACCCTCCGAGCGGGCCTCAGCCACTGGTGAGATCGTCACCGAGGGGAGCTCAGTCGTTCCTCCAGACAAGCGATCAGCATCATCACTGATAACCAGCCATGTCGCAACGAGAGCGCCACCGACGGTCGCCCAGACAGCAGAAAAGACAAGGGCGCGACCGATCCGGCGCAGCGGACCCTTCGTCAAATACAGCGACACGATGGGTCGGCTACTTATTCGTTGAGTGTTTCGTCGCAGGCCCTAGCAACTTGTTGAGCGTTGGGGTCTTGGGCGTACAGGGCGTCGAAATCAATCCAGGTCAAGCCGTCTTGTTCCGTGAAGGTGGGGACGTCCTCGTAGCCAGACTCACCCAGACAGTCCAGCCACTTTCGCAGGATTGCATCGGTAATCTCAATGTCCTCTTCCAAGGTCCTGGGGGTGAAGACAACGGCGTACTCGCCAACGCCCGAGTCGAGAGCACAATCGGCGTAAATCGTCTCCAATTCCATGGTTACGGGCTCCCCCTCCACTCTGACGATCTCTCCGAGTGCCGGAGCATCCCCATCCGTGGCGTCGAGTACGCAGTCCAGATGAGCCAGCAATACTTCAGCAGGAAACGCCTCGGGATCAGCGACAGCCGACGACCCGAAGGGGATCCGCTCAAGAGCTGCTTCTAGTGGATCCCCTTCGATACCGCTGACCGTCACTGACTCAAGCGTCTCCGCTGTCGCCTTTGCGTCACTTCCGCACCCGGTAGCCAACACCGCAAGCGCAACCAAGGGCGCAGCTAGTCTCCATAGCGCAATCATCTGTTCGAGTCTCCGGTCATTTGGCGGAAGCATTTCGTGGCTGATGCGACGTCCGAGGTAAAATTCAAGACTACCAGTTGTCAGACAGTCACCGAGAGCAGGCCCGCCTCAATGGGGTGGCTAAATCAAGCCGTGACGCACTCCCAAGTCCCGTAGTAGGTCCAAGGACCAACGCCCTGAGAACTGAGGCTACGCTTCCACCAGACTTCGTAGTAGCGGTTGTTCGACCAGTAGTTATAGGCGGGTGAGTGTTGGGTCGTGCCGTGAATGTGCGAACTGCTTTGACACCCTCCGTAGGCATCGGCGGCTGGCGCTCCAACCACAACAGAGGCTGAAATCAGCGCCGCTGCGACTCCTAGCTGCTTGACCTTGTTAGGGATACGCATTGCTGTCTCCTCATGTCCTTTTGGTTGAATATTTGCGAACCGACCCCAGCAGTTCCGATGCTCGCTGACAAGTCGAGTGGATCTCAAAGGATCGTTGATGGTGCAGGCTCATGACGCTAGTTGATGGTGCATGTTGAATCAACAAGGTTCG
>CAYGQE010000123.1:0-4189 GCA_964351995.1 uncultured Acidimicrobiaceae bacterium | reverse complement strand
TAACCGGCATTTTGAGTGAGGTCTCGGCAGCTCTACATCGCACTCCGCAACCAATACTGGCCAGCAAAGCTCTTGCCATGACCAAGACTCCCGGCGAAGCCGGCCTGAGGCGTTCGCTACTGGTTCTGCGTCGGAAGAATCCAGTCAGCAAACCACGCAGCGTCCTGACCTTCGAATACGAAACCGAAGTAAATAGACCGTTGCAGAGTCGTCTCAACAATGGCGCCGGCGCTTGTCACTCCCCAGGAGTGTTCGCGCCAGAGCAGATCGTTTGACATCGCGTAGCCAGTTCCAATGGATGGAACCTCTCCGGCCCTCCAGAGTTCGGCGGCGTTCACATGACAGTCGCTGGCCTGCATCGGTCGCACCACAAGACCCTCCACCGATCGAATGGCACCCATCTCGCTAATCGGCCCGATGAGGATGTCCGGATCGGCCGGCGGAACTACCAGATCACCACCATGTGAGAGCAGGAGACGAGCGAAAGCGTCGAATGCTGCGCCGTAGCCAGGGTGCGATACGTCTTGAGCCGCAAGCCGTTGGGCGTAGTGCTCCTGAAGTTCTGAGATCCGCTCTGCGCTATGGCCATCCACCGCGCGATGTTGCCAGGTATCCGAGGCCGGTCGAGCGACCCCCGCCAGGTCCCGAGCGACGACAAAGCCTCAAATATCCTCTGCCGCCGCATCACCGTGCAACGCCCGGGTGCGCATGGCGAGAGGACCCGACCAATATTGACAACAGCCTCGCTGTCCTAGCCCGCGCGATAGCCGGCAATGCGAGCGGTGAGTTCGTGGTCGAACAGCGCCGTCCCGCACGCATATCGACCCTTTCGCATCGGGGCCCTCTGCACAGGAGTTGCTTGCCGCCATCCACTCCTCAGGCACCGCCGTCGGTCCATCCAACGACTCGACTGCCACACGAGACTGTCGCCTCGCCGCGCTCTGCCACGGCAAGAAACTCGCCCGGGCCGACAGAGACAATGGACTCAAACCAGACCACGTCAGCACCGCTGCGCCCGAACTCCCACCATTGGTCACCACCCTCCACTGGCGGGTACGCATAGGGCCGCCAGGGAAAAGCGAGCCGATACGCGATGAGACCACAGCCCACCACGACACACCACATCTCGTCCTCATCGATCGACGCAGCCACGGGATCGCCGTAGAAACCGCCGATCGCTACCGGCTCGCCCCGACCCTCACCGCAGAGGATCACAGCCTCGAAACTCTTCACAACCGTGAACCGTCTCGATCGACAAAGGACCTCAGTCTCCGGCTGAGCCAAGACTGCTCTCTCCCACGGCCGCACGGTCACGCTTGCGCTCTAGGGCATCGCTCCAGGGCCCTGGATCCTCAAGCCACCACAGCTGAAGCCGGCACCTGCATCGATCGCCACACCGCTGAGGCCACGCATACCAACATGCCGCTGATGCTCGATGCCCGCTCGCGATCTGGCAATTTGCTCACCCCAAGTGCCGATCACGAGCGGGTCGGGCGAACGACGGGCGCAAAGGTTATGGGTGCCCTCTCGAGTTGACCCGGTTCAGCATCAAGCTGGCCGTGCTCGCCGGCCAACCTCACCTAGCGGAATACTGTGACCACATGGCAAGCCGATCTCGTCAAAATCGGAGAATTGCATTCGCCGTAGCGGCGTTGGTTGCCGCCGCTGGTTTCGTTCTTGCTGCGAGTGTGCAAGATGAGCGTGGGGTAGCAGGCGTATATGTGGAACTCTCCTCGGACCGCAACACATCTGCTCGCGCAGCCGACGCGATCGGTGTGGTGGAAAGGGGTGACCGAACGTTCGATTTGGCGCCCGGTATCGCTGGCCAGGTGTTGACATTCGACGAGCGCGCTGGAAGATACGGGCTCCGCTTGTACGTCTACTCCAATGCAAGCGAATCCGACCTTGTGGAGCTGGCGTCGATGGCGGAGCAGCTCAGCGTCGTAGGGGAAACAGTCTTGCTAGCCCCGGGGGAGGAATGGCCCGACTGCGCCGGAACGTTCGGCTGTGAAGAGGCCGCTTCCGAGTGCGGAACCTTCTGGTGCTCACTGCCCTTTGTCGGGTGACGGGACGAGGAGGCTGGCCTCCACCAACTGGTTGTGGTGGGCCTGGAGGTTGCACCTAGGGGCGAAACGTCGGTCTGTGAAGGTGAAGAGGCCGCCAGAGTGGCAGACGCCGGGGATTGCCAGACTTCGAGGACTGAACCGGCCTGGTCCTTGTGGAGTCGAGGCGGCCTGCAGCCACGCATATCATCACCGCCGCAGGCGCTCGATAGCCGAGCAGATCCGGCACATTGAGCGGTGGAGTTGGCTGAGTCGGGGCTGCCTTCGGACACGCATAACCCCGCCTGTCTCGGTCCGATCGCCGAGACACACCTCGTGATCGTGCGAAACTTCGTTCGTGCCACGAAAACCAGCAGAGCGCAGCGACTGGGACCACGAACCGCTCACGCAACCAAGGTCAATCCCAGTCCCGAGAGTTGTCTGGTCAGAAGACGAGATGTCGAACATCCGACTCGGCCTGATCCCCGACAACGAAGGCGACAAATGGTTCGCCTTCTTCGACGACGACCAAGTCTTCCTTCACCACAGCACCTCCGGTCGCGGCATTTTCCAGGCCAGCTTCAAACCCGTCGCAGGCGGCGGCTTCGTCATGAGGAAGGCGACCGTGACCGGCGACGTCACCCACTACAAACGCAAGGCTGATGAGCTCGAGACAGCAACGCTCGAACGGTTGATCTCGGTCGTCCTGGCCGGACGACGGACACCGCAGACCCAACACCAAATTCCTGATGACGTCAGAGACCGGATTCATCCAGTCAGCTACCTGCGGAAGCGGGAGGGCTCAGCGGTCCGGGTCGTCGGCCGCTCCCTTCATGTGTTCGACTCGAACCACCGGGTGATCGACGAAGTCGATCTCGCCGGGTTCGGCGAGATGCACTACAGCCAAATGCACATGCTCACGAACTGGAACTGCAACTACTTCGCTGGCAGCATCGGACGATCCTCACCGCTCGCCTTCTCAGTCCTGAGATTCGCATTGTTCGGCAAGAGCCTCATCGCCAACGACTGGTTCCAACAAGGTGGGTTGGCGCTCGCTCGAGCGAGCTACACCTACATCGGAGACTGAGCGACACCCGCTGGCGAGTCCATCTTGATCGGCGCAAGAGGCCACTCATATCGACATCGCCGGAAAGGTCGACAACCGCTCGCGAACCGGCAGATGGAGCGGCTAGTCCCTGCAGCGATGGGACTTCGGTCACCCCCGATTCTGCCTTGGCGGCTAGCCGGGGAAGTAGACGTCGACCCCGACTGGCAAGCCGAGGTTCGCCAAGCGAAGCATGAGGCCAGGCTCCAGACGAGGCCCTCCGTGACCGGAGAACGACTCCCAGTAGCAAAACAGGTCGACCTGGGCACGCCGCCCCTGACTCAGCGACCGCAATTCGATCTCATTCACTTCGTCAAGAACCCAGTCGATGTGACGAGCGAGATCATCCGATTGGACTGAACCTTCCGACGCGAGGATCCAGGCGTTCGTAGATCGTTCACCGCCTGAGCGCCCGACAGGGTCCCCCTTCGTGTGACCGCCAGTCGGGTCAGCCTCCAACAAGAAGGTGATCGCCGCCGGACTCAGTTCTTCAGAGAACACTCGCAACGACGCATAGGTGAGGGCGCATGTTGGGTAGTCATCGTCGTACGCGTCCTCGAGCTGGGATCCGGCGATCAGAGTCGCTGCTCGCCACTGCTTCAACAGCCCGGAAAACACCCATGTCGGCATCTCGTAGTCCGCAAACGTGTCGTAGTCCGCTGACGCCGTCACGGTTGTTTCGGCAAGAGAGAATCTGCTCATGTTGCCCGATGCCAGTTCGATCGTTGAGCCGTCGGATCGCTCCATCAGGTCGAGCGCCCGGTCAATCCAGTACGTCGACGACGTCGCGTCGGGCGATCCCTTGGGAGGGCGCGTGGCGAAGCAGTCTTCCAACGCCTGGGTCAGCCAGTCCCACTCTGTCGGCAAGGAGATGGTCACGACTCCGTCTGGCTGGGTAGTGAACTTGGGCTCCATCCGTTGAGTCTCCTACCATCGTCCCGGACGACACCACGATGCCCTCCCCGCTCGTTGCGACTAGCGAGAGCACCTGTCCGATATTGACGACACGCCAACGGCTCAAGCCCGCTCGCTAACCGGCAAT
>CAYGQE010000122.1:0-4195 GCA_964351995.1 uncultured Acidimicrobiaceae bacterium | reverse complement strand
CCAACACCCTGTTGAACGAAGCAAGCGGTCTTGATGAAGACGCTGTCATCACCGCACTCAACAACATTCTCGAAGCCGAGCTCTCCGGTGTGGTGCGCTACACGCACTATTCGCTGATGATCATTGGCCCCAACCGCATCCCGCTGGTGGGCTTCATGAAGGAGCAGGCGAACGAGTCACTGCTCCATGCGCAGCAGGTCGGCGAGATTCTGACCGGCCTCGGTGGTCATCCTTCACTGGGCATCGCGAACCTCGAAGAAACCAACGAACACAGCATCGAGGACATTCTCCAGGAGAGCCTCGAGCACGAGCTGCGTGCCGTCTCGCTCTACCGAGCGTTGCTCAGCACGGTCGCCGATCGGTCGATTTTCCTCGAAGAGTTCGCCCGGGGGCTCATTGCTCAGGAAGAAGAGCACCAGCTCGAACTGCGAAAGATGCTGCGCGACTACGCGTGAAGGTCTGACGCCTGACTCGCTGAACCCAAGGAAACGGCTGCGAGGCCGAGCACCTATCCGTTGTTGCCTTGGGCTGAATCGATCTGGTTCTGGAGGCGGCGCATGCCGCGCAGCCACTTCTCGGAATCGTTGGTCTTGAACTCCATCCACTTCTGAGCGATCTCGTTGGTCAGGATCAAGAATCGGTTGTGAGCGAACGCATCGATCACCATGTCAGCAACGTCTTCCGGTTCGGCGATGGGGCCTGCAGCGGTGCGGGCCCATTCCGAATCGAGGTCGCCGATCATCGGGGTGCGAACGCCGAGCGGTGCCAGCAGGTAGGTGCGGATTCCCTGGTCGTCGTAGGTGATCGACATCCACTCGGCGAGTCCGACGACTGCGTGCTTTGACGTGGCGTAGTGAGCGTTGCCGTGGCTGGTGAGGATGCCCGCCATCGATGCGGTGTGAAGAATATGCCCCTCACCCCGAGCGAGCATCGACGGCAGCACGGCACGAATGGCATACACGTGGGCCATCACGTTGACATCCCACTGGCGTTGCCATTCGTCGATCGGGGTGGTCAGGGGATCACCACCGGATGCGATGCCGGCGTTGTTGCACAGCAGATCGATGGGCCCCAGGTCTTCCTCGACCGAATGCAGCATCGCCGTGATGTCGGCCTCGGAGCTGACATCGACCACTTCGGCTCGTCCGCCAACCAATGCAGCAACTTCCGATGCACCGTCACCGTTCTGATCGACCACCACGATGGCTCGAGCGCCTTCGGCGGCGAAGCGTTCGCACAACGCCTTGCCGATGCCGCTTCCGCCGCCGGTCACAACACACACTCGATCCTTCACCTGCATGGTCTGCTCCTTGATCGGTTCGGGGTGCCGCCGGGGTCAGCGGCCAAAGATGATCGTGCCAGATGCGCCGAACATGCCGCCGACGCCGTGGGCCACGGAGATGTCCGCACCTTCGACCTGGGCAGCAGCGGTGCCGCGAATCTGGCGCACGCTTTCTTGCAATGCGTACATGCCATACATACCGGAGTGCATGTAGGAAAGCCCGCCGCCGTTGGTGTTCATGGGCAGCGATCCGCCGATGGCGGTGTTGCGCTCCCAGATGAAGTCCGGGCCAGCGCCTGGCTCGACGAATCCCAGATCCTCGAGGCCGAAGATCGGGAGGTGGGCGAACGCGTCGTAGATCATCAGGTGGTCGACATCATCGGTGGTGATGCCGGCCTCGGCAAACGCTTGGGCACCGGCCACACGGAAGGCCGCCGACGAGGTGAAGTCGGCCATCTGGCTGATCATCGGCGTCTCGACGCTCTCGCCGGTGCCGAGGATGTAGGCCGGCGGCTGCGGGAAGTCTTTGGCTCGGTCGGCCGAAGTCAGGATGAGCGCCCCGCCGCCGTCGGTCACCAAGCAGCACATGAGCTTGGTGAACGGCGTGGCGATCATGGTCGAGTCGAACACGTCGTCGAGCGTGATCGGGTCGCGGAACTTGGCTCGCGGATTGAGCCCGGCCCATTCGCGTTGGACGACTGCCACGTTGGCCAGCTTCTCGATGTCGACGCCGTAGGTCTTTGCGTAGCGGAGCCAGGGAATTGTGAAGCGCGTCGGCGGACCGCCGGCACCATACGGGTTCTCGAACTGCCCGCCGAATGAGGTGGGATTGCCGCCTCCTCGGCCTGCACCCACTCGAGAGCGGCCGCTCTCGGCATGGGTGATCAGAATCGTCTCAGCGTGGCCGGCTGCGATCGCCGCAGCGGCGTGGCGTACGTGGAGCATGAATGAGCAGCCACCGACGGATGTTCCATCGACCCACTTCGGCGTGATGCCCAAGTAGAACGCCACGTCGGTTGGGCTCGTGCCTGCGGTGGCAACACCGTCGATGTCGGCGGTGGTCAGCCCGGCATCGGCAATGGCATTGAGGGCAGCGTCGGCATGAAGCCCAATCACCGACTGATTCGGGATCTTGCCCATCTCGGTGGTCTCGGCGGCACCGACGACGGCGACGGTGCGTGGTCCGTAGGCGAAGCTCATGACGCCACCTCGTTGTCGGTTGCAGGGTTGTTGTTGACTGGGTTGCTGGTTGTTGGCCGGAAGAGCGGCAGTGAGATCTCGTCGGTCTGCTTCTCGAAGACGACGTCGAGTTCCATGTCGAGGATCAGCGCCTCCTCGGTCTGGGGGGTGTCGATGATGTTGGTCATCATGCGAGGACCTTCCGCCAACTCGACCACGGCAACGGCGACGGGCCCGTCGAACGATGCGTGTGGACGTTGGTTGATCACGTAGCTGTAGAGCGTGGCGCGGCCGCTAGCGACCTCGTCGGACACGCTTCGCCCTCCGCACTCCGGGCAGAAGGGTCGGGGAGGGAAGTAGGCATGGGCGCAGGCATTGCAGCGCTGGATGATCAGCTCGCCTCGCGTGGTGCCGTCCCAAAACGCCTGGGTTTCAGGCGTAGCTTGCGGCAGCGGCCGGGGTGGTCGTTCGTCGGTTTCGTGTGAGCTCACGAGTGCGATGCCACACGACCCTGGCCGAATGTGCAAAACGGCGGGCGTATTCGGTCCTAGGCCGGGAGGCGGTCGTACCCCAGATCGGCCTCGTGGCCGGCCACGGTGCCGGCATCAGCCGACGCCGCCTCGACTCGTAGCGACATCGACCCCGGTGCGCCGTTGTCGGCCTCGTACGCATCCTTGGCCTCAGCGTTGGTGGGTACCAACGCACCGTGGGTCGCATAGGCGGCGGTATGCGATTCTCGGAGGCGCATGACCACGGCATGGGCCCACGCCAGCGAGTAGCTCATTCGAGAGCGAGGCTTGTCCCTTGTCAATGCGGCCCGGAGCTGTGGCAGCAGATGGTCGAGCAAGAGGTCAAGTCGTTCCCGCTGGGCCGAGGTGCAGTAGACCTGGACCCGGCCCGACTTTCCGTCGCGAAACGACACCAACACCGCATAGCCACCGAGCAGCTCGGCGATCCACGAGGCCAGGCATGCTGCACCCTTGCCCGCTCGCCCGAACGACGTGAGGTCGATCATGCTCTGGTCGATGCTGGATGGAGCTCGAAGCTCGCGTTCGGCGATCTCGTGCTCGGCCATCAGCTCCATTGCCTTGGCTTCGAACGCTTCTCGCTCTGCGTCGAACTCAGAACTCGCCGCTTTGGCCAGCAGGCCGCGGATCCGTTCGATGGTCTTCTGGTGATCCGTTTTGTCGAAGTGAGTGGTCACGGTGTGCTCCCGTCGTATCGAACGCACCTCCGACCCCGTGCTGGGGTCGGGTCCTCCCAAGTTGGAGGGCCAGCGCCGGGCGAGTGTCGCCAAGAAGAGATCAGTGTGGCAGCAGCCTGTGACAGCGTGTGCTCTTCGCCGGGGCTCAGAACGTCGAGCGTGTCAGGCAAGCTCGTCGGTCAGGTCTAGCTCGCTGATGGCGATCAGTGAAGCGTTGACGATGTTGCCGGTCGAGATACCCGTGATCTCGTGGAGATCAGCGATGGTGCCGGACTCACCGAAACGATCGACGCCGAGCGTGTATTGCCTCGTGCCGATGGCCGAGCCAATCCACGCCAAGCTGTGGCTCGCCGCATCGTGCACGCTGACGATCGGGCGGCGCCGTTCGTCGGCTGGGATCAGCCGGTGCAGTTGGCTTGGTGCGCGCACGACCTGGCCGGTGCTGACGGCTTGTGCGTAGGAGGCCCGCCAGCTCGTGTAGGCCCGGTCGGGGCTGGTGAGATGGATGACGGTCGCCGTCACGCCCTCGG
>CAYGQE010000121.1:0-4285 GCA_964351995.1 uncultured Acidimicrobiaceae bacterium | reverse complement strand
TAGCTGTAGAGCGTGGCTCGACCGCTGGCGACCTCGTCAGAGACGCTGCGCCCACGCCTACTTCCCTCCTCGCCCATTCTGTCCCGAATGCGGTGGGCGCAGCGTCTCTGACGAGGTCGCCAGCGGTCGAGCCACGCTCTACAGCTACGTCATCAATCAGCGCCCATCGGCCGCATTCGACGGGCCAATTGCCATCGCTGTTGTCGAGTTGGCCGAAGGCCCCCGCATGATGACCAACATCATCGACACTCCCCAGACCGAGGAAGCATTGGTGCTCGACATGGAACTCGACGTCGTGTTCGAAAAGCAGACCGATGAGATTTCGCTTCCGCTGTTCCGCCCCGCAACCACAACTCCAGAGTCCAACAACGAGGTGGCGTCATGAGCTTTGCATTCGGACCACGCACTGTCGCCGTCGTCGGCGCCGCCGAGACCACCGAGTTGGGCACCATCCCGAACCAATCGGTGATCGGGCTCCACGCCGATGCCGCTCTCAATGCGATCGCTGATGCCGGCCTGACGACCGCTGACATCGACGGTGTCGCCACCGCCGGTACGAGCGCGACCGATGTCGCGTACTACTTGGGCATTACGCCGAAGTGGGTCGACGGCACCTCGGTCGGCGGCTGTTCCTTCATGCTGCACGTGCGCCACGCCGCCGCGGCCATTGCGGCCGGGCACGCTGACACAATTCTGATCACCCACGCCGAAAGCGGCCGATCACGAGTCGGAGCCGGCCGAGGAGGCGGCAACCCAACGTCATTCGGCGGTCAATTCGAGAACCCCTACGGCGCTGGTGGACCACCTACCCGCTTCACCATTCCCTGGCTCCGTTACGCCAAGACGTACGGGGTCGACATCGAGAAGCTGGCCAATGTCTCGGTTGTCCAACGCGAGTGGGCCGGCCTCAACCCCCGGGCCAAGTTCCGCGATCCAATCACGCTCGACGATGTGATGGAATCCACCATGATCGCCACCCCGTTCACCAAACTCATGTGTTGCCTGGTGACCGACGGCGGAGGTGCGCTCATCCTCACATCAGCCGATCGGGCCAAGGACTTTCCTCAGCCCCCGGCCTACATCCTCGGTACCGGCGAGAGCGTCGAGACACCGATGATCAGCCAGATGGCCGACTTCACTTCATCGGCCGCCTTCCGAGTCGCTGGTGCACAAGCCTTCGCCGAGGCGGGCATCACCACTGACGACGTCGATCACCTCATGATCTACGACGCCTTCGCTCACCTCCCGATCTTCGGCCTCGAAGACCTGGGCTTCGTCGAGCGAGGTGCCGGCCCCGACTTCATCTGGGATCGCAACACTGCCATCGGCGGTTCGTTGCCGATGAACACCAACGGCGGTGGGCTCTCGTACATGCACTCCGGCATGTACGGCATGTACGCCCTCCAGGAGAGCGTTCGCCAGATTCGCGGCACGGCGGCAGCCCAAGTCGAGGGCGTCGACGTCTCCGTTGCCCACGGTGTCGGTGGCATGTTCGGGGCCTCGGGAACCATCATCTTCGGCCGCTGAGCCAAACGCGACGCAACCAAGGGAGCAGACCATGCAAGTGAAGGATCGGGTGTGCGTCGTCACCGGCGGCGGAAGCGGCATCGGCAAGGCGCTGTGTGAACGGTTCGCCGCCGACGGCGCACGAGCCATCGTGGTGGTTGATCAGAACGCTGATGGCGCAGCCGCCGTGGCCGAGGCAGTCGGCGGACGAGCCGAAGTGGTCGACGTGAGCTCCGAGGCAGACGTGACGGCAATGCTGCACGCCGTCGAGGAGGACCTCGGGCCGATCGACTTGTTGTGCAACAACGCCGGCATCGCGTCTGGCGGAGACCCGCTGACCACGCCGATCGATGAGTGGCAGCGGCAGTGGGACGTCAACGTGATGGCACACGTCTACGCGATTCGCGCCGTGCTGCCGTCGATGCTCGCTCGGGGCGAGGGTCACATCCTGCACACGGCGTCGATGGCTGGCATCCTGACCAGCCACGGCAATGCCCACTACGCCACATCGAAGCACGCGGTCGTCGGACTCGCCGAGTGGATGTCGATCACCTACGACGACCAGGGAATCCGCACCTACCTGCTGGCACCGCTCGGCGTTCGCACCCCGATGATCGGCGACCTCGATTCGGAATGGGCCCGCACCGCTGCAGGCCCCATCGCCGAACCGGAAGACGTTGCTGACATGGTGATCGATGCGTTCGCTCACAACCGATTCTTGATCCTGACCAACGAGATCGCTCAGAAGTGGATGGAGTTCAAGACCAACGATTCCGAGAAGTGGCTGCGCGGCATGCGCCGCCTCCAAGACCAGATCGAATCAGCTCAGAACTAGTTCAGACTGCTTCGGCTGCTTGTTTGAGGCCGTCAGCGAACTGGTCGAACGCTTCGGTGAGATCGGGGATCATCTTGGTGACGATCGCTGCCATCGGGCCGGTGTAGACCTCGACCATCGAGAACCGCGTCTGTCCTTCTGCCCCTTTCGCGAGTTCGAAGGTCCGAGTTCCTCGAAACAGCCCAAGCGGCATTCCGTCGCTCCAGATCATCGACGCAGTTCCAGTGTCTGCGGGCGGTGCGACATCCGAGACCATCAGCTTGAATGCTCGCTTCGGATTGACCGTTGCGCTGAGCTCGATGGTCGCCCCCTCGGCAATCGCTCCCGTGATGCCAAGCACCGACGGGTTCCACTCTGCGTAGCTGCGCGCATCGGTGAGCAATGCCCATGCAGTTTCTGCGGAGGCGTTGATCGTGCGCTCGACTGCGTAGCGGCGGACCATCAGCGCGCCCGCATGCTGTTGTTGCGAGCGTTGTGTTCGACCTCGACCAGACCGAGCACCTCGAGCACCGGCGGGACGTAGTTGCCGAAGCGGCCGCGCAAGCCCTTCTTGAATCCATACCAACCTCCGACAGGATTGTCTTCGGCCCGACCCCAGGCTTCGACGGTGTCTGGCTTCACCGGCTTCTGCTCGTCGGCATTCCCCAAGAGCATCCAATCGCCCCGCTCGGTGAGCATGGCGTGCAGATCCTCGATACACCGCAGGTGATATCGCAGCTGGGTCGAACCCACCTGGATCACTAATGCAGGCGGGTCTGCCTCGGGCTCACGATGCGCCTCGAACTCGGACTTCCCTGGTGGGGTTGTCAGGATCCAAGGGTCATCCGGTGTGCCCGTTCCCTCAACGTCAATGCCGTCACTCATGGAACGCACAGTACGGACAAAGACTGACATCTCTTGTCGTGAATACGGAGAAGTGTCAGGATCACCAAATGCGAGCCGGCCGCCTGGTGTCACTTCTGCTGATCTTGCAACGCCGCGGCCGGACCACCGCAGGGCAGCTGGCAACCGAACTCGAGGTCTCCGAGCGCACGATCCTGCGAGACCTCGACGAACTCTCGGGTGCTGGTGTGCCCGTGTACGCCGTGCGCGGTCCTGGCGGCGGGTTCCAGCTGCTGGATGGCTACACCCAGACACTCCCCGACCCGGCGGGATGGGCGCCGCAGCAGCGACGCCCGAGCCGAACTGCCAGGTGCGCCATCAGGATCTCGCCGGAGGGGCGCAGATTGGCGACGGTGCTGCAACGGCTGCAGCCGTTGCGGGTGAGGCGGGCAGTGCCCGCAGACGCCAACGGGTGGGTCGAGGCAACATTCCGCATCAGCAGCGCCGGGAGTGCCGTGATCGACTTGCTGGCGCTGAGCCCGCACGTGACGGTGCTGTCACCCGACCACATCAGAGCACAGTTGGTCGCGGCCCTCAGTGCGGCGTTGGCACATCAGACAGACGTGACCGCCCAGGTGGCCGAGCCGACTCAGGCACCTGAGTCGTTTCAGGCGTAGTCGCGCAACATCTTTCGCAGTTCAAGCTGATGCTCTTCTTCCTGGGCAATCAGCCCACGGGCGAACTCTTCGAGGAAGATCGAACGGTCAGCCACGGTGCTGAGAAGCGCCCGATAGAGCGAAACAGCACGCAGCTCGTGCTCGAGGCTCTCCTGGAGAATGTCTTCGATGCTGTGTTCGTTGGTCTCTTCGAGCTTGGCAATGCCAAGCGACGGGTGACCGCCGAGGCCAGTGAGGATCTCGCCGACCTGCTGGGCATGGAGCAGTGACTCGTTGGCCTGCTCCTTCATGAAGCCCACCAACGGAATGCGGTTCGGGCCGATGATCATCAGCGAGTAGTGCGTGTAACGCACCACACCAGACAGCTCGGCTTCGAGAATGTTGTTGAGGGCGGTGATGACAGCGTCTTCATCAAGACCGCTTGCTTCGTTCAACAGGGTGTTGG
>CAYGQE010000120.1:0-4352 GCA_964351995.1 uncultured Acidimicrobiaceae bacterium | reverse complement strand
GCGGAGGCTTGCATCATCCCGGCCAGGGCGTTGTCGGCTCCGGTGAGGACTTCGGCGCCGAGGGCGAAGATCCCGACGATCACGATCTTCGACAAGATGAACGACAGTTGGACTTCGATGAGTCGGCGGATCCAGCCTCGGGTTGCGGGGAACAGGATCCCGGCGAACGCGATTGGCATGAATGCGTAGGTGACGAGGATGGCGGCGGCCCGGATGAGGAACACCATCCACACCATGATCGTGGCCAAGAGCAGCACCACCGAGAACACGACCAGCAGAGCGGGTGAGGTGATGCCGACTCCGGCGGTGATCTGTCCGGCGACAGAATCGGCGAAGGCCCGGATGCCTTCTTCGCCTCCTCCGGCGTAGTCGGCAGAGAACGCGTCGACCGCTGCGATGAGTTGGTCGGTGAACCAGGCGGCGGCGACCATGCCGATCACCGACCCCGGCAGATACAGGAACGCGGCTTTCAAGATGACGCCGGCTTCGCGTTTCAACAGCGCGTACAACCCCGTTAGGACAAGTAAGGGGACTGCCATCTGCCGTGCGATTCCCAACGAGATCGTATGGGTGGCGGAGGCGCCGGCGATGTTTGGGGTGGTGGTGTATTCCATGGCGTCGGCCAACAACCCGAGCGCGGCGACCGCGGCGGTGGCGACCCATTCGGCGAAGTAGTCGAACGCACCAACAATGAGTTCGCCGCCGACCCCGACGATGGCGTCGCCTGCCCATTCGAACGGGTCGGTCGCCAGCTCGCACGCGTCAGACAGCAGCGGGATGTTCCCACAGGACTGCGCAGCCGCGGGTTGGGTGGTGGCGACCTGGACGCCGATGATCGTCGAGGTCACCAACGCCAACACCAGCAGCGGGTTGACCAACCGGCCGGTAAGGAAACGGAACCCGACCGGCAACCACCCGCTGACCGGCGCAGCGAAGACACTCGCGAGCGACCCATGAGGCGCTTCGACAACACGTCGCACTGGGCGCGTTGATGCGATTTCAGTTCGCATTTCAGTTGGTGACATAGCGGTAGCCCTCCAGGTCAGTCATCTCCGCCAGGAAGTCGGGGACGGTGCTGACGGTGACGGCGTCCCACCCGGCTGAGGGGCCGGGGCGTGTCGTCACCGACCACACCTTCCAATCCTCGACCACCTCCCCATCGCCGCTGTTGTCGGTTTGCCAGACGAGTTCGATGGTTGCGGTTTCCCAGGTCGCGACCGGCCGGGTCATGCCTGAGCCGACGAGCAGGGTCAGGGTCCAGACTTCGACGGTGGAACGGTCTGGTTGGTAGCGGATCAGGTCATGACCGACCGGGATGGCACGGATGAACAGGGCGGCTCCGGGTGGGGCGTTGGTGTCGAGGCCGTTGTGGATGGCGTCCCACACCGCCCCCATGTCCGCACTGAGCGCCTCGACCGACCCGTCGGCGGCGAGGGTTTCATAGGCGGCGATGGCGTCGGGCCGGGTGGCTTGTCCGGCTTGTTCGAGCGTGAGAATCAGATTCGTCGCAGCCGCAATGGCGCCTGCTTCGTCGTGGGCGAAGCCGACCCCGATCCCGTCGATCGACCGGGTCGGCCCGGCGGGGTTGGGCCCGACGCGGATCTCGCCAACGTCGGGCCCGCCGGCAGTAGCGGGTGCGGGCACACGGGGAGCGCCGCTACTGCCGGAGAACAACCCGGGCACCAGCATCCCCACCACGACAGCGGTGACGGCGAGTCCGACGAGGCGGCCACGGGAGAGGGTGACACCGTTGGTTTCGGTTGAAGATGTCATTGGTCAGCCTGCGGTTTGGCCGAGGTCGAATGCCCACTGCACCAGGACGGGGGCGGCGCCGATGATGGCGACGCCGATGAGGACGTAGACGACACCGCGTTTGCCTTTGGAGGTCTGCTGGTAGTTGTCGGAGTTCGATCCGAGGATCCAGGTGATCGCGGCGACGACCAGGCCGATGATGCCGATCACCACGGCCCAGGCGATCAGCCCGTCGCCGATGGTTTGGAGAACGTTCTCGCCCGGGATCTGCCCGAAGATCGATGTGGCCATGGCTGGATGCTCCTCTCGTGCCGCCACCCGAATCGGCGGCGTGTGTGCTGTGTAGTTCCTGACGGTAGACACACTCACATTTGAAAAGCAAGACAACTTACGATAATCATTACAAACATGGATACACGATGGAAGGCGGTTGGTGCAGGCGGAATCGCAGCCCTCACCGCCGCAACCGCACTCACGCTCGGTCAGTCGACGAGTACGCCGCCGACCCAAAGTGTCTCGGCGATCCACGTCTTCGGACCGGGCGAAGCCGACGGCAGCAACGCAGGAGAGCGCCGCATCGGCTCGGGACTGGTCGCCGAACTCGACACCCCCGCCGTACCCATGCAGGAATCAGCGGAATCACCACAGGCCCACCCGGTCGCCGAGCAGATCGCGGTGGCCGAAGGCTTCTCCCAGGCCTACCTCGGGTTCGACTACCGGACCACCAACCGGCAGCGGACCGAAGTCCTCGCCTCGTTGGTGACCCACCAGCTCTTCGCCGAGCTCACCCGGCCACTGCCTGCACCACTTGCCGATCGCCTGCTTGATGACGAACAGGTCGTGACTGTTGAAGTGCTCGGCGTGCTCCCCGTGCATGACAACCCGAACCGGCTCCACGTCGTCGCACAAACCACAACCTCCACAACCAGTGGGACTGAGATAGCGGTCCGAGGCGTCGACCTCGAACTGGTACCCGTTGGCGGCGGTTGGCTGATCGGTGGTGTGTCGTGACCAAGGTCGCCATCGCCGGAGCAGGCGTCGCCGCCGCCGCACCGTTCCTCGGGTTGTTCATGGTGATGATGACCCTCGGCGCCGGGACCATCGCCGCGTCGTCACCGCTCGATCCTGAACCCTCCGAACTCGCCATCACCGACATCCCACCGATCCTGCTCGACGCCTACCGGGCCGCCGGACGAACCTGCCCCGGCCTGCCATGGACCGTGCTGGCCGGGATCGGCAAAGTCGAATCCGATCACGGCCGGTACCGCGGCGCGACCATGGCGCCCAACGGCGACATCATCCCACCCATCCTCGGCATCGTCCTCGACGGCACCACCCCAGGCACCCAAGCCATACCCGTCCCCGCCGGCGGAAGCCCCTGGCACGACAACCCCCGCTGGGACCGGGCGCTGGGCCCCATGCAGTTCCTCACCGCCACCTTCCAAGCCGTCGGTGTCGACGGCAACCAAGACGGCACCGCCAACCCCCACAACGCCATCGACGCCATCTGGTCAGCCGCCGCCTACCTCTGCCCTACCGGCGAGGTCACCAACATCCGTGACGCGATCTTTCGGTACAACCGCTCCGACGCCTATGTCACCGATGTTCTCGACTGGGCCCGCCAATACGCAGCCCTCCCGATCTACGCCGGAGCGAACCCGTTCGAGCTGATCGCCCACCCCAACGTCGCCATGGGTGACGCCCAACGCGCCGACCTCGAAGCCGGACGGATCGACCCCCAACTCGTCGCCATCCTCCTCTCGATCGCCCAAGACCACCAGATCTACATCAGTTCGCTCATCACTGGCCACAGCATCTGTGTCGCCCGCACCGGCACCTACCCCAACTGCACGATCAGCCGCCACGCCTCCGGACGCGCGGCCGACATCTGGCGTTTCGACGGGGCCGTCGTCGCCGACAACAACGACCCTGCCCGCCAACAGCTCGGGATCTGGCACGCCATGAACCGCGAAACCGACTTCCTCCGCCCCTGGTCGATCGGGCATCCCTTCGGCGACCTCGCCGGCACCGCCCCCGGCTCGTTCAACGACGCAGACCACGAAGACCACTTCCATCTCGGCGTCCTCGGCGGCATCACCACCCCCGAACCACCCGCACCCGCATTGCCCGACCCCGCCGCCCAGACCGTCGACTAACCAAAACTGATCAGAAGGGACCATCAGCAATGAACACCATCACCATCACCGGCCGGGTCGAGAACGACCCCATCCGCAAAGAAACCAACGACTCGGTCGTCACCACCTTCCGGCTCGCCTCCGGGCGATCCGGGAACCGAGGCGGGCGCCTCTGGATCGACATCGACGCCTGGGGCCAACTCGGCGGCACCGCCGCCCGCTCCGCCACCAAAGGCCGCACCGTCGTCGTCAACGGCCGCCTCCAAGCACGGTCCTACGAGAACCGTGACGGAGACAAGATCACCGTCTGGTCCATTGTCGCCTCCGACATCGAATACCTCGACAAACCAACCCGGCACGCTCGCAGCAACGGCGCCCCGGCCTCATGAAGATCGTCCACCCCAGCCAAGGTGGGCCGGGGACGACCCCACGCCGACACACTCGGCCAAGGTCGTCCCCGACCAG
>CAYGQE010000119.1:0-4756 GCA_964351995.1 uncultured Acidimicrobiaceae bacterium | reverse complement strand
CGGCATCCTCGGTCTCGGCTGCATCTTCTTCGACCGCGGGTTCGTCGTCGGCCACCGTGTCGTCGGTGCTGGCTTCGACCTCGCTGTCCTCCGGAGCGTCGACCTCGGCGGACGCGTCATCGAGTTCGACATCAGAGGAGCCGCTGCATGCAGCGGCTGCGAGCAACAACGCAAACAGCAGGGCGAGGACCTGGCTGCGCCTGGTGGAGTGGGAACGTGATCGACGAGACATCTGGATCCTTCGGACATACGTGGTGACGGTTGACCCGTTCTGCGACATCAGAGCACGATGCTAGGTCGATCGGGCCGCGGCCAGGCTCGGAGGTTCTTTCAGCCGTTCGTCCGCTGGTGGCGATGTCGGAGAAGACGCTAGACATCGACCATGGATTCCTCGCTGCTGATCGAACACGCCGACGCCGTCACCACCATCACGCTTCATCGACCAGATGCCCTCAATGCGATCACGCCGTCGATGCTGGAAGAGTTAGATGCAGCCTTGACCGCAGCTGATGCTGATCCGATGGTTCGGGTTGTGGTGCTGACCGGCAGCGGCCGGGCCTTCAGCGCCGGCGTCGATCTCAAAGCTCTGGGCGATCGGGAACTGGTCGATGGCGCCGTTGGCGACATCCTTGATCTGCCCGCCCGTCGCATCACCGAGCGACTGTCGACGATGTCGGCGGCCACGATCGCCAAGGTCAACGGCCACTGCTTCACCGGGGCGCTCGAACTGGCGTTGGCCTGTGACCTCATGGTCACTGCAGAGGAAGCCAAGCTGGGCGACACCCACGCCAAGTTCGGGTTGCGCCCGACCTGGGGAATGAGCCAGCGCTTGCCGCTTGCGGTCGGGCGGGCCAAGGCTCGTGAGCTGTCAATGACGGCCCGCATGTTCAGTGGGGTTGAAGCGGCCGAGATGGGCATGGCCTGCCGGTCGGTTCCTGCCGCTGAACTCGATGCCGTTGTGGACGAACTGGCGTCGGCGATTGCTGGCAACAGTGCCGGGTCGTTGGCGGCCTACAAGGATCTGTATGCGGCGTCGGAGCAGATGGGCCTGACCGATGGACTCGCTTACGAAGCGGCCACCGCGTACTCGATCAGCGACACCGACGAGCGTCTCGCCTCCTTCCGCTGAGCAACCCGGGTTCGATCAGGCCAGCCAGGTGCTGTTGCGCATGATCGTTCGACCAGCAACTTCGTGGAGCCCGTTCCACGCCCAAACCAGCGTCGGCACGAGCGTGATGAGCACCCAATCACCCGGCTCGTTGCGAGGGTCCCACCCCAGCGCCTCGACCATCGCGATTGCGGATGCTGGCTCGATCTCGGCGAGCGGGATGACCGATGCCTCGGCTTTCATCGTCACGACGTCTTCCGCATCAGGAAGCGAGGCTCGAGCGCGCTTTGTCGCTGCGATGTTCCTGCCAACGGGGTTGCCCGCAGGAGTTGTAGCCATCAGCGCGTGGCCGTCCCACCAAAGCGACAGTGCGACCAGGTGAGGCTCACCCGCCGCAGATGCCGTTGCAATCCAGACGCAGGCCTCGGAGGCGAGCCGGCGTTGCGCATCGGCAACTCGTTGGGCGGTGTCTCTGGCGTGCATGGGCGCACGTTAGTGGCGTCAGGGAACATCACGCCGGTGCCAGTTGGCGGCCAATCTCGGTCCACACCCGGCTTGGGTCGGGCTTCGCTACCAACCCGCCGTCCGAGGTCTCGAATAGCGTCCGCCAGTTCAGTTTGGCGATCCATTGTTCCTCCACGAGCAAGATCGAAGGGAAACTGTTCGAGTTCGTCCGACGACCAACTGGGGCCGGAGGTCGCCCGCGTGGCCGTGTTCCTCACGGTTCACATGCAGAGGATGAAGTCTTCATCCAGCCGGCTGCGAAGTCTTGATCAGTAAACGGCGAGCACGATCAACCTGGCTCGAGGGTCTAATCCGCTAGTAGATCGTGCCCGAGTTCCGGACGAACTCTGGGGAGTTGGAGAACGCCAACACGACTTCGCCGCGAGCCTTCCCGTGTTGGAGTTGTGCTTCCCAGTGGGAGAGCCCGCCGGCATCAGGTTCCCGCCCGAGAACGCTCTGGTAGAGGAGCGTCACGAACTGCTGGTCGCTCAAAGTGCCGTGTGTCTCGACGAATTCCGGTGACTGTGCGAAGTTCTCAGCGATGGCACCGAGGTCTCGCTGGTTGAGCTGGCCTGTCCAGAATGAAATCCCTTCGGGGTCTGGGACTCGGCTGAAGACCGCTGCGTACAACCTCCAGACCTTCGACGCCGTGGGCGTGAGAGGGGTCGAGCCGCCGGTACGTGCAACGTTTTCGGGGGAATCAGCGAACGCCGCCATCATCTCACCTCGAGACAGGCCGTCGGCTATCTGATCAGTCCAGTACGCGAGACCTGCAGCGTCAGCATTGCGATCGAGAACGTTGTCGTACACCAGCTTGACGAAGTCTGTGTCGTCGAGGCTGCCGTACATCGCGTTGAACTCTGGGGACTGTGCGAACTCTTCCGAGACTTGAGGAACGGTCATCGCTCCTTCTGCGAGTTGGCTGAGCCAGTAATCCAGGCCAGAGTCGTCGGCACCTCGAAGAAAGTAGGCCGAGTAAAGACGGTCGAGTTGGTCTGATGCGAAGTCGGCTGACGGAACCGGGGTCAGTTCGGAGGTGGGATCCAGGGTGTCAGTCGGGCCTTGGGGCACCGCAGCTGAGACTTGAGCTGGTCGTGGCGCTTCTTGTTCGCCGATGACGGTGACGTCGTAGGTGTAGGAACGAGTTTGGCCATCGCCGTCGAGGACGTTGTCGATGGTGATCCGGTACGTCTGATCGAACTCGGGCTGTGGGAGGCTTGTTTTGCCGTCGGCGTCGGCCGGGTAGTCGAGTTCAGGCTCCCAGACGATGATCTCGGACGGTGTACCAGCGCCCTTGTGCAGGACGGGGCTCGAAACGTTGACGGGTGATCCGTTGACGTACTGCTGGGTGGTGACGGTGGCTGCGGAAAGGTCGGCACCGCGGAGGGAGAAGGACCAGCGTTGGTACACGACGCTGGCTGGGGTGTAGCCGGCCGCTGGCCAGGCAACGGAGCCGTTCGGCTGGCGGATGTCTGGTGACGTCGCGGAACCGATCGGTTCGACTTCGTCCAGGTAGAGCACATTGCTCGATGGCTGGCCTTCGATGGCTGCGTCGCCCACGCCGAACTCTTGTGCGGTGGGGCTCAGCAGCCAGTTTCTGTGCCCGACGCTTACGTTGCCTGGCCCGAAGTCGAGCACGTAGCCGTCGATCGCCCGCACCCCAGTCCGCCCTTTGAACAGGTTGGACTTTTCGGATGCGTCGAAGGCGGCCTGCGTGAAGCAAGGCGTTGACACCGGGGGCTCATGACTCAGTTCTGGGGCGAGGCTTGAGGTGAGGACCGCTTGCTGTGCTTGCGTTGAGAGGTCGGCGTTCTCGGTGACTGGGGGAAGCCCGGCCATAGAGCGGTACCAGTTGATGCGCTGAAAGATCGAGGTGCGGTAGGCGGGGTTGGTGGTGCCGACGTCGCAGATGTCGTGGTTGCCGGTCCATCCAATGTCGGGCTCGGCCCGGTTGAATTCGACGGCGTAGCTGTCGATAACGGCTTGGCGGTTCTGGGTGTCGAGCCAGCTACCGCTGTTGAGCTGTTGAGAAGCGTGATTCGCGTTGGGGGCCGCCTCAGCGGTGGCGCCGACTACTGATGGGGTCAACAGTGACGATGCTGTCAACGCTCCCACCGCAATCAGCGTGGCGAGCTTGGTTGGACCATCCGTGTTCCGCATGCCAGCTGCAACGGCAGGTGACATTGCTTTTCTTGATGAGCACGCCGGGCTATCAAGCCGGCCACGATCTCTGCCGTTACGTCCGCCCGGTAAAGCACGAAAGCCTGCACGGCCTCACCTTGCGACGAATGGGCCTGCGTATACCGATAGCGAACGGGGCGACCACGTCCTCGACCACCCGCACCAAAACCGGGGACTCAAGCTTCAGGAGTTCGCGCGAACACCAGGTGAGCCAGCGCCGTTCGTGGCTTCCCGGGGGGATGTTTCGCCCCCAGGCGAAACTCCAATTTCGCCGAAGGCGAAAACGTGGACCGTACAAGACTTGAACTTGTGACCTCTCGCGTGTGAGGCGAGCGCTCTAGCCAACTGAGCTAACGGTCCCGAATCGATGAGGGTAACGCAATCGCTCCCCTCCGCCACACCCCTCCAACAGATGCCGATGACAAGATGACCGAGCGCTCCCGGCCTTCCCAGAACGGCACACGAAGACCCCTTTGGAACACCTGATAGTGGGGCTACGAGGCAACTCAATTACCAAGTCGACCGACATCGGCAAGGATCTCGACAAGATGCATCGGAGTGTTCCGCCCGCCTTCGTTGTTCCGATCGGCGAGATCGTGACAGATTTCCGTGCGACCAGTCAGAGCACCTCGACACCAGCACTCCAAATCGACGCTCGATGGCGACACAGCCGCTGCAAAGAGTGCGCCTTCGACGAGGTTGTTTGCAAACATGTGTTCTGACGTCGTACGCCGGGAAGACTGTCACACCCCCTGAGTAGTGTTGTGTGTATGGACTCGACCCAGGTGCGGGAAGCAGAAAAGGCCGGAATTCGGTCGGTCATCGCTGCCCGTATTGCCGGTGCCGAAGCCGTCGCGATGTTGGCCGAAGCCGAACGATTGAAAGCACGAGCCGTCGCCAACTTGATTGATTTCGACGCCCTCGACGCCCACGTCGCTGAAGGGTTCGCCACACCAGAACGCC
>CAYGQE010000118.1:0-5292 GCA_964351995.1 uncultured Acidimicrobiaceae bacterium | reverse complement strand
ACACCGAAGATCTCGACACCACCCGGTTCGAGGCATTGGCGACCGAAGGCCGGTCCCTGCTCGAGACCGACCCCACCTCGGCCTCGCTCGTTCTTGGCGAAGCCTTGGCACTCTGGCGCGGCCACGCCCTCGAAGAATTCACCTACGAGCCGTTCGCCGGCCCCGAGATCGAACGGCTGGAAGAGATGCGTCTGGCGGCGGTGGAAGACGCATCGACGCCGACCTCCGTTCGGGCCGCTCACGTGAGCTCGTTGGCGAGCTCGAAAGTCTGGTGCGTCAGCACCCGCTACGGCAGCGCCTCGTCGGCCACCTGATGCTGGCGCTGCACTTGTCAGGTCGTCAGAGCGACGCGCTGCGGGCGTTCGGTTCAGCACGAGATCGCCTCGCAGACGAGCTCGGGCTCGACCCGTCGCCTGCCCTGTCGAAGCTCGAGGAGCGCATCGTGCTCGACGATCCGACGCTGAGCTCTTCCCAGGCCACCCGATCGCTCACGGGCCGGGCAGAGCCAGGGTTGTCGGTTCGTGGCTACGAGCTGCGGGAGCAGATCGGCGAAGGCGCCACCGGCACCGTTCACCGAGCGTTCCAGCCCAGTGTCGGCCGCGAAGTGGCCATCAAGGTGATCCGTCCCGAACTGGCCAACGAACCGAACTTCATCCGACGCTTCGAGGCCGAAGCCCAGCTGATCGCCTCCCTCGAGCACCCACGGATCGTCCCGGTGTTCGACTACTGGCGCGAACCAGATTCGGCCTATCTCGTGACACGCAGCTTCGAGCACGGCAACTTGGCCGAAGCGATGGAGCGGGGCCCGCTGGCCACCGATGCCGCCGTGCAGATCTTGTCCCACATCGGTGGAGCGCTCCGGGCCGCCCATCGCCGCGGTGTGGTGCATGGTGACGTTCGCCCAGAGAACATCCTGATCGACGACGATGGCAACGCCTATCTGGCCGGGTTCGGCATCTCGGCCGGTGCCAGCAGCGCGGCCAGCGACGACGACCCCTTCGTCGCTCCCGAACAGCACACCACCGGCCCGACCGAACGCTCCGACCAGTTCGCCTTCGCTGCGGTGGCGAGGGCAGCGCTCAGCGGTGCGGTCGGTGGGGCCGGCCTGCTCGACGCTCCGCTGGTCGGACCTCCGGCGGAGATCATCGACCGCGCCCTTGCGGTCGATCCCGACGATCGGTTCCCCGATGTCGGGTTGTTCCTCGAGGCCATGGCGGCCGCGTTCGACGAGCCCGTGGTGGAGCACGATGACGGCGCCGATCTCGACAACCCCTACCGAGGTCTCCGGGCGTTCTCCGAGCGAGATGCCAGCGCCTTCTACGGTCGGGAGCGAACCGTCGAGAGGCTGGTCACCCGTCTCGGTGACACCGGGCCCCGAGGCGGTTTCGTTGCCCTGGTCGGCCCCAGTGGTTCGGGCAAGTCCAGCGTGGTGCAGGCTGGTCTGGTCCCAGCGATGCGCGACGGCGCGATCGTCGGTTCCGAGCAGTGGTTCGTCGTGTCGATGACCCCGGGCAACCACCCATTCGAGGCGCTCGATGATGCGCTGCGATCGGTTGCCGTGCGGCCACCGAGCAACCTGCTGGAACAGCTCACGACAGGTGGGTTGGCTGGTGCGGTGCGATCTCTGACCGCCGATCCGTCGACTCAGACCGTGATCGTGGTCGACCAGTTCGAGGAGTTGTTCTCGCACGCTTCCCCCCACGACGCCGATGCATTCATGCACGCCTTGGCCGAGGTGGTGAACGATCGGGCGTCGGGGATCAAGATCGTGATCACGCTCCGAGCCGACTTCTATGACCACCCCCTTCGCCAGGAGACGTTCGGCGAGTTGTTGCGGGTCGGCACCGAAGTCATCACCCCGATGAATGCCCAGGAGTTGGAGCGTGCGATCACAGCCCCGGCCGGCGAACTCGGCGTGTCGTTCGAGCCGGGCCTGGTGGCGCTGATCACTGCTGACATGGTCGGTCAGTCGACGGCGTTGCCGCTGCTGCAATATGCACTGACCGAGCTGTTCGACCGGCGGAGCGGCCGGGTCATCACCATCGAGGCGTACCGACAGGTCGGTGGGATCTCTGCTGCGCTGGCCCGCCGGGCCGACGCTCTCTACGAGGGGCTCGACGACGATCAACGGGCGGCGCTTCGCCATGTCTTCCTTCGGATCGTGACGTTGGAGGAGGGCTCGGCCGACACTCGCCGACGGGCTCTGGTGGGCGAACTGACCGATGTTGCCGGCGAGGACGTGTCCCGCGTCGTCGAGCACTTCGGCCGTCATCGGTTGCTGAGCTTCGATCGTGACCCGGTCACCCGGAGCCCCACGGTCGAGATCGCCCACGAGGCGCTGTTGAGCGAGTGGAGTCGGTTGACCCACTGGATCGATGATGTCCGCGTTGATGTGCAAGCCCAGCGTCCGGCTTGCCCATCACGCACTCGATTGGGAGGAGCGCGATCGAGACGCTGACTTCTTGTTCAGTGGCTCTCGCCTGAGCCCGTTCACCGGCTGGGTCGAGGCGCCGCCCGTCCGCCTCACCTCGCTGGAGCGAGACTTCCTGACCGCTTCGAACGTCGCGGCCGACAGCGAACGCACCACCGAGCAACAGCGCATCCGTCGGCTTCGGCGGTTGGTCACCGGTGTGGGCGTTGCCCTCGTGGTTGCGTTGGTGGCGGCCGGGCTGGCCATCGATCAACGCCAGCGAGCAGTCGAGGCGGCCACCGAGGCCGATCTCGCTGCGCTGACCAGCAGATCAGCGGCGGCTCGAGTCGACGACCCCAACCTCGCCCTCTTGCTTGCCCTGGAAGCCCTCGAGCGAAACTCGGGAATCGAGAGCCGCCAAGCCCTTCTCGGGGCGATGAGTGCCTCGTCGCTGGCAAGCAGAATTGCCAGCCCCACTCCCCTGGTCGATGACTGCGCCGGCTTCATGCTCTTCCCGCCGGGGTTCCGGCAGGGCATCGGCTATGCCGGTGTGGATGGCCAGCTGCTTGGCTTGGACACGGCGACCGGTGAGATCATCGATTACGGGCCACAGCCAGGGCAGTGTGCGTTGGGGTTCCGGACCGAGACCGGCGGCATGGCCGGGCGTCTCGACACTGGCTCGCAGATCTGGGTCGGTCGGAACTGGGAGATCCAGCTCGATTTCGACGCCCCGACCTTCCCTGCATTGTTGACCGAGGATCACTTCGCCACGGTGTCGACCGACGAGACCGGTAGCGCGCTGACCGTCTACGACACCGCAACCGGCACGCGCGTGGGTGCTCAGGTACGGGGTGGGTTCGCCCGTGACCAGACCAGCAAGCGCCGACGAGGCGTTGCTGGCGGTTGCGTTCGGATCCCCCAACGACGAGACGAGCGGCAACATCGCGATCGTCGAGTTGGCGACCGGCGACGAGGTGGGCCGGATCGACGAGGCGAACGCCCCGAGCGCCCTGGTGTTCGAGCCAGACGGGCACCGGTTGGTGGTTGGGCTTCGGGGCGGTGAGGTCTTGACCATCGACGGCGACACGGGAGAGGTGCTGCAGCGGACTCGAACCGATGCCGTGGTCGGCTACCTCGCCTTGGGGTTCCTGCCCGATGGTCGACTGGTCGGTGTGGCGAGGGGTGGCATCAACCTGATCGATCGTGAGAACGACGAGGTGACCAGGGCGATCGAGCTGAGCAACGTGGCCGTCGCTGTTGTCCGGCCCGACGGTCTGATTGTGACCGTCAGCGATCAAGGCCAGACCGATGTGTACGACCTGGAAACCAATCCGCTGGTCGACCGGCAGTGGGATGCTGATGCATTCAGCTGGGTGTCGATCGTCGACGGGAGGGCGGCGATCGTCGATCGCCCGGCCGAGGCGCTCGAGACCGTCGACTTGGCCACCGGGTCGAGAGCGTCGTTCGAGTTGCGAACCCAGGGTGGCGAGCTGTTCGAACCGAAGGCGATGTATGCCGAGCCCGATGGTGTGTGGGCCATGGACGCCGATCTCATCCTCGGTCGTTGGCAAAACGGCGTGACGGTCGATGTGCTGGACATCGGTTCCACACCGGGCGCCGCTTGGGTGCCATACGGCAATCAGCCGTCCGGCGAGCGCTTCGGTGATCGCTATGCGGTGCTCGGTCTGCTGCCCGATGGCACCAGAGAAGCCACCCTCGTCCAGCTCGACCGGGGCAACCCGGCGGTCGTGTTCCGAATCGACGATGTCGACGGGTACTGGGTGCATCCCACCGCGGATGGCGGGATGTTCGTCATCGATTTCGATGGTGTGCTGCACACCTACGACGAGGCCGGCCAGTTGGTCGGTGAACCGATCGACACGGGTTCGGAAGAGCCCTATGGGGTGACCCTCAGCCGGGATGGTTCGACGCTGGCCATGGGTTCGCTCGGTCTCTCGACGGTGATCGTGATCGATGTGGCCACCGGTGGGGTCCACGGAGTTCCCGTCGACGGCTTGGTGTCGACGCTTGGCATCACGCCCGATGGTTCACAGCTGATGTTGGCCATGTTCGACGGGTCGGTCCGGCTCTACGACGTTGCAGAACGAAGGGTGCCGACGGTGGTGTGGGACGGGACAGGAGCGTTCAGCAGTTCACCCGGTTGGTATGACGACGAGACCAGCTCGATGTGGATCCACTCCGGTGGCGAGTTGCTGTCGATTCCGTTGGATCCTGGCCGTTGGGTCGAGTCTGCGTGCCAGATCGTTGGCCGAGACCTGACCCGGGAAGAGTGGGACCGCCTCGTTCCCGGCGACGAGCCCTTGCGGTCGGTGTGTGGCTGAAAGCCCTGGTCAGCGAGCTGACAGCGGCGTCTGACCGTGAAGTTGACAGTCGCTTGTAAGTCGTTGTCGGCCCCTTGCAAGGGCCGAAACGGAAGGTGGTGCTCGACAAGATCCCGAATGGCTCGGGATCGACAGGAGCATCATGACCAGCACCATCAACTTCCGCACCGCACTCGCTGCTGACACTCTCGAGCACGACACCATCGAGCGTGACACTCTCGACCACAACACCATCACCCGGCCGGCCCCGCAGCCCAACAAGAACAGCAATGGCAAGAAGGGCAGCGGCCGCAAGCTGATCGTGGCCGGTGTGGCCGCCGCTCTCGCCGCTGTAGGAGTTGGAGCCATCCTGCTGAACGACGGGTCGTCCACCTCGACACCGTCGGCACCTGCCGCCGTCGTGGCGCCGCTCGATGCCAGCCAGGGACCGAACGCCGATCTGCCGGCCAGCTGGCTCGATCAGCCAACGGTCGCACCGTCAGTCACCGGACCCAACGCCGATCTGCCTCGGGATCTGGTCCGTGAGGATGCAAACGCACG
>CAYGQE010000117.1:0-5581 GCA_964351995.1 uncultured Acidimicrobiaceae bacterium | reverse complement strand
TGCCGGTTCGCGAGCGGGGTCGAGACTCCAGGGCTCCGTGATTATCGGGCGGGGTCTCTCATCGGCCACAACCCTTCGGAACCGCGTCGCATGGGTGACGCCTGACCTTCGCTCCATGAGAACCAGGCCGGTTCACTATGCTCGCTATCGAGTCGTGCGGCGCTGTTGATATGCGCATTGAGTCCGGATGGGACGGAGACCAACAAGAGCCTCAGCGATTACGGTCATTGGTGTGCACGGCTTCCGAGTTGACTTGGTCGATGGCGACACGTTCGTCGTTGAGGCTGAGACCTATGAGGTCTTTGACGAGGGAAGGCTGGCTCTCTTCGGAGGCGGCGCCGTTGTCGAGGAGGTCGCAGCGGGGGCTTGGTTTGAGATCGCGGAGATCGGTCAACGGCTGAGCGACGAGTGGCCACACTCTGAACTTGATCATATCCTGCGCGCTTCGCTCGAATTGATGTCCACGTTTGGGGCGATGAATCGATTGCGGCGCGAGGATTTCCTGGACTGGCGTTTCAACGATCTCGGTTCGTTCGTTGCTGCGGTTGCGGCGACAGATGGAGTAGACGCCGAGTCGACTGACCACAGCGAGCGGCGAATGGTCGAAGAACTGCGCGTTGTAGTGGCCAGAGGTTTCGGACTAGTCGAAGGTAGGTAATGGCTGCCGGTGAGGTGTGACTGCCGTGATGTGCAGTGCTCGCTCCGCGGAAATGGCGGGGACTATCGCCTCGGCGCCCTGCGATAGCCGCTCAAGATGCCGGATATCTAGTGGTCAGAATCGCTTGCCGGTCGTCGTTATCGGACGGTTTGTCTCGCTGACTGCAATAGACCCAGCTGGTCACGACGAGCTCCGGGTGACTGGCCCTTTGCTGTTCCATCGCGACGGGGCCGGTTGAGTTAGTGGTAGTAGCCGAACTGAACCACCTCGGTTCCAAATGCGTCCTCGACGTCGGCGACGAACACGGTGTTTGTCAGAGGTTCCGAGCCATGGAGCCCGTCGAGAAGGTTCTTCCCGCAATCGACGATCATCCCCGATCTGAAACACCCGCTGTAGTCGGTGCCGGTTTGACGGCTGTCCCACTGAGCGGAGATCGGAGGCGGATGAATCGCGGGCGGGCTGAGGAAGGCCTCGATTTCTTCGAGGTCTGCTGTATCGAACGCTTCGTAGTTGCGCCCCATGACCGGCTCGCCGTTGGCTTCGACGGCAAGAGCCTCGGCTTGGCAGTGGAGGGTTTCTGACTTGGGGAAGATCTGGAAGTCGAGCCCGAAGATCAACTTGAGCGACATGAGATATCGGCTCTCGTCGGGGAAGCCGATGCTGCTCGCAGGACCAATCGCGTGTGTTACGGCTTGGCCCTTTGGGGCTTCGGCAGCTTTCAATACGACGTTGTCCGGCAAATCCGACGGAATCGTTGAAAGCTCAACGGCCCGCATCTTGCTCTTTGTCCAGGTGAAGCCGGCGCGGTCGGGGTCGGCTTCGCTGAGCACCTCGAAGGCGCTGGCCAGGCTCCATTTCGAGCAGACGCCGATCACGTTGGCTATCGCAAGCGGCGTCGGCGTCCAGCTCAGGTCACGAACGACAATTCCGTGGCAGTACTCAACACCCATTGCCTCCTATCGGCCCGATCCTCCACCCGGTGAGAAGTCCCTGGTGGAGCTAGCCCGGAGTGCGGACACGATTCGTTGAGCGATACGCGCTGCGAACCTCCACCGCTTGCTGTCGTCAGAACCGATCGTCTTGCCGGGTCTGCTCGGGTATCGGGCGCTCGAGCGAGGTTGATACGTGTGGCCTTGGTCGAGTCGCTTCCAGCAGGAACAGGCCGGTTCGCGATCGCACCGAACGGCTGCTTCGCACCGGAATTCAGTCACCTCGGCTCAGCTGATCGCGAGCGTCACGTCGTCCTCGACCCAGAACAAAGGCACGCCCCAGTCCCACCCCGCAACGGCGTGACCCACAGTTGATATGGCCGCAGTCCGCCACGAGCGAAAGCCAATGTTTGCTGACCGCGGATCGTCCGAGAACGCTCTCAGCCATGGCCCCAAAACCGGGTAGAGGTGCGGGCCGCGTACATCGACGTTGAAGTAGGCGGGCCAATCTTGGCTGTCGTCTTCATCGCGGTCGCAAAGGAAGGCGCCAAGCACGGTCTGCTCAGACGAATCAAGACTCAAAGCGATTGCCTTGACGTCGTCGGTGGACTGAACCTTTGCGCCGACCTCGTCGATCCAAGCAACGATCGCGGCACCGAGGTGAACAGTCGCGCTCGCTGAAGCGTTCTCCACGTCGGACGGAAGGGCGGCGACGTGCTTGAACTCACCGACGTACTCGTCGAGCCCGTCCCAGTCGCGAGTACGGGCAAAGAAGCGGAGAACCTGGAAGAACTGATAGTCGAGGAACGCAGAATCGGGGTCTATCGACCCTTCGACAATTCGATCAAGCAAGGCCCCGGGGGTAGGCAACGAAACTGAGTCGTCCATGCACGAATCATCGGAAACACACAAGCAGGCCTTGAACGATTCGGACCTCCAACCGGCACGAGCGACATCGGCGCTGCCCGAAACAGTACCCGCAGAGTCAGGTCCCGCCGGTCTGAGCCAAAGGCGAATCGGCGCTGTCAACCCGACAGTTGACAGCGATTCTTCTAGCCCCTTTGCTCGTTCCTCGCAGCGCTGGGCTGGTTCGTGACTGCTTGCTTGCCGGGCGGTGGTGTCAGCGGAGGTTCTCGCATCGCATTGGTGTCGTCGATGCTGGGATGTTGGGGCCTTGGAAGGTGTCGATCCCGGAGTCGACGAAACACAGGTTGCTGGTCTCGTTCCCGAACCAGATCAGCAGGTCACGTTCTCCGTCGGCGGCGTAGATGATGTTCCCGCCAAGGGCGTCGGTGCCTGCTTGCCCGATCACGATGTGAGCGCTGAGGCCATCGTCACCGGGACCGCCGACAGCGATCACGCCCTGATGGCGGGCGCTGAGGTCCATGACATCGTTGCCTGGCCCGCCGTAGACAATGCTGTAGTCGCCGACATCGTCGGTGAAGTCGTCCCCGGGTCCAAGGGCGACGATGTCAGCATCTCCCGGGCCGGACCCGGGTAGGAGCACCAAGTCGTCACCTGCGCCTGCGTAGACGGTGTCGTTCGCTGCGGGTGTGTCACCGCCGGCATCGGTGATTATGTCGTCGTAAGGAGATCCGTAGGTCACGTCGTTGCCGGGGCCGCCGGAGCCGTCGAGAACTCCGCCGCCGGAGTAGAGGATGTCTTCGCCTGCGCCGCCGTCGAGTGAGTTGCGGGTCTCCCATGTTGTGGAGTCGGCGTCGCCGGTGAGGATGTCGTCACCTCCGAGACCCATGAGGCGGTCGTATCCGCCTGATCCGGTGTAGAGGATGTCGGGTCCTCCTGATCCTGTGATGGTGTCGCTGCCTGATCCACCGCCAGCTTTGTTGGCGACGAGGTCGGCGTCTCCTCCGAGGTCGATGGTGTCGTCGCCATCGAGCCCCCACACGGTGTCGGATCCCATGCCTGCGTTGATGACGTCATTGCCGGGACCACCATAAATCAAGTCGTCTCCGCCGAGACCATTGATGATGTCGTCGCCGCCGAGGGCGCAGATGACATCGGGCCCTTCGGTTCCTGTGAGAACGTCATCGCCCGCGGTGCCGACGATGGTGCATCCGCTTGACGCACCAACCCCGGCGGGTGGAACAACCAGGGCGCTGGCGGACGCGAGGACCAGGGCGGCTGAGACCTGCCGAACAGTTGCTGTGCGCAATTTCATCCCATCGAACGTAGGCGCAGGCGATGTGCCGATCACTGAGCAGTCCTGCCGGAGAGTCTGAGCCATTCGACTACCGATCTTTCACCGATGGTTCGTCCCCGAGCAGGATCCACAGGATTGTGGAGGCTTCAGATCCGATTGACCCATGAGTCAGCGACCCTGACTCTCTACCGTTGAGCCATGGAACCGCTGACCATCACCGACCTGGGCGAGTTCTGGTCCCTCCAACTCGAATGTGGTTTCGGCCCGCCTATTGAAGACATCGTGGAGCGGCACGACGGCCGAATCGCCAACGGCTACTTCTTTGCGTCCGTCGCTGAGTTCTTGTGTCAGCAACGAGCGCCAGCATTGAGAGAACAGGTCGTGTTCGATCCGGAGGGCAACGCCTTCTTCGCCAACGCACCGACCCCCGAACACCTCCACGAACTAGGAACGATGATGGCTGATGTCATAAACGACCCAGAAGCTCTCGAACAGCTCTTCACCGAAGCCGACGCTGCCAACTTCACCTTCGAGGGCTGACACCAATGGGATTCATCAAGAAGCTCCTCAACACCAGCCAGCCGTCGCCACCAGCGTTGCCGTCGTTCGACTTCTGCCTCGGCGACCCGGATCTACGCTCCGGCTACGACCGACTGCTGACCGGCGATGTCGCTGGCTTCGATGCCTTCTGCGAGCGGCGAGAAGACGACTGGCTTGTGATCACCGCCCTGCTGGATGACGAATCCAACATCACCACGGCACACCTCGGGGCATGGGCAACAGCACACCCTCACGGACGTTCCATCGGATGGCTGGGCCGAGCTGAAGTCAAGGAAGCATGGGCCATACGCGGCACCACCTACGCCGAGCACGTCGCAGACGAAGCGTGGGGGCCATTCCACCAAGGCCTCCAAACCGCAGAGGCCACCTTCGGTGAGGCCGCCCGGGTGAACCCCGGATCGGCAGATCCGTGGATCGGGCTCATCACTGCCGGGTTGGGACTCGGAAGAGACCTCAACGTGGTCCTCGGACACTTCAATGCAGCACAAGCTCGCGCACCCTTTCGGCCCGACGCCTGCCACGCAGCACTTCAGGCCCTGTGCGACAAGTGGCTGGGCAGCCATGAAGAGATGTTCGACTTCGCCCGATGGATCGACGCCGAAGCGCCCCCAGCATCGGCAGCACGCTCAGTTCTCCCACTCGCCCACCTCGAGTACGCACAACGCGAAGCATCCGAGACCCGAACGCTCTCGTGGTACCTCTCCAAGCCAGACGTCTCCAAAGAACTCCGAATCGCTGCACGACGATTCCTCGATGCCTCGCCAGCCATCGCCGAGATCCAGCACCTCTCGACGTTGAATCACTACGCAATGATGCTCACGCCAGTCGATGTCGAAACGGCCCGTCTCGTCGAGGAGTGCATCCGACGCATCGCCGGCCGTCCAACAGGCGGGCCGTGGAATCGATTCGGCAACCCCGCCCAACAATACAAATCGATCACAAACAAGGTTCTGCGACGAGCAGCCACGTTCTGAGCAACCCCACCCCGGCACCACCGCTGCGCGCTCACCCACCAGACGAGGTTTCTGGAAAACCAAAGTGGTCAGATGAACGCGATCAGAATCAGAGAGTCGTTCTGATGATTCCCCTGTCGCGTTCGAGCCAATGAGGCGAGACGTGCTCACGAGCATCACATCGGAACACCGTTCCCAGATGAGCACTGACCGGTGAAGTTCCGCAAGAAGTACGGACACGACGAGTACGAGACTCCCTGAGCGATATGGGCTGCAAACCTCTGCACTGTCGTGCAGCGTGGCCGCTCCTCTTTGCCGG
>CAYGQE010000116.1:0-5708 GCA_964351995.1 uncultured Acidimicrobiaceae bacterium | reverse complement strand
CCCCCGCCCCTGCCCCCCAGCCCAACGGCACGGCCGCCCTCCCCGCCGCCGCCCCGGTCGCCCCGCCGGCACCCGAACCTGCTACCGCCCCTGCCCCGACGGCGGAGCCGGCGAGTGCAGAGCGAGGACTGGGCGAAGCCCCCGCAGCGGCGCGGTCGGCGGCGCAGCCCTCGGGTTCACCGAGCGCTAAGGCAGAGGCGAAGGAGGAAGAAGGCGAACCTTTGCGCGGCGTCTCGGCGCGAATCGTGGCGAACATGGAGTCGTCACTCTCCGTCCCCACCGCCACAAGCTTCCGCGAAATCCCGTCAAAACTCCTCGAGATCAACCGCAAGGTCCTCAACAACCACCTCGTGCGAGTGCGGGGCGGAAAGACCAGCTTCACGCACTTGATCGGCTATGCCATCGTTCGCGCCATCTCCGACACCGTTCCAGCGATGAACAACGTCTACCTCGAAGGACAAGACGGCAAGCCCCGCATCATTCGCAAGGACTACGTCAATCTCGGTATCGCCGTCGACCAGCAGAAGGCGGATGGCAGCCGATCCCTGATCGTTCCCGTCATCAAGAACGCCGACCAGATGAACTTCGCCGAGTTCGTCGACGCCTACGAAGCCCTCATCCGCAAGGTGCGCGACAACAAGATCGCTGTCGACGACCTGATGGGCGCCAACGTCAGCCTCACCAACGTGGGCACGATCGGCACCGTGCAATCGGTCCCACGTCTGATGCCCGGCCAGGGTGTCATCGTCGGCGTTGGCCGCATGGATTTCCCAACCGCCTTCCAGGCTGCTGATCCGAAGATGCTGGCCCAGATCGGCATCTCCAAGACGATGACGATGACGTCGACCTATGACCATCGCATCATCCAGGGCGCTGAGAGCGGCGTCTTCTTGAAGCGTGTCCACGAGCTACTGCTCGGTGAAGACGACTTCTACCAAGATGCATTCGGCGACATGAACGTGCCATACGAGGCGGTCAAGTGGCGCGACGACCACGGAGCCACCCAAGACGGCGACGCCGAAGGTGCCATGGCCAAGCAGATGGCGGTGAACACGGTGATCAATCAGTACCGGGTCCGCGGCCACCTGATCGCCAACACCAACCCGCTCAGCGACGGCCCAGCGCACATGCACCCCGAGCTGGACCCCGCCACGTTCGGGCTGACCATCTGGGATCTCGATCGAGAATTCCTCACCGGCATCACCGACGGTGTCTACGCATCGGTGGGTGGCACGCCACAAAAGATGAAGCTCGGCGACATTCTTGGCGTGCTGCGTGATGCGTATTGCCGCTCGATCGGCATCGAATACATGCACATCGCTGATCCAGAAGAGAAGCGCTGGATGCAGGAGCAAGTCGAAGGCAATCCCTATTCCTTCACTCGCGACGAGCAGCACCACGTCCTCGAGCGGCTCAGTGCCGCCGAGGCACTCGAGAAATTCCTGGCCACTCGCTACGTGGGGCAGAAGCGCTTCGGTATCGAAGGCACCGAGAGCGCCATCCCGATCCTCGATGCGCTGCTTTCGGCTGCTGCAGACACCGGGCTCGAGCGGGCCATTCTCGGTATGGCCCACCGTGGCCGGCTCAATGTGCTCGTCAACACCATGGGCAAGAAGCACGGCGATCTGTTCAGCGAGTTCGAGGGCAACGTGTCCTCCGACGACATTCAGGGCTCCGGCGACGTCAAGTACCACCTCGGTTTCACGGGTCGCCACACCAGTCCAGCGGGCAACGAGGTCGACATCGAGCTGGCGGCCAACCCGTCACACCTCGAAGCTGTTGGCCCAGTCGTCGTCGGCATGGCCCGTTCATACATGGACCAATCAGAGAGCGGCAATTACCCCGTCCTTCCGATTCTGCTCCACGGCGATGCCGCATTCGCTGGTCAGGGCGTTGTGCCGGAAACACTCAACCTCAGCCAAGTCAAGGGCTACAAGGTCGGCGGCACGGTCCACCTGATCATCAACAACCAGCTCGGCTACACCACAGCCCCCCATCACTCCCGCAGCTCGGTGTATTCGACCGACGTGGCCAAGATGGTGCAAGCCCCGATCCTTCACGTGAACGCCGACGACCCCGAAGCCTGCGTGCACGTTGCCGAACTGGCCTTCGCCTACCGGCAGCAGTTCAACAAAGACGTGGTCATCGACATGATCGGCTACCGCCGTCACGGCCACAACGAGGGCGACGATCCCAGCTACACCCAGCCGATCATGTACCAAAAGATTGCCGATCGTCCGTCCGCTCGAACCATCTACACACAGGCCCTCATCGACCGAGGCGACATCTCGGTGGCCGAAGCCGAGTCGGCACTGGACTACTTCCAAGATCTACTGCAGACCGCTCTCGATACCACCCGCGGCGATGCGCCCGAGCCAGGCATCCTGGCCAAGCCATCACCACCGCCGGTCGGTGTGCTCCCCCATGTCGACACCAGCGTGACCCGGGATGAACTCGACGCTGTTTACGCAGCGATGTCCTTTGCTCCCGAGGGCTTCACGGTGCATCCGAAACTGGCCAAGCAGTTCGTCTCTCGAGACAAGCTGCTCGCCAGCGGCGAGATCGACTGGGCGCTCGGCGAGTCACTTGCCATTGGCACGCTGCTGCACCAGGGCGTCTCGGTCAGGCTTGCCGGCCAGGATTCACGGCGCGGCACCTTCGCTCATCGCCACGCCACGTTGCATGACTACGTGAACGGCGACGAGTTCACCCCGCTCGACGAGTTGGGCCCGGACGACACCAACTTCTGGGTCTACGACTCGACACTCTCGGAATACGCCGGTCTGGGCTTCGAGTACGGCTACTCGCTCGCCAACCCCAAAGCACTGGTCATGTGGGAAGCGCAGTTCGGCGACTTCGTCAACGGCGCGCAGATCATCATCGACCAGTTCCTCGTCGCCGCTGAAGACAAGTGGAACGAGAACACCAGCCTGGTGATGCTCCTCCCCCACGGTTACGAGGGCCAGGGCCCAGAGCACTCCTCAGGCCGACTCGAGCGATTCCTTCTGCTGTGTGCCGAGGACAACATCCAGGTCGCCAACGCCACCACAGCGGCACAGTTCTTCCACCTGCTGCGCCGCCAGTCGGTGCGTGAGGTCAACAAGCCACTCGTGGTGTTCACCCCCAAGTCGGGCTTGCGGGCCAAGTGGTCACGCTCATCGGTCGAGGACATCCTCACCGGCTCGTTCCAAGAGGTCCTCGACGATCCGGGTGTGAGCGATCCCGCATCGATCCAGCGGGTCGTCTTTGCCAGCGGCAAGGTCGCTGCCGAAGCGTTGGCTCACCGCGACGAGATCGGCGCACCGGTCGCCGTTGTCCGAGTCGAACAGCTTTACCCTTGGCCGTTCGACGACGTTGCTGCCGCCCTCGATCGCTATGGCAACGCCAAAGACATCGTTTGGCTGCAAGAGGAGCCCGAGAACATGGGCGCATGGAACTCGGTCAAGGGCCGCCTCTACGAAGCGCATGGCGACACCCACTCGATCCGTCGAGTCAGCCGCACCGAGTCCGGCAGCCCCGCTACCGGATCCGCTGCGATCCACAAGCAAGAGCAAGCCGAGCTGCTGGACCGCGCCTTCACCCTCTAGAGGCATCGCCGACCTACTGGCGACCTACTGGTGCCACCTAGCGCAGCTCCATACCCAGGTGGCCTTCGAGTTCGCTGATGGCTTCGTCTGCACCGACGACCTTGATGGTGGTCATGCCCATGGCGCGTGCTGGTTTGAGGTTGATGCCCAGATCATCGAGGAACACGCAGCGATCCGCCGGCGCCTTCACCAGATCCAAGGCAATTTCGTAGAAGCCGAGCTCGGGCTTGCGCACACCGACTCGACTGGACTCGACCACGTGATCGAACATCGACATGACGTCGTCGACATCGGCCCGACCTGAGCCGCCGGCCACATCGGCATCGTCGTTCGAAGCACGGAAGTTGTTGGTCAGACACGCCGTGGCGTACCCAGCCGCTTTCACCCGTCGAAGCACCTCGACCATTTCTGGCCGCACCTGCCCCTTGATCAGCTCGAGGATGACTCGGCCGTCAACAACGTGTCCGAGTGCAGCCGCTTCGGCGTTGAACTTCTCGACGAACCCGGCGACATCAACGTCACCCCGCTCGAACAACGCCCACGCGTTGGTGTCGGGATGCGTCGAGTTGATCGTGCGAATCAGGTTCTCCGGCAGACCGTTCGCCTGCTCGTAGGTGGCGAACGCCTCGAACGGTGAAGTGAGGATCACTCCACCGAAGTCAAAGAGAACTGCATCGAATAGCTTGGTTGTCTCGGTCACCGGCCGATCCTATGAGGAACTCCCCTCGCCGTCAGGCTGGAGAGTGCCGATCTCACCCACCCACACCACATTCGAAGAGGCAAGGAACTGCCGAAGCCACAAGGCCGAAGGATTCCAGAAACTGCTGAGGCTGAATGCCGAAGAGTTATGGATCTCCAGAGGCCGCAAGGCCGAAGAGTTCAGGAACTCCAGAGAGCGCAAGCCTCAAGAGTTCCCGAGGTCCCCAAGTTTGGGCCTGAAGCCTGCTTCACTAAGGAACTCATGTCCGCACAGAATCGCCATCTCGTCGTTGATGGCTCAAACATCGCGACTGAAGGCCGCAATCTCCCGAGCTTGCAACAGCTCGATGATGCCGTCCAGTCCGTGATGAACGAGCATCAGTTCGACTCGCTCACTGTGATCGTCGACGCCACGTTTGCTCATCGCATCGACGACTCCGAAAAAGCCATGTTCGAAGAAGCGGTAGAGGCGGGCGAACTCATCATGCCCCCGGCCGGTGTCGTTGGACGCGGTGACGCCTTCATCCTCCAGGTCGCCGAAAAGGCAAACGCCACCGTGTTCTCCAACGACTCCTTCCAGGAGTTCCACGGCGAACACGACTGGTTGTTCGACGACGAGCGTCTACTCGGCGGCAAGCCCATCGACGTCGTTGGTTGGGTGTTCGTGTACCGAACACCGGTACGTGGTCCAGCCAGCCGTCGTTCTGTGCGCGAAGCAAAGGACGGCAGCAAGGGCAAAGGCAAGAGCTCGAAGCGATCGTCCAGGCGAACGTCGAAGCGCAACGACGAGCCCACGTCCTCGGGCGAGAAGCTCGAGCCGTTGGGAGCACCGAAGACCCCACCCCCCGGCAGCGTCGAGAAGAAGGCCACCCGAGGCAAAAGAGCCAACGATGCCTCTGCCAGCACCGAGCCCGTCAAGAAGCGTCGAGGCCGCCGAGGAAAAGCCGCCGAGCCCGAGGCCGGCGGCGACCGCAAACAGTCCCGTTCCTCGACTCCAGCAGACGAACTGAACGACCCCAAGACCTTCCTCGCGTTCGTGAGTGCGACATCAATCGGCGACACCGTCGAAGGCATTGTCGAGACATTCTCCTCCCACGGCTGCTACGTCCGTGCCTCTGGAGCCCAGTGCTATCTCCCGTCGAACTCGATGGGCGACCCGGCTCCGCAGAAGGCCCGCGACGTCGTGTCGCGGCAACAATCCGTCACGGTTCGAGTCGTCTCTTTGGACGCCGATCGCCGCGGAATCAACGTCGAACTCATCGACGTTGGAGCAATGGTTGGTGAAGATGCCTCACGCCAACCGAATCAAGCCGAGTCTGACTCGGTCGGAGAGGCACCCCCCACAAGGAGTAAGAGCCACATGGCAACCAAGAAAGCCGTAGCCAAGAAGGCACCGGCCAAGAAAGCCGCAGTCAAGAAGGC
>CAYGQE010000115.1:0-6052 GCA_964351995.1 uncultured Acidimicrobiaceae bacterium | reverse complement strand
TATGCGTGGCGCTCCAGCACTGCCGGGTCGAGCCGGTAGCGCTCAGGTTTGCCGGTTATCGCGCTGCCTCAGGGCTGCGCGGAGCCGTGAATATCGGGCGGGCTGATGGGTTCGCCCGCTCGAAGCAGGAGGAGGTCATTCGTGTCCGCCGAGTCAGTCAATTCCAATATGTGTGGCTTGCAGCGCCGTGATGGCTCGACACGTGCCCGGCCTTTTCAGCTTGGTTGACTGCTAAGAGTCGGCATCGGACTGGCACGTCCACCTGTCGAAGCCGTAGCTGATCACGGGCCGAGTTCCAGCGAGACAAGCCGCTAGTTCATTCTCACGCTCGGTAACGGTCGGCGGTGGGGTTCCGGCCGGCATTGCCAGCCTCCATGGATACCTGGTGTCGAAGACGTAAGCCGACACAAGGCGACCCTCAGCATCGAACCCTCGTGACATTGGGAATCCGCCGTCGCCAACGCCGTTAGAGAAAATCAATGTCTCATCGCCCGGGGCGTCGTCGGCATCGAAGGTCTGCAATTGGAGTTCATAGTCGATCCCGGACACGACAGAACCGAATCGCTTGTCTTCGTCGCGCTCGACGACGGATCGGGTCGTGAGACCGCCGACACCGCCGCCGGTTCCGTATCCGTACTCGAAGGCTCCCCAGTGGTCGACCGTGGTTCCGGGGATGCTGACCACGATTCCGAGAACACTTTGGAACTCACCGTCTTGTTCGTACATGGCATCGACCTCGAGCGTCTCCACGTCAAAGACCACTGAGGTTGCCTCGTCAATGAAGAACGACGGCGACACCTCGATCGAGTTCCCGTCCATGAACAGAACTTCGCCCCTTGGAGCGACGATCTGCATCACTGGTTCTCGCCACACTCGGTCTGCCCATCGTTCTGGATCGCCGGCGTCGTATGGGCGACCGCTTGGATCAAGGACGATGTCCAACTCGTCGATGGACATCGGGCGCTGGACCACGATTGAAGTAACAGGTGCCTGCGTCGGGGTCGAACCGCCGATCGATGCCGAACACGCAGACAACAGGACCAACGATGCGGCCAAGACGGTCAAGCGTTCCTTCATCTCAACAGCATCGGCATAGAAGCGCCATCGGTTGAACCGGAGCGCCGTCATCTACCCGGAAGCTCTGGTTCGCCCTCAAAGCGAGCCACCGATCAAAGACGTCCTCTCCTCTTCAACACCGCTCGCAATGGAGCAGAACCGCCACCACCCACACGGCGGCCACTCTCGGGCCCTGAGCGATATGGGCTTCTAACCCAACCCGATTGAGGGGACCTTCACAGCCCCAGTTTGCCGGCTATCGGGCTGGTCGCGGGCCGTGAGTTGGCGTGATTATCGCGCATCTCCGCCGTGGCGGAGTCGTGTTGGGCTCCCAGTGCCGCGCGATGTGTCGACGGTGTCGAGTGTCGGAACTGTGGTGAGGGCCTCGTTGCTCTGACACGATGTCCTGGATGAGCCCTGGATTGGTCAACTGAGATGTCGGTAGCTGTGGTGACAGGGTCGGCCGGGCTCATAGGTTCCCAATGCGTGCGTCGCCTCGCTGCTGCTGGTCACATCGTTGTTGGTATCGACAACGACATGCGGCGAGAGTTCTTCGGTGACGAAGCATCCACGTCCGCAGTTCAGGCAGCTCTGATTGCGGAGTTGGGCGACAGTTATCAGCACCACGATGTCGACATTCGCGATGACGAGGCGATGGATGCCGTGTTCGCGGAGTTCGGCACTGACATCGAAGTGGTGATTCATGCTGCTGCTCAGCCGGGGCATGCGAAGTGGACGATGCGCAACCCGATCGAGGACTTCGACATCAACGCACGTGCGACCCTGACGCTGTTGGAACGAGTCCGCCGTGAATGCCCCAAGGCTGCGTTTGTCTTTCTGAGTACGTCAAAGGTGTACGGCGATCGACCGAATCGGCTGCCGGTCATCGAGGCCGAGACCCGCTTGGAGTTGCCTGTTGAGCACGAGTTCTTCAACGGGATCACCGAGTCGATGTCGATCGACCAGAGCCTGCACTCGTCGATGGGGATGTCCAAGGTCGCAGCCGATGTCATGGTCCAGGAATACGCCCGTGCTCACGGGATGAAGTGCGTCGTGGTTCGCAACTGTGTCGTGGCTGGGTCAGCGCAGTCGGCCAGCAAGTCCCACGGGATGCTGGGCTACATCGCCAAGTGCGTCGCGGAGGGACTTCCCTACACCGCTTTCGGCAACGGTGGGAAGCAGGTCCGCGACATCTTGCATGTCGAAGACTTGGCTGTGGCGATCGAACTCATCGCCGATACCCCGGTCCCGGGTGCGGTCTACAACCTCGGCGGAGGCCGGGCCTCGAGTTGCTCGCTGCTGGAAGCCATCCGGATCGCCGAGGACGTCTTCGGAACCAAGATGAACCTGAGCTTCGGTGAGGGCAGCAGCGCCGGCGATCACAAGTGGTACATCGGAAGCAACGAAGCGTTCCTGGGCGACTACCCAGCGTGGAGCCCGAGCTTCGACATCACGAAGATGGTGACCGAGATCCAACAGGTCAACTACGCCTGACGCACTCACCAATGCTGCGTCGAGCATTTGCCCCTCCACGTCCCAGTAAGCGACCCCTCCTTGGCGAAACGATGGTCTCAGCCGAGGGGGTTCCCGGCATGAGAGGATGCCGCATGGACATCGCGGCAATGCAACAACGGGCAGTTGAGGTCAGGGCCAAGTTCGCTGACTTCGAACAGGAAAGCTACGGCCAAGAGTGGTCGACCGAGGATCTCGTCATGGGTTTGATGACCGATGTTGGAGATCTGTCCGCCATCGTTCATCGGCTGGAGGGACGACGACCTTTGCGTGAAACCGACCCTAAGGAAGAACTCGAACACGAATTGAGCGATTGCCTCTGGGTGCTGCTCGTCTTGGCTGAGAGGTACGGGGTCGAACTAGGAACGTCGTTCACCCACACCATGAACGGGATCGAGACGTGGATCGACAGCCAAACCTGACGATCAACCAACTTCCACTGGGGCTGTCTCGATTGCGCCGGCCTGGTCAGGAGCGCCGGTGCTTGGCCCAATATGGGTGACCCCGGATCGTGAGGCCCAAGCCGGTCAACCGCTCGAAGTGCCGGATAGCGCGTGGGTCGAGGGCGGAGTTGCTCCGTGATTATCGAGCTGGTTCTCTCATCTGCCGCGAGTGCTTCGGATCGTCGGCTGTAGCGGGTGGCGACCGATCGTCGGGGGTACATCAGGGCAACGGCTATTCAGATCAGTTCGTTCTCGTGGCATCGAAGGCCGAACACGGTGTGGGAACCTGACGGAGTGCTCTTACGTCCAACAGCTATGACGATTCGATCAACGACGTTCGCGATCGGCCTCTGTCTGGTGTTGGCTGCTTGCGGTAGCGAGCAACTCGCTACAGGCGGGAATGAAACTGGCGCCCCGAGCGTGAGCGAAGACCAAGCGGCACCGCCAGCTGAACCGTCTGAAGCAACGTTCGTCCTGTCACCCAAGAACCCACAACCAGGACAATCCTTCACAGGCACATTCGATTCTGGGAATAGTCGAGGCGGGTACTTCTTGCTTTCACTTTGGGCTGGCGGCTCCTGGAATGATCCCGCCTTTCTCCTCGAGTCTGATGCGAACGGGTCAGCACCGAGGGTCGAACCGATGGTTGGAGATGTCGCAGTCGACGATTACGGCGTTGGCGGGCCTGGTCCTGATGGGTTGGTCATGCCCGAGGGTCTGGCCGGAGGGACGTGGCGGCTCTGCACGGCGAACGCCGTCGATCATGTTTGTGTACAGCTTTTCGTCGGCCTCGACGGCGCCGTTCCGCTTGAGGACGAACAAGGGGATGACCTCGACTCCGATCCAGAAGCCCAAGAAGCACCAGACACCTCGTCGGAGCTGGCGATGGGCGAGTTGTGTGAACCGGGCCCCGATCCATCTGTTTCGGCCGATGATGCAGTCGAGGGTCAGCGGGGCGAGGCGCTCGTGAAGTTCCTCACCGGCATCGACGAGCTGGTGTTGCAAGAAGAGGAAGAAGGAATCGACATTGTCTATGACGATCCGAACTACGGCGGCGTGTGGGGCGATTCTGCGGGAGGTTGGGTCGTGGCGGTGTTGGACTGCTCAATCGTCGATGCAGACCGCATCGCAGAAATTGCTGGCGGGGCTGATGCGGTGCGACTGATCCATGTCGCTCACACCTTCGAAGAAGTCAACGATTTCAGAGACCGGCTCGTGTCCGAACTGAGGGCATCAGGTGTCGCCGCCGACGTGCCCATCGACTCGACGCTCACCGGTCGACAGATCCGAGTCATCGTGAACGACGCTGAGCAACTTGACGAGAACTTCGCATCCGACATTCCCGAAACGGCTTTCACCATCGAGGTCGGAGAAACCTCCCAAGCCGACTAATCCGCTTGGCGGCGAAAGGGCAAGAGGAGAATATGGACGGACCGATCATCGGTCTTCCCTTCCGGGATCACCGACATATTGCCGGTTGGCGCGTGGGGTCGGGGTCGATCGGCTCTGTGAATATCGAGCGCCGCATCGGAGCCGGCTGAAGCGGGGACGTGTTTCCGCAATTCGGACATCCTGACTGTGCAGGTCGAGTTCGAGGAAGAGTGGAACAGGTAGGGCGCTGTTTGCGACGAACTTGGAGCGCCCCCTATCGCCGGTTTGGCGACCGGTGCCGTGAGCGAACAGCCGTCGCCGTACGCGTCGAATGCACTCGGCTCGATTGTCGTGTCGGCGACACAGCCAATCTGCGCTGCAGTCGGGCCGGGAACACTTGTACGGAATCCGTCACGCCGGAGGGTTATAGAGTGGAGAGCCATGGGACCATCTTCGAACGACAACCCATCTATCGACGAAGACCTCGACGAACTGATGGCGATCAGTCGCCGCTTAAACGAGACCGACGACCTCAACGAGCGGATCTCACTGCGCGATCGTCAGCGAGAGCTTCGTACCCGATGGGCTGGCGACGACATCAACACCCAGACCACCAAGCGATTGAGCAACCTGGAAAACGCCCTGAGCATGCAACTCGCAGACGTGCTGGATCGTCGCCTCGACGTCGGCTCGACTGGTAACGGAAGTGACAACGGTGGCCTGGATCCGCTCGCAACGATGCAACACAATCGGTCGGTTGATGAGCTGAGCGGTCGAGCCGAGATCGAGAGGCAACTGCTGGAGGTTCGGTCAGAACTGCGTCTGCGAAAGGCCGAGGAGTAGAAGACCATCGGCGAAGGCGGTACTCGAGGAAGAAGGCGATCAGCCTCACCTTCTTAGGCGGGGCTGGATCACCGGCGACGTCATCTCCTTGACACGAAGAGTAGGTGCCCCAACCTGCGGCTGGTAGAGCTCTTTGAGCGCCCCACCGTCTCAAGAACCGACACCGCTCAGCCGCCCCATCTGCCCGATCCAGAGCGGGCTTGGCAGCACAACGTGATGTCGCGATGAGCGTCTCTGCGGTCTTCAGGCGCGGCGCAAGGACTCGGACGCCCGGGTCGGACTAACCTGGACAGATGGCCTTCACCAGGATCACCTCGGACCCCGCCAAGATGGCTGGCGTTCCTTGCATCCGTGGTCTTCGGTTCCCGGCCGCGACAGTTGTGGCGATGGTCGCTGATGGAATGACCAACGACGAGATCCTCGCAGAGCACCCGATCCTCGAAGCTGAGGACATCTCTGAAGCGCTGAAGTACGCAGCGCTCGCGGTCCAGGAACGCCAGTTGCCGCTGCTTTCAGCGTGAGGTTCCTGCTCGACCAGAACGCGTCGCCATCGTTGGTTGGCTTACTTGCCCAGGCCGGTCACGATGCGGAACATGTCGGTGGTTGCAGCGACGGCAAGAGGGCCGCCGTGCGAGCGAGATCGCTGCGTTGATTCTCGCCAACCTCGACGCTGTTGCCGATGACCTCGATGCAGGGGCGTTCGTCGTGCTCGACGACGATCGTGTTCGAATTCGGAGCCTTCCGTTCCGACCTGAGGTTTAGCCAGCATCCCGCTCGATATTGTTCCGCCACGCCTCCGCCTTCACCCGCTCGCGTACGGCACTTAT
>CAYGQE010000114.1:0-6099 GCA_964351995.1 uncultured Acidimicrobiaceae bacterium | reverse complement strand
CCGGCTGCAGCCGGCGAAATGCGTTGATGGTTGGAGCCAGAATCGGCGTCATGGCCTGGTGGTGTTCGATCAAGCCAGCCACGCACCGGCGGGCGAGCTCGCTCATCCCGTGCTCGTTGGACTCATCCGCCAAGGCAGGGCGGTCGTTCTCGTCGACAAAGCTGAAGTTGATGTGGACACCGGACCCGGAGAGCTCGGGGAACGGCTTGCCGAGGAACGTGAAGTCGAGGCCTCGCTTGATCGCCAGCTCCCGCACCATCACGCGGAACACGAATGAGTCGTCGACCGCCTTCATTGCGTCGTCGTACTGCAGCGTGAACTCGAACTGGGATTCGTCGAACTCGACGTTTGCTGACTCGATGATGAACCCGCTGTCCTCGGCAGTGAACATGACGTCGTCGACGAATCCCGTGGGGTCGCCGAGTGAGCCGGTGCCGTAGACCATCGAGCGTGGGTTCAAGAAGCGCTTCCAACCACCGTTGCCGTCGGGCTCGAGCAGGTAGCCCTCGAGTTCGATGCCGACCTTGGCCCGGTAGCCAACTGCCGCCCATGACTCGATCGATCGCTGCAGTGCAGCCCGGCTTGACGCAATGTAGGGCTCTCCGCCCAGCTGGAGATCGGCAACAGCGACGCCGGTCCGCTCGTTCTCCCATGACGGACGAAGCGTCTCGAGTTCGATGTGGCCATGCACGTCTTTCAGGCCGTCGACCAGGTAGGCGTGGGGAGCGTCGATGAGATCACGGTCATAGGAGGTGGCGAAGGTCGTCACGCAGAACGCAGACCCGCGGTCGGCCAAACGACTCGGAACGTACTTGCCCCTGGCCAAGCCCAGGTGGTCGGGCCACAGCATCCGAATGCGGGAGTAGTCGGAGAAGTTCTGGTCGTTGCTCACATCAGATCCGATCGGATTTGTCCGGCAGTGACAACCGGTTCGCCATCGAGGGCGACCGTGCAGTTGCGCATGGGAAGGTCGAAGTGGCCTCGGCAGAAACGCCCGGCGACTTCGTTGGCCCCGGTCGAGTAGACGACGTTGCCGGCAAAGGCTCGCAGCTCGGTTCCGTTCAGCGCCGACTTGTCCCACATGGCCAAGCTCTCCCACCGGGCAGCGGGGTTCATGCCCCAGCCGACGTGGCTCACGGCATACGCCTCTGGCTCGTCGAAGGCTGCGAGGTAGGAACGCATCAGTTCGGCGTCGTGGCCGTCGCCGGCAATGTTGGTGACATAGTCGTTCTCGACCGTGAGCGTGATGGCATCACGGATGTACTCGTTGAACGTGAGGTTGATGTCGCCCGTCGCCAATACGACGGTGCCGTTCACGGTGGTTGCGGCGGGGAACGCCAGCACCAAGCCGCCTGGCCAATGCGCAATTGTGCCGGGTTCGGTGCACCAGCCGTACGAACCGGCACAGAACGCTCCGGTGAGATCGACGGTGAGATCGGTCCCGGCTGCGGACGTGATGGTCATCATCGAAGCGGCCTCGATGAGGGCCACACCCCGCTCGACCTTGTCCTTGAAGGCGGGGTCGTGGGGCCACCGTTCGGTGTTCTGTGGGTGCTCAGCCGAGATCATCAACACCCGAGCACCGCCACCCAAGATCTCACCGAGTTCGGGGGCGTGGAGGAGCCCCTCCACGGTGCAGTCGACGACGAAGTCAGCGGCGGACAGCGCAGCAATCGCTGAGCGGTTACCAGCAATCGCGAGCGAAGCGCCCGTGGACCGGATGGGTAGGGGGCCGGGGTTCGGGGGAGTGGGCATGCGGAGCTCGGCCACGGCGGCGCCGAGCATCTCCAGCGCCATGCGGGCTGAGTTCACGATCTGTGGCTTGCTCGATGCTTCGTAGAGCAGCACGGCGGTCTCGCTTGGTTGCAGCTCACAGGCTCGGAACTGCTGGGCGTAGCGATCGACCCAGCGCCATTGGGCTTGTTGGTCGGTCACTGATCGCCGCTCGCTGAGTCGTCTGCGCCAACTGCGTCGAACAACCCCGTTCGGCCAAGACGCTCGAGACAAACTTCAACGCTCCACGGCAACATCGTCGCGCCGCACCGAGCATCGCGATACGTGCGCTCGATGTAGCTCGGGCGCAGCATGGAGCGGCCGCCGCAGATGCGGATGGCCGTGGACGCCATCTCCGGCGCTCCCTCCATGGTGGTCACCATCGACGTCATCGCTCGCCGGACCTGGTCTTCGTCCGGATCCAGACACGATTCGGCGAGCACTCGGTAGCAAAGCGCTTGTGCTTGTTCGTAGCGAATGTTCATCTCGGCCCAGCCCTGCTGCTTGATGGCGTGATCCCGGCGACCGCTGGTCTTCAAGTATTCAGCGGTGAAATCGAGGATTCCTCGCATCATGCCGAGGTAGGAGAACGACAGCGTCATGAAGAAGTAGGGGTAGCGATTGGCGCTCTGGTTGAAGGCGCCGGGCGGCAGCCACTGGTGCTCCTCGGGAACGAAGACGTTCTCCATGATCAGGTTCCGCGAGTCGGTGCCCCGCATCCCGAGCGGGTCCCAGTCGCCCACGATCGACACGCCTTCGCCGCCGTGGGGCACGCCCATGAGGCGCAAGCGCTCGTCGCCCTCGACCTGGCAGATCACGTTGTGGAAGTCACAGGCCCCGGCGAGCGAGGCAAAGATCTTCTTGCCGCTGACGAGGTAGCCGCCGTCTACCGGAACAGCGCGAGTGGCGTAGCCGCTGGTGGCGCCGACCGAGAGTCCCTCGGAGAAGGGTTGGCTGTGGATGTGCTTGTCCTCGACCACGCCTCGCCAGAGTGTGTCGCGGCGGGCGGAGAGGAAGGCGTGTTCCTCGGCGTCGAGATCCAGCGAGCCAGCGATCTCGCCGACCAGCAGCGTGGTGGCGACGTGCATGTTGAACGTGAGCCCGGTGGTGGCGCAGTGACGGCCCAGTTCCTCAGCCGTCAGTGCGTAGGTGATGAAATCTGCGCCGAGACCGCCAGCCGACTTCGGAATGGCGATCGCCAAGAGCCCTGCGGCCTTCAGATCTTCCCAGTTCTCGTACGGGAAGGCGGCGTCGCGATCGATGCCATCGGCTCGTTTGGCAAAGAGCGGGCCGAGTTCAGCCATCTTGTCGATGACGGCTTGCCGTTCTGGGGTGTGGAGAGCGCTGGTCATGAGCGTTGGTCCGTGGTGTTGGATTTTGCTGGGTCGAGGAAAGCCGCAAGTGCGGCGTTGAACAGGTCTGGCACTTCGGCCGGGGTCAGATGCCCGGCGCCTGGCAGTACTCGCAGTGTGGCGTTTGGAATCCCATCGGCGAGTACCTGGGAATAGGGGAGCGGCGTTTCTTCGTCGTGCTCGCCGACGATGACGAGTGTGGGCTGGCGGATCTCGGCGAGTCTGGCCCTGACATCGTTGTTCGGCAAACACATCACAGCGGCCCGGAATCCTTCTGCGGAGATGTGGCTGAACGCTCCGACTGTCTCGGCCCGCACGGTGCCCTCGAGGTGGACGTGGGTGATCGCGTCGACGATGGCATCGGCAGCGTCGGCGGGGGAGCCGCCAGCATCGATCGGGTCGAGTCGGGCCTTGATCCAGCCCTCGCGACTCGTCCCGTCCATGCCGAACGCCGGGCTGCTGTCGGCCAACACGAGGCGGGCGACGCGCTCGGGGTGATCAAGGGTGGTGTGCAGTGCATGCATGCCGCCGAAGGACAGCCCGATCAGGGTGGCCCGTTCGATGTCGAGCACGTCGAGCAGGTCGACCACCCGCTGGGCGATCGCCGGGTAGGTGAGCGGCTCGATCGGTGCGGCATCCCCGTAGCCAGGCATGTCCCATGCAATGCAGCGATAGCGATCCGACAGCCCACGCAACTGCGGCCCCCAAGCAGTGCGGGAACCGCCGAGGCCGTGCAAGAAGACCAACGGTTCCCCACTGCCGAGCTCGCGCCAAGACACGAGACCCTCGACGTGGTCGGTTGTTCCGCCGTTCGTCACCGCAACATCGTAGGTGGGTTCCTGCTCGGGCTCGAACTGTCGCCAGAGTGCCACGTGACGAAACCGGGGCGTGGCACCCGGTTCAGACACTCGACTCGGGGCTACTCGAAGATCAGGGCGCCGTCGTCAAGATCGGCGACCGGCATTTCCTTGCGCTCGTTCCAGTAGTCCTGGGTGTGGCGCCATGGATCCTTCGTGCCCTGCTTCGGCATCAGGTCGAGACCTCGCATGATGTAGCCGGGGTTGAAGTTCTCTGGATCGACCCACGGCAGCTGTGTCATGTCGTTGTCTTCTGGCCGCAACGTCGGCACGACGACGGTTGCGTCTCTGTCGTCCATGTGCTTCAGCAAGCGGCACACGAAGTCGCCGATCATGTCAGCCCGCAGGGTCCAGCTTGCTCGGAAGTAGCCGAACACCCACGCCATGTTGGGGATGCCGGTGAACATCGTCCCCCGGTACGCCACCGTCTCGTGGAACTCGAGCGGCTTGTCATCGATGGTGAAGGCGATGTCGCCGAGGACGTTGAGGTCGAACCCTGTGGCCGTGACGATGATGTCAGCCTCGAGGGTCTTGCCTGACTTCAGCAAGATGCCGTCAGCAGTGAAGCGCTCGATGTGATCGGTGACCACCGAGGCGTCGCCCCGAGCAATCGCATGGAAGAGGTCGCCGTCGGGAACCTTGGCGATGCGCTGGCGCCACGGCAGGTAGTCGGGCGTGAAGTGTTCCTTGATGAGCGCTTCGTCGTCGATGATCTCTCGAATGCCTTCGAACAGCTCTTGCTTGAGTGCTTCGGGGTCTTCGAAGGCCATCTTCGTGATCACGTTGCCCTCGGCCAACGTTTGGCGCCGAACGATCTCGTGGATCCACATCTCGTCGATTTCGAGCCCGCGCAGTGTGTCGGCGAGCTCGTCGACGTTGCGGCCGGTGGAGAAATAGGTGGGCGAGCGCTGGAGCATGGTGACGTGTCCGGCATCGTCAGACATGGCTGGGATGAGCGTTGCCGCTGTGGCTCCCGAGCCGATGACCACAACCTTCTTTCCGACGTAATCGAGATCGTTCGGCCACGTCTGGGGATGCACGATCTGACCGTTGAAGTCGTCCATGCCCTCCCACTCGGGGGTGTAGCCGCTGGAGTGGCGGTAGTAGCCCTGGCACATCCAGAGGAACGAACACGTGAAGGTTTTCTCGTCGCCTGTTGCATCGGGGCCCGTCCGATCAGTGACCGTGAGAGTCCACTGCTTGTCTTCGCTGGACCAGACAGCCGACGAGATGTCGTGGTTGTAACGGATGTGTCGATCGAGATCGTTCTCGTCGATGACCTCGCCCATGTACTTCATGATCTCTTCCGCCGACGCGATCGGAGCGCTCGTCCACGGTTTGAATCGGTAGCCGAACGTGTAGAGATCGCTATCGGAGCGAATGCCCGGGTAGGTGTGTGTTCGCCACGTTCCGCCGAAGCCATCTTGCGACTCGAGCACCACGTAGGACTTGTCGGGGCACTGGTCTTGGAGGTGGTAGGCACCGCCGACGCCGGAGATGCCGGCGCCAACGATGAGTACGTCGAAGTGTTCAGTCATGATCGCTCCTCGCGAGGGGACGCCGGTCAGTCTGACAAAGCTTCGGGCTGACTCGAAATCGGCGTGTTTCCATCCCCTGCTTCTGTGGCGATGTGGTCAGCCAATCGTTCGGCCAGCGCGACCAACGTGAGGGTCGGATTGATGTAGCCAGATGTCGGGAAGACCGAGCTGCCAGCGACGAAGAGGTTCGGCACGCTGTGGACCCGACCGTTCGGCGTGACAACGCCGTCTTTGGGGTGACGGCTCATGCGAGTGGTGCCCATGTGGTGCGCCATGCTCGACGGAACGCCGAGCTCGTCGAGCGAACCCGCCCTCGGCACATAGGTGCCCAAACCAGATCGTTCGATGTGCGCGGCGAGACGTCGTTGAACTGCCAGCACGCTGGTGCGGACCTGCTCGCCGATGTGCCATTCGACCTTCGGGAGCGGTGAGCCGTATGCGTCGTTGTCGTAGGACAACGAAACCCGGCTGTCGATCAACGGTGGCTGCTCGCACTGCATCACGACCTCCAGCCTGCTGAAGCCCATGCCCTCGACGCCGGCACCCTGGCCGCACTCGCGGCGCTGGTCGAGGGCAACC
>CAYGQE010000113.1:0-6483 GCA_964351995.1 uncultured Acidimicrobiaceae bacterium | reverse complement strand
TACGGCACTTATGCACTACCTACGGTCAATCGGGTCGTGGCCGCTCATATTCTCCGATCTTGCGGATGCTGGGTTCATCAAAGTTCCGCTCGACCGGTCCGAGGCCGACCTCGAAGGGCTGACGTACGTTGGCTGATGGCCATCGACCCAGTTGTTGCGGCGGCGGGCCAACCTGCGGTTTCGGTCAGGCCCAGAACCAGTCGGCGAAGGAACGAGTGATCTGGATCGTCGCCTTGCTTCGGGCGGTTGCGGGGAACCAAGCGAGCTCTCGGCCTTCTCCGAGCGGGCTGGTGACGGACCGGCATCTCACGCCGCGGAACTCAGCTTGGTGAACGGCTGCACCTGCGGCCTGGCATACGTCGTGGGGCACCGTCTTGTTGGCTGCATCGAGCGGATAGGTCAGTGGAAGACTGAGTCCTGTTAGTCCCTCGGGAGTGTGTGCATCGGCCACGATCTGGCTTCTCGGCAATGTGACCCCGACGAGCACTGGTGCGTGTTCCGGGCGTAGGTCTTGGGGTTCGTATGGCCATGCGGCGCTGAATAGGTCCATGTTCATCTGAGCCGTGACGACGTCTTCGTTCAGGTAAAGCGTTGCGTGGCTGCCGGGGGCGTTCCAGCGACCTCCTCGCTGCTGTGCGAATGTCGGATCAACGGCGTTGGCCCAGGCCGGGTCGGCGATGCGCCACCACTGATGGCGGTCCACCAGGGATTCGGTGAGCACTCAGCGACTGACGTTGGCGAACTGGAACATGGCTGTGCATGCATCCACGATGTCGGCGCTCCGGCCTTGGGCGATCAGATCGATGAGGGGTTGCTCGTTCAACGCTGGCGCTGGGCGGCGGACCACAGTGGGGATCCGGTCGGAGCGTACGTAGTGGCTGAGGATGTCGGTGGCGGCTGCAAGATCGCCGAAGGTCACGACGTGTGTCGCCGGAACTCCTTGGTTGACCCATCGACCGACTGCTTGTCTTGTGACTCCGAAGAGCCGGCCGGCTTCGCTGTGGTTGATTCCCCACACCTCGAAGACCCGCTTGGCCTGATTCGCTGAACGTTCGTTGGTCAGCGCTGTACTGAATGCGTCGAGCCAGCTGGGATCGTCGACGTGAGCAGCGGCCAGATCGGCGGCTGCCTGAGTGGGGTCGACATCGGACGCGAACTCGATGGAGGACATGGCTGAAAGATAGTTGACATTTGCTTGCAGTGCAACCAAATGTCAACCACTTGGTTGGTCGGCTAAGCGACGGGAAAGCCGCAAGCGATGACTCGTCATCAGCGAGCCTGGGACCGAAGGTCGTGACAGAACCGGATCCGAATGATACCATCTGATATCACGGAGTGCCCATGGCTGACATCCTGATTCGAGACGTACCCGACGAAGTGCTTGCAGCGATCGACGCCAAAGCAAAACGCGTCGGACTCTCACGCACCGAATACCTGCGACGCGCTCTCGAGCGAGAGCGCTTCCAAGCCAACGGCCCAATCAGTACCAACCAGCTGGCGCAGATGGCAGCGCTCATGCAAGATCTCGACGACCCGGACGTCATGACCGACGCTTGGTCATGACGACCTGGCTCATCGACAAATCAGCAATCAGTCGACTCCACCTCGCCGAAAACGCCAGCGAGTGGGCAGAGCGAATCGAACGAGGACTGGTACGCATCAGCACCGTCACCCGACTCGAGATCGGCTATTCCGCACGATCAGGAACGGACCATCGAGCGGTGCTGCATTCACCGCCGATTGCCTCGATGCCGGTCGAGTACCTCACTCCGAAGATCGAGGATCGCGCCGTTGAAGTCCAATCATCGCTCGCATCAGCTGGCCAACACCGGGCTCCTTCGATCCCAGACCTGCTCATCGCAGCCACCGCCGAGCTTGCAGAACTCACGGTCTTACACCTCGACAAGGACTTCGACCTGATCGCCCAGATCACAGGTCAACTGATCGAGCGGCTCGACGTCGCCTGACTCCACGAGGTGGTGTCTGCAGCCCCGCTCGTCGAACCTCGATCGAGTTGAGGCAACTCGATCTGCCTCGACCCACTCGATAACGTGCGGCCGCCCCGTGGCGCAGACCCGGGCTCGCGACGCGTTGCGGAAGAACCCATCAGACCTCACCACCAACCAACGCGCCCAGCTCGAATGGATTGCGAAGACCGACCCCCGCCTGCATCGGGCCTACCTGCTCAAAGAAGGCCTCCGCTGCGTCTTCGCAGTGAAAGGACCCGAAGGCAAAGAAGCACTCGATGAGTGGCTCCAATGGGCGCGGCGCTGTCAGATCCCGTCGTTCGTCGCTCTTGGCCGCAAGATCAAACGGCATCGAGAAGCGATCGACAACAACCTCGACGCCGGACTCTCGCAAGGCCTGATCGAATCAACCACCAAGATCTGGCAGCTCACCCGGATGGCGTTCGGGTTCCAAGGACCCGACCCCCTCATCGCCCTCGCGCTGCTCGCCCTCGGTAGTGACTCGCCGGTGCTGCCCGGCCGAAAACCGACCCACAGATGAAGCAGAAGAGCGCCATATTCTCCGATCCTGCAGATGCTGGGTTGATCAAGATTCCGCTCGACCGGTCCGAGGCCGACCTCGAAGGGCTGAACCACGTTCGATCGAGTTGCGGTGGCGGCGGGCCAACCTGCGGTTTCGGTCAGGCCCAGAACCAATCGGCGAAAGAACGAGTGATCTGGATGGTCGCTTTGCTTCGGGCGGTTGCGGGAAACCAAGCGAGCTCTCGGCCTTCTCCGAGTTGGCCGTTTCGACGTCGCCTCGAAGCGCCATGACGTAGCTCGAGATCAGAACGTCGACCGAATGGCAGGCTCGTCGCCAGTTCGAAGTCGCAGGACGCTTCCCGCTACGGGTCTCGAACGAGCTTCTGAGACGGGTCTGCGGCCAGTCATTTCGTGGATACTCCGTGGGTGCCAAGCCGCTCAACAACATCCACTGGGTCGCCGGCCAGGGAACGTTGCTCTGTCACGACGGCCTCCGGGGCCGTGAGCGCCGCTTCGAATCATGCCGGGGCCCTCGCCGAACGCGCAGTTCTGGCGAGGGGAAACGCAACCAGCGCCCCTGTCATGGGCACGTCTCCTCGAACGGCCCCGGCATAGGCAGAGGTCATGCGACGCCTCAGCTCTTGCTGATGACGGCCACGAGAAAGTCTGCTTCGTCGACGAACGGCTGCAGGTCCCACGTGGCGACTTCGAGATCGATGATCAGCTCACTGGCCTTCACATCGGCCCGAAAGTCGTCGAATTCGTAGCCGCGGTCGGCGCCGAACCCGATGACGAGGCGGCCTTCGGGAGCGAGGTGTGCGCGGAGTCTTGAGAGTACGAGTCGGCGAGTGCCAGGGGCAAGGAACGTCATTACGTTGCCGGCAACGACGATGGCGTCGAAGGGTTGCTCAATTCCTCGAGCGGCAAGGTCGAGTTCGGCAAGATCGCCCACCAACCACCGTGGCCCGGGGTGGTCCTCCTGGGCAGCAGCGATGAGCACGGGATCGAGATCGACTCCCACAACGTCATGGCCGCCTGCGTGGAGGAACGCCCCCACCCGGCCGGGACCGCACCCCGCATCGAGGATCCGGCTGTTCCGGGCGACCATGGCGTCAAGGAATCGAGCCTCGCCACCCAAGTCTCTGCCTTCGTCTGCCATGTCTCGAAACCGCTGGGCATAGCGCGCCGAATGCTCCGGGTCGGACGTGGTCATCGCCAGCCACTTGTTTTCCTCGACCATCCCAGATCTCTCCAGCCTCACTCGTCGAGCCTCGAACTCTAGGGCCCTGCTCGACTGCGAACGATCAAGGCTTGCCGATGGTCTTGAACCAGCTTCGCTCGGGCGCATTGGCGATCTCGTGCGTTCGTCGGTCCAGCGTCCGCCGGACCGACCACCATGTGAAGCCCACCAGAACCGGAATCGTTGCGATGTGGGAGACCACGAGCACCCGGAACGCCCAGGCCGAGCTCTGGCCGACATCGGTGACGACGTATTCGACATCGCTGGTGAACACCTGGGTGTAGCCCTGGCCGACCTGGTCGAGTGCAAGGCCCTCGATCTGGATGGCGTTGAATCGGACGAGTGTCTCGGTGAGCGTCGCGAACAGAATGCAGCCGAAGGCCACCAAGCTGGCGAGCGGGACGCGATGAGCGATCCGATAGGCGAACCAAGCCGAGCCGAGCAGCGCCACGATGCCCGACCCGAGACCGAAGAGGCCATGCACTTGGGCCATGCCGGACGCCGGTTCCTGGTTCACCGAGAATCCGGAATCGGGCACGTACTCGAACCAGTCCGGGTTCGATTCGTGGAAGAAGAACTGCCAGACGCCGGACAGGCTCACGCCGACGAGCATGGTGATCGACAGGGCGCCGAAGATGTCGAGGCCTCGCTGGTGAAGCGGAAACGTGGCGTTGCCGATCTCTCGGTACTGCTTGAATCGGCGCTTCATGGGCGTGACCCTAGTGCTCAGCCCTCAGGCGGCGAAGCGGGTTTCGCACGGCCGGTCCAGGCAGAAGGCGAGACGCCGGGCTGGATCGACAGCGAGGCGAACAAGTCCTCGATCAAGGCCTGCTTTGTCGATGGTGCCAGCTGTTTGGCTCGCCACTCGAGGGGGTGGCCGCAGTTGACGTCGTCGAAAGTCTGCGCCCCTGGCACTGTCTGGTCGGGATGGAGGACGACCTTCCAGTGCTCGGTCGTAGCGAATGTGCGGTCATCGTCTTCGGGGCGGGTGCAGCTGACGCAGACCTCGTTCAGCTGCGAGCTCTCGTTGATGACCCGCTGGATCCGAAGCATCGTTTCAGCCCTCACGCTTGGTGGCGGTGATGCGGGTGAAACCGATGTTCTCGCCCCGGTCGGCCTCGAGCATGTCGTGAGTGGTGGCGACTTCTTCGATCCACCATCCCTCCATCGTCGGTGCGATGAAGTCGTTGAAGCGCAGCCAGTCCTTCCACCCGTCCTCGATGACGTCGGCGTGGTCGACCGTGACCTTGCCGGTCTTCGTCCAATGGTGACGCCACCAGTCAGGGCCGTGGAAGCAACAGAAGTCCCATTCCCAATACGGGGCCAGGGTTGCCGGAGGTTCGTTGCTGAGTTCGGTGAGCAATGCCGGCATCACGGCCCCGAGTCGGCCTCCCGGCTTCAAGAAGTCGATGAGGTAGCCCAGGTAAAGATCGGCGGTGCCGAAGTACTGGTAGGCGTCGAGGCTGATGATCACGTCGAAGAACCCCTTGGCGAAGGGCAGTGTGTGGGCTTCCGCGTTCACTGGCGAGACGAGGTGCTCGACGCCGGCATCGACGATGCGTTGTTGATTCTCCGATGCATCGATCCAGAGATCAGCGGCCCAGACCTGAGCGCCGAATTCCTTGGCGACGAAGATCGAGCTGACGGCCTTTCCACATCCCAAGTCGAGGACCTTCATGTCCGACGTGATCGGCAGGGTCTCGAGGAGTGACTCAGTGAGCCACAAGACGTTCGGTCCCATCTGGTTCTCGGTGACCCAGGCGGCGTCGTAGTCGTTCGAGCGGAGGTAGCGATCGTGCTGCAGAGGGCTTGTCATCGGTCCCTGGTCTATCGCAAACCCGCCTCGGTGTGAATCCTGTTTTCGGAAAGGTCCATTGGGTGTTGATGTGCACCCTGTTTGACATTTGCCATGCCTGTTGAACCGTTCCGTCACGCCATTGCCATCGCTCGTACCATTCCGGGAGCGCAATTGCTGCTCGATCTCACGCTTGGCGGCCAACGACCAGTGATGCGCTGGTGTGGTGTTTCACGACGTCACTCGATTTCGCCGAGGTGCAGGCCGCGGTCAGGAGGATCGATCGCGACCTCGACCCGGGTCTCGCGGTTGAAGCTTCCAACGTCAACACCGTGATCCGACCCGACCCGACCCGACTCAGGCCTCGGCGTGACCGTGGTCGTGATGTTCGGCGCCGCTTTCGATGTCGTTGGCGACCCCGCCGACCGACTGGCTGGCGAATGCTTGGCAACCGAGGTCTCAGCTCAGTGGTAGGGCAGGTACATGTCGCGCTCGAAAGCGGACAGTTCTGGTTCATGCATCGACTGACCGGTCTCGTCGAAACGTTCAGCTTCCCGTCGCTTGTTTGCGATGAAGTTGCCGATGACACCGGACCCGACAGCCTCGCAGAGCTTGGTGTCGGCCTCGAGGTGATCGAGTGCGACGGCAAGGGTGTCGGCACTTCGTGCACAGCCGTCGCCGCCATCTTCGAATCCGTCGCCGGTGTAGGCCGGGGGCACAACCAATTCGTCCACCACACCGAGACGGGCCGCCTCCAGCACCGTGGCCACGCCGAGGTGAAGGTTCATGGCACCGTCACCGAGACGATTCTCGATGCGCATCGATGCGCCGCCATCGATGGGAATGCGGTTCGTGACATTGCGATGATCGATGCCCCAGTTGGCCCAGCATCCGGCGAGCGTGCCCGGCTGCAGCCGGCGAAATGCGTTGATGGTTGGAGCCAGAATCGGCGTCATGGC
>CAYGQE010000112.1:0-6564 GCA_964351995.1 uncultured Acidimicrobiaceae bacterium | reverse complement strand
CCCCTCCGACACCACCACTAACCCACGGAGCCACCGAAACCTTGGCCCGCCGGTTGCTGTGGTCGTAGAGCACCTCCAGGCGTGCAGCCTCGTAGACGGCTCGTCGATCCTGGGGCGTCGCCTTCGACAGCAACGCAATCGCGTCAGCGAGGCTTGAGACGACGGATCGAATCTCGTCGTCGGTCAGGCTTCGTCCTCCGTCGAGCCGTCTGAGTCGGAGCTCGGCACCTTTCGCTTCGGCTCGGGCCCGTTCGATCTGCCGTGTGTAGCCGGCGAGCGTTTCCGGGTCGTCGGTGAGCCCGAGCGCCGTTTCGAAGTTGGCGATGCGCTTGCCACAGTTCTTGATGGTCTCCTTCGCCTGGAGTTCGTCGGCTGCATCCACCGGGTTCGATTCGATCGAGGCCAGAGAAGCGACGGTTTCGTCGAGGTGGTCTTCGTCGAAGAGTTGGCCAAGCCATTGATCGATGGCCGGTAGCAGGTGTTCCTCGCGCACGGACAACGATGGTGGGTGGTCGATGCCGGGGTACTCCTCTTTCATCCGGCATCGATATTGCAGCTGACCGCGGACAACGTTGGCTACGAGCTTCCGTCCGCACGCATCACAGGTCACCATGCCCTTGAGCATGTAATCGTGGGTTCGCCTCCTCTTCGGCCCGGAGGTGCGATTTCCTGCGGTGAAGATGTCTTGAGCGGCTTTCCAGTCGGCCATCGACACGATCGGGTCGTGGGCTGGTTCGCGGGACCATTGCCACTGATCTTCGGGGTTCCAACGCTGCTTCGTTATATGACCTGCTGCGACGTCTTCGATGTCGAGTAGGACTTCGTCTTTGCGTTGACGAGCCCAGACTTGGTAACCGGTGTAGCGAGGGTTCTTCAGGATCGTTCGTACGGCACTTTGTCCCCATGCGCCCCTGCTCGATGAGCGGTGGCGATTGCGTTTCGGGTCCGATGCTGCCGGAGACAAGACGCCCTCGTTCGTCAGCTTGGTTGCGATGGCCTTGATTCCTTCGCCACCGAGGAACTCCTTGAAGATTCGCGAAACGACTGGGGCGAATGACGGGTGCGGTTCCAGAACATGGAGCCTGCGGCCCTCCGCTGCCTTCGATGGGTTGGGATGTTTGCCAGCATCGGCGAGTTGATATCCGTAGGGAGGTCGGCCGCCCTGATACTTGCCGTCCAGCGCGACCTGAGCGTTCATCGCTGTTCGCACGCGCGTCTTGATTCTGTTGCGTTCTCCTTTCCCCATGCCTCCGTAGAGGTTCATGATCAGATCGTGAGCATCAGAGGTGGGGTCAACCGCACCGCCGATCTCAGGGACCCAGAGTTCGACGTCGAAGTGGACAAAGAGCGGGAAGGTGTCGCCGAACTGGTTGCCGTAGAAGGCACGTTGCGGCTCTCCGATAACGACTGCGTCAAAGCCTCGCTCTCGGTCAGACAGCGCGGACAAAAGCAGAGCGGCTTCCGGCCGACGCTTCCAGGGGATTGATCGGCTCTCTCCGATGTCGAAGTACTCGGCGACAATCTCGCCTCCGATCGGGCCGATGAGAGCGTTCGCTCGGCTGAGCTGCCATTGCCGGCTCGACTCGGGGTCTTGTTGGTCCTCAGTCGACACTCGACCGTAGAAAGCGACACGTTTCATAATGCCTTCGACATTACGCCCTTGGTCTGAGTGTCGCTCGACTTGTGCCTCGCATGTGCCGCCGAGATGACTGTGCAGAGAGCTCGGGCGAGTGCCGGAGTCAGCTCTGGACTTTGGAAGGGGAGTTCAACTCGCAGGCGACCTTTCGACGTTGAGGGTGGGACGCCCAGAGCCGTCATCTCTCATCCTCGCCTTCTGTCGGAGCGCCAAACCGGTTGAGCCTCAACGGCCAGCCGGTCTGGGGTTGGCCGCTGATGCAAGCGGAGCTCGGTACGCCATGCGGGTTGAATGGCGTGCCGAGGAGAGTCGCCAGGATGACTGGTCCTCTGGTGTTGTTCATGCCGAGCAGAATCCGAAAGTGACTGCCCGAGCAACTTCCCAGCGGACTTCCCGAGGACGAAAGGTATGACGTTCCCCCTGGTCAGCGGGCTGAGAAATCTTGTTCTGTTCCCTGCCGTGGAGCCTTGGGCAGTTGCTTGGGAAGTGCCGCTGGGGGCGGGGTAGGTGTTTGGGAAGTTGCGTGGGCAGTTGCTCGGGAAGTCTCAACTGAGCTCGATGCCGCCGGGTTCGTTGCGTTTGATCGAATGGGTTTCGATCGGATCGGCGTCGATGGCGGCGAGTTCGTTGCTGATCAGGTCGGTGACGATCGATGAGTCCGACCTGGCGAAATCGATCTCCTCTGGTTCTTGTGTGATGGCTGGCTCGACTTCTGTTGCCGGGCGCTCGACTTGGCCGGCGGTGATTGTGTCGAACCGGTCCAGCAGGTGTTGGCGGGTTTGTCGTTGTTGGGGGTCGATGGGTGTGGGTCCGAGTGGGTCGCGGTGGTCGAGTCCATGTTCGGTGCGATAGCGGGCGGCTTGTTCGAGCCATTCGACTGTGTGGTGGTTGATGGTGGTGTCGGTGGGTTGGGCGAGTTGGTTGAGGGCGGCAGCCAACCAGGGGTGTTGGTCGCGGGTGGCAGCAGCGAGTTCGGGGCTGCTGGTGATGCCGAGGATCGCTTGGCTGAGTGTTTCGATGTTGGGGCCGAAGTTGGCGGTGTCGAGTGCTTTGGTGATTTCGGTGTGCTCGACGACGTGGACCCAGTTGGTGATGATCCAGGTGTGCCGTGCTGTTTGACCGTTGAGCGCTGTGTCGAGGCTCGAGGACAGGGCGTCGTGGGTGTCGGCGAGAGTGAGTTGCCCGGCCCGGAGTTTGGTGATGATGTGGCGTTGGTCTGGCGGTGCGCCGTCAAGAATGTGATCGACCACGGCCCGACGTTGCAGGAGGGCTTGTTGTGATGGGCGGATGGGCCATTCGGTCATGGCGTGGTGAGGGTGGTCGTGTAGCCATTGTTTGGTGTTGGCGATGTGGCGCTGTAGATCGAGCCACCGGTCGCTGGTTTCGGTGGTGGGGAGCCCGACGCCTGGCGCTGATGCGGGGATGTGGGTGTCGAGGCGGAGGCGTGTGATGTCGGTGAGGACGGCGGTCCAGGCGGTGGCGCCTTCGGGGAACACGGGTCTGGGTCCGATGAGGTTGGTGAGCCATTCGGGTTGTCGGGCGGCGAGTTCGTTGACCGCACGATCCACCACCACGTTGGCTGCTCGTCGGTAGAGGCGGGCTGCGTCGGGGGTGGAGCCGAGAGCGGAGACGGTGCCCTCCCAGGCCTGCAGCTGATCGCTGATGCGTTGGTGGTGGCGGTCCAACCAGGCCTGGGCTGCACCGCTGAGCGGTTGTGCTGCGGCATCGGGGTCGACGACGACGAGGTCGTCCCAGCTCAGGGTCCGAACAGCCTCACGTCCGCCGTCTCCAGCGAAGAGTATGCGGGCGGTGTGGTCTGTTGGGTTGAGGTGCAGGACGGTGCCGATGTTGTGCCGGTCGAGGGCTTTGATCCGGACCCCTGGTGCGAGGTGTGTCGCGGTCCGTGTGGCCTGTTCGAGCTGGCGGTGCAGTTCGTCGGGGGTGGCGCCGGTGGTGTGGGTGGCGGTGCGTTCGATTTGTTCGGCCCGGGCGGCCGCGGCGCGCAGTGCGGGGTAGGGGAGTGTCGCGGCGAGGCGGTCGATGTGGGGTGTATCGGGGTCGAGGTGACGAGCGAGGTGTTTGCCTTGCCGGCGTCGGATCCGGTCGGTGAGTTCGGCTTCGGGCGTGCCGGGTTCTTCGGTTGGGAGGCGGAGGCCGCGGTCGTGTCGGGGTGGGTCTTGTGCGGCTTCGGCGGCGAGTTGGCGGGCTTCGGGGTTGGTGAGGATGATGAGGTTCTCGTTGCGGCCGCGGGACAGGGCGGTGTAGGCGCCTTCTCGGTAGAGGCCGTCGAGGCCGACGGTGATGGCGGCGTCCCAGGTCCCGCCCTGGGTTCGGTGAATGGTCGACGCGTACCCGGCGGTGATGCGGCCGGAAGCGTCGAGGAACCGTTGGTTCAGCCACGCAGGCTCAGCGGTGTCGTCGAGCAGCACCATGATCCCTTCCCGCCCGTCGGAGTTGGCAACGGTTCCGGTTTGGCCGTTGCGAACCTGAACGGTGGGGTCGAGGTGGTCTCGGTAGTTGCGGCGAACAACGACACGTTGCCCAACGTGCCAGGTGTCCCCGCCGAACTCCATGGTGTCGGTGTGGTGCAGCGATCCGCCCGGTGCGGTCAGGCGGGCGAGGACGCTGGTGTTGAGGCGGTCGACCATCTCATTCGTCCCGGCCACCAACGCCAGATCGACACCCGAGACTTGGGCGTCGAACCATGCGTTCACCGCTGCTTCGATCATCTCGCCCCCATCAGGGGCGACGATGACACGGTTGTAGCTGACGTAGGCGTTGACCGCTTCGAGCACGTCACCGTCTCGCAGGGCGGTGAGTGCTGTTTGTTCCCATGGTTGTTTCTGGCGTCGGTTCACTGACAGCTGGGTGACGGTGTGGGCGTGTTCGGTCGCGAACAGGAATCCGCCTCCGGCCCCGACTTCGGGAAGCTGACGGTGATCACCGACAAGCAACACTCGCGCACCGGCGTCGGTTGCTGCGGAGACAAGACGCTGCAGCGTGCGGATATCGGCCATGCCGGCCTCATCCACCACCAACAGATCCGTCGAGGCGAACCGGTCGGTGCCTTCAGCGAGACGGCGCAGGAGTGAGTGCATGGTGGATGATTCGATGCCGGCCCCTGAGGCCAGCTCGGTTGCGGCCCGGGCCGAGGGTGCTGCACCCCGAACCCGCCAACCCGACGCCTCGAACAACTCCCGCACCGTGTTGAGGGCGTAGGTCTTCCCGGTCCCGGCCGGGCCGATCAGCACCGACACCGCAGCCGTTGTTGTTGCGGTATCGGCGACAGCGGCGGCCTGGTCCCCGCCGAGAGTTGGTGCCGCGGCAAGACCCAACTCAACCGCCGACACGCTAGGACCGTCGAGACGAGCGGATGCGGTCAGTGAGCCGGTGAATCGGGCCTCGACGTCGGCGAGCTCCCGGCTGGTGAACGCGTCGCCGACGGGGAGCACGGCGGGGGAGGACAGCAGCCGGTTGGTGACCCTCTCGATGGTCGCGACTGATGCGCCGTCGCCGAGGCGATGAGCGACTGCTTGCACCGCATCGACCGCGGTGAACGTCGATGACTCGTTGGTGAGATCCCGACGCAACACATCGGCGAGCCACTCCTCAGCATCCACGAGCCGATCACCGTTTTGGGCAACACCGCTTTCGTCGAACCACACCGTCGGCAAACGCCACGCATCATCCACGGCCACGCCGTCGCGGGCAGCGCCGATGAGGTCGTTGGCTTCGACCGGGCCCCAACCGTTGTCGATCGCTTCGTCTCGCCACCTCTGCGATAGCCCGACGGTGGTTTCTTGTTCGCCTTTGGAACGTCGTGTGGCCAACGCTGCTCGTTCGTGGCCGTCGCCGTCAGCGGGGGTGCCGGTGGCCGCGATGTAGGCGTCGATCTCTGCCCGGCGTTTGGAGAACACCCGCATGATCTCGTCCGGAACGCCGACGACTTCATGGACGTGACGGCCGGGCCGCCACTCCACACCCAACGACTTCGTCAACTCGTCTCGGACCACGGCCTGGAAGACCTCACCCGCAGCCCTCGCATGGCTGAAGAGGTGAGGGTGGACGATCGATGACCATTTCCCGTCGACACCCTCAGCCATGTTCGCCGCGAGCACATGCCAGTGCAGGAACGGGTCACCGGCACGCGAGGTCCGATGCCGGAACGATGCCGCGACCAGGCCGGTGGTTTCGATCTCCCGAATCCCGTCACGGACACCACCCAGCGCTTCACGCTTGTCGACGAGTGGGACGCTGTTGGAACCCCGACGGACCCGGACGGCTTCACGCTCGAGCCATCCAACGACGTGGTCGACCGCCGTGTTGCCGGCGTCGATGATCGCACCCTGCACACGCGGGTCATCGGAGACGGCGTAGAGGACGCTGACGCTTTTGGGGACCTTGAAGGTGAGATCGAACCCTGGCACCCGACGTGGGTGGGCGATTGGTGGGGTTCCGTTCGGGGTCAGCCCACCACCGGTCGGCATCAAACCGGCCAGCACAGCTCGCAAGTCATCGGGCTCGACGTCGCCACCGAGGCCGAGTGTTTCGGATCCTGCGCCGACCCAACGGCCCGCTGCTTCACCAGCACCGGTGTAGTAATCATCCAAAGTCTGGGCGACGCCGGACAGTTGGTAGGCCTCAGCGCCGACACGAAGCTTGGAAATGGAAAGGGCAACCACACATCAGGTACGTGCCACGGTTACGCAACTCTGTGACGTATTGAGAACGGTTCCCACCTACGGTGATAGTATGTGTGGCGTTCTCCTTTCTCGGGTTGGGAACCCACCCTGGGTTCGGGGGCATGCGGCGAGATGGTTGATCCGACGCTGCCTGACCCAGATGCCGAGCCTCGCTGACGATGCGAGCTGAGTGTTATGAGCTGGCAGAAAGATGCGATTCGATTGCACGCATAAGTGCCGTTATCT
>CAYGQE010000111.1:0-6836 GCA_964351995.1 uncultured Acidimicrobiaceae bacterium | reverse complement strand
GTGCCGTATGCGAGCGGTCGCAAGAGCTTGGCGGTCCCGGCGATATCGAGCGGTTTGTCGTCGATCCAACCCACGCATTGCCCACTTTCGAGGGTCCGAAAGAGCTCAGAAAGTAGCCCCAACGAACCTACGACCGGCCCGAAAACATCGGGGTTCGAAGGGAACTGATCATGCGAACACAAGCAATCTCATTGAAAGCAACCGCTGCGATCGCAGCGTTGGCACTCGCCATCGTTGCATGCGGAGGGAGCGATTCCGCAGAGCCATCCACGACGGCGGCGACCGAGGCCGCCGAATCGATGCCGCCCGGCACCGATTCGACCGTCGATACAGCAGCGGCACCGACAACTGATGTTGCCTCGATAGAGCAGGCGGACTCTGGTTCGTGTTCCAAGCCAGAGTCAACTGGACTCGTCGTTGACATTGGGGTCGTCGCACAGTTCGACAACGAGGTCGGCCAGAACGCTGAGGGCATCGCGTTCGACGCGGCGGGCAACACCTACGTCAGCTTTGCGCAGCTCGGTCAGATCGTCCGGCTCGGCGCCGATGCAGCAGGCCATGAAGTCGTCGGTGAAATCCCGGGTTGGGACGATCCATTCCCGGGAATGGGCGGCATTGCATTCGACACGGCCGGCAATCTGTATGCAGCGGTCGGGGGCGGAGAAACCTCGGGTGTGTGGCTCTTTGAGTGCGGGCAGGGCGAGCCGACGCGCATTTCTGGGACCGAATCGATCGGGCTTCCCAATGCCCTTGTGTTCGATGATTTCGACAACCTGTACATCACCGACTCGAACTCGGGCGTTGCCGACGATGAAACACCACTCGGAGCCGTCTGGCGGATCTCGGCCGCTGGTGAGGTGGACCTCTGGGCCGAGGACGTCAAGCTCGGTGGTACCGGTGCCATCGGCATTGGACCGATCGGTGCAAACGGCGTCGCAATCAACGGCGATCAGATCTACGTCGCGGTAACCGAGCAGAACAGCATCGTGGAGATCTCGATCCTTGACGATGAATCTGCCGGGCCGGTCTCGGTGTTCGCCACGAGCAACATGATCGAGTTCGTCGAAGGTGTCGCTGTTGCACCAAATGGCACCGTGTTCGCCGTTGAAGCCTGGGCCAACTCGGTCGTCATCGTTGGTGCTGATGGGTCCATCACGCCGATCGCCATGGGCGTCGACGGCGACATCGACCAGCCGGCGAACATCGTCGTCGGGGTAGGACCCGGCTCAGAATCGATGCTTTACGTGACGAACAACGCCCGGTTCTCCAACCTCGACGGCGGAATCGGCTCCTCGATGGTGGCCATCAGCACCGAGCCAGCATGATTGTCTTGCGATCGATTGTGGCATGGTGATGGGTGGGATGGTGGACATGGAATTCCGGGCGCTGGGCCCGTTGGTCGTGCGGCGCGACGGGCACGACCTCGACCTCGGGCCCCCGAAGCAGCGATCTTTGCTCGCGCTGCTTCTGATCGAGGCGAACCAATTCGTCTCTGCCGATCGCCTCCTCGACGAGATCTGGGTGGATGACAGCGGCACGAAGAGCGCGCTGCACATCCAGATCTCGCGTCTCCGGACCGCTCTCGAGCCGGGCCGGAAACGCGGCGATCCATCCATTCTCGAGACACGCGACGACAACTACCGACTCATCGTCGATGAGGAGAACTACGACGTGCTTGTCGCTGAGCGCGAGGTGGCCAACGCACGCAAGCTCGTGACGAGCGACCCGCTCACAGCCGCACGCCAGCTCACCGAGGCCCTTGCAATGTGGACAGGACCAGCGTTCGACGACTTCGCGTTCGACGACTTCGCTCAGGTCGAACGCGCGCGACTGAACGAACTCCGCATCGGGGCAATCGAAGACCGAATCGACGCAGACCTTGTGTGCGGAAAATCAGGCGAACTCGTCAGCGAGGTGGAGTCTCTCCGCGACGAGCATCCGCTCAGAGAGCGGCTGCTCGCGCAGCATTCATTAGCGCTCTACCGCTCCGGGCGCCCCGCCGATGCACTTCGCGCCATCGCTCGCTTTCGCTTGCACGTTGGCGAGGAACTCGGCATTGATCCGTCGCCCCTCATCGTCAGGCTCGAGGAGCAGATCCTCCTTCACGACAACCGGATCCAGCCACACGCCGACGAATCCATCGACGGCAGCAACCGAACAGCGTTGCCGAATCCGTTCAAGGGGCTGCGACCATTCGGTAGCGACGACGCTTCGTCGTTCTTCGGACGTGACGCGCTCGTCGCCGAGCTCCTTCGGACGCTGCGGTCTGGGCAACGACTGGTTGGGTTGATAGGGGCGAGTGGCTCCGGCAAGTCGAGCGTGGTGAGAGCCGGTTTGGTCCCCGCTCTGGCAAAGGGTGCGATCGAGGGCTCCGACCAATGGTTGGTGGCAAGTCTGGTGCCGGGCGCGAATCCCTTCGCCGAACTCGAAGCGGCATTGCTGCGTGCGTCAATCAACGGCCCGGACAGCCTCGGCGATCAGCTCGACGGAACCGACACAGGGTTGCTGCGCGCGGCGCTGCGGGTCCTTCCGAGCGAGTCGGGTCAGCTCGTCCTCGTCATCGATCAGTTCGAGGAGCTCTTTACGTTGGTCGAAGATGCAGAGCTGCGGCGCAGCTTTCTCGCGAATCTCGTAGCGGCTGTCGACGATCCACATCACCGGGTCACGGTCGTCCTGACCTTGCGAGCTGACTTCTACGGCTTCCCGCTGGAGCACCCGGAGTTCGGGGCCCGACTCGGCAACGGGGTCGTCAACGCCACGCCGCTGACGTTTGAAGAACTCGAAGCGGCCGCGATCAAGCCCGCCGCGAGCGCTGGCGTTTCGTTCGAACCCGCCCTTCTGGGACAGTTGATAGCCGATGTCGGGAACCAGCCGAGCGCCCTTCCTCTCTTCCAGTACGCGCTGACTGAACTCTTCGATCGACGCTCAGACGACCGACTCACTGCCGCGAGTTACCGAGCGATGGGCGGTGTGGAAGGGGCGCTCAGCAGACGAGCCACCGACGTCTACGAGGGCTTCGAACCCGGTCGTCGGGAGGTGATGCGCCAACTCTTGCTCCGCCTGATCACGATCGGCGATCACGAGGAGGCCAGCCGACGTCGTGTCCAGGGTAACGAGATCACCTCACTCGACGTCGACGCTGTCGACCTCCATGACGTGATCGGCGAACTCGGGACGCATCGACTCGTGTCCTTCGACTCCGATCGACTCACCGGCGCTCCAACCGTCGAGGTGGCCCACGAGGCGCTCCTGGAGGAGTGGCCAACTTTGAAGGACTGGATCGACGAGAGTCGCCAGGACCTTCGCCGCCACGCCTCGCTTCGTGTCGCCCTGAGCGAATGGCAACTGGCGAACCGCCACGACGACTACCTGCTCGACCCGAAGCGGCTGGAGTCGTTCGACGAATGGCGCCGCACCACGGCCATCGCCCTCAACTCCGGCGAAGTCGCCTTTTTCGATGCGAGCCGCGACCACCTCGATGCCACAGAACATTCCCAACAGATGCAACGGGCGCGTGACCAGCGATCAAAACGTCTCCTCTGGGGGCTCGTGGCGATCTTCGCCGCGTGCCTGAGCGTTGCCGCACTCTTGTTGTTCGGCCTCGTCGGCGGATCAAACCATCGAGACGTCGCGTTCTTCGGAAACCAGGCCGACGATGGAGGCATCAACGCCAGTATCGCCAACGGACTACGCCGCGGCGAGCGAGAACTCGACATGACGCTCACCGAGGTGTCTTGGTCGGCCGACCCAGTCGCGGAGTTCGCGGAGTTGATGGCAAGCGAACCCGAGTTCGTCGTCACCGACGCACTGGTCGGTGCAAACGCCACACAGGCCATCATCGACAACCCAGACGTGTCGTTCGGCGTCATCGACTGGGCCGTCGACGCACCTAACGCAACCTTCATCACGTACGCACTGGAAGAACAGGGCTACCTAGCGGGAGCCGCCGCAGCGCTGAAAAGTGATTCCGGACGCATCGGATTTGTGTTCGGCGCCGACGTCAGCTTTCTCGCCGACTTCCGTGCCGGACTCGAAGCTGGAGCGAGGTCAATCGACCCCGACATCGAAATTCTGACCAGCTTCATCGACGACTCGGGAAACGTGGCGGGATTCTTCCAGCCCGAAGTCGGCCAGATCAGGGCGAGCGAACTCTACGAACAGAACGTCGACGTCATCGTGTCCGCTGCCGGATCATCCGACTTCGGAACGTTCGCCGCCGCAGCACAATACTCAGCCGAAGCCGAAACACGGGTGTGGGCGATTGGACTCGACAACGATCAATGGTTCGCGGTTCCCGTCAATCAACGGTCCGTGATCCTGACGTCGATCATCAAGCGCATCGATATCGGCGCCTTTCGGTTGATCGAGCACATGCTCGACGGCGGCGAGCCAGGCGAGGCGTTTCGGCTCGGAGCCGCAGACGACGCATTCGACATCTCGACGCAGGGCGACGGCCTGACAACCGAGATGATCGCGACGCTGCAAGCAATCCGAGCGGAGATCGCCGACGGTCGCACCGAGGTGCCAACTGCATCACCGTGAGCGCGACCAGTCGCCACCGATTCGAACCCGTATCGACTGACCTGATCGCCGCCACGCAAGCCGACACGTCCCACTCAGGTGAACGCCCGCTCGGTGATCCAAGAGGTAGACAGGGCTCCGCTTGATCTCTCTGGGCGATCAGAACAACTCGCCGACGGCCCTGGACGCGCGCTCGTTATCCGGCACATGGACTGGCCTAACCGATGTCGAGGAGACGAATCGATTCACCCATATCGCCGACGGCTCTGTCCGTGCTGGTGAGTCAAGTCCAGGCGCCCTTGCCATCGCTGCTGAGCCGGAACTCCAACGTCGCACTACCTGCGCCACATCCAAAGATCGCTAGTGGTAGCGAGCACGAGCGTCGTTCCGTCTCGGCTGAAGCCGTACGCCCTGACTTCGTTGATCGGCTGTCCAAGCTGCACACATCCGTCGCTGTGGGCTTCGCTCATAACCTCACCGCGTGGCGGCTGAAGAATCACACGTTCGTCGGGCCAGTCAGGTGCCACAACATTCACCGACCAACCATAAACCGTCACCCGTCGAAGACCGCCTCCCCACAGCCCAGCAACAACCACCGGCACACCTTCGAGCGGGCCGATTCCATCAGCCGTCACGTAGTCCGCGCTCGTCCACTCAGCGACACTGTCGTCTCGATCTCGAGCGACTCGTTCACCGGTTGCCAGATCAAACACAGATCGACCAGACCATGAAACGACAAGCAGAAACGACTCATCGTCGCCAAACCCCACAGCCACGAGCCCGCCAACCAAAGCGGTTCGGAGGAGTTTCCAAGGAGGAGGAGCCTCGACTGTCTTGAGAGATCGAAGCCTCCCCAGGAGGGTTGTTCGATGATCATCCACCGCCTCAGTCTCGCACGGACCTGAATCACTAGTTCTGAATGTCAATCTGGACACCAGCCCTGCTCGGAGACAGTCTCCCGTCGGCCGCTAAACCGCTCAAAACAACCACGACGCAGCAACGCTGGCCCGCTCGATAGCCGGCAATGCGAGCGGGACCAGCGGCGCTGGCTTCCAGGCAGGCCAGCGCATAACAGGCGATCATGCACGACCGGTGCCGGCGACCGTAGGACGTACCATCGACGCATGATCGAGCCGAAACAGCGACGCGTCTGGAGTCCGAGGTTCGAGATCGGAGCGACGGTTGTCGCTGCGATTCTCTTTCTCGTCGCCGCTGTCCTGTCTGGCTACCGAGTGATGTTCTGGTTCTTGGCGCTGCAGGTCCTCAATCTTGGTCGGTTGTTGATCGTCTATCGGCGCCAGCGGATCTGAAACCGAGCGACCCACCCCGGCTGGACGGTGGGTGCTGTCTTCGCATCTTTCAGCCCACGCCGGGGCGCCCGACATCCGTGCAGAGCCGGCATTGCGAGCAGCGTCCGATGCCGATTGCTGAAGAGTGCTGCTCTCAATTCGTTCAGCAATCGCTCGATCTCATCGTTTGGTGCCGACGGGGCAATTCTTAGCGCCGTACAGCCAGCGCTCTGGGTGATCCAGGGCACGCGAAGCCCTTGTGTACGGTTGCAGTGTGCGACTCACGGCCAGCGCAGGATTCATATCGCTCTGTTTGTTGGCTTCGGCTTGCGTGTTCGGTGAGGCTGCCCCGCACTCGGCGATCGGCAACATCATCGGCACAAGCGCGATGGTCACTGGAGAAGTCGTCGACAAACGCGACGGCGAAATCCTCGAGATCATTACCGTGGAACTCAGCGCGACGCCCATCGATCTCCAATCTTCACGACAGAACCAACGCTCCCTGACCAGAACCGCAGGCGACCGGCTCGAACTGTCCTACTCAGAGGGCAACTACGAAGTCGGCCGGACCTACGCTTTCTTCATCACCGATACGCCTGAAGACACGTTGGCGATCTACGGCCACGATGTCGACAACGACGAGCCTGCTGACGAGTTCGGCGACAATGAAGGATGGGCGGGTCAGCCTCCCAAAAAGGTTCTTGACTGCCTGGTCCAAGCGCAAGGAAACTCGGGTCCTCTCCCTCGTCTGGACGCAGCAGTTCAGGCCGCCATCGAATCAAACCAAGACCCGCAAGGCCTGATGAGCGCTCCACTCACGTCTTGCGAGTACCCCAACTCAGAACAAGAGCAGCAAACCACGACCTCGGACTCGCCCCCGCCGCCACCGTGAAAACGTGGTTTGCATGAGGACCTCTCGTTCGCTGCCGCTCGACCCTCGCCCCCTTGACGCGCTTGCCGCAGATGAGAGAACCCCCTCGATAATCCTCTTCCCCTCCGCCGCTCGGCCCGCTCGATAGCCGGCAG
>CAYGQE010000110.1:0-6880 GCA_964351995.1 uncultured Acidimicrobiaceae bacterium | reverse complement strand
AGAGCCAGAGCCAGAGCCAGAGCCAGAGCCAGAGCCAGAGCCAGAGCCAGAGCCAAACGGTCCCTGCACGTTGACTGAGCAGCCGGACGTCCGTGCTGGCTCGTTGTTCGACGACGGCTCGACGAACATCACCGTGTTCCGATTCCCTCTCGATTGCAACGGTCGGCAACTTGTTGACTTCATCGGCGGGACCGATGGCGCTGCTTTGATCACCGCAACGATCGCCGTCGGGGGAGAGGTCGTTTACGAAATCGTTGACGTTCCCGAGCGCAACGTTGAGCTGTTCGACGATGTTGCGATCCCGAGCCGTTTGATCGGTGAGAATCTTTCTCTCGAGATTCAAATGGATGTCTCGTATCGGACCGCCGAGTCCGTAACGCTTGGCAGTGGGTCGTTTGCGTGGACCGATGACATCAGGGTCCCCGTCTCGTTCGAGATGAGCCACGCCGAGACGCTTTACGAACCTGCGTTGACCGACACCGTCACGGTCTCGGGCGAACTGCCCGACGGCGTCGAGTCTCGGCGGGCCCGCTTCCAGGTCCGGTTGGCGGCTCCCTCGCAGCCAGGGGCTTGCAGCGTCGTTGATCCCATCGGTAGCCAGTACGGATCAGACTGGGTTTTCGACGGTGTCGTCGAGTCGACGTTCGAGTTCGCGTTCGATGTCGAGGTCTCGGGTCCCTGCAACCTCGAACTCTCGGCGGTCTACGACATCGACGTTCCTCGAGTCGACAACAGAATTGAGATCGGCATCGTGACGCTCGCCCCAACCGAGATCCGCCTCGAGTCGAGCTCCTGTACCGAGTTCCGCTGCTCAGCGACGTTCTCTGCCATCCGCCAGAGCGAAATCGACGAGTGGGTCGAGTTCGCAGGTTTCTCCGACGAGTACCTCGTGGCCAACGTGCGAGGATTCTTTGGAAGGGTGGGAACTGGCGAGGTCGGCGAGCGAGTTTCTGCGGTGAACAACGAACTCAACCGTGTTGATTCGTTCTGCTTCTTGGCAAGACCGATCGCAAACGACTCCTCTCGGCGGGGTGCGTCGAGCGAGACTCGATGTGCCGACCTCGTCGGCGACTCTTACGTCGAGCGAGCTCTACTCGACGAGCTCCTTCCGCTTGCTCGGCTCGATGAGGCAACCGCTGCCGCCGGCGAGGAGATCTCCATCAGATGGTGGGAGAACGATCGCGTGAATGGGGCGACGATCGTTTCGATCTCCAACGAGAACCTCCTCGGCGGTTCCGTCGAGACAGATGGTGGTCTCCGCTTCACCGCTGGTACGCCGGGAACGGCGACGTTTGACTACACGATCTGCGATGACGCAGATCCAACGCCGCTGTGCAGTACCGCCACGGTCACCGTCGATGTAGTGCCCTGTTCGCTTCCGCCGTTGCGCTACGCATGGGAGGCCAGCAGCGTCGGCGGCACCGCCACCGGCCGAATGGTTTCGCCGCTCAACGGGTGCGACGGCCATGCCCTGGCGTTTCAGGACGTGACGATGTCGGGCGTGATTGGTTACTGGCGGACGACATACGCCGAGGCTTCGGATCTTGACCCGTCGCAGTTCGCCAGCGCGATGGCGGTGAGCGATGCCCCTGCGTGGGGTGATGCAACGCTTCCCATGCAGGGCTGGTACTCCTACCAGCTTCCTGACGGCACCGTTGTCGGGCGAGGCACGATCGATGAGGTCGTTGAATTGCCCGTTGAGGTCACCTTTGCCGCCACGGTCGATCGGAACGAGTTCCGGGAAAACTATGGAACGCCGGTGATGACGGTGACGGGTTCGCTGGGCGGCGATGTGGCCAGTCGAGAGATCACGGTCTTCGTTGAGGGCTGTCGTCCGAACGCAGACCTCGGCGAGGGAGGCGCGGGTTGGATTGCGTTCGAGGGCCGGGTCGACAGCAACTTCTCTGTCGACATCCCGTTGCGGCCGCAACCATGTTCCGCGTCGGTCAAGGTCACGACCGGGCTCAGTACTGCCTTCCCGCCAAGTCCGTCGTTCAGCATCTCGGTGCTTCCGGCACCCCCCGGCTTGACCACCGTGAACGGCACGGTCTGCGACGCCGGGGTGTGCGAGGTTGATTTCCAGGTCTACCGCTTCAGCGCCTACTCGGCGGATGTCGTCATCATCGGCTGGAGCGAAGATGGCGCCGAATGGGATTCGCTGAGCGAGTTCGGGGCGCCAACCATCGCCGAGCGGTACACCACAGTGACGACGTCGGCGGTGATCGACGCTGCTCCGTCGATCTGCTTCGCACCGACGGCGATCGTTGGCGACCGCGCCATGCAGATGGCCAACATGGGGCAACTGCTCTGCGCTGACCTTGTGGATGGCCAGTACGCGGAACGAGCGCCCACCGCGGAAGAGCTCGCTGCGTACGTCAGCTGACCAAACGTTTGGGGTTGAGGCGAGGCAGGGCGAAGCCGAACCATCGTGATCCCCGTCGCTAGTCTCAGTTGGTGAGCTTCACCAGTCGTTGTTTCGGAAGTTTGGTCTGTGTCACCTCTCTCTTGATGTCACCTCACGGTGTGGGTGCAGTGATCGAGCCGGCCGGTCAGGTCGTCGACGAGGCCCCGATCGAACTGCTGGTTGCGGCCATCTCGGGTGATGGTCGCTGGGTTGTGTACGAAGAGGAGCAAGCGACGTTCCAGGGCATCAGCTTGTGGGACGGGTCTGCGGGCGTCGAGACATCCATCGACACTGCGGGCTCTCACCCAGCGATCTCCGACGACGGCCGGTGGGTTGTCTACGTGAAGGACGAGTTGTCTGAGGCAGATGTGTATCTCTGGGACCGTTTGAACGGCGAGAGTCGCCGGCTCTCCTCGGGCGAGGCCGCATCGGGTGATCCTTCGATCTCCGACGACGGAGGGGTGGTGATCTGGACACAGGAACCTGTTTCGGGCATCAGAACCACGGTCCAGATCTGGAATCGCTCGACTGGTGCGATCACATCGATCGACTACAACACGGGCGTGCCGCTGCTTTCGGGCAACGGTCGATATGTCTTTCGAAACATCTCGCAGATTCAGGAGACTCGTGTTGACCTCGAAACCGGTGCAGAGGTTCTGCTCGACTTCGACGCAGCGAGTGTGTCCGATGATGGCAACACGATGGCCTACAGCTTTCCTCGGCTGGCGCCTGCAGATCGGTACGGGGTTGGCATCTTGCAGATCGACGCCAACGCTTCGGTTGAGATAGAGACCAGCGCCGACACTGGAAGGTTCTCCCCAATACCGCGGGATCTCGTGCTCTCCGGCGACGGAACCGCCCTCTTCTTCTCGACGGCCGCATCGTTGGTCGTTCGAGATGATGACGCCTTGGTCACCTCAGACGCATCCTTGATCACAGACACCTACCGATGGGTGCCATCTCAAGACTCGCTCGACTTCACCAACGTTCCTGAAGACATCGTCATCGGCGTGTCCGATGACGGCCGGTTTGCGCTGACGGTCGGCACCGAATTCACCGAGATCTTTGGGCGCTTCTACGGGCGATATGAGTTTCCGCCACCGTTGACAACGCCGGATCCCGTCGACGTCGGTGAGTTGAGTCGGCCTCAGTTGACCGACCAAGTGAACCGGCTCTACAGCGCCTTCTTCCTTCGCGAACCGGACGCTGATGGCCTGCGCTTTTGGCGAGATCGACGTTCGGCTGGGTGGACGGTCAGCCAGATGGCAGACGACTTCGTTGGGTCACCGGAGTTTCTTGACCGGTATGGAGAACTGTCCAACGTCGAGTTCGTCGAACTGATCTATCGGAATCTCTTCGACCGTGACCCGGACAGCGATGGTCGTGCGTTTTGGACCTCACAGCTCAGTTCAGGGAGCTCTCGCGGCTCGGTCATGGTCGAGTTCTCCGAGTCGCCCGAGTACGTCTCGCTCACTCAAACGAGTGCTCCGTCGCCAGGATCGGCACAGCAACTCTGGCGTCTCTACCGCGCATACCTCGGCCGGGACCCTGATCAGGGCGGGTTTGACTTCTGGTACACCCAGCTCGCGAATGACGTCGCGCTTGCGGCTGTGTCTGAGCAGTTTGCGCAGTCGACCGAGTTCATCGATCAGTATGGATCTCTCGACAACCCTGGCTTTGTCGATCTGATCTATCGCGACGTGTTGAACCGGACCCCCGAGAGCGACGGTCGCAGCTTCTGGATCGAACAGTTGAACCAAGGCCGATCTCGCGGTTCTGTCATGCTTGCCTTCAGCGAATCACCTGAGTACCTGCGAGCGACAGACTCGCTTCCTGGGTGACGTTCACCCGTTCATTTGCCTGGGTCAGAGCGGCAGCGTGCCCGTGGTTCGGATGTATTCTGCGGACTCGCTGAAGGCGGTCATGACCGACCCTCGTGAACGGCCGTTGTCGAGTTGGCCAATCCAGAACGCGCGGCCCTCCGGCTCTGGACTGCGGTCCAACACGTCCCGATAGATGATGTCCACGAAGTCCTCGTTGGACAGTGCGCCATACTTGGCGATGAACTCCTCCGAAGCAGCGAACTCGTCGGCGATGCTCTCGAGGGAGCGCCCGTTTGCTTGGATCGTGTACCAGAAGTCGAAGCCGGACTGATCGGCATCGCGCCCAAAGTAGGCGCGGTACAGGCGCCAGATCTGATGAGCGGGTCCTGGCGACGGCGTGCTCGTGCCGGTGTCTCGTATGTACTCGGGTGACTCCGAGAACTCGACCATCACGGCGCCCCGGCTCACGCCGGCTGCTAGTTGACTCGTCCAGAATGGCCCGCCGCTCGAGTCAGGCGAGCGGTCGAACAGGTTGCGATAGATGAGTTCGACGAAGTCAGCGTCGCCCAACTCGCCGTATCGCTCCACGAACTCAGGAGATTGGACGAAGTTGTCTGCCATCCTGCTGACGCTCCAACCGTTCGATCGTCGGTCGACCCAGAAGGCGAGACCCCCAGCGTCCGGCGGCCGAAGGAAGAACGCCTCGTAGAGCCGTCCGACTTGATCGGTCAGCTGCGGTTTCGTCAAGTCGGCAACGGCAACGCCGTCTGGCACGTCGATGGGTGCCTCGGGCTCGCCGAGCGTCGACCGGAAGAAGACGGTGACGTTCTCTGCTTCTTCGTACCCGACCCCGACCACGACTCTCCCGTCGACCGACACGTCATAGACGGTGTCCTCTGATCCGGGGATGAAGTCGAGCGATCCGGTGCTCGGGACCCAACGGTAGGTGTCGGCGATGTCGTTCACGTCGAGTGGCAACAGGTCTGGGCGCGCTTTCACGATGATCGTCGATCCGTCACCTGAGATCACCGGGCGTATCGGGCCGACGCCCCACTCGTCCTCGATGGTGATCTCGTTGAGGTCGTTCGGACGGTCGATGACGTGGATGCCGACGCCGTCTCCCACTGCGAAGCCGGGGTTTGGCCTGATGTACACGAAGCTCTCGCCGTCGTTCGCGATGTCTTCAGGCCAGTGAGGAAGCTCGACCTCCGCTCCGGTGGAAAGGGACCGTCGAACGCTGCGGCGCGTCGTTGGCGTGTAGAACAGGTACTCGCCATCGCCGGAAAGGGCGACTCCAGTGCTGCCAGTGCTGACATCAGTGGTGATTCCTGTCGATCGGTTCCATACAGCGATGGAACCGTTGCCGGCTTCGAGCCAGGTCACAACCGAACCGTCGTCGGCGATCGAAGGTCGAACAGAAGTCGCGTTTGCGGAGAGCCTGGTGCTCGTGCCGGTAGCCCGACGCCACAGGAAGATTTCGAAGTGGTCGATCTCGAACGTCGAATAGACCACCCACTCGCCATCGCCTGAGATGCTGGCCGACGAACCAGTGGCATTGACCAACGCCACGGCCCCCGTTTCGGCGTCACGAACCCGGATGGCTTCTCCGTCCTCGTCGGCAGTCACAATCCAGCGGCCGTCGTCGGAGACTGCAATCAACGAATAGAACCCGTCGACTTCAGCAAGGACCTGTCGATCCGCTTCGATGTCAGCAGCCGCTGACGCCGTGAGCCCGACGACCGTCGCGAACACAATGAGGAAGCCGGTCAACGTTCGTCTCGTCATGTCACTCCTGTCGGACGTTGGGGGTCGCTCGTGAGTCGACGGCTTGTCAGAACCTTGCCGTTGGCGACGTCGGATTTTAGGTGCTTCGTAGTTCACTGGACGAATGTCTGGCGAGCGCTTCGAGAGGTTGGTGAGGGAACATCACCGTTCGGTTTTCGCCTACGCCCGCTCGATGACGCGGTCGGTCAACCTCGCCGAAGAAGCGACGCAAGACACCTTCGTCAAGGCGTGGAAGCATCTCGATTCGTTCCGAGGCGAGGGGTCGCTCGAAGGTTGGCTCATCCGAATCTGCCGCAACTGCGTGTTCGATCTCGCCAAGCGAGAGCGTGCCGGAGACGTGGTCTCGTTGCAGCCAGCGGTGACGGCTCCAGACCATCAATCCGACCTTTGGGCCATGATCGACACGCTTTCGGTTGATGACCGAGAGATCTTGGTCGTCTGTGGCGTGTTGGGATACGACTACGAATCGGCGTCAACGCTGCTCGATGTTCCGATTGGCACCGTTCGCTCTCGGCTTTCTCGGGCCAGAGGCCGATTGAGCGACGTGATGCATCAGGCGGAGGCCGTGTGAGCTTCAACCCGCGCGCCGACGGCGATCTCGACTTGTCCGTTCTGCTTGATCCCACCTCCCCACATGCCGAAGATCGAGTCGATCGGGTGCTTCGGGCAGTTCCGACGCCTCCCTTCGCGTTGCGGGTGGCCCTCGGGATCCTTGTCGCTGTGCAGGCTCCGATCGTGCTGACGTGGCTGTTCAACGCCGACCCCCTCCGGCTTCTGGGCGGAGCTGTGGACGAGGTGCACCTCGTGCGTGACGGTGCCTTCGGTTTCGTGATCTTGACCGCAGCGGCCATCACGGTGTGGAGAGCTC
>CAYGQE010000109.1:0-7479 GCA_964351995.1 uncultured Acidimicrobiaceae bacterium | reverse complement strand
CGCTGCTGGCGCGCCCCGCTGCATAACACCCACACGTATTCACAACCACGATCCCCGATCGACCGCCCGGGAACGGCCCCACTGCGGCGCCGCAGTTTCACCCGCATATCCCCGCAATTGCAGCGCCACGAAGTCGCGGTCGGTCGTGAACCATCTCACTCTGGATGAAGCCAGGTCGCACGCGGCACTTGACGCGATCTGGGATGTAAGCAAGTGTTTGCGTATGTCACCTGTCGACAGAATCCTCACCGCTGCAAAGCAGTGCTTTGCTGCGAAGGGGTACGCCGGAACAACGATCGCCGACATCGAAACTGCTGCGGGGTACACGCCGCGATCAGGCGGGATCTACCGGCACTTCCCGTCCAAACTCGCCGTGCTCGAAGCGGTCATTGACGCAGAGCTGGCAGCCAACAACCGCGAGATCCTCGACGTGCCTTCGCCCGACCCGACGACCGTGGACCCGGCTCAGGCGCTGGAACAAGTCATCCGACGGGGCCTCGCTCAGCTCGACCGACAAGCCGACCTGATGCGGATCGTGTTCCGCGACCTCGACCAATTCGAGCATCTACTCGCCAAAGTCCGGGTCGGTCTCACCGATGCCACCTACCGGGACTTCGCTGACCGGCTCGCAATGGCTCACGAAGCTGGCGCAATCCCTGAACTCGACTTCGAAGCGGTCGCAGTGCTCGCCATCGGACCCGTTGTCGACTTCAAGATCAAACAACACCTGCTCGGCTACACCCCGCTCGACCTCGACCAGGAACGTCTCGTGCACGCATGGGTCCACCTGTTCACAACCCTGCTGATCGGACCCCAACCATGAAGACGAAACTCCCCGGACCTCGCTCACCAAAAGCCATCATCGGCCTCGCCCGACGCCTCAACGCTGACGCCCGGTCGACTCTGCTCGAAATGGTCGACACCTACGGACCGGTCATCGACTTCGGCCGTGGTAGGTACCACTACATCTACCTGTTGAGCCCCGAAGCCAACGAGTACATCCTGTCGACCGCCCCCGAGAACTTCACATGGCGGGACGCATTCTGGGTCCTTGTACCAGTCAACGGAGAGACCGCCCTCGTCGTGAGCGACGGCGAAGACCACAAACGACGTCGACGAATCGTCCAACCCGCATTCCACATGCGCCGCATCGCCAGCTACCTCGACGTCATGGTCGACGAAACCAACCAGGTCATCGATCAATGGACGATCGGCGCCACCATCGACGCCCACGCCGAACTGCGCCTCGCTATCCGGCGCATCGTTCTGCGATGCCTCTTCGGCAACGCCCTGCGAGACCGAGACGACGAACTCGCAGCGCACCTCGAAGTCGCGTTGGCGTATGTGAACCGTCCGCCAACGCAACGCCTCGATTGGAACCTGCCCGGCTTGCCCCATCACAAAGCAATGAAGGCACGGGCCGCGGTCGACGAGATCGTGTTCGACGAGATCAAGCGACGACGCGCCCTCGACGATCGAGGTGATGACATCATCAGCTGGCTCATCGCCGACCAAGAAACCGGCGATGGCCTCAGCGACCAAGAAGTCCGAGACCAGATCATCAGCCTCATCGCCGCCGGCTACGACACCACAGCCTCGGCCATGGGATGGGCTGTCGCCGAGCTCGCCCGACAGCCGGGACGAGTCGACAAGATCCGAGCCGAAATGATCGACATCGGTGCAGGCCGATCCCTCACCATCGAACAAACGACCAAACTCACCTACACCAACGCCTTTATCCAGGAAGTCCTTCGCCTCCACCCGCCCGCCATCTGGTCAGGGCGACGAGTCGTCAACGACTTCGAGACCAACAACCGCACCATCCCTGGCGGCTCCATGATCCTCTTCTCGCCCCACGTGACCCACCACGACCAACGCTCGTTTCCCGAGCCCGAACAGTTCCTCCCAGGGCGCTGGATCGACGGCCATCCCGACCAGAACCATCCACACCCCTACAGCTACATCCCCTTCGGAGGCGGAAACCGACGCTGCCTCGGCTTCGCGTTCGCCACCCAAGAACTCGTGGCCATGACCGCCCTGCTCGCCCACCGGACCGACCTCGAACTCGTCGACAGTGGCCCGCAACGCCACGTCGGAACAATGTCCAGCGCCCCGGCCGACGGCACCCAAGTCCGGATCCGACGGATCGACGACAAGACCTGAAACACCCGAGGCGCCGACCGTCGACGGAAACACGCGACCACGACCGCTCGCCGGCGCCCGATAACACACGCACGAAATCACCGGCAACGGCGATGACAAGGTGCGCGATAACGGCCCCGATGCGGTGCCACATAGTCCCGCCGATCGGGCCGGCGATGGGTCCTGGCCTAAGTTCATCTCATGCATCTGTGCGAAGTCCGGACTGAACGAGACGTCGATTGGGCGGCCAATCGAGTGCTGCTCGGGGATCGCGTCGTGGTGCACGTCGGCGGACTTCGCCGCCGGGGCGACGGCGGCTGAAGCCAGAGGTTGCGCTGTGTTGTCTCGAGGCTCGTATCGAAGGCCTGGGTGGCCAGATGCAGCTCGGCCATAGCTCCAATGCTCTTGGCCGGTTCACACAGGTCGGCCCTGATGTGGCGCCGCCGTTTCGGGCCCACTGCTGTGCGTGCTGGCGCGTAGAGAAGTTGAGGAAGTCGGCGAGCCGTCCTGCTCCGTTTTGGACGCGTCGAGACCTGCGAAGCTCACTCCGCTCAGCATGTACCAGCGGACCGTAAGTCGCGTACCAAGTGCGTTCACGCATCTTGGTGCGGCCGAGGAGGGCTCGGCCGCACCAGAGGACGTGCTGTCAGTGGGAGATGGCGTCGAGCACGTTGAGGCGGCCGGCGCGTCGTGCGGGGAGCACTGCTGCGAGCACACCTGCACCTGCAGCGACGGCAACCAGGGCGACGATCGATCCGACAGGGATGGCGAAGCTCGAGGCGAACGACGTGGGAAGAGCTTGGACGACGCCCCAGCCGAACAGGATCCCGACCGACACGCCGAGGACAGCTCCGAACGTTGCGACCAGCGCTGCTTCGAAGCGGACCATGCGTCGGAGTTGACGCTTGGTCATGCCGACGGCCCGAACGAGGCCGAGCTCACGAGTGCGCTCGAACACCGACAGGGCCAAGGTGTTGGCAATGCCGATGAGGGCAATGATCACCGCAAGGGCGACCATGACGTTCACGACCGTGAGGAGCTCGTCGATCATGGCAACTGCCCGATCCTGGAATTCCTCGGTGGTTTCGATGTCGGCTGCCGGGAGTTCGGCGGAGAGCGCAGCGATCGCTGCGTCGATGTCAACCTGGTTGGCTCCGTCGGCGATCGAGATGGCGATCCATTCGTGGCCGGTCCGGTCACCGGCGGAATCGAACACTGACTCGTCGAACAAGAAGTCAGATGTGATCAGTGCTTCGTCGTGGAAGACACCGGTGATGGTGGCATCGACGAAGGCGCCGTTGGCGAACTCGGTTGAGATCACATCGCCGACCCCGAGGTCTGTGTCTTCAGCGTGCTTCGACGCAATCAGCACGGGGTTTGTGACGGTGGTGTCGTAGCCGCCTTCGCGAACGTCAGCATTGAGCAGCGGTGCGAGCTGATCGAAGTCCGCAGCGGCGTTGGTGGTCACTTCGTCGTTGACCCGAGTTTCGACATACCGGAACCCGCTGACCGCATCGAACACGTCGTTGGCGGCGAGCTGAGCGGGAAGGCCGAGCGGGAGCTCAACCTCTTCGAGTTGGTCGGTGACGTAGTAGTCAGCCGTCGCGGATTCCTCGAGGGTGGTGCTCACCGTGTTCTTGATGGACTGACCAACAACGAGGGCGGTGCAGACCAAGGCGAGGCCAATCATGAGCGCCGCCGCAGTGGTTGCGGTGCGGCGAGGATTGCGAGCCGCATTCTGCTGAGCGAGTCGGCCGGCGACTCCGCTCGTCTTGGTCAGAGGCCAACCGAGAACCCGTGTGATGACACCAACAGCCATGGGGCTGAGCAGCGTGACCGAGAGGAAGATCCCGATCGCTCCGGTCGCCATGAGGGTGATCGTTGCCGCCGTGCTGCCGGAACCGGCAAGTCCCAGGGCGCCGGCCCCGATGCCAACAGCAAACAGGCTGAGGCCGGAAACGATGCGGGTGCGGCTTCCTGGTGCTGATGCATCAGCACCGCCACGAAGAGCTTCGATGGCGGGAACGGTTCCTGCTCGTCGTGCTGGGCCGATGGCGGCCAGCATGGTCACTCCGATGCCGATCACAACGGCTGCCACGATGGTGCGGGTGGCAATAATCGTTGGTATCTGAGGCAGACTGCCGCCGGTTGCGTTGACCAATGCTTCAAGGCCCTTGGCCACACCAATACCGCCTGCGATGCCGCCTGCGGATGCCAATACACCGATCACGAACGCTTCGCCGAGAACCGATCGTTTGATCTGGCGTGGGTCGGCACCGATCGTACGAAGCAGTGCGAGTTCTTGCGTGCGCTGGCCGAGGACGATGGCGAAGGTGTTGTAGATGATGAAGATCGACACGAACAGCGACACGCCGCCGAAGCCGAGGAGGATGTTGCCGATGATGTTGATCTCGCCGGTGAACTCTTCGCTCGATTCTTTGGCAACGGTCTCTTGGTCGATGACTTCCACATCAGGAACCGCAGCAGCAACAGCGGCTTGAACCGTGGCAGCGTCGGCGCCGTCGGCGACTTGGATGTTGATGGCGTTCACGCCATCGATACCGAAGAGCGAGCCGGCCTGATCGGCATTCATCTGCATGAGGATCGCGCCGAGCGTGTCATTCTCGGTACCGAACGATGAGGTACCGGAAAGCGTCAGCGATTGGCGTCCCGTCGGTGTGGTGAACTCGTAGGTGTCACCGATCACGATGCCGTGCTTGGCTGCAGCGTCGATGTCGACCACGAACTCTCCAACACCTGGCGCTGCTCCGTCGACAAGGGTGTAGGCACCGAGTTCGTCGTTGTCAGACCATGCTTCAGCAATGTGAGGTGGCCCGTTGGTGGCGAAGGGCTGGCCTTCGCTGTCGAGCACCTGAACGGCGTCCCAGCCAGCCTCGATGTCGGGGGCGACGTCAGCAACCCCCTCGACGCTTGCGACCACGGCCATGAGGTCGGCGGAAAGTGGGGGAGGGTCGCCGAAGTCGGCGGCAGGACGGGCTTGCAGGTCGATGCCTGCAGTGGTTTCTTCTGAGACGTCGCCGAAGCTGCTTCTGAGTCCGTCGCCCAGGACAAAGGCGGAGACGACGAAGCTGACGGCAAGGATGACGCCGAAGGTGGTGAGGGCGAAGCGGACCTTGTTGGCCCGGAGGTTCTTGAGGGTGAGTCGCAACATGAGAGTGATTCCTTCCGAATCGAATCGAGCGGGTTAGTTGCCGAGCCGGAGCATGCGGTCCAGCACGGTGTCGGGGGTGGGGTCTGCGAGGTCGTCGGTGATCTGACCGTCAGCCAGGAACACGGCACGGTCGGCGTAGGACGCTGCGACGGGGTCGTGGGTGACCATCACGATGGTCTGGCCGAGTTCTCGAACTGCGTGGCGCATGAACGCCAAGATCTCGGCGCCCGTGGTGGAGTCGAGGTTGCCGGTTGGTTCGTCGGCGAAGATCATCGCTGGGCGGCTGGCGAGTGCTCTGGCGACGGCGACTCGTTGCTGCTGACCGCCGGACAATTCATTTGGTCGGTGGCGAAGGCGGTCAGCGAGGCCGACCGTGGTGACGACGTTGTCGACCCATGCCTTGTCTGGCTTGGTTCCGGCCAGATCCATGGGGAGGGTGATGTTCTCGATCGCAGTGAGCGTCGGGATGAGGTTGAAGGCTTGGAAGATGAACCCCAGACGATCGCGGCGCAGCATCGTGAGGTCACGCTCGGACGCGGTGGCCATGTCGGTGTCGCCGATCATGGCGGATCCTGAGTCGAGGCGATCGAGACCGGCCATGCAGTGCATGAGTGTCGACTTACCTGAGCCGGACGGGCCCATGATGGCGGTGAACTGGCCCTGCATGAAGTCGACGTCAACGGAGTTGAGAGCGATGACTTCGGTGTCTCCTTGCCCGTAGACCTTGGTGGCGCCTCTGGCCGAAGCAGCTGCGGTGGTGGTGGAGCGGTGATCGAGTGTGGCAATCATGAGCGTGTTCCTTCTTGGTCGGTTGGACTTCCCGGAGGTGGCTCCGGTGTGTGCTTCCAACGTAAGAAATCGATCACTCTGCGTCGTCTGGCCAAAGCGTGATTCGAGGTACCGACAACGGTGGGTCTGCGCCGGGATGGCTTCCCCGAATCGATGGACGCGACACCGAAACGAAACCCGTTGTTTGAGCTGATGTGTGGGGAGGTCAGCTCGACAATTCATCCCTTTGGGGGAACGGCGAACTGACCAATGCAGGACGCCCAACACGACCCAAGCAACTAACGTCAAGCCATGAGCGCCCCCGCCACGACGATCACCGCGGTCCATCGCGCTCAGGAGTGGTTAAAAGCGCGAGAGCGTGTCTTCGACGTCGCCTTTGCCGGGTTTGCAGGACTGTTCGCGTTGGGCGAGCTCTCCGGCGAGTCGGTGTATGGGTTGCGCGAACCGGATCTGCTCGGCGTCGTGCTCATCTTGGTGGGGGCATTTGCTCTGATCTGGCGACGCTCAGCCCCGGTCGCTGTCCTGTTTTTCGTTGCCGGTGTGTCGAGTGTCTTCTACACGCTGAACTATGGCTCGTTCATGGCGTTCGTCGGCACGGCAGCGCTGTACTCCGTTGCCGCTCATGAGCAGAATCGTCGGATGGCCTGGATCGTCATCGGAACGGTCGCAACGGGCCTGGTCGTTCTTGCTGGGTTCACCGTCCTCGATGGTCCCGACGGCTTCAGCCTCCCCGATGCAACGGGCATGGTCATTTCGATCAGCGCAGTGGTGGTGGCCGGTGCGGTCATCCGAAACAAGGACGAGATCTTCGCCGACACCAAAGAGCGGGCCGAGCGTGCAGAGGCGGACCGCAAGGTCGAGGCGGAGCGAGCCGTTGCCAACGAGCGGCTTCGCATTGCTCGTGAGATGCACGATGTTGTTGCCCACGGGATGAGCCTCATGACGGTGCAGGCCGCAGCCGCCCGAGAGATCGCCACGACCCGCCCTGACGATGCCGCTCGCCTGATGCACAGCGTGGAGACGACCGGCCGCGACGCCCTCGCCGACATGCGACGCATGCTTGGTGTGCTGCGCAACGACGGGCCGAATGGCTCGGACGCTCACCACCGGGAGATGGCACCTCAACCTTCGCTCGACGACCTCGGAACGATCATCGCCCACTGCAACGAAGCGGGAACACCGACCGAACTCAGCGTCAGCGGCGATCGAAGGCAGCTCGCACCCGGGCTCGAACTCGCAGCGTTCCGGACGGTGCAAGAAGCTCTCACCAACGTCGTGAAGCACGGCGGCGAGAAAGCCACGGCCTCGGTCGCGTTGCACTACGACGACGTTGAGCTCTGCATCACGATCAGAGACACGGGCCGCGGAGCCGTGTC
>CAYGQE010000108.1:0-7671 GCA_964351995.1 uncultured Acidimicrobiaceae bacterium | reverse complement strand
AACCTGTCCGATATTGATGACGTGCGAGCGACTCAAGCCCGCTCGATATCCGGCATTGAGGGCGGTTCGCTGCGGACTGCGGTGCCGCTCAAACGACGCATAACGACGATGCAGAATGACGCTCGGAAGCCACGCTCCCGTGGAACAGAACGGCTCAACGTGACGTCGTAAAGCGCCCAGCTCGCCGAAGCCCGGGCGGCTGCACGCTTCGTCGTCTACTGGTGGCGCAACTTGGTCCACGTTCCCGAGTCGTTGATATGCCCTTCAACTTTGAGTGCAGCACCATCAGCAGCAGCGGCGAGCAGATCGTCGCCGACGTCTACGGCCTCGTACTCCTGGATCCACTGCATCGTGCCGAGCTGGTAGGTCATCGAAGCCGCGACAATCGCGTCTCATCTTGAGCGCACGGTGAAGGTCATGTCGACCGGGCCCGCTGAACCGGTGCTCTGTCGTTCCTGCGGCCAACCTGGTGCGTACCGCTGGACAAGGACACAGCCATTCGGGTTGAGGTGACGTTTGCAGACTCCGAGCAGCGAAGCCCGCTTCTGCGGGTCGGGATGGTTGACGAGATGGCTAGCCGCCAACACAACGTCGAAACGCCGGTGAAGTTCGATGTCGAACAAGTCCCCACAAACTGTTTCGGCTCCAGTGACATGGGCCAGCATCTCTGGACTGTCGTCCACCGCAACCAGCTCATGGCCTAGAGCAATGAGCACTCTGGTCAGTCGCCCTGGTCCGCTTCCGAGTTCGAGGATCGACGCTCCGGAAGGAGAAGCGTCGTGGATGATCATCGGGTCGTCCCCGGCGGGAAGAGCCAGGTACATCGCAAGTGGGCTTCCATCAACGCTTACGAAGTCTGCGGTCACGTCGAAGAGTGAAACACAGCAACTGTTGGTCGTCGACGTGGAGAGCCGCCAGACAATGACAACACGCCCGAGGTTCGAGCCCACTCGGGATCCGACACGTTGGGAGGTGGAGGACGACTGCCGACGAGCATCGAGCCGCTCGTGTCCGTCAACGAACGGTGTGCCGCTCTGCCCGTGTCATCCAGGCAATTCGACTGCTAGCTCATCGCCTCGTCGCCCGAGTGATCGAACTGGATGAACATCTGATGATTCCGACCGACCTCCAGTTCCATCCAAGGACTCATTGCTTCTGCGGTCAGATCCCAATCGCTAGCGATGCCAGCCTCTTGGAGTGCTGCTTGCCCCCGTAGCTCAAGGCGGCACACGAAACACCTCAGCCCATCGGCGAAGAAGGTGAGTGCTGGGTAGACCTGCACATCTTCGCCGTCCTCGATGACGTGGTCGCCAACGGAGGTAGTGACCCCGGAGGCGATGGAGGGCGAGCCACACACCGGACATGTGACTTCGGCCGTCCCGAGTTGATCGACATCGTGGTTTTGCCTCCATCGGGCGGCGCCGATCCGTCCTTCGAGAATCTCGGAACTCAGATCCCGCTGCAACTCGGCCCAGCGGGTAGCGGCTGCAGCCATGGCCTCGTTGGCCGATCGCTGGCGCGCGGCTCGCGCACCTTCGGAGAGGTCCTTGACCTCCGCTGAGCGTTCGCCCCAGAGCGCTTCGTCGTCGATCTCCAAGAGCATCTCCATTGCTACGGCGAACTCCGCTAAATCGAAATCCTCCACGTAGCTTCCACCAACGCTCAGGTGGACCTCAGAGTTGCGCATGGTGCGAATACGGTCGAGCGCCTTGCGGTGTCGTCGCACTCCGACCCGGATCGATTCGACTCGATCGAGAGCGACGGCGCAACCGATAGTCCGCACGTCGAGGGGAATCGAAAAGACATCCTCCCAATGCCGATGAAGTGTGAGGCTCGAGTGCCAGTCAGCTGCGATGAAGACGGGGTTCACCTCGGCAAGCACGTGCTTGGCTGCGAACTCGATCGCCGAACCTCCTCGGACGGCGAAACGCTCCGGCTCCCCATCGATGTACCCGTCGATTGCGCCGCGAGATTCATCGATCGCGTTCGTCAACAGCCAGCCGGGGATCGTGAGGTCGTGATACATGACAGGACAATACGGCCGTCATGCAAGATGAACCGACCCCGTCCTGGTGGAGCTTCGGAATGGGTCGCCACCTGCAACATCCGCCGTCCGTACACACTTGCGATAGATGAGAGAACCCACTCGATATTGACATGACGACACAGCCCTGCGCGAGTGCGATAACCGGCAAACGGAGCGGTTGGGACGGCGATTCTTGGCGGTGATGCAGAGCGCAGATAACTCGGAGCTTGGCGTCGTCGTCTGCAGGATCTGTTGGATCAACTCCGCCTGTGTTGCGACCAGACTTGGATCAACGGACCTGAGCGTCAACACTGTTCCGATGGCTATGGATCACGGGGTCGAGTGGAAGCCCGATGAGTTCGATGTTGATGACGTGCGGGGCATGTTGACGCAGTTGGGCGAGCTGATGGATCAACGAGGCGAGGCCCGTCAAGAACGGCTCCTGCCCGGTGCCAGCGAAGACCAGATTCGTTCGACCCTTCAAACCACCGGGCTCGAGCTTCACCCAGATCTCATTGCATGGTTCCGATGGACCGCTGGCCCTGTCGACGAAGACGACTGGTTCTTCATGTCGCGCAAGTGTTGTCGTCCGTTGCAGTTGGCGTCGGTGGTCGACGTGATGAAAGAACATGACGGTGAGGGGGTGGACGAGCCGTATCGGCAAGGCGCGTGGATCCCGTTCCTCGACTACGGGTCGATGGACTGCACCGACAGCGATCTGCGGGGTGCGGTGCTGAACACCTGGGGTCACTACATGATCGACCTTCCATACGTGGAACGGTTGGGTGTGTTGTTGTGGTGGTGGATTGCCCAACGCGTCGAAGGCGTCATCGCTCACAACCCAGATGTCGAGAGCGGGCCCTCGTTCGACCGTCGCAGGGACGACTTGCGCTCCAAGTTCGTGGTCAGTAGAGAACTCTCAAACAGCGAAGCTGGGTACGACGTCCCTAACAAGATCGGCTCCTTCTGAACCTCGACCAGACCGCCTCCGCTGACAGGTCACGTCTCGGCCTCCCGCTCGCGGTAGTTGAGAGAACCCGCCCGATAATCACGCCGCCGTTTGGCCTCGACCCCACGCGCTATCCGGCAATCTGCGCACTCTCCAATAGTGCCCGCGGTGGCTGGGCCAGCGCATATCAATCGCCCAGGCTGTCTTCGTAGTGCGATGGCTTCCCGCTCCTGATCCTTGTCAGGGATGCGGAAACGACGGACAACAGCGAGATCCCAACACCGACGGCCAATGCTGCGTTGCCAGCGAAGACCGGAGCCTCACCGGCCAACATCGCAGCCAAGACCAACGCCACGCCTACCTGAATTGACCCCAACAGGGCCCCGCCACCTCGCTCGTCGATCACGACACCAAACGCACCGGCACCGAAAGCCAACGCCAAGGCAAACGCAACGAGGTCATCGTCTTCGCCAGCGGCCCACACCAAGACCGAGCCGGCGACAATCAATCCGGCACAAACAAAAAGTGTGATGCGCAGCCACGGACCACCGCTGGGAATCGCCATCGACTCATTGTGCACCTGGGCCGACCCGCCGTACCACCGACAAACCTGGACCCGGCGGCGGCCCTCGGAGAGCCGAGAGCCACCCATATCAACAGATACCAACCGCTCAATATCCGAGCAGAACCGGCAGACAAGGGCGGTCCCGCGACTGCCGAGGGCGCTGCGGCGCAGCGCATATCGCTCAGGATCGGGTGTCGTCGCTGCGTCTGTGCGGGCGGGCTGAGTTCAATTGTCGGCCCGCCTATTCGGAGCCGACATCCGAGAAACGCTTGGGCGGTGAGGCGGGATCTAATGCAGGCACGGGTCGAGATCTCGATGTCCCCAGCAGGTAGCGACCTCCCGCTGCAACGAGGATTCCAAGTCCGCTGATGAACCACCAAACGTAGACAACGCCGTCGTCGAAGACGGTGTAGTCAATCGCTGTTGCCCCATCGTCTGTGGCGAGAAGCGACACCAAAACGGCGTCGTAGTTTCCGCAGCACTCTCGAGAGAAGAACCGGTTGCCAGTGAACTCTCGTCCGCTGACTCCAAACCCAGAATCGAGCAGAACGGCCTCGACATCTTCGATCGGGGCAGACACCACTCGTGAAGCCAACACGAAGTCGCTATCGAACAGTGCCCCAGCAAAGGTGTTCTGCGACAGCACCAGCGTCTCGGCAGGAAGCGGGACCTCTTCAAGCACTTCACGCTGAACTTGAGCAACGCTGATGAACGGAAAGGCAGCGATAAGCAGACCAACAACGATCAGCGCCCATGCGAGGAGCCTTTTTACCGTGTGCATTGCATCAGCATGAACCAGGCACACGCATCACGCCAGTAGGTCAACCACCACACGGCAATCGGAACCGGATTGGAAGAATCGGAGCCGAGGCGACCAAGAGCCACGCATAACGACAAGTCACTGACATCAGATATCCGCTCGCGATCCGGCACATGGCGCGGCCGGTGGTGCGCTGCTTGGATGCGGTGCGGGAGCGCATATTGTTCGACTGATGAGTCGTTCCTGCGATTGTGGCTCGACAGCCGTGTTGGGCAGGACCAGTCTGCTCGCTGTCGGGCGTGGATCGGGTAGACGGAATTGCTGGAGATTTGTGCTTTGTAGTGGGAACGTTCTTCGAGCGTTGTTGGTCTAGCGGCGGTGAAGTCTTCACCACAGCGATCGACCGATCCGGAGCCAGCCGCTTGGATCGACAGTTCCGTGACTTCAACGAGTGCTGACCAACGGTCATTCGACGACTTCTATGTCCTTAGTCGGGAGCGGCTGGGTCGGGCACTTGCGCTGGTCTTGAACGACCAAGACTTGGGTTTCGAGGCAGTCGATGAAGCAATGAGCCGTGCCTACAAGCAATGGGATCGAGTGTCGCAGTACGAGAATCTGGAGGGATGGGTTTTCCGAGTCGCTTTGAACTGGGCTCGCTCCTCTCTTCGCCGAGCCCGAATGGGAAGAGCCAAGCAACGGCTTGCGGCGACTCAGCCCAAGTCGGCTGACCAGCAGATCGACACAGATCTCGAACGAGCGATCAACGACCTCAGCGCTGAGCACCGAGCGGTGGTGGTGTTGCGGTTCTACGCCGACTGGACCATCGACCAAATCGCCGATGCTCTCGATCTGCCAGCGGGAACAGTCAAGAGTCGACTCTCCCGAGCAATGCACGCCCTCCAACGCAAGCTCGAACAAGGAAGCGACGACCAATGAGCCAGGACCTCGAGGACGCAGTCCGCAACCACCTTCACAACAAAGCCCAAGACATGAGAGTTCCACTCTCAGTTGGTCGCCCGCGACGTCTAGCCCGCCGACGCGATCAGATCCGAGGCAGCGCAGCGGTTCTTGCAGCCCTGGCAGCAGGAGTCGGCGTCATCTCGATTCAGAAGCAACCTTCAGACACCATCGCAACAGCCTCAACCGTCGAAACACCGGCGCCGGCTGATGACCAATCCGGCATCCTCGTTTGGGAAACCGCCGAACTTCCCCCAGGAACAACGGCGCTTGATGTCGTTGCAGTCGACGACTCGTTCTTCTTACTGACCGAGGATCACCAGATCCTGCAGTTCACCGATGGCCGATTCTGGACCAAGGCAGCGACGCAACTCCCAGACACAGGCGCCACAGGCATCCGTTCCTCAGACGGTGTCCTCATCGCGTGGGGTCGACCCGCTGACCTGCCAACCGACTTCGCTGCACTCCCTTCAGTCACCAGAATCTTCACCAGCACCGACCAGGCTCAGACGTGGCAATCAAGCGGGACCGTTGGGTCACCAGCACCAGATCAGGACCCGTCCCCGTATGTGACAGCATCGGAGACAGTCATCGATGCAGCCGTTGTCGACAACACCCTCGTCGTCGCGACGGCTGTCGGTGTCAGCTTTGACGTCGACCAGGTCATCGCAGATCTCGAGCTCCTCAACGATGGAGACACCATGTCCGCAGTCGGATCAGCGATGGGCGAGTCCGGAATAGAGATCTGGCTCGACGGGAAAAGCGCAGAGGATCCCGACGTGACGCTCTCACCCGACGAACTCGGCATGACCGACGCCGAAAAGGAAGCCGTCTTCGGCCGAGAGCAGCAAGGCCCCTACACAGCTGCCCTCGGCAGTGACCTGCAACGCATCAACCTCGGCGAAGTCGTCGTCGGAATCGACAGTGTCGAAAACGTCAACGACGAGTTCGTCGCCGGCGCCTTTGGCAACAACGGATTCGAATGGCTGACCTCGCCCGACGGTCTGTCGTGGTCACGAACCGGTCAGACCCCACACGTTGAGTCAATCACCACAAGAGACGGTGTGATGTACGGCACCACCGTCACCACCGGCGAAGTCGTGCAGTCCACCGACTCGGGACGAACATGGATCCCGATCGTCGCTCTCGACAGAGCGAAAGGGAGGGCATGGGCCGGGGCGACTGGAATCGTCGTCATTGCAGAATCTGGCTCACAGTTCTCATCGCCACCGGATCCAAACAACGAGATCTACTGGACCACAGACGGCGAAAATTGGCGCAGCGAAACCATGACCGACACTCCGCCAGAAGGCTCATATCCGATCGCCGCCATCGGAGCCGACTACATCATCACCGTGCATCGTCACAGCGAGAACGGCCAACCAGAAACAACAACAACCACCATCAGAATCGCCCAGATCCCGAACTGACCGACACCAACAGCCGATCTACACAACACTCGCTTGACCACTGTGGAACGTCAACACCGACCGCGACCCGTATCCACCCTGACCTACTTGCGGGAGGAGAAGAAGTAGCTCATATCAACAGCCGCCGCACTGGTCTTGGCAGCTCGATATCCGGCACATGGGGCGGCTCTTGCAGCAGCAAAAGGCAGAGCCGGGCGGCGCATATCACTCGGAAAGTCATGTGCTCGTCGTGTCGGCATCGCCCGGGCAACTCTGGGGCGCTTCAAATACGGATTCGTGAATCTGATTCGGGCTCAGCGAAACTAGCCAACGCAGAATGGATCGGAACTGTGATGTCTCGTGCTCAGCACATAGTTGGTGAATGGTTGCAGTCTGTCGAGCTGGTGGAAGCAGCTTTCGAGCAGATCAGCGTTGATCATCTCGGCGACATCGCCGACTGGTCTCGGCCAGATCTTCTGGAATGGTCCGTCGAACTTTTCGAGGCTTTGATTTCAGCACTGAGAGCGCCGGACCGCAATGAGTCGGCGCTGCTGGTGGTCCCCCTCTTGTACTCAGAGTCGCTGGCAACGGTCGTGCCAGATTTCGCCGAGTTGCTCTCGGCAGAATGGCAAGACATTCACGTGCCAGGTCTGTATGCGCTCAACGATCTCGGCATCCTTGGCTGGGAACGTGGCGAGGAATACCGATGTGACCTCTCAAACAACCTTGTTCCCGCAGCTTCGGTTTCCTACTACCGATGCTGGAAAACGGCCGAGGCGGAGTACGAGCGGGCGCTCTACTTTCTTTGGAGTGAACCAGCCTGATCCTGGTGGAACTGCGGGGGCTGGCTGCAAGTCGCAACAGCCGACGCAGTTGGTGAGTTGCGAGAGTCGAGAGTACCCGTCCGATAACGACGGGATCACCACAGCTTCACCCCACGAAGTAACCGGCAAAGGGCTTGGTATCGGAGCGAGCCTGGGCGGCGGCAACGGCGCATAACGTTCG
>CAYGQE010000107.1:0-8123 GCA_964351995.1 uncultured Acidimicrobiaceae bacterium | reverse complement strand
TGCCGGCTATCGAGCGGGCTTCAGGCCGAAGGGCGGCGTGATTATCGAGCGCCTCAACCGGGCCAACACGAGCGGTGGCCTCTGCGTCAGAGGTGCGAACATGCCCGAGCTGTTGACGTCGAGAAGTCTCTCAGCTCGGCCCAAGCTGGAACCCGAGACCATCTCCGGCCCCTCTGAGTTCTCCGCTATTCAGCAGGCGTCCAACGCCTCGAAGGCATTGACCACCGCATCAGGTCTTCCCGACCTGATGGCGATCCTGGACAGGTCTGACGATCCGAAAGAAGCCCGCCATTCATCACCGGGCTCTCTGCAAGGATCGACCCCGGCTTCAACCAGGACCCGCACCACCTCGGGGTCCTCGGTGAGTTTCGCAGCCACAAACAAGAGGCTCTCTCCTTGACTCAGCACCTGAGCGTCTGCACCAGCATCCAACAAGGAACGGATCGTCTCAGCACAGCCTTCGCCATCCGGGGCTCCACCCCCGACTATCGCCTGCTCGAGGGGAAACGCCCCTAGCTCATCGACATGACTTGGATCCTCGCCCTGACCGATCCAAAATTCGACACCCTCGGTGTCGCATCGTTGCGAGAAACGCACGATGTTGCTGTCTTCTGGACCCAGCACACAGGACGAGAACAGCAGCGAAGCGATGAGAATCAAAGACCATCGCGTCCGCTTCAGCCACAGCACAGCACGAGCCCTTGTCTTGACGGGTCAGGGCTCGGCGGATTCGCCATCGTCGACGGCATCGTCGGCCATGCCTCCGGACCGTTGACAGATCCCGACAGCACCGTGCTCGTTGGCCGCGATCAGTTGACCGGCGAGCTCGTCTGGGAGATCCCCGCACCGCAGAGCTTCGGCGTCGAGTCGTGTGGCCCTGTGTTCTGCGGCGGTCGGATCGTCAGCAATCCGTTCGCTCTCGAGACCTTCGGCATCGACCCGACCACCGGTGCCGAGGAGTGGGTGACACTTGGGCTCGACTTCGACTACGTCACCGACGACGACCTCGCCATCTGCCTGTGGCCCGGCGACGAGGCAATCATCACCGGCATCGACCCCACCGTCGGCGAGATCTGGCAGATCCGTCCCGAGGCCGACTTCGGCCTTGACATGACATCCAACCTGGGCTGGAACTTCGCCCGTGTAGATGACGTCGTGATCGGGGTGCTCAACCGACCCGTCGAAACCTCGCCGATCACCGCCGGGGCCTTCGCAATCGACGCAGCGTCAGGCGCACTGTTGTGGTTCGTGGAGGACGTGCGACTCACCCGCTGGCCGAACGACCAGGCGCCGATGCTCAGCCCCTACTCACCCACGAATGATGGCGTGTGGTGGGAACACACCGAACTGGCAGTCATCGACCCTGGGAGCGGCTTGTCAGACTCGGTTGCCGATCTGCCACCCTCAGATTCTTTTGACGAAGGAGCGGATCCTGACGACATCTTCACGTCGTTCGGCGCCGTCTTCGCCGACGCAACCAAGTTCGATGCCCAAGGCAACGTCTTTTGGTTCGCAGGTGGCGAGTGGCAAGGCATCGACCCTGAAACGGCGCAACCACTCGAACTCACGAGCGACGTACTTTGGAACGCAATCGGTTCGGCCGTGGACCTCGAGCCCCTCGGAGGATCGGCGAGCCTTGGTGGCCCGCAATGGCACGCCATCGACGTCGCTACCGGTGAAGAGATCGACACCACCACACTCGACGTGCCCGGCTTCGTGGGCGAGAACGGCGACGGTTGGGTCGTCTACGTCGATGCTGACGGCGCCATCAACGGGTTCCGCCCTCCGGCGGGCTGATCGTCGGAGGCGAAGACTGTGATCTTGATTCGTGGCTGGAGACTTCTTCGCGAGCTGCTCTTCGTCGGGACGATCATGATGTCGCTTTGGCTGATAGCGCCGATCGGCCTTCTCACCTGGCCGTTCCTGTCCGTGATCGCCCGAGTCAGGAACGACCCGCATTGTTTCATTGGCCCCGCGAGCGCGATCGACTTCGTGGGCAGCCCCTTCGCCGCTCTCCTTTCGCGGCTACTCGGAGTGTTTCCGCAGGCCCGAGACAGAGCGCGCCTCGGCAAGCGGCGCGCTTCAGGCGGCGACATCATCTCGACAATGGGAATCATGCCCTAGCCACCTCAACCGTCCCCACCGCGCCTCCCAACCGCAAGAGGTGTCAGACGAACCACGTTGATATCCGAGGATCTGTGATTCGATAGTTCGCCCCTCGCCAGAACGACTGACATCGCCATCCGGGCTACGTTCCTGAGATGGTCTTCTTCCCGGGACAGGGTGACTCGGGCTCGGTTGTCTTGTTTCGCGTTACGCCGTTGTTCTTTGTCTGCTGGGAGTTGTTGATGCTGTTCATGATCTATCTCGGATCCAGCTACCTCGATCTCTTCGGGATGACGCCGGAGGAGACTTGGTTGGCGAGTCCAACAGTGCGGGCCTTTATGTGGTTCGCTGCGATTTGGGCTGGGGTGATGTTCGTGTGGACGCTGAGCTGGTTCGCGAGAACGAAGGGAGCAATTGTCATCGGGACCGCGACCGAACTTCGGCACACCAAAGCTATGAGACTCGGCGGTCTGGGCGGCTACTACGTCGAGCGGATCACGAACAATCTCAGCACTGTTGAGATTCAACGGCCACCAGCGATCGACATGCCGGGCGAGAGCTCGGTGCGGTACGACTTCGTGAGCACAACCGAGACGCTGCGAGTCGACACCGTAAGGTTCGCCGTTCCCGATGACTTTCATGATCGGTTTCGTCGCTGGCAACAACTCGTCGCCACGAATGCGGAGTTTGACTGAAGCTCTTGATCGGGGATGCCAACTCGGAGAAGCCATGAACGCGTGGTCGAGACGCCTGCCGAGTTGCTCCAGCACCAGTCGGGACGCTGGATCCCGAATGGAGTTGTCCGCCATCACGAATGGGGAAGGATGGCCGATGAGCGTTGTGCGCTAACTGCTCGTCCCGACTTAGCATCAAGAAGCGCCCCTCTTTGAAGCTCGTAGGGATGTCAAGGGTTGGTTCGAGGTTTGTTGGGCGCGGCTGATTTGAAGGCTTGGTGGTGCTCGGGGAGTGGTTGTTGGGCGCGTCGAAGCAGGCGTCACCGGGTCTGGTGTTGTTGGTGGGGTTTGGTGTTCGGGCACGACTGGGATCAGACACTCGACAGTTGTCGGGGTCACGCTCGTAGTAGGCCACGTTCACCAAGAAGGGGTCGCCGGTGTTTGTCGGCGGGCGGCAGATCAATTTCCACACAACCCGGGTGGGTGTGAGCCGGTTCGGAACGGGCCAGCACGCCGCCGGCGGACCCGTTCGTTAGATGGTTGTGGAGTTGCCCCGGCAGCACGGTCACGTTCTGGAGTTGACGCCGTACGACGGGGGTCAGGTGATCGGTCGGGCGATATGCGTGCGTCGGTAGCGGCGTGGCTGACCGGTTCGGCTCGCCCGATCTGCCGGATAGCGCGCCGGTCGAGAGTCGAACGCCAGCGTGACTGTCGCGCGTGGTGTCTCGTCTTCTACGAGTGCTCGTAGTCGTTGGATTGTTGTCCGGTAGAAGCGGTCTCGACCGAGCGGGAGCTGGCCCGGGACACGATCGGCCTTCGCTGCTCACCAGTCCTCAGCCGGTTCATTCTGACGAGCGGACAGGACAGGGGCTAAAGCCACCCGGCCAGAAGAAGGCGAGTGTCCCGTCCGGTGCCTACCAACTGCACCACCCGTCACCGGGCCGCCGGTCGCCCAGCCGCCCGTAGTGGATCCTCCTCTGGAAGGTTGATCCTTCACAGCCTGATCTGAAGAGCACGGCTTCGCCATTTGGTGACGCGTCAGTCTTGCGGCCGGGGGTACTCACCTCCGACACCGCCAGACAGTGTCTGTGGGTCAGGTTCGTGAAGAAATCCAGATCCGAGGGAACCTGAGGCATGGGCTGGAGCGTCGTTGCGGCATGGACATCCAGAGGGCGATGCAAGTGGATGCTGTGAACAAGCCACCTGTCTTGCGTGACCTCCAAGGTCTCGAAGTGTTATATCGGGCTGAACAATCCGGCCTGATTCGGCTCGCTCGTTCCTTGATCGGGTCCTCGCCGCAGGCCGACGAGGTCGTTCACGACGCCTTTCTGAAGCTGTACGAAAAGCGGGCGGCCGTTGATCATCCCGGTGGGTACGTACGTCAGATCGTGGTCAACAACTGCTACTCGGTTCTCCGCAGACGAGCAGTCGAACGGCGGGCTCTCAACGTTCTTCGATTCGATGCGAAGCAGCAGGTCGAGACGCCAACTCGCACCGCAGAGACGTTGTCGGCGCTGGACAAGCTGACACCGAAGCAACGCACGGCGATCGTGTTGCGGTTCTATGAGGACTTGTCGGTAGATGCCACCGCCGAACTCATGGGTGTCAAGCCGGGAACGGTGAAGTCGTTGGTTCATCGCGGGCTAGAAGCGGTTCGTGAGCAGATGAAGGACGAAGAATGACTGAACGATCGACAGAACACGACATCAAAGAAGCGCTCCATCACCTCGCTGAAAGCGAACCCATTGTTGATGGCTGGTCCGAGGTCGCACACGCTGCCGGTCGACGGTCGATGCGTGGCGGTTCACAGTTGATCGCCGCGGCCGTCCTGGTCATCCTCGGCGGATGGTGGCTCACCTCCACCAACGCGACCCAAGATGTCGACGCCATCACCGAAGATGAGATCGAAGCAGCTGCGTTGCTCGAGTTGTGCCGTAACGGAGTGGGCGACCTTGGGAGCGCAGAGCCAGCCGACGTTCAGGCCACCATCACCGAAGTCTTCGATGCAACCCCGGACCAGATCGTGTTCGATCACCCCGAAAGCGACATCACACGGATCATCTTCACCGACAGCCTGAACGGTGTTGCCTGCGATCTGGCTCGCGATGCCGAAGCAGCCGTTGTCAGCTTCGGTGTCACGACGCGAATCTCAGACATCGGTGAAGAACCCGGGTCGAGCAGCGGCCCGTGGGGATACACCGACGAACAAGGACAGACCTGGGTCGGCGTCATCGGGAACCTCCCGGCGGGTTCGACATCGATCCAAGTCACCTTCACTTCTGGGTTCGAGACCGACGGGATCGTTCGGGACGGCTGGTTCAGTGTCATGGCACAGGTCCCACCCGGAGGGGACTGGTCGTCGTACCGAGTCACAATCGGCAGCGACGCAGAAACCACCCCGACGGTCGAGGACTTCGTCCGGCCGGGTGAAAAAGTGATCAGCGCCAATCCGCTCGTCGTCGAACCAGCACCAACCCCGACAGCAGATTTCGACACCGATCCGCTCGGCACAGAGTTTCCATTCGGGGAGGCTGGCGCCACCGGACTGGACTACGAGGATCTCTCTGGCCAGCCACTCGACGACTTGAAGATCACGATCCTCGGGACGATCGACGGCGAACCTGTTGTCGCTCGCATGGGCGACGTCGTCGATGGCGACACCCCCGGTCTGGAAGGAATGAGGGGCCGAACCATCGCTGGACTCCAAGGAAGCCCGGTGCTGTTTTGGGATCCCACTAATCCTGCGGCGTTCGACATCGACCGGCCGATCACGCAACAGGATCCGATCTGGTCGGCGCCGACGGGGTACGCCATCTGGGGCCTCCTGCCCGAGGGGACCGCAGTGGTCACCTTCCGAGACAGCGATCGACGGCTCTGGCAACAACCACGGGACGGCGTTGCGATCTTCCGGAGCGAGCTCGACACAGACGAATCCTTCACCCTCACAGCACTCGACGCACAAGGCGTCGAGCTCGACGCCTACACCGGGACCGCTGACTACGCCTTCGTGCCTGACCCAAGCGTCCGCATCGGAGACCCCATCGGCGTCATTCTCGCCTCCGACCCTCTGACCGGCGAAGAAGTCCGGATCGAACCCGACGGACGGTCAGTCGTATTCGCCATCGGCGCGAGCTGGTGCGTTCCTTGCCAATCGGTGCAGACCACAATCGAGCGAAGCAACACGTCAGCAGTCCGGGTGTACGCGGTCGACTACAACCCAACTCGCAAAGCGGCCTGGGAGTGGCCGAACGAAATCGTCGCCATCAACGTCGACACCGCAGGAACCCTCTGGGGTCTCGTGCCAGCGCTCCCGACCGTCATCATTCTTGACGGAGAACACCGCCTGCTTGCCACCACCTCCGACCCAACGGAGCTACCAGCGCTGCTCGACGAGCTCGGACTCAACTGACCAAATCAACACGCTCCTCGTCATCGGCGAGAACCGAAAGTCCAGCCCGGGCGCTATGGATGACATGCTGCGTCAGATGCCAGGCGCCCCCGATGTAGTAGCAGCGTCCGAGCTGACTACCCGCCGTCGACCGCGTGGAGCCGAGTCGTTCCCCGACCTTCTGCCGTACAGATTGCCGGCTATCGAACTATCGAGTGCTCGTCAGCGGGTTTCGTTTTGAGCGGTGTCGAGGAAGGGACGCGATGTGGGAGCCTGGGGTGTGCTGCGACGTCCAACAGCCATGATGATTCGATCGGCGGTCCGACAGCCTGGGTTGTGGCCGGCGCCGGTTGCGTCCGAAATCACGCCGCTCGCTAGATGCGAGCGTTCGGTCGAGGCGGTGCCGGCATGAAGATTCGGGTTGTGGGAGGAGCTGTGGTTGCCGTTGCCGTAGCGGTGGCATTGGCTTTCGTCGTTCGAGCCGAAACCAGCAGTGACGACGCTGACGGGCTTTGGCTGATGACATCGATGACCGCTGACGGTCAGCCAGTCGATATTGGTCCGGTCCCGTTGTTCCTCATCCACGACGGTGGCCGGCTCGTCAGCGCGGACGGGCGCTGCGAGGGCTGGTTCTTCAAGCCCGACGGCGACTTCGACAAAGACGGCATCCTTTGCAGTGACCCAGAACGGAGCCGGTTCGATGGGCTGCTCGGCTCGACATTCGGCAACGTCACCGTCACGAGCGCAGGTTTGGTTCTCCAAAGTGATCGAGCTGAGGCGAGGTATCAGCGCTTTATCGATCCGTCTCCCCAAGAGCTGTACTCAGCCTTGACCGACCCTGAGGCAGTGGTGAACCCCGATGAGATGTCTGTTCACCCCGTCTTCGGTACGCCTGCCTATTCCACAGCCGCCCGCCTGGCGTCGGTTGACGGGACTGACTACTTCGTCGCCGTCGACGGTGGCGTGGTCTGTCTGGTCCGAACCGTCGAATCGGTCGGTGTTCCCCACTGCAGCGAAACCTGCGACGCGAACTTTGTCGGCAACGCAATGCCGCTGTGGGGCCCAGCCGGACTGCTCGACCCCGCCCCAGCAGTCCTGATCCCTGACCAGTTCGTCGAAGCAGCTGAAGTCTCAGGGATCGGTGAGAGCATCGGGAACGTCCTCGTCCTGGGTGAACTGCCAGATGAGGCGTTCGTATTGACCAACGAGGCCGGCGAGACCTACGCCATCTTTCCGTGGGGACAGAGCGGATGATTCACCGAACGGGCTGCGGGACACTCCCCGTTCTGAGGGAAGCAGTTTGCGTCCGATGACCGGTCCCATCACAGGAGCATCGATGTTCAACACTTTGACCGGAGAAAGTCGAACCATCCTTCGGGCCGCAGCCTGCTGTCTTGCGCTTTCGGGCTTGGCAGCGTGCGGCTCTTCTGAAACTACCGCCGACGATCCGGCTGCCGAAGCGTCCACGGTCGATTTAGCAGGCTCGCGCTGGGAGATTGTCGAGATCGACAGCGAGATCATTGAGATCGGCATCAACACGGTCGAAACACCACGGGTCAGCTTTCGTGACGCGACGGTCACGGGCCACGACGGCTGCAACGGGTTCGATGCCGAGTACGAGGTAACAGGTTCGACCCTCTCCATCGGCAACGCCGAAGGCGAGCAACAAGGTTGCTCCATTCCCGACGGCGCTGACCAGCTCATCCCTCCACAGCGTGTGCTCAACTCGATCTTCGATTCGGCTAACGGCGTTGAGGTGACGATCGAGGACGAGACCATGAACTGGACCGGGTCCGGGCACACCGTGGTCCTGCAAAGCGAGTGAGAGCGCCCTTCCAAAACGCTCCTCGGTCGGCAGACCTGCCACGCTCCTCCCGAACGGCAGACCACCACGTGACGCCACGCATAACGTGCGCCCGGCCCGATGGGCGGACCCGCTAGATAACGGCACTTAT
>CAYGQE010000106.1:0-8200 GCA_964351995.1 uncultured Acidimicrobiaceae bacterium | reverse complement strand
GGGTCTCTCTGGCGGCCCGGTCAAGCCTCAACCTCGACTACACGGTGACACTTCGGCGCAAGGACGGCACCCTTCGATGCCCCGCCTGCGGATCCGATGCCGTGACCGATCAGAGCGCCGCCGGCCCCACTCGCTGCCGCTCGGTTGCCTGGTGCTCCTCCTGTCGGAACGTTGTCGAGGTGATGAGATGAAAGGCAGAGCATGAACGTCTACGAAGTGTTCCTCAAGAAGGCCGGCAAGGACGAGTTCCGTCACGCTGGCTCGCTCGAAGCTCCCGACGCCGAGATGGCGATCATGTACGGCCGAGAGAGCTATGCACGGCGGGCTGAAGGCACTGAGATGTGGCTGGTCGAGCGAGCCAATCTCATCGAAGCCGATCCCGGCTTTCTCGCCGTCAACGCCGACAAGCCCCACCGGCACAACGACGGCTCTGCCGTGGCAGAGCGGCGAAAACGGAACCGACAGCACGCACCGGACGGAGCAACATCATGACCTCCCTCTCCCCCGCAGCGGCTGACTACCTGCTGACGCTCGCCGACGATGAACACATGATTGGTGCCCGCCACACGGCCTGGATCGGCATGGGCCCCTTCCTCGAAGAGGATCTGGCCTTCTGCTCGATCGCTCAGGACGAGCTCGGCCATGCCATTTCGCTGTATCGCCTGATCACCGGCGACGAGTCGATCACCGGGGTCGAGGTCGACGCACTCGCCCTGGGTCGCGAACACGGCGATTACCGCTCGTCATGGCTCTGTGAATGGCCAACCGACGATTGGGCTTCTGCGCTCGTGCGGCACTGGCTGTATGACATCGCCGAGCAGCTGCGCTGGCAGAACCTCGCATCATCCTCCGTGGCCGAAGCTGCGGCGCTCCTTCCCGGCATCGAGCGGGAAGAGTCCTTCCACCGGCAGCACGCGTCGAGCCTTCTCGACCGTGTCCTGGCCACGGCGGGCCCAACCGATGCACGAGCAAAGCTCAACGCCGCACTCGCCGAGCTCGCACCCGTTGCTGACTCCCTGTGGGTCGCCCCAACGCTCGAAGCCGGCGCCATCGCCGAAGGTGTGGCAGCCCTCACCTTCGCCGAGCTCGGTATGCGCTGGCACACCACCGTCAAGGCAGAACTTGCCCGACTCGGTCTCGAGGCCACGTTCGAGCCGTCGGCTCAGGCCGACCGCACCGTGCGATCACCGCACTTCGCAGCGCTCCACACCGATCTCAACGCGGTGCGGGTCGAGGATCCAACTGCGATTTGGTAAAGCGGGCACAACGATGGCCTCAACCGGGGGCTGAGGCCATCGAAACTTGAGGGGGTGAACACGTCGGCGCAAGGCGCCTTTGGTGTTCTAGGAGTTGCTCGCTCCGCTCACAACGTCCCCGAAACCCGGGGTTTGGAACTAGATTTCGGCGCCGAGGTAGGCGGCGATGACGTCGGGGTTGGCCTGGACTTCGTCGGGAAGCCCGGTACCGATGGGCTTGCCGAAGTCGACCACCAAGATGCGATCGGCGATGTCCATGACCAGGCCCATGTCGTGCTCGACCATGATGATCGAGATACCCAGCTCTTCTCGAATATCGAGAATGAAGCGGGCCATGTCCTCGGTCTCTTCGAGGTTCATGCCGGCGACGGGCTCGTCGAGGAGCAGCAGCTCAGGCTCCATGGCGAGTGCTCGAGCGAGCTCGACACGCTTCTGGAAGCCGTAGGGAAGCAGCGCAACCGGGAACTTGCGCCACTGATTGATTTCGAGGAAGTCGATGATCTCTTCGACCTTCTCTCGATTCTCCATCTCCTCTTTCTTGCCAGCACCGAACCACTTCATGCCCTGGAACCAGTTGCCGTTCATGCGAATGTGGCGACCGGTGAGGATGTTGTCGATCACCGTCATCTGTGGGAACAGCGCGATGTTCTGGAAGGTCCGGGCGATGCCGAGATTGGCCACGGCGTCGGGCCGAAATCCCATGATGCTTTCGCCCTTCCAGCGGATGTCACCCTCTTGGGGGCGGTACACCTGGCTGATCGAGTTGAACACCGACGTCTTGCCCGCACCGTTGGGGCCGATGACGGCGAAGAGCTCGCCCTCATTGACGTGGAAGCCCACGCCGTCGATGGCGGTGACGCCACCGAACCGCAGGGTGATGTCTTCGACTTCAAGGATCTTGTTCGGAGCTGATTCGGTCATGATGCCCACTTCTTCCGGCGCTTGTAGTGCTTCACGTCTCGGAACGACTTGCGTTCGCCGTCTTCACCGGAGTGAAGACCGAGGTAGAACTCTTTGACATCGTCATCGGCCAAGAGGCTTTCGCCTGAGCCGTCCATGACGACCTTGCCGCTCTCCATGATGTAGCCCTTGTCGGCGATCGACAGCGCCATCATTGCGTTCTGTTCGATGAGCAAGACGCTCATGCCCTCAGCGTTGAGGGTCTTGATCACGTCTCGCACCTGCTGCACGAGCAGCGGGGCCAGACCAAGTGATGGTTCGTCGAGGATGAGGAACTTCGGCTCGGCCATCAAGGCCCTGCCGATGGCCAGCATTTGCTGCTCGCCACCTGACATGTAGCCAGCGAGCTGTTTGCGACGCTCTTGGAGTCGCGGGAACAGCTCCATGACCTTGTCGTACTGAGCGCTCACCCGAGCCTTGTCCTTGTTGGTGAAGGCGCCAGTGGCAAGGTTCTCATCGACGGTCAGCTCGCCAAAGCACCGACGACCCTCCATGACCTGGGAGATGCCGCCCTCGACGATCTTGGAGGCATTCGCGCTCGAGATGTCGACGCCATCGAAGCTGATGGAGCCCTTGGTGATTCCGCCGCCGTGGTTGCCGAGCAATCCGGTGATAGCTCGAGCCGTGGTGGTCTTCCCGGCTCCGTTTGACCCGAGGAGCGCAACGATACTGCCTTCCGGCACGTCGATCGTCAGGCCGCGCAGGACCAAGATCACCTCGTTGTACACCACCTCGAGGTTGGAGATTTCCAGCATCGTTTGCTCCTGCTCGTGACAATTGAACGAAACGGGTGGGTCGGGGTGCGAACACTCCGACCCACCCGGGGACTACAGAACTGCTACCGGCGAATTAGCCGATGCAGGGACCGCCGAATTCATAGTCGGCGAGGATGTCCGAGGTGTATGGACCCTCTTCAATCAGGAGGCCAGAGCCGCCGGTTCCAGCGCTGAGCGGCTGGAGGTCGAATTCCTCAGCGACGACGTCGTAGATGTAGCTCTCGCGAACCACGATCTCATCGAAGGAACCGCTGTAGGACTGGTTGGGCGAAAGGCCCTTGAAGTCCATGGTGACCTGCTGAACTGCCGCAACCATGCCTGCTCGCGTCAGGTCACCGTTGGTGATCGCCTGGTTGATGATCGTCTCGACCATGATGCCCTCGATCCAGCCAGTGATGTACTGGTCGGAAAGGGTGGCATCGGGACGACGCGCCGTCATCTCGGTGACAACCTCGGTCATGCCTTCGCTGTCCACGGCGTTCCACGGAGCGGAGTAGCCGGACTGCCAGTAGTACTCACCGAATGCCGGTGCAAGGTCACCGGCAAGAAGCACCGGGTAGCTGAAGCTCGGACCGCTGCCGGACCAGATGGCTTCGAAGCCCTGGGACACAGCGTTACCGAAGATGTCAGCAAGCTCACCGGGGGTGAGGGTGTTCCACACGATGGTGGCGCCGGAATCGACGAGCTGGGAGATGACCGCTGTGCGATCGTCGCCTGCAACTTCGCCCTTGCCGTTGTAGACGACCTCGACACCGAGTGCCTCGGCTGCGAGCTCGGCGCCGACGTGGCCGTCTTCGCCGTACTCACCGGGACGGGAGATGATGGCCAGCTTGGGCTCAATACCTTCAGCTTCTGCCTTCTGAACCAGCCAGGCAACGCCGTTCATTGCCTCGGCGCAGTAGGTGGTCTGCTTCTCGAGGATGTTGGCGTAGTCCTCGCCAGGCCACAGTGATGCCCACGACAGCGGAATGACAAGCATGTCGTCGTCAGCTGCGTCTTCAGCGATGGCTGCGGTGATCGGGGAACCGGTGTTCTCCGAGATCATCAACACACCGTCTTCGGACTCCTGAGCCAGATCGAGGTAGTTCTCGATGCCGTTGGCCGTGTCGTAGCCGGAGTCGAGGACCACGGTTTCGATCATGCGGCCACCGATGCCACCACGCTCGTTGACCATCTCCCAGTAAACCTCCTGGGAGAGCACGATCTCGGAGACAAGTGCGGCGAACGGGCCGGAAAGGTCAGCGTTGAGACCAATGCGGATCGTGTCGTCGGTGACGCCGTAGTCGGTCAGGACATCAGCGGGGTCACCGCTTTCTTCCATTGCGTCGTCTTCTTCACTGTCACCTGAGTCTTCACTGTCACCTGAGTCTTCGGAATCGCCCGAGTCTTCGGCCGATCCATCATCGGTGCTGGTGTCAGCTTCATCACTACCGCCACAGGCAGCGGCCACGAGACCGAATGCCATCAGCAGCGCAAGCAAGCGCTTGAGTTTCATAGGAATAACTCCCCTTTTTCTTGTTTTCGAAGGCCGGCGGGTGCCTGCCAAGCGATCTTCCATTGTTCCGAGGTGTAGTCGTTCAGCTAGTAGCTGAACGGCCACCCCTTCCAATAGTTGCGAATGCGTAACCAGATCCCGAACAGCCCCAGTGGCTCGAAGATCAAGAACACGACGATCAAGACGCCGTAGATCACGAGGTTCCAGAAGAACACCGACATCGGCCAGCCCGGCGAGACCGTCGAGATCGACACCGGGCCGAAGTCACCGGCACTACCGTCGGTCAGCAGGATGTGAGCGAAGAACGATGCAATGTTGTTCTCATCCAGTTGAAGCGCCAGCCACGCCGTGAATTTCTCGACCATGTCTGGCAACAGCTCGACGAAGAGGGTTCCCATGAGGGTTCCAACAATCGTGCCAGCACCACCGATGAGCAAGATGGCGATGAAGTCGACCGAGAGAAGCAGTCCGAAGTCGATCGGCGACACCCGGCCGTTGTAGGAGGCGAGCAGTGCACCCGCAATGCCTGCGTAGAACGAGCTGAGGGCGAATCCAAGCCGCTTGTACTCGAACTCGGGAACACCCATCACCTCGGCGGCGACGTCGCGGTCTCGAATGGCTTGCAAGGCACGCCCGGTACGACTGCGCACCAGGTTCTTTGCGAGCCACGTGAACAGCACGACCAACGCAAGCAGGAAGAAGAACTGCTTTTGTCGTTCCTCGAGGTGGATGAGTCCGAACCATTTGCCGTCGTCGCTCATCGCTATGAGCGGTGTCTCTTCCTTCCACAGACGGATGTCGAGGCCGGGCCACTTGCGCCCAGATTCGAAATCGCCCGCCCACTCAGGAAGCATCCGGCCGAGGTGGAGACCAATGAAGACGAGCCCGACGGTGACGATGGCGAGGTAGAGACCACGCACCTTCACCGCTGCGGGCGACACCAGGACACCGATGGCTGCGGCGACAACGCCAGCCATGGGAAGCCAGATCCAGATGGGAAGGCCGAGGCCACACTGACCCTGCTCTTCGAGCAGTCCCATGTTGTCGTGGAACGGCACACACGCCTTCCAGCTTTCCTCGTCGCCGTAGTTTCCACCGAGCATGACTGCGGTGTACGCACCGGTGCCCATGAAGAAGGCGTGCCCGAGCGACACCTGACCGGTGACACCAACGAGGATGTTCAGGCCGAGGGCTGCGATGGCAAAGATCAGCGTGACAGAAACGGGCTTCAGCCACGTGTTGCCGATGAGGAATTTCGGAATGTCACTGAGAATCGGCGCACCGAGACCCATGAGGACCAGGCCCACGAGCAAGAGGCCGACGAGGACCTTCTGCAGCATCGTGGGGAAAATGGCTGCGTCCTGTGCGTATGACGTCCGCAGGAGCGGACGGCCAACCTTCGGCATACCGCTGCCGTCGGCAGCGCTTGGACGATCGTCGGTCTTGATGGCCACGTCAGACCCTCCGGATTTCTGCAGTGCCGAACAGGCCATACGGTTTCACGAGTAGCACGATCAACATCACCAGGTACGGGACGATGGTGGAGTAGCCGGGGCCGAGGATGCTGGTGTAGCCGGCCAGGTACTGACCGGCGAAGATTTCACAAATCGCGATGATCAAGCCGCCGTAGACCGCTCCGACCACCGAGTCGAGGCCACCCAGGATGATCACCGGAAGCACGCGGAACACCCAGATCGGGTGGATCTCGAGGCTGACGGCACCAGCGGGAGGCCAGGGGGACATGGCGAAGAAGATGGCAGCAAGCGCCGCCAGCGCAGCGCCGATGGCCCAAGCCGTGGCGAAGACTCGCCCAACGTTGATGCCCTGTGCCATTGCCGCTTCCTGATCGAAGGCGACAGCCCGCATGGCCACACCGAAGCGTGACTTGTAGAACCACGAGACGAAGCCGAACGAAATGGCAGCGGCTAGGACGGCGGCGAGGTAGCTCTTCGGGAAGATGGCGCCCCCGATCTCCCAGGTCTCGGTTCCCCACGGCACACCGACGGAGCGGCCGGTGATGGCCACAGCGTCGAGGTTGAAGGGACGAATGGCGATCTCGAGACCCAGCGTGATGACCGCCATTGCGAACAACGGCTGCCCCACCATGGGTCTGATGGCGACTCGTTCGAGTACCAACCCAAGGATTGCAGACAGGATCATGGCCATGGCCACGATCACGAGCCAGCGCCCGACCCCTGCGGTTTCACCGAGCGGCGGAGCGATCGGGTTGGTGAATGGAAGGAAAGGGAAGCCACGATCGGCGACCAAGATCGACATGAACATTGCGCCGGCCATCGAGATGGCGCCGGCAGCGAAGTTCAAGACCTGCGTTCCCTTGAAGATGATGACGAAGCTGAGGGCGAGGATCGCATAGATCGATCCAAGCGCCACCGCCTTCGACAATGTCTGGATGAAGGTGATCACTTGTACATCTCCTCGATCAGTTCGCTGAACGAATCCGCTACGGACGCTCGCTTCAACTTCTGGGTGGCCGTCAAGTCGCCGTCCTCATGGTCGAGCATTTTGGGGAGCAGCGTGAACTTGCGGATGTTCTCGACCCGAGCGAACTGCTCGTTGATCTTGTCGACTTCGTTGGAAATCAGCTCGATCACTTCGGGCTTCTCTACGAGGTCGCGATACGTCGTGTAGGACATCTGCTTGCGTTTCGCCCAGTTGCCGACGACATCGGGTTCGATGGCGATCAGCGCAGACAAGAATTTGCGACGATCGCCGACCACCATGGCTTCGTTGATGAAGGGCGAGGTCTTCAGAGCATTCTCGATCTCCGACGGCGAGATGTTCTTCCCGCCAGCGGTGATGATGATGTCCTTCATGCGATCGACGATCTTGATGTGCGTGCCGTCGATCCATTCGCCCACGTCGCCGGTCTTGAGCCAGCCGTCTTCGGTGAAGGTCTCGGCGGTCTTGTCTGGCTTGCCCCAGTAGCCAACGAAGTTGGCCGCATGCTTGGTTTGAATCTCGCCGGTCTCGGCGTCGATGCGGACGCCGTCCTTGATCTGCGGATACGGCTCGCCAACGGTGCCGAGCTTGACCCTGCCGTGGAGGTTTGCGGTCGCGACTGCGGTGTTCTCCGTCATGCCGTAGAGCTCGTAGACGTTGAGACCGAGGCCGAGGAAGAACTCGAGGACTTCAGGGGCAACGGGAGCGGCACCGGTGCCGGCCCAACGAACCCGCCGAAGTCCGAGCTTTTCCCGGAGCGAGCGGAACACCAGCACATAGGCAATGGCGTACTTGATACGTGTTCCGGGAGTCCAGTCTCCACCGTTGGCGACGCGAGATTTTCCAATGCTCTTGGCCATCTTGAGCGTCTGGTTCAGAAGCAGCTTCTTGAGCGGACTGGAATCGGCGCCCCGGATCTGAACTGAAGCCATCAGCTTCTCCCAGATGCGGGGCACGGCGAAGAACAAGGTTGGCTGGATCTCGCGTAGGTCGGTGTTGACCGACTCGATCGATTCGCCGAAGTTGAGGACCACGCCACGACCAGCCAGGTGCCAGGTGGAGAACACTCGCTCGGCGATGTGGCACAGCGGAAGGTAGGTCAGCACCGAGTCGTCGGGGCCAGCCAACTTGCCACCAGCCATGCGCTCGGGAGTGTTGATGATCATCTCGAGGCCGAACTCGGCGTTTGCGTTAGTGAGCATCGCCCCCTTGGGAGGCCCGGTGGTGCCCGAGGTGTAGACGAGGGTCATGAC
>CAYGQE010000105.1:0-10058 GCA_964351995.1 uncultured Acidimicrobiaceae bacterium | reverse complement strand
TCAAACTCGACGCCGCCGGTGCCGCAGTCGTGGCCGAAGCGTTGGAAACCACACCGGACCCTGCGAGGTCGGTCGCGCCGCAACGCACTGCGGGGCAGCGGCGGGCTGATCGTTTGGTCGAGTTGGCTGAGCTCGCCAACAAAGACACCACACCTGCCGACCCCGACAGCGGTACTGAGCCGACCGGTGCCCGCCGTACCGGCAGCAGCGTTGACGTCGTTATTGATCTACCCACCTTGCTCGGGTTCCCGTTCGACCTCGACAACCACCGCAATGATTCTGGGGAGGTGGATTGGAACAGCATCCAACAATCGTTCACCGCCACGGGTTCAGCACCCCGACCAGTGTTGGCCCAGTTCTTCTGCGACGCGTCGTACCGCCAACTCATCACCTCCGGCCCCCGCATCGTCCTGGACTACAACAAAGCCACCCCGGGCATACCCCGTGCGCTACGCCGGGCCATCCAACGCCGCGACGGTTGCTGCCAATTCGCCGGCTGTGATCGCAGATGGCAGTGGTGTGATGTCCACCACCTCGTGCCGGTCGAACAGGGTGGCCCGACGAATGAGCAGAATCTGGCGTTGGTGTGCCGATTCCACCACACGCTGATCCATCAAGGCGGCTGGCAACTGATCCGGCAGCGGGACGGACGATTACTCACCACCAGTCCCTAGAAATAGGGCGCTGGTGCAAGGAACGCCAACCAAACAACGGCTTCCGGCTCGAACCCAACCGGTTCGAGCGACACCCGCGCCCGAGTCACCCATGCCGACCGAAGCGCCAACCCGCTCGACCATGCAATGCTGTCGCTGTGGGTTTTGGCGACCACCTCGAGCCAGCGACAACGACCGAGCCTGCTGCGTGGATGCAGCCCGCGCTTGGCGGCGAACCGAGGACCGTTGGACAACTCGTACCAAACCACTTCGAGTCGTACCTCCGCATCCTGGCTCCGCCCGGCGGCACCGACGAGTGATGGTCGGAATACTGCGATCTGTTCCGAGCCGTGGGTTCCATCACCGAAAACCACACGACCGCTCCCGAGCAGGCGTGGTTTGCGATCTGGGAGGGCCACGGTTTCAATTCACTCTCGACCCATGTTGCGCTACCGGAAGCCATCGACGAGCCAACTCGACCGGCGCTGACTATCAGGCAAGCCGAGCTGGCTCATGTCTTCGGTTCGAACGCAATACCTGCGTTACTCGGTGATCGGCTCGTCACCGAGATCTGAGTGGCGCTCGCAAGGCCAGGAACTTCCGACCACAGACCGGAGTTGAGGGCCGGTCCCGAGAGAGAAACCGTAGGGCCTTCGATGTCATCTGTGAAGAACACGATCAAGCTGCCCGTCCGCTTCGATTTCGGTGGAGTGGTCTTGCGTCTGCTATCCGTCATCGTTCGAGGCGTCGTGCGCCTCATCGGCGGTGTGCTCGACGGTCTGTCGGCATTCGACGTCGCTCGGCACGGTCAGATGGGCGCGGTCAGATCGGCGCGACCTGGTCGGTGCCGAAGATCTCTTCCAATGCTGCCATGGTCTGGATCACCGCGACATCAGCCAGCTGACGCCCAACGATCTGCAAGCCAACGGGCATCCCGTCGGGGGCGAACCCACAGCGAACGGTGCCCGCCGGGTTGCGGGTGAGATTGAAACCGTACGAGAACGACACCCAACTCTCGGACTCTTCACCATCGACGATGCCGCCGTGACCGATCTCAGGTGTCTGTCCGCTGCACATGGGCGTCAGCAAGATGGGCGCTTGCTCGAAGGCCCGATCGAGCTGGAGGTTGAGGTCGTGGATCGAGTCGATGGCGCCGATGATGTCGAGCCCGGATGTGCTGAGCCCCGCCTCGATCTGGGCACGAAGCGTCGGATCGATCTTCTTCCAATAGTGCGTGTCGACGAGGTGCCCCTGCGCCCGAGCCCGAAGGCTGCTCCAGGTCACATACCAGGGCATCAGCGGATCATCGGCCCAGATGTCGTCCATGACGATGACCTCGACACCGCTGGCTTCGAGCTGGCGGACTGCGGCTTCGCAGGTGGCAGCCATCACTGGGTCGACCTTGGCAAAACCCATTGTTGGTGAGTAGACAATCCGGGTCGGCAGCTGCGGGGCGTTGGCCGCTTCGAACCACGGTGAGCCAGATCTCGGCAACGAAAATGCGTCGGTCGGGTGCGGGCCGACGCAGACATCGAGAGCGAAGGCGGTGTCCGCAATTCGCCGCGTCATCGGCCCCTTCACGGTCAACATGCCAGAGCCCGGAGCGGTCGGCCCGCCGAGCGGCACTCGGCCCTGCGTGGTCTTGAGGCCGGAGAAGCCGCAGAGACTGGCGGGAATCCGAATCGAACCCCCGCCGTCGGAGCCGGTGGCCAGTGGCACCATGCCAGCCGCGATCGCTGCGGCCGAACCACCGGAGGAACCGCCGGGGGTTCGCTCAGTCGACCAAGGGTTGCGTGTCGACCCAGTGAGGGGCGAATCGGTGACGCCCTTGTGCCCGTACTCAGGCGTGGTGGTCTTGCCGAGCACAACACAACCAGCAGCCCGGAGCCGAGCCACCAGAACTGAGTCGCCAACCGCCGGCTCATCCTTCGACAGCAATGATCCATATCGCGTCGGGAACCCTGCGGCATCTTCGAGGTCTTTCACACCGATCGGGATCCCAGACAACGGCCCGACACCTTGGCCTGAGACCAAACGGTCATCGACCGACCGGGCTTCGGCCATCGCTCGCGGCCCGTCAACAACGACCCAAGCGTTGAGCGAATCGTTCGTGGCATCAATCCGATCGAGCGCCGCTCTGGTCAGCTCAACGGCGGAAATCTCACGGGAGCGAACCTTCGATGCGAGCTCGGTCACTCGGTGTTCGCGAAAATCCATTTCGGCAACCTAGACCGAACCGGCTCAGCAAGCCGGTCGAGGAATCGGTCTACTCACCAAGGCACAGGATCAACTCGTTCGGCAGCATGCGCTGTTGTGTCGTTCCCGCCGGACACGCAGCGCTTCCTTCGTCTTCCCTGACACCGAGAATCCGTCCGTCATTCGGTGCATCGCACTCCCGCTCTTGCAGCGCTCCCCCGCTCATGAAGCGAACACACGAACCGGCCTCAATCCCGATGCCGAGGTCGGGAGCGGGGAACGTAGTGGTGGGTGCCGTGCCAGATGATCCGTTGGCGTAAGCGGTGAAAATGAAGATGCCAGCGAGCAACCCAAAGAAGCCGAGCACCGTGAGCGTCCGAAGGACGCCGGAGTGCCGAGCCTCGATGTCTTCTTCCATGTGCCGGCGACGAGCGGCAAGGAACTCGGGGTCCAGCAAGCGCGGATCGATCCGGGGGATCCCGCCGTCGGTCCGTATTGCCTCGCCGACCGTGGATGCACCGCTGCGCAACCCGGCAAGTTCGCGATCGTAGCTTTTGCGCATGCCAGCGTCACCGAGCACAGACCACGCCTCGTTGAGTTTGCGCATCCGGTCCTCGGCCTCTTTGGCCTCGAGCGCGGATTTCCCGGCGAAACGGTCGGGGTGCCACCTGCGAGCCTGGTCGTGATACGCCTTGCGAACAGCTGTGGCCGACGCATCAGAGGTGACGCCAAGTGTTTTGTAGTGCGTCGCCACGACGGCGTCTCCAAGATCGGCGGAATTCCGAAGGCGAAGGCTAGAGGTGCTAAACCTCGAAGGCTGGATCGGATCGCAGTATTGCGCCCGATCAGCCCACTTTCAGACGGAGGATTTCATGAAACTCGCTCTCGGACTCGGCTATTGGTCGGCAGGTCCTCCCGCTGGTGCGGTCGAACAGGTCGCTGCCGCCGAAGACCTCGGCTTCGACAGCATGTGGAGCGCCGAGGCGTACGGGTCAGATGCGCTCACCCCGCTGGCCTGGTGGGGCGCCGCAACCGAACGCATTGGACTCGGCACGTCGATCTGCCAGATCTCGGCTCGCACGCCGGCGGCCATGGCCATGGCCGCCATCACGATGGATCACCTGTCCGGCGGTCGGTTCCGTCTCGGACTCGGCGCTTCAGGACCTCAAGTGGTCGAGGGCTGGTATGGCCAGCCCTACCCGAAGCCGTTGGCCCGCACTCGCGAGTACGTCGAGATCATCCGACGCATCCTGGCCAGAGACATACCCGTTGAATACTTCGGCGAGCACTACCAAATGCCGTTCAAGGGCGGCTCAGATCTCGGCAAGCCCCTCAAGTCGACGGTGCACCCTGTGCGCAACAACATCCCGATCTACCTTGGCGCCGAAGGGCCGAAGAACGTTGCCATGACAGCCGAAATCGCCGACGGTTGGCTGCCTCTGTTCTTTTCCCCGAAGGACAATCAGTGGTATGCCGACCATCTCGCCGAAGGCTTCGCCCGCGAAGGCGCACGCCAAACCGCCGCCACCTTCGACGTTGCCGCCGTCGTCCCCGTCGTGCCCAATGCCGACATCGAGAAGGCCGCCGACGCGGTTCGCCCGATGTTGGCGCTCTACGCCGGCGGAATGGGCGCCAAGGAGGCGAACTTCCACCTCAACGTGTTCGCTCGCATGGGCTACGAGGGCGCATGCAACAAGATCCAAGATCTCTACCTGGCGGGCGACAAGAGGGCCGCCATTGCCGCCGTCCCCACGTCGATGGTCGAAGACGTCGCCCTCGTCGGGCCACCCGAAAAGATCCGAGACGATCTGGCGAAGTGGGACGAGTCCTGCGTCGACACGCTCGTCATCAGTGGGCCGCCAACGCTGCTCGAACTCATGGCCGGCGTCGTCGCCTGACTCGTTCTGGCTGCGCAAGCGACCGGAAACGTGGGGAGCGTGACCGTGCAACGGCTTGTGTGATCCAGCGCCAGCACGCAGAGTGAAGGCATGAAGATCGCCTACGTCCTGTACGACGAATTCACGATGCTCGACATCGTGGGTCCATTCAATGTTCTCGATGTGCTTCCCGGCGCCGAGAACGTGTGGGTCGGCGAATCACTCGGGCTGGTCAGTGACCACTCCCGAACCAGCGGCCTACCCGTCGGGGTCACCTTCGACGACTGTCTCGATCCCGACGTGGTGATCGTTCCCGGGGGCCTCGGCACGTCAAAGCACCTCGATGGCCCGGTCGTCGACTGGCTGCGGACCGTGGCCCCCCAAGCCACGTGGGTCACCTCAGTCTGCACCGGGTCACTCCTGCTCGGTGCCGCCGGACTGCTCGATGGTCTCACAGCGACAAGCCACTGGGCGGTGCTCGACCGGCTCGCCAGCTACGGCGCCACACCGTCAGATGATCGAGTCATCCTGCACAACGAGGCCGGCATCGGCACTGCAGGCGGCGTGAGCGCAGGCATCGACATGGCGCTGACGCTCGCAGCAAAACTTGCTGATGAGAACACCGCCAAGCTTGCCCAACTCGCCATCCAGTACGACCCGCAACCACCGTTCGATTCAGGCTCTCCCGCCTCAGCGCCAACCGAACTCGTCGATCTACTGCTCGCTGGCATGGCGCCTCGAGTCTGAACCGGAGCGCTCAGCGCCGGGTTGCCCGTAGCAACCTGTCAGCGCTGTATGTCGATGTAGGAAGCCGAACGGTTCCAGGCGGCGGCGATGTCCTCATCGGTGACCGGCTTGCCCTCCGGGTCATCCTCGACTTCGTGGATGATGGCGAACAGCCGAGCGTCTTGTCGTTTCGAGATGGCCATGACGAGGCGACTGGCCAAGAGTGCGGAAACAACGCAAGCGGCGCCGGCAATCATCATCAGAAGGTCGAGCGTCGAATCAGAGATGTCCGCGGGCGAGACCTCCATGCCCAACACGCTGATGAAGGTCACCCACGTCCAGAACCAGACCAACACATAGTGATCGACATCTTCATGCTGCCCGTTGGGCGGCGACGAGGTTCCCCAGAGCATTTTCACCGCATCGAGCAGCAGAAGGTGCATCCACATCTGAGCGTAGAAGAACAGCGAACCAGCAACCAAGAGAAACACCAGAAACAACGGTGGGACGAACAAGGCGAACATGAGAGCGACCAGGCCGAAGCAGACGGCGAGGATGTGACGTCGAACCCGAGCCAGGACGCCAATTGTTGGCTTACGCCCGAGCCTGGAAACGTTGGCAATGCTCTTGGCCATCCAGCCTCCACAAGCAACGAAGGTCAGAAGAAAGAGCGGGACGCTGCCGCTGCGCAGGGCGTCGATCGTCCGCTGCGTCGTTGTCCCGGACTGGCTCAACGGGTCGGCCGAATAGGCAAGAACGCTGAAAACGACAAGCGCAAGGCCGAACAGCGTCCAGAGCAGGAAGATGTTGCGGAGCGCGACCGAAATCGAGAAGGTCGAGTCATAGCCCTTCACCATCTGGACGATCTGCTGCTGACGCTTGGAACGCATGCGACTGGGCGCAGCAACAGGGCCGGGGTCGGCTCGTCTCTTACTGCGCTTCGCAGGCGTGGCGGTCACATGAGGTTCATCGGCCGCTGGGAGACGCACTTGAGCCGACTTGGGACTGCCGGTTGCAACGAACCACCGACCGTCAGCTGACGGCGAGCCCAGCCGCAACAAGCAGACCCGCCACCAACTGCACTCGCCCAGTCTCACCCAGCACAGGGATCAGCGCTTCGGCTCTGGCTCCACCCATGACGGTCTTGATTGGCCGGACAGCCAACGCCAGTCCCACGAGTCCGATGAGCGCAAGCGGTCGGTCGATCCCGATCCCGACGATCACCGCAGCACTCAAGACGAAGAGCAGCCCATAGAAGCCGCGTGTTCGCTGATCTCCCAGCCGCACCGCCAGCGTCTGCTTGCCAGCCACGGTGTCGCCCGGAATATCGCGCAGATTGTTGATCACGAGCAGCGCGACGGCCAAGCAGCCCGCCAACACGCTTGCGGCAGCAGAGACGCCAGTGATCGACTCGGTGTGGACGTAGGTCGAGCCCATCGTGGCCACGAGGCCGAAGAAGACGAACACGAACACCTCGCCAAGCCCGAGGTAGCCGTAGGGCCGAGGTCCGCCCGTGTACGCCCACGCCGCAACCCCGGAGGCCAACCCGACCAGCAACAGTTGCGGGCCAACGGCAAGCGCCAAAGCGCCACCGGCGACTCCAGCGACAGCAAAGGAAGCGAGTGCTGCGATCTTGACCTCACGAGCCGTCGCCAGCCCGGAGCCGACCAAGCGAATGGGCCCCACTCGATCGTCGTCAGTTCCGCGCTCGCCGTCGGCGTAGTCATTGACGAAATTCGTCGCCAACTGCAACGCAAGAGCAACGACGAGAGCAGCCGCTGCTCGCCACCAAATCACGTCGCCCAGATCACCAACCGCAGCGGTGCCGAGCGCAACGGGAACGACGGCAGCGGGCAACGTTTTGGGCCGGGCGCCCAACACCCAACGATTGGTCACAGCTTGATGACGATCAGTTCAGTCACGTCAATCACAGCAGGAATCGCGCCAGCCGCAGGAGCCGCAGCGGTAGTGGGCGTGCTCGGGAGCCATTCCGCCCCCGCAGTGCGGGCACTCATCAAAGATGGCAAACCGCGAGGCTTCGACGGGTCGGCAGTTTGGTCCAGTTCCGGTGACCGGAGCATTCGACGAGGTGTTCGACATGAGAGGCGACGCTACTCGGCGCTGTCTGCTTCTAGGAGGATCGCGGCCAGCCGTTCCAACCCCGCTACCCGGCTTCCCTTCACCAGCACCGCGTCCTGGCCATCCAGGGCGCCGAGGGCCACGATCGCCTCATCGATCGACGCCACGTGTTCGGCCTTTGCCCCGTAGGTCGCTGCATCGACCGCGATCAATCGAACGTCGGCAGCCACCACCTCGGCAGCGATTGCCAGATGCTCCTCACCGTGTTCGTCGCCCAACTCGGCCATCACCCCGAGCACGGCGGACCGGCGAGGCGATGCACTCTTCAGCAGCGCAGCAAGTGCAGCCCGCACCGACGCCGGGTTTGCGTTGTACGCATCGTTGATGATCGTTGCCCCCGAAACTGCCGTTGCGACTTCCATGCGCCAGGCGCTTGCGGTCGCCGCTTCGAGGCCCTGCTTCATGTCGGCCAGGTCGACACCGGCCGCTCCCCCAGCAGCAATCGCCGCAGCTGCGTTGTACGCCATGTGCTCGCCGGCCAACCCGAGCGAGATCTCGGTCGTGCCCCACGGCGTCGCCACTGCGAACGTCGGCCGCATGGCCCCGTCGAGGCGCAGGTCTGACACCCGCACATCGCCATCGCTGCCATAGGTGATGACGTTTGCCGTCGTACGACTGGCCATGGCGAGCACCCGGTGATCATCGCTGTTCAGCACCGCAGTGCCCCCGGAAGGCAGCCACTCGACCAATTCGCCCTTGCCCTGCGCGACACCTTCGAGTGAGCCGAAGAGTTCGGTGTGCGCACCGGCCACCCGTGTGACGATGCCGATCGTCGGTGACCCGATGCCGCAGAGTTGTGCGATGTGGCCAATGCCGCGGGCTCCCATCTCGAGCACGGTGACCTCAGTGTCATCCGGCGCATTGACCAACGTCAGGGGCAAGCCCAACTCGTTGTTGAACGACGCAGGATTGGCGTGGACACGGCGGACGCCGCCCATGGCCGCCAGCAACAGATCCTTCACCGAGGTCTTGCCAACGCTTCCCGTGACGCCGACGACCGGACCACTCAGGCGCTGCCGGGATGCTCGACCGAGCTCGGTCAACGCCTCAGCCGTGTCGCTGACGATCACCGCGGACGCCGCCGAGGTGGGGCCCGTGGTGAAGTGAGCAGCGGCCCCGTTCGACATGGCAGCGTCGATAAAGTCATGGCCGTCTCGCTCGGCCACGATCGGGACGAACAACGCCCCATCAGCAACCGACCGACTGTCGATCGAGGCTCCTTCGATGGTGCAAACGGGACCGTGAACGGTCCCGCCAACGATCTCGGCTACCTCGCTCGTGCTGAAGATCACGGTCAGTTTTGTACACCGAGAACTGGCCCATCGCAGCGATGGCTGCGGCTACGGTCAAGCGATGCAACCGATTCGTCTGGTAGTCGTGTTCGGCGGCCAATCTGCAGAGCACGAAGTGTCGTGCACCACAGCCAGTCATGTGCTCGCTGCCGCCGACCCCACCCGATACTCGATCGAGGCGATCGGCATCACCAGGACCGGTCAAGTCGTTCGAGCCGAAGAAGCAATGCGTGCGCTGGCCGAAGGCGCCCATGCGCTGCCTCCCAAGCTCGAAGCAGCGGGACAGTCCACCGATCTCGCCGCCGCCGTGGTCCCAGCCGCCGATGCCCAGGTTGTCGTACTGCCACTACTTCACGGCCCGCTCGGCGAGGACGGCACCATCCAAGGCCTGCTCGAACTTGCCAACGTTCCCTACGTCGGCTCTGGCGTTCTCGGCTCGGCGCTCGCAATGGACAAGGCCATGGCCAAGACTGTGGCCGGGGCGGCGGGCATCCCACAGACTCGGTGGGTCACCCTCTTCGAACACGAGAACGCCACCGACGAGCGCCTCGCCGACATCGCCGACCACCTCGGCTACCCCATCTTCGTGAAGCCGGCCAACATGGGATCGTCCATTGGCGTGAGCCGGGCGACCACACTCGCCGAGCTTCGAACCGGCGTTGACGCTGCCTTCGCTTACGACGACGTGCTCGTGCTCGAAGAAGGGGTCGACGCCCGCGAAATCGAGCTCGCCGTGCTCGGCAATCACGAGGTCAGGGTGTCGTTGCCAGGCGAGATCAAACCGGCGGCCGACTTCTACGACTTCGACGACAAGTACAAAGACGGTGCCGCCGAGCTACTGATCCCCGCCCCGCTCGAGCCCGAAATGGTCGCCGAACTCCAAGCGCTCGCCGAGAAGGCATATCGAGTGCTGCGGTGCGAAGGCATGGCCAGAGCCGACTTCTTGGTCGAGGAAGGCGGACGAGGTCCCCTCCTCAACGAGCTCAACACCATTCCCGGCTTCACCCCGATCTCGATGTATCCCAAGATGTGGGAAGCCTCAGGCCTGTCATACGCCGACTTGATCGACGAGCTCGTTCGCCTGGCCATCGAGCGGCACACGCGCAGAGCGGCCAAACGGCCTCAGCACTGACGCAACCTGACTCGAGCGCCATTCACCAGCTCCCGCTCGACCC
>CAYGQE010000104.1:6640-10484 GCA_964351995.1 uncultured Acidimicrobiaceae bacterium | reverse complement strand
GTGGGTAGTCGTCAGCGTCGGCGGCCACGATGCTCTCGAGCCCGACGAGGGTGTAGATCGAGCCGATGAAGGTGTTCGGTGAGACCGAGAAGAAGGTCGGATCCAGCTCGTGGTAGTAGGTGACGGGAGATTCGAACTCGGGAACCGACGTGGTGGCGGCGTCGACCCGAGCCTGCATCGACGAGACCAACTCGGCAGCGTCGCCGACGTTGCCAGTGGCCGCACCGAGTTGCTCGATCTGGGTGTAGATGTCGTCGAATCCGGTTGCCGCCGGGCCTTCCCAGTGGGCAATGCCGAGGGCATCGAGCTGGGCGAGGAAGTCGGGGTTGGTGCCATCAGTGACGACGAGGTCGGGCTCGAGGCCGGCAATGGCCTCGACATTCGGGTCGAAGCCCGACAGGCCTTGCATCTTGTCGGCGGCCTCGGCCGGGAAGTTCGAGAAGTCATCAACGGCCAACACCTGGTCGCCGGCGCCGATGGCGAAGAGCATTTCGGTGGCAGTCGGGGAGAGCGAGATGATGGCCGTCGGGAACTCACCTTCTGCCGTCTCGTCTTCGACGACTGCATCGTCGTCTGCCATGGCGCCTTCGTCCTCGGCGTCTCCACCTTCGTCTTCAGTGCCGCCTTCGTCGGCCTCATCGTTTGACGACTCGGTGGTTATCGCTTCGGCGTCGTCTTGGGTGCTGTCGCTACCGCACGCAGCGGCAATCAACATCAGCGCTGCGAGCAGCGCGAACAATCGGGTCAGTTTCATGGAAAATCCTCCACATAGGGGAGGACAAGTGGGATCGAAGGTGAACCTGCGAACCGCCCTTGCCTCGAGGGTCTGGTTACTGCGCACGACATCGGTCGACCGGACTCGTCGGCTCGCAGCTGGCGGCTGCGGCAGAACTACCGTTGCGGGACAGTGCCGGGATCTCACCGGACTTCGCACAATGCTGTGTGAGGCCGTGACGTTACACGACGATTGCTAGCAAGCGGTCGGCACGCTGCCGCCGCTCGACACGATCTGCCAGAAGGCGCCGTCAGCCGAAGCGACCAGGTAGGTCAGCTGCCAGTTGGTGCACTCCTGCCCGCTGGGGCCGAAACGCGATGCTTGATTCGTGGTGGCGGTGACGGTGACCTCGAGTGAGTTGGTGTCGCCGAGCTCGTATTCGGCCACGCGTTCGGCGGGCGCGTTCGCCACACCGGTGACGGCGACGTTGCTCCACGTGCTGGTGGCCAACTCGGCTGACCATGCCGTGACACCCGTGGTTGGTTGCCACAGACGCTCGTAGGCCAGATCGAAATCGCCCGAGGTGATACCGCCGGCGTAGTCGCTGAACAGCTCGATCAGTTCGTCGACGTTGTCTCCCTCGGTCTCAGAACGCACGAGGAAGACCTCGGGTGGGGCGCAAGGCAGATAGGGCTGAGGCTCCACGGCCCACTGATCGACCAGGGCTCGCACGACCTCGGCGTCAACCCCCCAGTTGATGCCAGCGGCGCCATCGCGGCCAGCAATGTGAAGGCCGATGACGCTGCCGGTTTCGTCCAGCCAAGGGCCGCCGCTGTTGCCGGGGTTGGTGAGTGCATCGGTCTGCATCACGTTGGGGATGATCTCGTCGTTCGGGAACAAGATCGTTCGGCCAACGCCGCTGATCGTGCCGGCGGTGACGCTGAGATCGAGGTTCAGCGGATAGCCGAGCACCGTGATGTCCGAGCCGACTCGCGGTGTTCGAGTGCTCCATCGCAGCGGCTCGACGTCGACCGGCTCGTCCAGCCTGATCAGTGCAGCGTCCTGGCCGGGAGCGAACCCGATGGCGCTGCCGGTGCGCTGGGCACCGTCGATCGAGGTGATGACCATCGACTCGTATCCTTCAACCACGTGCGCTGCAGTCACCACGAGGTCGGGGGCGACGACGAAGCCTGTACCCGCTTCGAGCTGGCTTGCCGAACAGGTGACTCCATCGAGGCTGACCACCGCCGGACTGGCTTGGTCGAACAGATCAGCTCGGGTGAGCGGAGCCTGGACCTCGACGGCCTCGCCGATGGCGTTCTGGTATTCGTCGATCGTGAGGATGACTTCAGACATGGCCCGGATCTGGCCGTTGTCCCAGCGGTAGACGGTCTGCAGCGCACGCTCTTCGTCCAGTAGCTGGAACGCCAAGAGGCGGACGGGACCGGTGCCGATTGGAATGGGGTTGGCGCCCTTGATCGGCTCGGACAACAAACGTGCCCCGGCCGGATCCCCGCTGAGCAACAGCACGCGACCGAGTGAGCTGCCAGCACAAGACACCGAAACAACGAGCTCATCGCCCGGTTGGTCGAGGGCGATGTCGGCCTCGAAACGGCTTTCTTCGGTGCCGACGGCACCTTCGCAGGCCGCAAGGTCGCCGAGCGCCGGCGCACTCATCGAGGCAACGTCGTAGGTCGGGATGGAGGTGGTCGTGGGCGCGATGGTCGAGGTCGGTGTCGCGTCGTCGGACTCCCCTCCGGTGCATGATGAAATGAACAGTGCAGCCGCCAGGAGAACACCAAACGACCGTCGTGGTCGGCGCTCTTCCATCGCGGCGAACTGTACTGGTGATCGGGTTCTCGACGAGATCGCCCCTGGCGGTGCTGGGCTGCAGCAGCTCGGGCTTCACCCGAAACGCGAAACTGCGCCGCACACGCTCGGTTTCAGAAGCATGTGCAGCGCAGTCGATGTCCGCTGGGGATTGCTACTGCCGAGGTGGCGCAGGCGGCAGCGGTGCCTGTGGGGCGGGCGGAGCGGCTGGCTTCGGCCGATCCGGCTGTGCCTTCTGACCCTGCGGAACCGTTCGTCGAGCGGGAGCGTCTTCTTCCTCCAGAGCAGCAAGCGTGATCGCACCATCATTGCCGCCGCCGCTCTTCAGCATCTCGGCAATACCGCCGATCGAGCCGAGGGTGGCGCTCATGTCGGCCGGCACGAAGATCTTCGTGGCCTGACCGTTGGCAATGTGCTGGAGCGACTCGAGGTACTTGATGGCAATGACACGATCGTCGGTGCCGGAATTGATGATGGCGCCGTAGACCGCCTCGATGGCGTGCGCTTCACCTTGGGCGACCACCTCTTGGCGGTACTGCTCGGCCTCGGCTCGGGTGCGAACCGCTTGGGCTTCACCTTCGGCGTTGAGGATGTCCTTTTGCCGGTTGCCCTCTGCGGTGAGGATGGCGCTGGCCTTGTCGCCCTCGGCCCGTGTGATTGCCGCTTCACGAGCACCTTCGGCCTCGGTGACGACCGCACGACGGGTGCGCTCGGCCTTCATCTGCTCGTGCATGGCGCTCATGACGTCGGCGGGTGGATCGATGCGCTGGATCTCGACTCGAACCACACGAACACCCCACTTGTCGGTGGCGTCGTCGAGGATCTGACGCAATGTTCCGTTGACTCGTTCACGAGACGTGAACGCCTCATCGAGCGTCATCTCACCGATGACATTTCGAAGGTTCGTCTGGGCCAGTTTCGTCACGGCCAGGATGAAGTTCGAGATGTTGTAGAGCAAGCGCTGCGGATCGGTCGGCTCGAAATAGACCACCGCGTCGACCGCAGCGGTCACGTTGTCTTGCGTGATGACCTCCTGCGGCGGAACATCGATCACTTGCTCACGCATGTCGACCTTCCGGATCTTCTCGACCAGCGGAATGATCACACGCAAGCCCGGGTCGACCGTGCCCTTGTACTTACCCAACCGTTCAATGACCCCTCGCTGATACGGGCTCACGATCTTCACCGCGAACGCCACGTAGGCGATCACGAAGACCACGAGGATCAGGAGTATCCCTCCCAATGCTGCTCCCATGTGCTTTCTCTTTTCTGTAGATGAGTTCCACGCCGCACCGCATG
>CAYGQE010000104.1:0-6540 GCA_964351995.1 uncultured Acidimicrobiaceae bacterium | reverse complement strand
CTCAGGTGAAGCGGTGGAGTTCTGAATCGGGCGCCGGCTCGACGACGACCTTGGTGCCACGAACCTCGATGATGCGGACGGCAGTGCCGACGGGGATGGCGATGTCGTGATCGGTGACGGCATTCCACGTCTCGCCGCCAGCCTTGATCGAGCCCTGGGTGTCGGCGCCATACGGGATCTCCTCGATCGTGACCGCTTCGCTGCCAACCAATCGATTGGCCCCGATGCCGGGGGTGTGCGGCACATCCAGATCCAGTCGCTTCGCCAACGGTCGCATGGCCAAGAAGCAAGCGACCGAGCCAATCAAGAAAAGCAGCCAACCAACGGCGATCGGCGCACCGATGAAACTGACGATCGATGCCGGAAGGGCGGCGACCGCAAAGGGAGCCAACCAGAACGAACTGCCTGAAGCCATCTCTGACACGCCGAGCACCGCGGCAACAGCCAGCCAGATTCCGCCCCACACCACTGGATCATCCATGGATAAACCTCCGAGTTCGAACATGACACTAGTAACGCTGTCTCCCTCGTGTCGGGTTCCCCATCTTGAGCGAAATCTGCAGCGATAGCGTTTGGTCGATGGTTCGCCTGATGAGTGTGCACGCCCACCCCGACGATGAAGCTTCGAAGGGCGCGCCCACGGTCGCTCGATACGTCGACCAGGGAGTCGAAACATCGCTGATCTGCTGCACCGGCGGCGAGGAAGGCGACATCCACAATCCGGCAATGGAACGCGAAGAGGTTCGCAACAACCTCCAGGCGGTTCGGGCCGATGAGCTCGCACGTTCGGTCAAGGCCATAGGATTCCACGAGCTCGTGATGCTCGGATACCGCGACTCTGGAATGGAAGACACCGAGCCGAACAACCACCCTGACTGCTTCTGGCAAGCCGATCTCGACGAAGCCACGGGCCGGCTGGTCAAGGAGATCCGGCGGTTCAAGCCCGAGGTCATCCTGACCTATTCCGACGATCAGCAGGGCTACCGCCACCCTGACCACCTGCGGGTCCACGACATCAGCGTCCTTGCCTACGAACGAGCGGGCGACCCCGATTGGTATCCCGAGCTCGGCGATCCGTTCGAGCCGCTGAAGCTCTATTACTCGACCTGGAGCCGGGCTCGGCTCACGTCGTGGCATGCCAAGTACACCGAGCTCGGCCTCGAGTCGCCCTACGACGAGCGCTGGTTCGAGCGTCCCGATTCCGATCACCGCATCACGACCAAGATCGACATCACCGGCTACTGGCGAGCTCGCCAGGAAGCTCTGCTGGCCCACGCCACACAGATCGACCCCAACGAAAAGTTCTGGTTCGGGCTTCCCGACGACGATGCCGTGGCTGCCTACCCCCACGAGGACTTCATCCTTGGTCACAGCCGTGTGGGCATCGAGATGGACGAGACCGATCTGTTCGCCCGTATCGACGTGGCCTCGACCGAGCAGGTGGCGTGATCGTGACCTTTGCATCCGAACCCTTCACCGAAGGGTTCGTCAACGAGCTCGTGGCGTTGTCTGCTGATCGAGCACCGATCCCCGGGTTGTCAGGCGACATTGGCCTGGGTATCGGCTCGAAAGTTGATGCTTCAAAGGTCTCTGTGGTCATCGCCATCGTCGACGGCCAGGTGACGGGCCCGACCGAGCGTCCGGCCGAAGCGATCATTGGGCTGTCGAAGAAGCAGGTGCCCGAGTGGCTCAGCGGCGACCTCGTCTTGGCCGCTGAATACATGAAGGGCGACCTCAAACCCACCGGTGCCAGCGGCCCATTGTTCGCCGGTCTCGAACTCCTCGACTGGGTTGTGGCCTAGAACTTGGGAGGGGTCGGGTCCTCCCAACTCTTCGAGGTTGGGAGGGGTCGGGTCCTCCCAACTGCTATGTGCGTTGGGCGGTGCGGAGGTCGCGGTAGCTGATGAGCTCGGCACCCGAGCGTTCGAGGGCGGCACGGAACGCCCAGTCTTGGGTGACCAAGTGTGCGTCGCTGACCCGGGCGGCCCAGTACGGCGTGATCGCTCGTAGCTCGGGGGTGTCCTCGGCAGGGCGGACGTGGATCTCGGTGACACCAGCGGGCAGGTCAGCGATGATCGCATCGATGTCGGCTCGAGACGCTCGCTGCAGAGGCGCCGTGATTTCGCGATCGGGCACGAGGATGCCCTCTTCAGCGGCCAATGCCCGGGCCTCGAAACCGAGGTCGATCGACGGATCGGGCAGGCTGATGGGCAGATTGAACTCGATGGCCAGATCGAGATAGACGTCGAAGAACTCGGGGCGAGCGCAGAGCGTTCCGAGGTGGGCCGACAGATGTGTGACGTCGAACCCCCACAGCACCGCTCGTTCGACCTGGGCCCGACACTCCCTGCGAGTCTCTTCGAGGTCGGCGTGTTCCCACAAGTCAGCTGGCGTTGAGGGAAAACCGCCGTTGCCGCCTTGCAGCGATGGTGCCTGCGTGACTGGCCCCCACCGATACGACTCGTGTTCGGCGTTGACGGTCAGGCAAACGCCAACGTCCTCGCCTCGGTACTCGACTGCAGCGCCCCGTGCCCAAGGGCAGGGAACTTGAAGGCCGGCGCTGGTCGCCAGCCCATCTCGCAGGCTTCGGTACACGCCGATGTTCGAGGCGTTCGACGCACCGAGGGAATCGGCAACGATGAGGACGAGTCGGGCATCGGCTGGTCGGCCGAGACGTTCAGTAGACAGCGACACGCCCGTGAACGCTACTCCAGCGGTTGGTCCGGACCATCACATGACCCCCACAAGCCGAGGCCGGCGGCTCTGGCATCGTTTCTCGACCGGGTGAAGGGCCCTTCGAAGGTGTTGTTCGGATCGAAGAACAGCGTGTCGGCGAAGCCCTGTTCGATCATCCATTGGTTGACAAACAGGTTGTCTTCGTTGCGGTAGAGATAGAGCAGTAGCCGCCCGTATCGATCGCGAGCTTCCTCATCGCGTTCGATACGCAGCACGGTGCCCGGTGGCAACAGCCCGGTGAGGGCGTCGGAAGCCTCCTTCCCGAAGCACTGCACGGGAACGTTGCGGCTCACCGACTCGGGCGTGTCGATGCCGATGAGGCGAATGCGTTCACGCTCGCCACCGACAACGACGTCGACGGTGTCACCGTCGATGACGAACTCGACGACCGCATCGTTGGACAGCGCCGAGGCGTCGTCAGCCTCGGCAGGGCACCCCGTGAGGAGCCCGGCCAAGAGACCAACGGCAAAGGTGGTGAGTGTTCTAGAGCTTCTCGATGATCGTTCCGGTGCCAAGGCCTCCACCGCAGCACATGGTGATCAGTGCTGTTTGCTTGTCGGCACGGTGGAGCTCGTGAACCGCTTTGGTCATGAGGAAGGCGCCGGTGCCTCCAAGTGGGTGGCCGAGCGCAATGGCGCCGCCGTTGGGGTTGATGATGTCTCGGTTTGCGCCGAGTTCCTTCTCCCACGCCAACACGACCGAAGCGAACGCTTCGTTGATCTCGACGAGATCGATGTCGGCCATGGTCATGTCGTTGCGTTCGAGCAGGTGCTGAGTGGCGTCGATCGGGCCGGTCAGCATCAAGACAGGATCGGTGCCGACGTTGCAGGTGTCGGTGATCTTGGCGAGCGGTGTGAGGCCGAGTGACTCGGCCTTGGCGGCGGTCATGAGCAAGACCGCTGCGGCGCCGTCGGAGATCTGGGAGGCCGAACCCGCGGTGTGCACGCCGTCTTCTCGTGCGACCGGCTTGAGCTTGGCCAGGCCCTCGAGGGTACTTTCGCGCAGGCCCTCGTCGTTGGTGACGGTGTGGGTCGTGCCGGTGGGGTTGCCTTCTTCGTCGACGTCAGGTGCTTCGACGGGGACGATCTGGGTAGCGAAACGGTCCTCTGCCCACGCTTGGGCGGCGAGTTGCTGTGAACGCAGACCGAAGGCGTCGGTGTCGTCGCGGGTGATTCCCCACTTCTCGGCGATGCGCTCGGCGCCCTCGAACTGGCTCGTCATCTCGTATTGCTCGAAATACGGCTTGGGGATCGGGACACCGAGCCCAAGTTGCTTGGCGCCGCCGACTCCGATCGGGATTCTGCTCATGACCTCGACACCGCATGCAACGGCAACGTCAACCACGCCAGCCTTGACCAGCGCCGACGCCATGTTCGTGGCTTGCTGAGAGGAACCACACTGTGCGTCGACCGTGGTGTTGGCGACGCCCATTGGCAGGCCAGCAGACAGCCAAGCGGTGCGGCCGATGTTGAAGGCTTGTTCGCCGACTTGACTGACGCAGCCGGTCACGACCTGGCCGACCTCGTTGGGGTCGACCCCGGTGCGTTCGAAGAGCGCAGCTTGCACCTTGGACAGAAGTTCGGCGGGGTGAAGCGTGGACAGGCCACCGTTACGGCGACCAACGGGGGAGCGGACAGCGTCAACGATGACGACGTCGTTCGGTTCGAGCGTGGTGTCAGACATTTCGGCAGCTTATGACTGGGTGGGTCAGGCGGCCAGTTCGTGCTGGTCCTGCGTCGCTGCCTTCGCAGCGAGATGCGGGGCGAGGGCGGCACGAGCCTTCGCCAGGCCGGCGAGGCCAGTGCGGCGGGTGCCGTCGTCGAGATCCCAGGGGCGGTCGTTGTTGAGGAGTGTGAGCTGGGCGGTCTTCATGTGCTCCATCTTCCTCAGGGGGTGTGACACTGGCCGGTGCAGAAGGGGCGGCTGGGTGAGCTGCGGCGCTCAATTGTCAAAGACGCGATGCTGTGAACAGGGAAAACGCAAGCTCGGTGGCTCTTTGGAGAAAAGTCAGAAGAACTTCGAGCCAGCGTCGACGAGCGGTCCGTGGTGCGCCCCGCTACCCAACTTGGGAGGACCTGACCCCAGAAAAGGGTCGCAGGCGGGGAGGGTGGCCGATCGGGAACGGCGTGCGAGCTAGCTTTGCGCTGTGGAACGCCTTGTGTTGGTCGCCTTCGCAGCGGCCTTGTTGGTCGCCGTTGTCGCCGTCGCCGCGCTCGACCGCCGTTGGGCCAGGCGCCGCCGCATCGAACTCAGTCGTGCGCTCGAGCGTTCCGAGACCCGCACCGCCTTCAACGAGCTGATGGCGGCACAGTCGCTGTTCACCGCCGAGGTCTTGCGATACGAGGCCGCTGTTGAAGCGCAGAACGTGCCAAGTGGAACCGTTCGTTTCGACATTTACGCCCCGGGCCAGACGCCCCAAGCACAGCCGTTGGAACGCATGAAGGAAGAACCTCGGCGTCGGCTGCTGGCTGCCAAGCAACGCTGGGAACAAATTCGCCCCTCCGCTGTTGCAGACGCCGGCCCGCCCCGCTGGATTGGATTCGGCGAGGTCAGAACGTGGGGGTTGTTCGTTGTCGGCGGAGAGCGAGCCTTCCTGCGGTTCGAGCATGCGACCGACCCCAGCATCTGGGCCACGGTCGAGATCAGCCGGCCCCGGTTGGGTCTCGGCCTCGGCGTCGAGGTCCAACGGATCGGTGCGGTCGCCGATCACGCAGATCCGTCCGTACTGTTGGCGATGGCAAGAGCGTCGCTCGAGCACACCGATGTTGCATTCCGTCCCGGGTTCGACCCGGTGCGCGCCTTCCGAGGGTTTCGTCAGCGCGGGCCCTTCCAGCGACTTGCTGCGCTTCTGCGAGAACGTGGCGTCACCCCGGCGATGTGGCAGGGCTCCAGTCGCGATGAAGTCGCCGATGCTCGAAAGCTGCTCGACGCGATCGCATCACTCGAGTTCGACTCGGTTGACTCCGACGTCGACCTGGACCTCGATGAACTCGATCTGCGAACCGGGCGGTCGCCACTCCCGGGCATTCTGCGATGTTCGGTCGCAGGGCCGAGCGTGATGATCGGCTGGTGGCGAAGTCGTAAGGCGCCCGAGTTGAAGTTACTTGCTCGCTCACCCCACGGTGAATGGTCGAGGCGATTTGACGCCGACGGTCAGCAGGTGCCGGAACCGGAGTCTGGCTCTGCACCCCCGGCTGACGTTGCCACGAACTCCCAGGTGTAACCCGCAGGGCTGAAAACGAAGCGGACGTAGCCGTCTGCATCTTCACGCACTCGGCTGCCGGCGTGTGGTGCCCAGTCGAAACCGACGGCACTTCCGCCACCGATGTTGAAATGAGTGATGCCCTGCTCGCCAAGGACGACGAGTTGGCCATTCGGCTTCGATGGGCCGAGTCGTTCGTAGCTTCTCGGACTTCCCGTGATCAGCACCGCAGTACCGGCACCGGTCAGGCGGCCCAGGATCGGTCCCATGTCGTTGGCGTCGATCTGCTGGAAGGCAGAACTGAAGCGAGCGTCGTGCCAGATGACGGCGCGACAAGTGGCGGGCTGTTCGCGCAACACGTTGTCGAGCCACTGGAACTGGGCCGAGTCGACGTCGCATCCTCCAGCGTCGTTGCATCGTGAGTTCAGCCCGATGATCTGCCAGCCACCCAGTGAGGTGACGAACCAGCCCTCGCCGGCAGCCGACGCGGTCGGGGTTTGGGCGATCAGCTCGTAGAAGGAAGATCCGTCGTTGGTCTCGAGATCTTGATCGCCGGGCACCGCGAAGACACGATCGAGATCGTCCTCGAACGGAGCAAGGAA
>CAYGQE010000103.1:0-10634 GCA_964351995.1 uncultured Acidimicrobiaceae bacterium | reverse complement strand
CACGGCATCGTGAAGTTGGCATCTCCTGAACTGCGCGAACTGGCCGACGATCTGGATGCGGCCACCCCCGAGCCGGGTTGGAGTTGCTACGGGGGTGTTGGCCTCGAGGGGCGTGGCGGGTCGCTGCGAGACCTCGGCGGTTGGGCGCCGGGTACGCAGCCAGATCGCCTGCCTGAGGGTTATGCCGTGGCGCTGGAGCCTGGAGCGTTCATTGTTTTGCAGATCCACTACCACTACGAGGGTGAGGCTCCAGCCGACTCGTCGGAGTATCACCTCGACCTGGCGTCCGACGAAGAGATCGCTGCTGCAGGCGGCGCCTTCGAGACACTCACCGAGCAGCTCTACCTCGGTCCAGCCGAGATCCCGTGCTACGAGGGCGACACCGAGCCGCTCTGCGATCGAGACCTGGCCAAGGAACGGGTCCGGTCGTTGTACGGCCCGTTGGTCGGTGCCTTCGCCGACATCTTCATGACCCAGTGCGGCGCCGCTGTCGAGGACTTCGCCGGCATGACAGGCGGTGATGCGTCGTCGACCTGTGATCTGCCGGTGCGCAACCCCGGCCGCATCACCAGTGTGTTCGCTCACATGCACGAACTCGGATCGAGCATTCGCCTCACGCTGAACCCTGACACGCCAGAAGAACAGATCCTCGTCGACATCCCTGACTGGGATTTCGAATGGCAGATGAACTACCGACCAATCGACGAGATCATCATCAACAGCGGCGACACGATCCGCATCGACTGTGCATGGAACCGTGAACTCGCTCCATACGAGGCTGTTGGCTACATCCTGTGGTCAGACGGCACCGGCGACGAGATGTGCTATTCGAGCATCACGACCGCCCCCTTGAACTGACGTCGGGTCAGGTCAGGAGAAGAACCGTTTTCGAATGACAACGGCAGCGATGCCGATGGCGATGCCGACACCGAAGACCAACGGCACGTTGGTCTCGCTCTCGCCGATGGTTTCGGCAGTGTCGTCGTCAGACGGAGCAATCGCCGTTTCACTTTCCGATACCCGGGGTTTCGTGAGGAGTCCGGAGGACTCGGATCGACCGGAGGCAATGACCAATCGATGAGCGTCGACATCAGCCAGGATGCCGTTCACGATGTCGACGTCGAAGAACTGGCAGGCCGAGGTGGCATTGAAGCCCTCGCCGAGGATCAACAGCACCTCGTCGCTTTCGTCGTCGACAATGGCAACCACGGCTGCGGCCGGTGGCGCCGGGTCGACGGCGACGCAGACCTCGCCGGTTTCGTCGGTGAGCTCGAGCGTGGCCGTGGAGCCGTCGATGTCGGCGGTGACCTCGACGCCGTGGGCCGAAGCAGGTGCGCTGTAAGCCATGAGACTCAGTCCAATGGTCCCGAGGACACAGGCCAAACGGCGAAAGTTCATGGGGCAGAACTGTAGGGAGTAAACCTTCGCCCCGAAGATGCCGAGACCTCTGACACGGACTGGTGCGAACGCACCGACCATGGATGGGTTCGACATGCAGGCACGACGCCTTTTTTCAACGCTCTTCGCAGCGGCGCTCTTCTCGACGAGCTGTTCAGCGCTCTCGACACCGACCGCAGCCGCTGTGCCGCCACCGCCAGTTGACGACACCATCAACACAGCAGCTTCCTTTCCCGACGACGGGCTGACCCGCCTGATCGTGACACCCATTGCTGGTGCTCCGGCTGCGCCAGCCACGAGCGATAGGGGTTCCGAAGACGTTGGCGGCCTCGCACCAGGTGATGCCGTACCCGTTGACCCGTCTCGAGTCCTGACACCGGGAATGGTGGCCGCCATGCCGCCAGGAGCCCGACTGGAAGCACGCGACGGCACGGTGGGCTATATCGACGTGGATGGCAACTTCGTTGCCTTCGACCCGGCCGTGCTCTCCAAGCCGCCAGTGGCGCCCGAGGAACGTGCCCCCGAGGCTGCGGAGCCAGCAGCGCCCATCGAACCGTTGTACGGCAATCCCTACATCGACCAGCTGGCAACAGCCCCCGCCGTCGAGCGGATCATCGTGATCGGCGACGGGACCTACGGCGTCGAGACCAGTGATCCTTCGGTCATCGATTCGGCCATCTTCTCTTCGGTCGAAGATGTACCGCTCGGAATCACCACCGAGCTCTACGAGGATTATCAGTGGGGGTTGGAGAACGACGGCACGAATCTCGATCGTGTTCAAGCGATCGATCAGACCGATGATGCTGATCTCGATGTGGCACCGACCCTTGGCCGGGCGGATGGCCAAGGCATCGTCATCGCCGTGATCGATTCCGGTGTCGATTTCTCCCACACCGATCTCGAGAATTCGGCGTGGTCGAACCTGGGCGAGATCTGCGGAAACGGCATCGACGACGAAGGCAACGGCTTCGTCGATGATTGCAACGGCTGGGACTTCGCCAACAATGATGCAACCCCGTTCAATCGTGGTGCCGACTCTCACGGCACCCATGTGGCGGGCATCATCACGGCGAACAGGAACGGTGTCGGGATCGCCGGTGTCGCCCCGGACGCTCGAATCATGGATCTCAATGTCGGGCAGGGTTCTGGCAGCTCGATGGCGATCAGCGGCGCTTCGGTGACTGCAGCCATCCGCTATGCCGTCGACAATGGTGCGGACATCATCAACTTGTCGCTCGGCTCACAGCCAGGGACTCCGGCCGCTGCTGTTGCACCCATGGGAGCGGCGATCGACTACGCGGCATCTCAAGGTGTCCTTGTCGTTGCCGCCGCGGGCAACAACAATGTCGATCTCGCATCGCTGCCGGTCTACCCCGCCAGCTTCAATCGGCCGAACATGATCGTCGTCGGTGCGTCGACGCCGAGCGACACTCGAGCCGAATTCTCCAACTACAACGCTGGCATCGTCGACGTCTACGCCCCAGGCGTGTTGATGCTGTCGACGATTCCTGGCAACGACTACCGGTTCATGTCTGGGACCAGCCAGGCTGCCCCGGCCGCTGCCGCTGCGGCGGCCTTGGTGATGCAGATGAATCCCGACGCCCCCATGTCCTCGGTCATGGATGCCGTGACCTCGACCGCTGATCGGAAGGACGCGCTCTCGACGTCAACGGTCTCAGGGCGGGTGAACGCAGCTGCGGCGATCGGTGAAGGTGACGCACCGCCGATTCCGACCGAACTCGAGGTCTTGGTGAGCGGGTTGCTCAGCCCGAGCAACGAGGTTGCTGCTGAGATCGAGATCGTGACGCCACCGGAGGTCTTCGACGAGGAGTATCGCTGGGAGCTGAGTCTCTTGAGCACAACGGACAATGGTGTCTACGCCATCATCGACCACCCCTTCCTCGTCGACGGTGTGGAGACCGCTACGGGTGCAAACGGAGCGATCGATCTCGGTTCGGAGGAGGCCACGGCGATCGGTCTGGCCACGAACCTTCCCTCCGGGCGTTACAGCTTCATCATCGAGGCAGTCCCGACCGCCGACGCGTCGTTCCGGTTGGGTGACGCATTCGTCACGACCTTCGAGATTGCTGGCGACGAGTTCGATGGAACACCACCAACGACGGTGGAGGTCGAGCAGCCGACCTCCACGGTCGCACCTGACGCCGGAGGCGAAGGAGGGGCTGGACCCGATCAGCCATCGACGACGCTTTCGAACCAAGTTGGCGTCACGACCACCGCCCCACAAGGTGGGCAAACCACGACGACGGCCCCCGCCGGGGGAGAAGTTGGCGGCGACGGGTCGACGCCAGCTGCGCCGACCACGGCTCCCGGCGCCGGTCCGACGACGACAGTGTCTTCGGGATCGGGGTCATCGACCACCACTCCGGATGGTTCCCCATCCACGACGACATCGGTGTCGTCTGGTGGCGGCGGATCCGACAGCGGTGGCTCTGGCACCGGTAGCTCCGATGGCGGTAGCTCCGACGGCGGTAGCTCTGACGCTGGCGATGCAGGCTCCGGGGACACCCCGAGCACCACGACTCCTGGCGGCATCGGGACCGCTCCGGTCAACACCGTTCCCACCGGTCCGGCTCCTGTGCCGGATGGTCTGGATACCGGTGTTGCCAAGAAGGGCGCATGGGAGTCGACTTCGGTTTCGCCTCAGGCTGGCTATGTCAACCAGGCGAACACTGTGGTGATCCGCGGCAACTTCCCCTCCGACACCTACGTGTGGTTCGACGATCAGCCGGGCCAGGTCGTGCACCAGAACCGGGAGTCGATCACCGTGCGCACACCGCTTCGAGCGACGGCTGGCATCGTCGACATCACGCTGCAAAAGTCTCGCAACGGCGTGGTGCTCGAAATCCCTGACGCCTACGCCTTCGTCGATGTGGCTGCCAACGAAGACGCCAACGGTGACGGTGGTTCGAGTGACGGCGGTACCACCGGAAGCGATGGCACCTCAGGGGACAGCGGCTCGGGTGACGGCACCAACGGTGACGCCGGTTCGGGTGACGGCACCAACGGTGGCGGCGGTTCAGGTGAAAGCGGTTCGGGTGACGGCACCAACGGTGACGCCGGTTCAGGCGACAGCGACGCCGATGATGACAACGGCGATGAGTCGCCGCAACAGAGCAATCGTCGAGCCCGCATGATCGTTGGCGGCGCTGTTGAACTGGGCAACGGTTTGCTCGGTGCATCGGTGACCCCAAACCTGGCCGCCGGGGCTCCGTTGTGCAGCAACGACCCGTGCGCGGCCGTCCGGCGCTGAGTCATAGAGAACCCGGCAGCAAACCCGCTGCACACGGCATCGATCTGCGCCAGGCGTGAGGGTTGCTGACCGTTCAGGAAGAGGTTGGTGGTTCAGCTCGTTGTTGGTTGCGAGGCGAACCCGAGTGCGTCGAGCAGCGTCGTCGATCGCAGGAGCTCTTTGTCGAGTTCGGTTGCGCCCAAGACCTCGAGGCCGAAGATGGGCGATCGAAATGTGGTCAGTGTCCAGCCGTCGATGGTGAAGCTGCGTCGAACCCGCTCCAGCACGTACTCGTCATCATCAACAACGACCAAACGCCCGGATGCAACGTTCAAGGAGTGCCCGAAGCTCGCTCGACGCGTTGGATGACCTCGCAGAGCTGATCGGTCGTGATCGGCTTGTTGAGATAGCCGTCGGCCCGCAGCCGTTTCGCCTCGGCCAGGTCCGACGGCATTTCGGAGGTCGTCACGACGATGACGGGCGTGTTGGCAAGGACGGGATCACTTCGAAGCTCGGACAGGAACTCCAGGCTGTTCATACGGGGCATGTTGAGATCGAGCAGCACGATGTGCGGATTGTCGAGTGGCCCGCGGGCATCCTCGCCCCGCAGCACTTCCAGGGCCTCCTGGCCATCGAGTGCGCGAATGAGCGGATTTGGCAGTCCGCCTCGCTTCGCGCATCGAGCGACGCGTTCAGCGTCGATGTCGTTGTCTTCGGTCACCAAGACTTGTGCGGTTCTGGTCATGAAGCGGTTTCCGTTCGGCTTGTGAGTTCGAGGTTGTGCTGAAGATCGAGGGTGAGGGCGTCGGAACTGACAACCCCTGGCCAGGTGAAGGAGAACGTGGCTCCGCGGTTGGCCTCGGAGTCCACGGTGATGGTGCCTCCATGGCTTTCGACCACTCGCTTGACGATGGCAAGGCCGATGCCCGTGCCTTCTCGGCGAGCGTCGAGTCGCTGGAAGATGTCGAAGATTCGCTCGTGGTAGCGGGGGTCGATGCCCGGGCCGTTGTCGGTGACACTGACTGTCAAGCGGTCCTCTGCCTCGACGACCGTGACACTGATTCGCACCTCTCTGACTGATTCGTTGTGGTGTGTGACGGCATTGACGACGAGGTTCTGGATGACCTGTTCGAGATAGATGCCGGCGGGGAGCAGGCAGGCCGAGGTTCCATCGAAGATCACTTGGTGCGGATCGAGGCCAGCGTCGACGGCAATGGATTCGAGCGCAGCGTCGAAGGAGAACGGGTGTACCTCGGACACGTCACCTCCACCGATACAGGAGTAGTCGAGAATGCCCTTGATCAGGGCGTCCATGCGGCCGGTTTGTTTCTTGAGCCGGACCAGGTTGATGGCGACATCCGGATTTGCATCGTTCGAGGTGAGGTACCCGTCGAGGTCTTCTTCGATGTACTCGGTGAGATCGGCAATGCCGCGCAACGGTGTCTTCAGGTCATGGGAGGCAACGTAGGCAAAGCGCTCGAGTTCGGCATTCGATTGTTCGAGATGTTCGGCGTTGACCCTGAGTTCGCTGGTGAGGTCGTCGGCGATGGCATGGGCTTTGCGCTTCGCTCGCGACATCGAGGCAAACAGGGCGATGAGGAGACCATCGATGAAGAGCCCACCCAGGAGGATGATGAGCGGTTCGTTGTTCGCCGCCGATTCACGGAATGCTTGGTCGGTCCAGATCTCGAATGACCATTGCCGCCCGTAGAACGGGACGTCGATCGTGTTGGCCAACAACGGATCTGGATCGAATCCCGGGGTGGCTTCGGTGTGCTCGTCGAACAGGACCGTGTCGCCGTCGACGATGCGAATACCGATCTCTCGTTTGGTCTCGTCGAGTGCCCCGCTCATGAGCTCGCTGACGACGACGACTGGCCATCAGCACGAGGTTCGGCCGTGCACCTTCGGTTATGAGGCCGGACCTCGCGCCAGTGCCCTTCGCCCCGAAGATGCGTGAGATGTCGGGCTGTGACCGGCTACGCTCGCCGACGGAGAGATGGCAGAGCGGACGATTGCGTCGGTCTTGAAAACCGTTGTACCAGCGATGGTACCGGGGGTTCGAATCCCCCTCTCTCCGCCACATAATCCCTGGTAGGCTCGCTGAAACAGCAATTCGGCTCGAGCAACCGGGAGGCCCGATGCGAAGCCAGATCAGCGGGATGCCACTGTGGTGCCACTGGCATCGGGGCACAACGGTGCGCTGTGGCATCCGGTGGCACGCAGCGGTCGAGGCAGGGCGATGAAGCAGACCGTGCAGGTCTTCTCGCTCGTTGGCCCGAAGCCGGGCACCGAGAAGGACAAGCGGCGATATCGATTGAAGTGGCGAGTCGATGGGCGGGACTTCAGTCGGTCGTTCAAGGTGAAGGCGCAGGGCGATCGGTTCCGGTCCGAGTTGCTGGTCGCTGTCAGCGAGGGGACTCGGTTCGATCCGGCGACGGGACGCCCGCTGCCGTGGGTGAAGTCTGACGCAACGTGGTGGACGTGGAGCCGCGAGTGGCTCGGGCTGAAGTGGCCGAGGTGGGCCGGCAAGACAAGGAGTAGCGGTGTCGAGTCGCTCGTGGCGTTGACCCCGCATCTCGTGCGACCCGGTGCTCCCGACCCGCCAGCGGAGCTGCGCAGCTGGTTGCGCAACGTCGGGTTTCCTCCGCAGAGCAAGCCGGCCGATCTTGAGGGCCCGGAACTGGCTTGGCTGGAGCGGTGGTCGGTTCCGCTCGAGGAACTTGATCCATCGATTCTGGAAGCCACGTTGAATGCGTCGACTCTGAAGAGAGATGGCACCGTGATGGTGGCGTCTGTGGTCCGTCGTCGTCGGAACTCGTTGAAGACCGTCCTCACCGCCGCTGTCCGCCGGGGCTTGCTCGTGTCGAATCCGATGGACCGGGTGGAATGGGAGATGCCGCAGCATTCGCTCGAAGTCGATGTGTCGACGGTGGCTTCGATCGGTGATGTCGATGAGGTCGTGGAGCTTGTGGCAGGCTTGCCCGGTGGTGGTGGTCGCTATGCGGCGTTCTTCGCAGCGGTTGGCCTCGCTGGCCTTCGTCCTTCCGAAGCGGCGGCTCTGCAGTCAGCCGATCTCGATCTGCCGGACACCGGCTGGGGCACCGCTCGGCTTCGAGGAGCAATCACTTCGCCCGGCACTCGGTACACGGCCGACGGCGGCACGACAGAGGCGAAGGGTTTGAAGCACCGGGCTCAGGGTGCAACAAGGGAGGTCCCGCTTCCACACGACTTGGTCGAGCGGCTCCGTGTGCACCTGAAGCGGTGGCCGAGCGAGTCGGGCAAGGTGTTCGAGAACGGTGAAGCTCACCCGGTGACTGCGGAGAACTACGGCCCGGTCTGGGGTCGTGCTCGCCGCGAGCTATGGCCCGAAGGCCACCCGTTGGCGAAGACGACGGTCTACGGCCTGAGGCACACGGCGGCAACGACGATGTTGCGAGCCGGTGTCATGCCGTCCGAGGTTGCTCGGCGGCTTGGGCATTCGGTCGACGTGTTGATGCGGGTCTATGCAGGCGTGTTCCACGACGAGCGCGATCGCTCAAACGCTCTGATCGATGCCGAGCTGGCCGAGCAGCGTGAGGCCAATCGCGAGGAACCACCGGAATAGTCAGAGCCCGAAGTCGTCGATCTTGCGCACGGTCGTCCGGGTGATGCCGTAGATGAAGGGCCCTGGGAGCTGGGTCAGTTCTTCGATCTTGCGCCACTGGCAGATGACGACTTCGAGGATGTCGAACTTCTTGAGTGGCTCCCGGCTCACGATGGCGATGTGGCGGCCCTTCGCTTGCCGAACAGCGTTCTTCTCCGCTGTGCGCTGGCTGATGCGTCGATCTCGGGTGATCACGACGAGACCTTGTGAGGCAACATCAGGAATCCAATCCTGATCTGGCGTCGCCGGATCGATCAAACATGGTGGCCGCTCCCGATTGTTGACGACGCCCCCAGGGTCTCCGGGGTAGGTGACGTCGGATCTGACAGTCGTCAGTAGGTGAGCCAGCCCGAGCGTGTCGGCATCGACATAGAAGCGGACGGTCGCAGGCTTGGGCGTCGCCACATCAACGCTTACGCAGCGCTCAGCTGTGAGCGGCGCCACTCGTAGGCGAGCGCGGCGCGCAGCGTGTCTTCGCCGATTCCGAAGTCTGCGGCAACAACTTCGATCTCTTCGCCGGCATCGACGAGTTCGGCGAGATTCTCGGTGCGGATGCCGGACACTGTTGGTGAGCCGAAGGCGATATCGGGGCGGATCGCGACCGGTGAGTTCGGCCCGTCTGGTGAGATCTGTACGGCGGCTCGATCGCCCTCATCAGCGAAGACGACTTCGGACAGGAACGATTCAGCCACGGTAGAAAGGCCGAGTTGGCCGTCGGGCTCGGTGACGACCATCCATGACCGTTGGTTGAGCCCGTCGTCTTGTTGGATCTTGAACGCCAGCTTCTTGCCAGCGGCGACGTAGGCCTTCTTGTGGGCCAACGGGTAGGCAAGCCCGAGTTCGTCACGGAGCCGAACGATGAGGTGGCGGATGTCTGCCATAGGCACCTCGTGGACTCTCCGGTATTGACGCACGTACCAGCACTCGACGAACTCGCCCCAGGTCAGTTCCGATGAGCCGGTTGCCGTTTGGCGGACGACAGGTTCGTAGGCGACGCCGTTCCGCTCGCCACCCTCGAGCCAGTAGCTGAGGGTCGCCTTCGGCACGGCGAGGTACTCGGCGGCGAGGGCTGCGGTGTACAGCGGCCGGTCGAGTGTTGCGAGCGAGGTCATGGCGAGCAGCGTAGTTCCACTTGGAGCCATGGTCAGCTGGCTTCGTGCGCGACCTGTTGGATGCGTTGGTGTTCGATCCAGGTGTCGAGGTCGGTGGGGTGGAAGCGAATGAACTTCCCGATCTTGAGGTAGTCGATTCTTCGTTGGGCGATGAGGCGGCGGATGAAGCGTGGTGTGACGTTGAGTCGTTCGGCTGCTTGGGCAATGTCGAGTAGCTGGTCCATAGGGGATAACAGTGGTGAAGTGACTTCCCGGCAGAGTTCCCGAGCAACTTCCCGAGAGACTTCCCAAAGCCGATTTCTGGCCTGATCTTTCCCGGGAACCTTCCCGACAGAGTTCCCAAGGGCGACCTGATGGATCGGAGACGATCTCGGCGTCGACTTGGCTTCTGACTTTCCTTCGATCGCCCGGGTGCTACAGCTCGATACCCAGATCGGGTCCGTCGATGCGACGGGTATCGACTTGGTCGAGCGCATCAATGAGGTCCTGATTGCTTGGGCGAGCGAGCCCGATGTCGGTTTCGAGTGTGGTCCTCGCTCTTGATCGGGCATGAGCATCGCCGCCTCGCTCGAGCTGGTCGGCCTTGTCGTTGTGTTCGTTGGTGAGGTCGGGGAGCTGGTCGACAGCGGCTTCGAGGTCGGTGATGCGTGCGGTCAGTTCCGGGATGGCTCGGTCGGTTGCGGCAAGGTCATCCTCGAAGCCGGCGATCTTGATGGGAACCTCGGCGACGGTCGTCTTCGCTTCGTCGATGGCGTTGCGGTGTTTGCGACGGTGGAGCGGTCGGTCGTAGGCATCGAGCGTTTCACGAGCGTTGGCCAGTTTGATCCGAGCGTTGTCGAGTTGTTTGGCGATGCCGGGTCGTTCGGTGGTGAGTTGTTTGAGTTGGCGTCGTGTTTGGGCGAGTTCTGGTCGTGCGTTGTTGATGATGTTGGCGAGTTCGTCCTGTCGTTGTTGGAGGCGGTCGACTTCGGCGTGTGGGATTTGTCCGGGGAGGCGTGGGCCGGTGGCGAGTTCGGTTTGGCGGACTCGTGCTGGTTGGTCGATCCATTGGTTCGTCACCGCCGTCTTCATGGTGTCGAGGGCGGTGGGGTGGTCGGGTGCGGTGACATACGCGGTGTTGGTGTGTCGCCCTCGGGTGAGCGCGACGTAGATGCCGGGGCTGTTGGTGGGGGAGTCGAGGACGAGGAGGGCGTGGTCGACGGTTCGTCCTTGTGCGGCGTGGCTTGTT
>CAYGQE010000102.1:0-10735 GCA_964351995.1 uncultured Acidimicrobiaceae bacterium | reverse complement strand
CCGCTGCCATCTCGGTGGAGGATCTCGTGGCTGATCTCGAACGAGTCAGCAGCGAGCGCGACGAATACCTCGATGGTCTTCGTCGTCTACAAGCTGAGTTCGAGAACTACCGCAAGGCCGTGGCCAAGCGAGAAGTCGATGCCAAAGAGCGGGCGAACGACAAGATCGTCAACGAACTGCTCCCCGTGCTCGATGCGTGTGACGGAGCGGTCGCGAATGGATCCGCTGATGTCGAACCCATTCGTAACGCGATCGTCGAAAACCTGTCTCGTCAGGGACTCGAGCGTTTGGAGCCGGCAGGCGAGGCTTTCGACCCTGCACTTCATGAGGCCGTGATGCACGAGGCGTCGTCTGACGTCGAGGTGCCCACGGTGGCTGAAGTGCTCCGAGTTGGGTATGGCTGGAATGGGCGAGTTCTTCGCCCCGCCATGGTCAAAACCATCGGCTGATCCAGCCACCACACACCGCACCGCAGGGGGTGAATGATGTCGCAACATGACTGGCTCGACAAGGACTTCTACAAGGTCCTTGGCGTCGACAAGACAGCTACGGAAAAAGAGATCACCAAGTCCTATCGAGCCTTGGCGCGGCAGTATCACCCCGACGCCAATCCCGATGACACAAAGGCCGAGGAGCGCTTCAAAGAGATCTCCGCGGCCTACGACATCGTCGGCGATGAAGCGAAGCGCAAGGAATACGACGAAATGCGTCGCCTCGGTCCCGTGGGCAGTGCCTTCGGCGGCGGAGGAGGAGGCGGTTTCGGCGGTAACAGTGGCGGCGGCGGAGGGTTCAACTTCGACGGCGTCGATCTTGGCGATCTGCTTGGTGGAATGTTTGGCAAGGGTGGAGCCGGCGGTGGCCGCTCCGGCGGACCCGCAGCGGCACCATCCAAGGGTGACGACCTCGAAGCTCGGCTTCATTTGAGCTTTGACGATTCCGTTGCTGGTGTCACCACCTCGGTCCACGTCACCTCTGATGCCGCGTGTTCGACCTGCAAGGGATCCGGCGCACGGCCGGGAACGCAACCTGCTGCATGCTCGCGCTGCGGTGGCCGCGGCGTTCTCGACGACAACCAAGGCTTGTTCTCCTTCAGCCAGCCGTGTCAGCAATGTGGTGGCCGAGGCCGAGTGGTCACCGACCCCTGCACCACGTGTCGAGGCAACGGCATGGAACGTCGGCCTCGTCAGGTCAAGGTTCGTGTGCCTGCAGGAGTGAAGGACGGACAGAAGATCCGGCTGAAGGGTCGGGGCGGTCCTGGCCGGAACGGCGGCCCGCACGGTGACCTGTTCGTCGTGGTCGACGTGGCAGAACACGAATTGTTCGGTCGCAAAGACAATCACCTCACCGTTGATGTGCCGATCTCGTTCCCTGAGGCTGCCCTTGGCGCCAAGGTCGGTGTGCCGACCATGGAGGGCAGCACCGTCACGCTGAAGGTCCCGCCGGGAACACCATCGGGCAAGACCTTCCGGGTGAAGGGCCGAGGTGTCACCTCAGCTTCCAAGACCGGAGACCTTCTGGTCACTGTCGTGGTCGACGTTCCGACCAAGCTTTCCGACACCGCTCGGAAAGCCATCGAAGCTTTGGCCGAGGTGCTCGACGAATCGGCCCCGACGTCCGACGAATGAACCTGCAAAGCTGATCCGACGGTCAGTACACCGACAACCGAGAGGGGAACACGAGATGGCAGAACACGATCAGCACCGTGCGGTGTATGTGATATCAGTGGCAGCAGAACTCGCCGGCGTTCACCCTCAGACGTTGCGGATCTACGAACGCAAGGGCCTGGTGGCCCCAGCTCGTACCGGCGGCGGCAGCCGTCGCTACTCCGATGCCGATATCGATCTGCTTCGTCGAGTGCAAGAACTCACCGACGAAGGGCTCAACCTCGCGGGTGTCAAGAAAGTCATGGCGCTCGAGCGGCAACTCGCCAAGGCCGAGTCCATGATCGACGACTTGCGAGCGCAGCAACACGACATTGTTGAACAGGTCAGGCGAGAAAGCCGGCGCGACCTCGTGCCGGTCTCCCAAGCCGTCACGGTGTACCGGCGTCCTCGACGCTCCTGATCCCGCATCCCCAACTTCATCCGTCCCCGATGCGCACTCGGCGAGCCAGCGCCTCGCCATCTCATCCTCCGACCGACCGGTTCGGAACGCTTTGCGAAAGGACTTGCTATGGCCCTCAAACCTGACCGTTGGACGATCAAGACCCAAGAGGCAGTGACTGCTGCCATCGACCGCGCCAAGACCGACGCCCACCCTGAAGTCACTCCTGATCACCTGCTCCTGGCTCTGGTCGGTCAAGCCGAAGGTGTCGTTCTTCCGCTTCTGAACAAGCTTGGCAAGCAGCCGTCTGCCCTGCGCAGCGAGTGCGAAGCGGCGCTTGTCGAACTGCCAAAGGCCTACGGCTCTGAGGCCCGCTTTTCCAAATCCACCAATCGCGTCATGGCTGACGCCGATTCGGTTCGGTCCGACCTCGGTGACGACTATCTCAGTACCGAACATCTGCTGCTGGCCCTCGCCAACCCCGACCCTGCTGGCCCCACCGCTCGCCGCATCGATGTCAATCGAGAAGATCTCTTGGCTGCTCTGCAAGAGGTGCGTGGTTCACATCGAGTCACCTCTCAGAACCCCGAGGAGCAATTCCAGGCGCTCGAAAAGTACGGACGCGACCTCACTGAGGCTGCTCGCAACGACAAGCTCGATCCCGTCATAGGCCGCGATGAAGAGATCCGCCGTGTCATCCAGGTGCTCAGCCGTCGGACCAAGAACAACCCGGTCCTCATCGGCGAGCCTGGCGTTGGCAAGACCGCCATCGTCGAAGGGCTGGCGCAGCGGGTGGTCGAGGGCGACGTTCCCGAGTCGCTTCGCAACCGTCGGGTGATCTCGCTCGACATCTCTGCGATGCTCGCCGGCGCCAAATTCCGCGGCGAGTTCGAAGAGCGGCTGAAAGCAGTCCTCAAGGAGATCACTGATGCTGACGGTGAAGTCATCACCTTCATCGATGAAATGCACACCGTGGTTGGTGCCGGAGCGGCCGGCGATTCCTCGATGGACGCCAGCAACATGCTCAAGCCGATGTTGGCGCGAGGTGAGCTCCGTATGGTCGGGGCCACCACGCTCGACGAATTCCGAAAGTACATCGAGAAAGACGCTGCGCTCGAGCGCCGTTTCCAGCAGGTACTGGTGGGCGAACCGTCGGTCGAGGATTCCATCGCCATCCTTCGAGGTCTCAAGGAGCGCTACGAGGTGCATCACGGCGTGCGTATTCAAGATGCCGCGATCATTGCTGCAGCGACGCTGAGCGATCGCTACCTCTCCGGTCGTTTCTTGCCGGACAAGGCCATCGACCTCATGGACGAGGCGGCGTCGAAGCTACGAATCGAGATCGATTCGCTGCCGACCGAGATCGATGTGGTCGAGCGGCGCATCCGACAACTCGAGATGGAGCAGGTCGCCCTCGCCAAGGAAATCGACACCAAGTCGATCGAGCGAGGTGAGGAGATCGCGACCGAGCTGGCCGACCTCAACGAGCAGAGCCATGCAATGAAGGCTCACTGGACCAACGAGAAGGAAGCGATCAGCAAGATCCGCTTGCTCAAGGAGCTGTACGAGGGCGAGCGCCGTGAGCTGGAGCGCGAAGCAGACCTCGAAAAGGCCGCCGAGATTCGGTTTGGACGTCTGCCGGGCCTCGAGCGTCAGATCGAAGAAGCAACCGCAGCCCTTGCCGAGTTGCAGTCAGAGAAATCGATGCTGAAAGAGGAAGTCGACGAAGAAGACGTGGCGGCTGTCGTCAGTCGCTGGACTGGCGTTCCGGTCAGCCGACTGGTCGAGGCCGAGAGTCGCAAGCTGCTCCGGCTCGAGACAGAACTGCATGAGCGAGTGATCGGCCAGGATGATGCCGTTACTGCGGTCAGCGCTGCGATCCGTCGGAGTCGGGCTGGTTTGTCAGACCCGAACCGGCCGATCGGCAGCTTCTTGTTCCTCGGCCCCACCGGCGTCGGCAAGACCGAGCTGGCTCGAGCACTCGCCGACTTCTTGTTCGATGACGAGCGGGCGATGACCCGCATCGACATGAGCGAGTACATGGAGAAGCACTCGGTCAGTCGCCTCATCGGGGCGCCTCCCGGCTACGTCGGCTACGACCAGGGCGGCCAGCTAACCGAGCTGGTTCGGCGCCGACCTTACGCTGTCGTGTTGCTCGACGAAGTCGAAAAGGCGCATCCAGATGTTTTCAACGTGTTGCTCCAGCTGCTCGATGACGGCCGCTTGACCGATGGGCAGGGTCGAACAGTCGACTTCAGCAACGTGGTCATGATCATGACCTCCAACCTTCCCGGCGATCCGAAAGACTTCTTCCGGCCCGAGTTCATCAATCGGGTCGACGACATCGTTCGTTTCAGCGAACTGAGCGAGGACGACCTCGCATCGATCGTCCGCATCCAGATCGATCTCGTCGGCGAGCGACTGGCGGATCGGCGACTGGGTCTTGAAGTCTCCGATGAGGCGCTGAACCATCTCGCCCGGCTTGGGTACGACCCGGCCTTCGGCGCTCGGCCGCTCAAGCGAGTGATCCAGCGCGAAGTGGTCGACCGGGTGGCGAGCGCCATCCTCGAAGGTGCGGCGCCAGAAGATGCGACCATCGTGGTCGGCCTCGCTGGTCAAGAAATCGAGATCATGGTGAGGCAGACGGCCGCTTTGAGCCCAGAGTGAAGCGCATGCTCTGGATTCTGCTTGGTGTCGTGATCGTTGGCTTTGTTGGTTCGATTGCGTTCGTTCGCTCGCTGAGTCACGACGCTGGCCAGTGGCATGTCGACCCGCAGGCGGCACCGGATCCGTCTACCCCGAACTGGTACCGCGTGGCTCCGGGTGGCGTGAATGCTGCACCTGAATTCAGCGTGCCGGTCAGCGATTTGTCGAGTGCGTTCGACCGAGTGGTCGACAAGCAGCCGCGAATCGAGCTACTTCAGGACGATCGACCGTCCGGCGGGCCGGTCACCTGGGTGCAGCGCAGCGCGCTGTTCGGATTCCCCGACTATGTCTCGGTACAGTTTCTCGCCGTCGAGGACGGCGCCGGATCGACGCTGGCGATCTTCTCACGTGCTCGACTTGGACAGTCCGACCTCGGCGTGAACAAAAAGCGCATCACTGCTTGGCTCGCCGCTCTCGAAGCTGAGGTCGCCTGAGCCAAGCCCATCAGACGGCGGTTTGTCGAGAACCGAGTGCGTCGGCAGGTGCACGGAGATCGATCGTCTGGTTCGAGGCGGTCTCGATACCGTCGGTCTGCCCGACGTTGCATCCCATCGCAGATAGAGGCAACGCAGCAGCGGCCACCATGACTTCGGTGGCAGTGGCGAGAATGATCCAAAAGTCGAGCGCCGGCGAAGCGGTCGACACGTAGCGCAGATCTAGCTCGCGGAATCTCTCGAAGTCGGCGTCAGAGCGAGCTTCGGCCTGCCAGAGTCCGGTGAGGCCAGGAGTGACGACGTTGCGTCGTTCCAGGATTGTGTCGAACTGAGCTGCTTCGTCCGGTAGCGCTGGTCGAGGCCCGACCAAGCTCATGTCGCCCCGCAGAATGTTGATGAGCTGCGGCAGTTCGTCGATCGAGAGCTCACGGATGACGCGGCCGATGGGTGTGACACGGGGGTCGTTGCTGAGTTTGAAGAGCGGGCCTGAACGCTCGCTGCTCGTCGCAAGCTCGGCCTTCAGGTCCTCGGCGTTGATCACCATCGAACGGAACTTCAGCATCTCGAACGGCACACCGTTTCGACCGATCCTCTGCTGTTTGAACAGCACCGGCCCACGGTCGTTTGCCTTGATGGCGGCAGCGACCACCACAAGCACCGGAGCGACGGCGAGGATGGTGAGTGTGGCCACGATGAGGTCGAACGCTCGCTTGCCCCTCGCTGCCATCGGGGATCGCTTGGGGACGGGCAGAAAGGCAACTGCGTCGCGTCCGATACCTGCCTCAGAAATCGAAAGGGGACGGACGGCGATCGAAATCGCGAGCGTTCCCCAGAGGCAGATGAGGCCGATGGTGACCGAGACGAAGGAACGGCCATCGAGGTCGAGGAGCGCAAGGACTGCGGCGCCGGCGGCTGCGGTCCACACAGCCTCGACAACTCGCTTTGCCGTTGCAGTCTTGATCATGCGAGCCTGCAATGAGGGCAGTGGCACACTCGCGACCGTGCCGACGACGAGGCCGATCAACAGACTCGACAGCACACGGTCAACGCTCAAGACGCTGCGAGTCAGCCCCGTGATCGGGACGAACCAGACCAGCGCTGCCAGTCCGCCCTCAGTCCAACGCCACGAACGATCCGCCGTTTGCATGTTCACGTGCTCTGTATCTCCTGTTAGGGCGCCCCGCCTCGAGCGCGATGTGTACAGAGAACGAGACGCTCAACTACTGGAGAAGTCGCGTTGTTCCTTCGCCAGCATGTGGCGCCCGGCAGCGCTGCGTTGGTGACCGGTCAGCAAGGTGATGGCGACCACAGCGCCGATGGCCGAGAGGGCGATCGGGCCGTTGATGCCGAACTCGTCGTAGAGGCGGCCGCTCGCGATGGTCGAGGCTCCGCGGGTCATGGTCCCGACGGCGTTTCCAGCAGCGAGTGCTCGACCTCGCGCTTGGGGCATGGCTTCGCTGATGATGCCGAACGATGTGACGATCGAGTATTCGAAACCGAGGAAGAAGCAGATCAGGCCGAGCACACCGATGGCGAGCGAGGTTCCCGCCTGGGTCATGATCGCCAGGCCAGTGAGCAGCAGGAAGAGCATGGCCCTGGTGCTGCGGACCTTGCCCAGCCTGTCCGATGAAGCCGCTGATGCAATAGAGGACGACAGCTCGGCGGCGCCGAACGCCATGGCCGCGAGTCCGACGCCGCCAGTCGACACGCCGAGGCGATCATCGAGCCACGTACCAGCGATGACGATCGTGGTGAGGCCCGCCACGCCGGTTGCGGCCGAAGCAAAGATCACTCGCCATGTGGCCGAGGTCAGCGTTTGTTTCACGACGGGGGCCGTTGCGTCTGCGCTGAGCGTGGCGGTGTCAGGGGTGCGGGCAACGACGATGGCCATCAGGAACGACAACAGCGCCAACGCCAGGAACGGACCTCGCCACCCGACCGCATTGATCAACAGAGCGATCAACGGCGCACCGACCAACAGTGCTGATGCCCATGAGGTCTCGAACAGGCCAATGGCTCGACCACGCCGATCGAAGGCAACTCGCCGACTGAGGTAGGTATGGCCGCCGACGGTGTAGAGCGAAACACCGATCACCAACATGAGAAAAGCTGCCGCAAACGAGGTGATCGTTCCGACTAGGGCAAGCAAGGAGGAGAGCGCAACCAGCCCGAGTGCCCCTGTCATGATCTTCCGTTCGAGGCCTGCATCGAGATGGCGGCCAGCGAGAAGCGTGACGAGCGCCGCCATCTCGCCGATGCCGAGGATCGTCGTGAGCTCTGCGGTCGACGAAGCGAACGCAATCGCGAGGGTCGGGAGGAAGAACGGGATCCAGCGGAGTGCGGTGCACACCACTGACTTGCCGGCAGTCAGCCGTGCAAGCTGGGATCGGCTGATGTCCACTCGGCGACGCTACCGAACTGTTTTGTGATGAGGCACGAAACGTCCGGTCAGCGGTCAGCTTTCGCAAAGCCGAGCTCGTGAAACTTCGATGCTGCCTCTGATCGATTCTTGAGGTGCAGCTTGGAGAGGAGATTCGATACGTGAGTGCTGACTGTGCGGTGGCTGACGTACAGCTCGACACCGATCTCTTTGTTGGTGAGACCGCGAGCCAAGTACCCGAGCACCTCGACTTCTCGGGGCGTGAGTCCGTGGTGAGGAATGTCCTCGGGCGGGTCAGTGACGTCGATGATCTTGGTGTCGGTCAAGTCGATTTCGATCGTTTTGCCTGCGAGCTCATCGGCAACGTCGCAAAGCCAAACCATTCCTGAACTCCGGCCGAGTTCACCAAGGTCGGCCAAGACCTCGACGAGCTCTTGGGTTCCCGGCTGCTCGGCTGCCAGCAGCTGAGCGTGGAGGACCGCTGTTCGTTTCGCGTCGGCACCGAAACCACCGGATGCCAGTTGAGCCGCCAGTGTCCGCGCATCATCGGCAGAGACGTCTCCATCAACGAGCGCGAGTTCGAGCCGCATCAGATCAACAAGGCAGTTGGACTGGTCATCGACTCCGAGGCTGTCGATCAGCGCTTCGGTCGACCGACGCAGCCGAGCCGCCCGCTCGGGGTCGACGACAGCGATCGCCCGAACCAATCGGCACCTCTCGAGAATCGACTCTCTTGTGAAGGTGACATTGTCGTTGGCGAGATTGATGTCGAGTGCTGCGTCGATGAGGCGCAGCGCCTCATCGAGTTGTCCCTTGTGCCGAGCGAGCTCTGCCTCGAGCCGACGTTGGAATCCCACCTCCTGAGACGAAAACCGAGTTGCCATTTGTGCAGCGGATGTGAGGAGTTCGGTGGCTCGATCGTTGTCGCCGGCCAGCAACGAAGAGAGAGCGGTCGTGTGTAAGACCAGGAGTGCGCGCAAGTCCTTGCCCGAACTCGTGCCCACTTCTTCGAGAATCGGAGCGGCCTCCAGCAGGTTGCCGTCCTCGACCAGTCCCAAGGCGTAGTCCCACAAGATGTCGAGGCGCAACGCTGGCCCACACCGCATCTCCGCGAATGCGATGCCCTCGCGCAAGACGGCAAAGGACTCCTTGGTCCGCCCTTCGCGGAAGTTGATGATCATCATTTCCGTGCGGTATGCGTGTGCCGCTTGTGCCACGAAGTTCTTGGCCAATGCGCGGCGCCGAGACTCGCGGACAAGCTCGATACCCGCCTCTTTGCTGACCGTGACGCCGAGCCCAAGCGCCTTGGTCGTCATGGCTTCGATGAGGACCACCTCCGGACCGACCTCGGTCGCAATTTCGATGGCGCGATCTGCTGCTTCGATCGTCGGGTTGATCGCAGCGTTGACGAGCGAGAGTTTTGACGCTCGGTGATGGACTCGGGCAGCTTCGGGCGACACCTCGTCCTGAACGAGCGAGACCGCCTCGTCCAACAGTGCAGTGGCCTCGTCTTTGCGTCCGCTCAGGAATCGAAGCGGAGCAAGCTCGGCCAGGAGAAGTGCTCGGCGGCCATCGGGTAGATCGCTGGCCCAGCTGCTGATGGCGTCAGCGAGCAACGAATCCGCTTCCTCGCTCTGGTTCGAAGCAACGAGCCACACAGCGGCGTCGACGGTGAGGGCGTCTCTGGACGTCTCGGTGAGCGCTTCGGCGTCGCGAACACTCGGCCAGATCCGAAGGGCATCGATGGCGAGTTCCGCCGCAGGTTCATAGGCAGCGACCCTGGCCGACGCCCGGCACGCTTCGACCGACGCCGCCAGACTGCGAGGTGCGTCGTTGGCACCTGCCCAGTGCATGGCCATCGTGGCCAACTCAGCCAGGGATTTCTCTCTTGTTGAGTCCTCGGCCATCGCCTCGGCGATTCGCCGGTGAAGGGCCTCGGCTTCGAACGGCAGCACCCCACGCAGCATGGACTCCCGCATGAGCGCATGCCCGAAGCCGTACTCGCCGTTTTCGACGGTGATCATGCCCAAGTCGAAGAGCCGACGCACGGGTGGCCCCACGTCGACCTCAGGAAGTGCAGCGTCGAGAAGCCTGTGGCTGATTGCATTGCTGGCGATGGCCATCGCTCGAAGGACATCTTGTTCGTCGCCGTCGAGTTGCTCGAGACGGCTCGTGAGGAAATCCGCAAGCGTGGCCGGCAGCGCATCTCGTCCGGCTCGTTTGGCAAGCAACAACTCGTTGGCGAAGTATGCGTTGCCGCCGGTTCTCGCTGCGAGTTCGGTGACCAGCGCAGCGTCCGGGGTCACACCCAGGATGTTCTCGGCTTGTTCGGTCAGTGCAGAGATGTTCAAGCCTTTGAGCGAGAGCGTGTGGACGTTGGTGAAGCGGCGCTGCTCGGCCAGCCAGGTTCGCAGAACATGTCCTCGGGGAACGGTGCCGGTGCGCTCGGACACGATGAGAAGGACGCGTGTTTTGCCGAGCGTGTGCACGAGGGAGGCAACGACGTCTCGAGTTGGCCCATCGGCCCAATGGATGTCCTCTACGAACAAGGCCATTGGGCGGTCTGCTGCTGCCCGAATCAGAACGTTGGAGATGGCGTCGATGAGTCGGTCGACGTCACCAGCCAGTGATGCCTCTGCGATGCCGTCGGTTCGCCATTCCGGCAGCAAGGCCGCAAGATCGGGGCGATGGTGACCGAGGACGTTTGTGGCCTGGTCCCCGGCATCGTCCAGAACCGATCGCATCAGGCTCACGATGGGACCAAAGGGGATGGCACGCTCGGAGTACTCGATGCATTGCCCGACATGAACTCCCCACCGGGTGTCGGACAGGGTGTTGAGAAAGTGGTTGACGACGGTGCTTTTCCCGATGCCGGCCTCGCCGGAGACGAACACGACTTGGGCGCCTTCTTCAACGGCGCGGTCTGCGAGTTCGTCGAGTACCTGGAGTTCGGGTTCACGGCCGACGACGATGGCGCGTTGAGGTAGCGCGCTCTCGCCTCCGCGTGCGCTCGAGTTCTCCACAGGGGACAGTGTGGCCGATGAAGCGAAGCGGCGCTTAAGGGGAAGTGCCCAAAACTTCTTTGACCCTCACGTCGAGTGAGGGTCAAAGAAGTTTTGGTTGACTTCGCTTGCTTGCTTTTCAGGTCCAGACTCCAGCGCTCATTTGCTTC
>CAYGQE010000101.1:264-11002 GCA_964351995.1 uncultured Acidimicrobiaceae bacterium | reverse complement strand
GCCCGCCGACTGACGAGATGTTGATGATGACGCCGCTCCGCTGTGCTCGCATCGAGGGCAGCACGGCTTGGACCGTCTCGACGAGGCCGAACACGTTGACGTCGAATTGGCGGCGCAGCACCGACATCGGTGTGGCCTCGAGGGGGCCGTACGCGCCGTAGCCGGCGTTGTTGAGTAGAGCGTCGATGGTGCCGAAGCGCTCGATGCCGTCGGCGACCGCTGCGGTGATCGACTCGCTGTCGAGCAGGTCGAGAGCGGCGACGAGCACGTTGTCCCGGTCGGCGAGGTCGGCGCCGTCGTCGGTGTTGCGCATGGTGGCCACCACGTTCCAGCAGCGATCGGCGAACAAACCGGTAGCCAGCGAATGCGGACCGATCCACTGGCGGCGACTTCGGGTGGCGATGACTCATCCCGACACGATCGCCAGTCGCCGAGACGATCCCTCAACGCAACAGACCAGGATGGAGGCATCAGCCCTGGTCAGCACCCACGCCCGAGTTTCCGAGCCCCACAGTTGTAGTGCTTCGTGGCTAGAGGTCTGAGGACCAGTCAACTTCTTCAGCAGCGAGCACCCCAGGCAATACTCCTGTAGCTGCGCGTTCAGCAAGCAAGACATGCGCTCCGGTGTTCAACGCGACAGCGACCGCCTCAAGGTTCAGTAGGTTCAGCTTCGGATGCCGCCCACCCACCGTGACCATGAGTGGGACGGTCGTTCGAGGATCCGGCAACTCGATACGTCCGGGCAACGTCAACAACGTCGCTATAGCGGCCTCTTGCAAATCGCCCGCGAGTTGCTCGAAAGGTCCCGAGAGTTGACCACCCGCACCCAACACAGCGCCACGACACGCACGGTAGTACCAGTACGAGGTAGTGAGCAGCGAGCTGTTCGGCTCCCGAGCCGATATCGACTCGGTCAGAATTTCCTCGATGAGGGCACGGTCGTCGAGGAGGAGGACACGGCTCATCTACTGATCTTGAAGCTCGGGATCGTTCAGCTGATCAAGTCCGTCGGCGTACGTGGTCTTGAGAACTCGAAACAATTCGAGCTTGGCGGATTCGATACCGCCGGGAATCACGAGTGCGGCGTTCCCTAAGTCAAGGACTCCGACTTCTCCCCCTTCTTCGATTCCCCATCTTCGACGGAGGTTTGCGGGCAGGGTTGTTTGTCCGCGGTGGGAGACTCGTGTGCTAGATATGGATGCACTCATGACTGCATTGTAAACCGTGCTCGCTTACAATGCAATCCTGAGTCCTTGGCCGAACGCAGTTGAGTGCGCATTGCCCCAGCGTGGACGCCCTGTGGTGGGTGCCCAGCGCCAATCGTGAAGCTGTGACCAGGCGTTTCTCTTCAAGCGGCCATCAGCTCGATGCTCAAGCCGAAGCCCTGCTCGACCCACCTCGGCGGCTTCTTGCCGGACCAATCGAATGGTTGTTCAATCGCCGAGTAGCGCGGGACCTTCGCGCACTCGACGAACTCCTCGCCAAACCGCCACGCCAACCCGTCCTCGACCCCACCGACCTCGAGTCCGGACACCTCGGTTCCGAAAGGACCAACCAATGAGCCCACCGCCACCGTTCACTATCCGAGAGCTCGACCACGTGATGCTCCGCACCAACAGACCTGACGCGATGCTCGAGTTCTATCTTGGCTTTGGTTGCACTACCGCCCGCGAGGTCCCTGACCTGGGGCTTTGCCAGCTGCACGCCGGGTCCTCGGTCATCGACCTCATCGACGTGGCCGGCTTCCTCGGCCAGATGGGTGGTGCTGCACCTGGACCGGAGGCCCGGAACATGGATCACTTCGCCCTCGCAATCGAACCATTCGCCCTCGACACCCTCCACGAACATTTCGACTCCATCGGGGTGGACTACATCGATCCCCCCGTCGAACTCTTCGGAGCCGAAGGCATCGGCCCGGCGATCTACATCAAGGATCCTGACGGCAACACGGTGGAGTTGAAAGGCCCACCAAACCCGGATCAGAACGACCCGTTCGCAGCAGGAAAAAGCGGATGATCCAGACTCGAAGAGCAACGATGCGACCTGTGAACAATCTCGGGCGTGGGAGTGCTGCTCGTGCTGTCCGGGCTGCGTGGGTGGTGAGCTTTCTGGGTGTGTCAGGGCCGCCACGAACGTCTTACCACGGCCAGGGGTGTTGGTTTGCAATGGCATCCAGACTCTGCAGCCGTATTGAGCGGTAGGAAACGGTTTTGGGGGTCGCTAGATACCGCTGGTTACCGTAGGACATCGCTGGATGCCGGGTGGGGGAGGGGAGTTCAAGCCCCCTCCGACACCATGTGCCCATGTCGGCCGACATGAGTCCGCTTGCTGCGGCGGTGACGAGGCGGGGTTGCCCGATGGGCTTGCCGTTGTTGTTGACCCGCCGGCTGAGTACGGCGGCGCCGTCGACGAGCGCCCGGAACTCATTGGGTAGATCGCAAGAACCGTAGACCGAGGTGATGATTCGGCGACCCTGGATCTTGTCGCCATTGGGTGTCGCCGTTCAGTTGGGCGGTAATGCGATCGCAAAGGCAAGGATCGCTGTTGGTCGGGAGATTCGGTGTGGCGGCATGGGTCCTCTTCGATACAGGGGTTGACGGATTATCGGGTCATCGAGAGCGTCTTCGGTTTGACGCCCTTGGGTTCGCGTTGTTCAGGTCATCGGTGGGCCGACGAATTCAGCCTCGTAGGGCTCGATGGCGGCGATGAGCTTGGGGACGTCGACTTCTTTGGGGTCGGGGATGCAGGTTTCGAGCGCGGGTTCACCGGCGTCGAGGTGGAACTGTTCGAAACCACCGGGGGTGTTGATCTCGAGGATCTTGGCGCCTTCGGGCCCCGTGATGAAGGTGTGGGGGACGTCGCGGGGGAGGAAGGTGGATTCCCCGGCCTTCAGCGTGGTCTCGGGTCCTTCGCCTGTGGCAGCGCGGATCTTGCCTTCGAGGACGTACAAGACCTGGTCTTCGCGGTGGTGGACATGCAAAGGGGGCGACCAGTTCGCGGGGTACCAGTGCTCCATCATCGAGATGGCGCCGCCGGACTCGTTGGTGTCGACGAGCACTCGCATGAATGCTCCTTCGAACCACACGTCTTTGGTAGTGGTCGGGTTCGTGTTGGTCATCGGCTGATTCCTTTTGGAGCGTTGTTGTCTGGTTGTGGTTGGTCGTCGTTTAGTTGGGTGGTGATGGCGTTGTGGTCGAGCCAGACGTTCTCACGGACGATCAGGCCGGCATCGTTGAATTCCATGACATGGAGAATTCGAAAACGCAGGGGACGGTTGCCGCCGGGGATCCCCAACGGTGAGCCGACGGCGGTCCCGATCCAGAGGCTCTCGTCGGTGAGGCTGTTGTTTCCGTAGTGGCGGTGCAGGGTTTCGACGCGTTCGCCAGCGAGGTCGGCGAAGACCTGTTCGTAGGTCGACCGAGTCTGGCTTTGGCCGATTGTTGGTCCGTCGGGTGCGCCGACGATGTCGTGCTGAGCGTGAGGTGCGAGGGTGGCAAGCACCCCGTCGACGTCGTCGACCATCTCGAAGGCGAAGTGCTGGTCCATCAATTCGTCCATCTCTGCCGGTGTGAGTGGCATGGTTCTCAGCCTGCGAACGCGATGAGTTCGAGCTGGATGCCGTCGGGATCGTTGAAGGTCAGCAGCCGAAACGGTGTGCCTTCCACGGCGTAGACGCCCGAGTTGGCGGCACCGATCTGATCCAGGTGGGCCGCCCAAGCATTCAGCGCGTCGGAGTCGGCGACCTGGAAGCAGAGATGGTCGAGCCCGGTCCGGGTCGGGTCGAAGGACTCCCCGGAGTTCGCAGGGTGGTGGTCGATGCCGACGTTGAGCGACATGTCGGGCGTTCCTAGCACGACGGCGTAGCCGCCCTGGTCGCTGTGGTGGTGGGGCTCGTTGAACTGGCGCTCGAGTCCGAGCACCCGGGTATACCACTCGACGCTGGCCTCGATGTCGCGCACAGTCAGCCCGATGTGTTGGATGCTGGCGAGCGCCGGTGCCGTCGATGCTTCGGTCGCTTTGGTGTCGGTGCTGGTCATGGGTTGCCTCCTGGCGGTTGTGGTGTTTCTGACCCCTGTTGACGGGACGGCACCCCCTCGATGAGGGGATATCGCTCGCTTCCGTGGAGCCGTACCCTCGAGGCATGGCTGTGGCTGACTTCACCCGAGCTCGTGACCGTCTGCGCTCTCTCGACTGCGACCCGGAACTTACGGCGACGCTAGAGGCGACGCAGGCGGCGCTTCATGACGTGGCGACGTTCTCCTGGAGTGCTCTGATGACGGTCGATCCCGACACGCTTCTCCCGACCGGGGGTCTTGTCGAAGGATTCGCTGCTGAGGCGTGCGCTCCGTTCTGGGACAACGAACTGCTTGCGCCCGGGTACAACAAGTTCACCGAACTGGCTCGCAGCACCACCTCTGTCGCGACCCTGTTCGAGGCCACCGACGGCGACCTCGGCAGGGCACCGATCTACACCAACCTGTACGCGCAGCTCGGGGTCGCGGACGAGCTCCGGGCGGCCTTCGTGGTCGGTTCCAGATGTTGGGGTGTGGTCAGTCTCCTGCGAGCAGTCGACGACGGCCCCTTCACCGACGAAGAGTGCCGCAATGTCGAAGCCATCGTTCCGCTCATCGCCAAGTCACTCCGGGCCGGCGTCGTTGCCCTCGACACCGAAGCCAAAGGCGTCGCTGCGATGCTGGTCGTCGATGGCGACAACCAGGTTCAGGACCTCACACTCGAGGCCGGTCGGTTGCTCGACGAGCTACGGACTGCCGGCGTCGACGAGCACGGGCTGCCCGCCATCGTGCGCAACGTCGTCACCCGAGCGCGAGCCAGCCGATCCTCTTCACACATCGCCACCCGGCTCCACGGCACCTCCGGGGCATGGCGACGCGTCACCGCCATCCCCATGGAAGGCGATCGTGGCTCGGTTGCCGTGATGATCGAACCCGCTCGTGCTGCCGACCTCACACCGATGTTGCTCGAGGCCTACGATCTCACCGAACGCGAGATCGGCATCGTCATCTACCTCGCGCGAGGACTCGCAACCAAGGACATCGCGGCAGAGCTCAGCATCTCGCCGCACACGGTCCGCGATCACGTCAAGGCGATCTTCGCAAAGACCGGCTTCAATACCCGCGGCGAACTCGTCGCCCGCGTCTTCTCCGACCACCTCCTAGACGGTTTCCACGCCGCCGTCCACCGCAGCGACTGACCCGGGCAGGTCCCGCGAGCCCGTGCCAGGCATTTCGCGGTCACGCCGCCACCAGTTCGACGCTCCACGGGGCATGTGTACTTTGGGTTAAAGTCGCCCCTCCGACACAAGCGCTAGTACACGGCGGGCCGTCGACCTATTTCGCTGTCTCAACGACGTCGCGACATCAATCAACTCGCCGCACTAGTTCGCATCCTCGCTCGTGGCCGCTCGCCTTATGAGAGTCTTGATGCGCCAGCACCGCTGGACCGGTTGAGTCTCTTGTGACTTTTCGTTGAGTGACAGTCGACCGGCGGTTGGCTGGGGACTGTCAGGCATTGCGAAATGCAATGCAATTTGCTATGCTTATTGCATGGCTCAATTGGTGACGCGTGTGGAGGATGAACTTGCGGCTGCGGTCGATCAGCTCGTGGAGGCTGGCATCGTCGGGAGTCGTTCGGAAGCGGTGCGGCTTGGGCTCGAACGGCTTGTCGACCGTTTCCGTCGCGATGAGATTGGGGCCCAGATCGCCCGTGGTTATCGAGATCAACCGCAGAGCGACGCAGAGATCGGGTGGGTGGATGAGTCTTCGGTGCGGATGATTGCCGAGGAACCTTGGTGACGGTTGCGCCGACGCAGGGCGAGATCTGGTGGGCAGAGGCGGAGGACAAACGGCGACCGGTGTTGGTAGTGACGCGCAGTGATGCTGTGCCGGTGCTGACCTGGGTCATTGTCGCACCTGTGACTCGGACGATTCGTGAGATCCCTACGGAGGTTCGGCTAGGGCTGAGTCATGGGCTCCCCGACGAGTGTGTGGCCTCATTTGACAATCTGCAGCCGATCCGGCGATCTTTCCTCACCCAACGAGCCGGTGAGCTCCAGATTGACGAACTCGATGAGATCTGCCGTGCGCTCCAAGCACTTGCGGATTGCTAACTCGCTCGGGAGTCAGGCCGCTGCGAGGTCTATCCAACCCGACCGTGCGGGGTGAGGGTTAAGGGTTGTAATCGCCCCTCCGGCACCAACGCTTTCCCAGGTCACAGGTCTGGGGATTCTGCTTTTTGTGTCGCATTGCTAACGGGAGCCTTGGACCAGGTGAAAGTCATCGTCTCCTGCTCGCTGGAGTCGGGGCTTTTCGGCGCTTTGAACGACGCGAGCCAGCCGATCGCTGGTGTCGTTCAGTCGACTCATTCTCTGTCGCCGCTGCGGATCCGCACTGATGATTCATGCCTGCTCGCTGGCAGCAGAGCCGTCGATCCTTCAACGCGACAGTTCCCCTTCGTGTGCACGAGCTGGTGGTTGACAACAGTTGATAACCGGCAGACAATAGTCGCATGAGCGGCAACACGATGAGCTTCGCCCTGCCAGAAACATTGCGGGAATACATCGATCAGCGGGTTTCCTCAGGGGACTACGGGAACACCAGCGAGTACTTGAGAGACCTCATCCGACGCGACCAGCAAGCCGAGGCTGCTCGTCGTTTCCGTTTGTTGATTGCTGATGGACTCGAGTCTGGCGAGGGTCGGCCGTTGACCGAAGAGCTTGGTGGTGACCTTCGTGGCCGGGCGTTCGACCCTGATCGGTGAGTGAAGTGCGGCTTCGGCCGCTCGCTGAGTCTGATTTGGTCGAGCGGGTCCGGCACCATCGATCTGTCGGCGACGACGGACTCGGTGAGCGTTTCTTCGACACAGCACTTGATTCGTTGGATCTGGTAGGGCGCATGCCGGGCGGAGGGTCGCTACGGATTGGTGAAGTCTGTGGTGTCCCGACGTTGCGCTCCAGCCGACTCGTCGGGTTTCCGTGTGGCTGGTTCTATTTCGAGCGGGCTGACCACGTTGACGTCGTTCGCCTCCTTGCGTTCGCTCAGGATCTCACCATGATTCTCGGCGGTATCGACGAGGATTGGTAGACGCTTTGTTGAGTATCTGACCGGCGTGCGACCGCGGTGAAGGAGTTGATCCAGGGGTTCCAGGTACTTGGGGTGTGTCGCCCCTCCGACGATCCCCGACTCGGATTGGTGTGTGATCGGTGGTTTGATGACGTACTTGGTGCTCCAAGAACATTCCGCTGGGTTGGGCACGCGGTCTGCGCAAACCAAAGATGTCGACGTGCTCGTCGAAGTCGCTACAGGGTCAGCGGCGCGCGTCGTGCATGACTTGGTCGCGATGGGCTTCACGCAACTCGAACGGTTCTTTGGCCAAACTGAAGGACAGGCTCGCTACCGCATGGGGAACACGCTGGTCGATGTTCTCGCACCTGATGACACCGCTGCCGCCGATTTGGTACTCGCAGTTGACACGCTGACTCTCGCGACGCCTGGCGGGCGGCGAGCGTTGGAAGTCTCCACGCCCGTCACTGTCTACTACGGCACCGACGGTCTGGCAGAGTTGCGGGTTCCCGCGCTCGGGCATGCCGTCGTTGTGAAGGCAGCTGCGGTGCTCGACCCTCGGACTGCGGCGCAAGAACGGCACCTGGAAGATGTGGTGGAGCTGCTCGCAGTGATGAATCAACCAGCCGAATGGGGTACGGGGATGAACGATCGCGACCGCGACGTCCTTGAACAAATAGTGCCGAGGGTGTGGTCGGCGGGCAATCTCGAAGCGGTGGCGGCGCTCCAGTTGCTGATCGATGCAATCAACGCGAACTAGCAACGCCCAGGCCAGCTATGCCGTGGCGGAGTAGGTCGTGGTCCAGGGGTTCCATGTACTTGGGGTGTGTGTCGCCCCTCCGATATCGAACAAGTGTTCGATTTTATTCATACAAAGGCTCTCGCTGTGGGCGGCCCGGGATTGCTGCGGCCAGAATTCGATCCGTAGGCTTCGAGAGTCGCCGGTGCACCGGGGGCCCTCGGTCAGACACCTTTCGGAGAGCGGGCCCCGTGCCTATTGCACAGCGCATTCAACACCTCGTGGTCGATGCGACCAACCCCCAGCTTGTTGCTGCGTTTTGGTCTGGAGTTCTGGGGCGTCCGGTAGCGGATGACTGGGGAGGGTTCGTACGACTCGCGCCCGACGAGAGCGGAACTCAGCTCGCCTTCGCCCTGGTGCCCGAAACCAAGCACCTCAAGAACCGGGTGCATCTCGACCTCTCAGTTGAGGACCGCGTGCAAGCGGTACGCGAGCTTGTCGAGCTCGGGGCTACTGAGATCGAGTCGCGCACTGGCGATGGACACACCTGGACGGTCATGGCCGATCCAGAGGGCAACGAGTTCTGCGTCGCCTAACCCGGCGAGCCCAAGGGTCATTGGTTTCGACGGCCCTCACCCTGTCTGTCGACTTCGACTCGCTACCTGGCGTGTCTGGATTCGTTGGCGCTTACGCGCCGCAACCGTTTTTCGAGCCCCGCTGAGCCGTTGAAGCGTGGTTGGCGTCGTCGGGGATCTTGGCCCACAACGCATCCAGCTCCGCTGTGGTGGTACTGAATTCCCAGCCCTGCCACAAGAACGTGCCGGTCGCGTCAGCAAGCGAGGCTTGATGCGGGGCGCGACACGCCACATCGATTCCAAGGCGGACCTCGGTCATTGCTGTTCTCCCATTCGGTTGATGGTCATCGTTGCCCGGTCGTTCCGGCCGGCACGGAGAGCTCGTTCCAAAAGGGGGTGCAGAAATCGGACAGCACGAAACAGAGGTCCAACACAAAGGCTGGCCGTCGAGTTCCCAACAGGTATTCACGAGCGTTGCGTTGTTCGCCTGGACGACGATCAGCTAAGAGGAGTCGGACGAATCCGCTCCGGTCACACTTCCGAGTCGAACCAGACAAACCGGGCACTACGTACCCCATGAACAAGCCCACCAGCAGGTGGTGGACCCTAGGACCGACCTTAGATGTCACATGGGTCGAGTAGTCTGTTGCAATGACCCGGAAAGTGTGGACTGCGGCTGAACTCGAGGCGATGGCCCCCTCCGAGGTCGACGCGATCTTCGAGGACAGCATCACGTGGGACCTTGCGAATGCTGCCCAGGAACTGTTGGCTCGTAGCCGTGAGCGGATCATGCGTCGGATCGAAGAGACCGAACCGACCCAGCGGTCTTGACCGATCGGCGTCGGGTTCGGGCGACGTACGGGTTCTTCGACGATCTCGATCGTCAGCTGGGTTCGGAGCGAGGACCGAACGGTGAACCGTCGACTGCGGACTTCCAGACGATCGAGTTGTTGCGGGTCGTCGACCGATTTGCCACGCAGTTCGACGATCTTCCCGAGTTGACCCCGGGTCGGAGTGACTATCGGGTCTTGCTCACCAGTGGAGTGCTCGTTCGGTCGCTCAACGTTGTCGGCCAGCTAGCTTCTGATGGCGCCATCGAACTCGTTTCCATCGACATCGACCTCAGCTAGGACTGACGTGAGATGGTTACTTTCTCGGCTGTTTTCTGTTCGAGGGGTGTCGCGTTGTAGTGGTTTGCTCGTGGCATCCAGCACCCTGGAGCGGTAGCAGGCGGTAGGGAGCGGATTGTCCGGTCGCCAGATGCCGCTGGTTACCGCAGAACGTCGCCAGGTGCGCTTTGGGGGAGGTGAGTTCGAGTCCCCCTCCGACATCAGCAAAATGCGAGTCCTTGAAACCCTCGAACCTCCGGTTCGGCGGGTTCGCTTGGTTTGAAGCGTGGTTGATAGCCCGATATTGAGGTTGAGCCGTGCCGGAGGTGTCAGCGCACGGCCCGCATCATCGCCTCGGGTGGAAATCGGTCAGAAACGCATCGAGCTCGGTCGTTGGCAAACACATGGAATTCGAGACCATTTACGCCACCCGGCAACCGCACTTGAACCTCGCCATCGGTCCGGGTGGATCCTGGCTGGCTGGGCCGCCCTCAGCGTCCCGGTGTTCATGATGGCGGCGGCTTCGGTGGTGCCAGGGGGTTCTTTGCAGGGGATTCCGGCAATTCGTGCTCGACGTCAGACACGAGCATCGGCAGGGTGAGCACCCCGGCGAGCAGGCCCTCGGTATCGTTGAACCTGGAGACGAGCTGAAGGACAACGTCGGGACGAACGGAAGCTGAGGTTCGTTCGTCGGCCTCGACGAAGCCCGGTACCGGCACCTCGACGTGCTCGAAGGCGCATAGTTCCTCGACGATCCGGTCCCGAAACGCCATGTTTTCGGAAGCAGATCGGACCGCGAAGTGCTGCTTTGTGGGCATCGGCTCATCATCGACGGGAGCAAGTGCTTCGATGCGTGGGCGTGCGGCGAGCGGGCGCATCCAACGTCGAACCGGCGGTGAGCCGACGGCGTTAAGGGCCAGAAGGGGACGGTTCGCCGAAGACGAGGTCCTTGTAGCCAACGAAGATGCTCACGCCTTTTTGGTATTCAGTTTGTGAACAAGGTCTTCGACAAGCGGAGCGCTCGTTCGTGGGTAGCTGAGGAAGACCCGTGGTGACGCTGATATCGCTTGCTCATGCACCGAGGCCGCCGCTCACGAGCGGAAGTGAACGTGGCGGACCACCGTTGGAGGCGAGGAGCGAGTCGAACGCAAATGCTTGAGCGCGACGTTCTGCCGCCATCAGGCGCCGGTTGGTTGGAGGTATTTGGTGGCGACCCATCCTTGGATGGGCGTGTTG
>CAYGQE010000101.1:0-164 GCA_964351995.1 uncultured Acidimicrobiaceae bacterium | reverse complement strand
CGGGGGCGTCTCGTAGGTTGAGGAAGTTGGTGACTCCGCTGACGCGATGTGTCGCGGCCTGAACGTCATTGGTGACGGCCGGCTTCGCTTTCTCCTTTCGTCGCGGAACGGCGCCGGTTGGTTGGAGGTATTTGGTGGCGACCCATCCTTGGATGGGCGTGTTG
>CAYGQE010000100.1:0-11105 GCA_964351995.1 uncultured Acidimicrobiaceae bacterium | reverse complement strand
GTGCATAAGTGCCGTACGCGAGCGGGTGAGTCGAAGCATCTCGAGGAGCAATATGAGCGGTTCCGGCACGTGAGGGTGACGGCGGTAGAGGGGCCTGCCCGGAGGCTGTTGCTGGCACGTTGACCATTCAGCGGCGAATATGTGGTGGTGTGGTATCCGTTCAAGTTTTGGAAGAACCTCAGCTATGCGACCGTCGGAGGGGAACTGGCCGATGAAATCGGTAAGGCCTCGGCACAGACCTGGAAGCGTCAGAGGCGGTGGCGACTTGCTCGTCAGAAGGATCCGGGATTCATGGTCGCGACGATCGATGGCTCGCAGTCGGCGGTCGTTGAAGCATGGACTGATACCCCTGATCATCGATTCGTCAGTGTCGTCGTCAGGTCCGACATCGGGGACAAAGGGTCGGTGTGGACAGAGACCCGCATTCGGAGCGGTGGATTTACGCTGTTCCGGCTCGAGCCCGGTCAATCCACGACATCGGTCGATTGCCGGTCTGGCCGAATGACTGGCTGGTCAACGATGACCAAAGGCAGGACGATCAAGGTGCTGCACCCCGACCACCTGCCGGGCTCCGACGTGGCGCTGAGGTTCGTGCCGTTGCGGTCCCTGTCAGGGCTATAGCCGTCTGTCGTTCAAGCGCCGCTGCCGCGATTATGAGCGGGGTCGACGGCCTCTTCGGTCAAACACTTCGCCGGTACTGCGGCGCTGGCCGAAGCATTCGGCGACGGGATTATCGAGTGGAGTGCAAATCCGACAGTCGGTTGACGCTGGTTCGGCCCAGATCTGCGGTGGGACGGCTGTTTTGCGGCAGCGCACCCTGGTCTCGTATGCGAGAGGCTCTCTCTACTCACCAAGCTGAATATCAGCCGAGAACTAAAACTGATGACCTCCTCGAAGCAATCACCGACAGCAGCGATTGCGTGCTCAGAGCCTCTCGTCGGGTCAACAAGCAGCAGCGCTCCTCAAAGCAGAAGTCATGCGACGTACCAATGTCGTTCTCAAGCCACTCGGTCTCATCCGCGATCTCTTGCATCGTCCAACCTTGCTTTCGCAGGCCATTGATATTCACGTAGCTCTCCTGGGACATCATGGAGGCCGGCTCCTTCAGCTCGTGCTTTGCTTGGTCGCTCAACACGCTGAAGGAGCCACCCCAAACGGTGGTGGATGCCGGCCAGAAGACCCCGACACCATGTCAGTTTTCAATGATCGTGAATGTCAGTTCTCAGTGATCGCTCACAGGCCCAGAACCCTTCGAGATCCTTCGATGTGCATTGCTGGTGAGAGTGCAGCCAACGACTTGAGCCGAAGTTCTGTACTTCGCATACGGCAGTCGGTGAGATTCTGGGTGAGCGAGGTCATGTGTTGCCGTTCAAACTTACATCACTCGACCTCCGAGTTTGGTCTTGATTCGTGGACGGTGGACGGTGCGGTTCTGCGTGGGCGAGTATCGTCCTTAAGGGCGAGAATTCGAGAGCAGCAAGGCTGATGCGGCAGAGCGGTGTGTGTTGCCTAGGCGAGCGTTTGCGTGCTAGCGATCCTGGCTGAAGTTCAAGTCACGACCGTTTAGGAGACTGTTGAAGATGCTTGCAGATGGCGGGACCACGATGCGGAGGGTCCTTCAGCATTCCATGGCCGCATTCTCCATCGAGCAGCTCGATAGCGGAATGGAGCGGGAAAAGATGATTCTAGCTACTCCGAACGATGCCGAGTTCATCTCGAAGAACCCACTCCCGTCCGACGCTCAACCCGACTTCGGCCCGCAGTCATGAACCGAATCCAGCTCTTACCGCTTCGTCAACGCTCACGAGAAGCGAGGACGACAACATGACTCTCGAGGACCAGGTGCTGTGGCTCATGGGACAGGCCGCCCTTCGCGGACCCGATCCAGTCACCGACGAACAACTCTTGGCGATTCAAACGAGGGCTCCTTTCCACGGGTCTATGGAACTGGTCGGGAGGTGTGCGATTCTCACCACGGACATCTTGCGCGACGCCAACACGAGCCGAGACGAAACCAGTGAATGGTCACCTGGGATGGTTGCCGCATTCACAGACGTCGGAAACGGGCTACAGGTAGATGTGGAAGGTCTGCGCGCCCTCGTAACTGTGAGCGGTGACCCGTTCGGCTGGTCGGCTCGGCTGCTCAGCCTCGGAGCTGGAATTTACGTGCGCAACGGTGGCGAGATCGCGGCACCGCTGCTTCACAACGATCCATCGCCACCATCGCCACCATCAGATATGCGATCCAAAGTTGCACCGACCCCGCCACCACCCCGAAACGTTGATCCGTTGAGCGTCGTTCGGTCTGGCTTCGACACCATGAGACATGCTGGTGTGATGGTGGGCAGCGACGCTCGCCTTGCCGAGATCATCGGACTTGACGGCGGTCAAGCTTCACGAATCGTAGATTCCCATCCGCCAGCGGCAGACGGCGGAACCTATCTGTTGGTGACCGATGTATCGGTTACAGCCTTCGCCACTCGAACGCTTCGCCCTTACAAAATCGAATGGCACGCGAAGGCAAGCGAGATCCTCAGTGCCGTCGCTGCGCAGAATCAGCTCAGGTGGGGGGACACGCCGTCGACCTGCGTGCAGATTGAGCTTTTGGGCGGCGCATCACACGTCTTCTATCTGCGGTACGGCCGACAACCCTCGGCACTCGAGCCCGATCGGGCGTCGACAGATGGATACCTACCTGCAGCCCATCGCATCGCTGGCAACATCAATTCGCTGCGAAGAAGCTGAAAGCAACGGGACCTTGTTCTGAAGTGACTTAGGCCGCGCATCCCCCGAACGACAGAGCCTTGGTCGGTTCGTCACACAGACCTTGTCTGTCGCTCCTGCTGGGTTGGTGTTTGACGCTGGGAGAGGGCGTCATGCCTCCGGCGTTCTCTCGTGGGAGGAGCGGGCAATACTCAGATCAGGTTGGGACTCGAGGCGGTGGTTGCGGCGCCGTTGATGTGATGGAACGGCTGCGTTAGGTCTCGGACGGGCTGACGTTGTGAAGTTGGTTGCTGATCTTCGGCACGCTCGCTGTCGGTCTAGCCATTCAGAACACCGACGATCCTCTCGTCAGTGTGGTGGCCGCTGTGTTCCTCAGCAGCGCGACGATCTTGCCGGGACTATTCCTGCTAGTTCGGCCGCGTCGCCAAACCATCAAGACGAAAAGGAAGCGGGACCCTCGCCCACCCCTCCGTCATGACGCTGCCGGTATCACCACTGCGATAAGGCCAGCCGCTGGGTGGCGCGTCTGGCGACGGCTTTCGTAAGTGGTTGCAGATCTTGTTCCGTCATTGCTGCCACCCGTTCTCACCGTCACATGTCTGCGTGACGTCGGAGGAGTAAATCCCCTGACTCGACTGCGCAGGCTTTGAAGATCTCTGGTGCCCCGACGGCTAGCGATGCCGTGCATGCGGCGAAACTCGGCGTAGCGGGGGAGTTCGAACTGGCAGTGGACGCCGACGACTTGCCTGGTGGCTCAGCTAAGCCCCTAGTGCTCCGCCAGCGGTCCAGCGTCCGTTGGCGTAGATCGTGATGTAGGCACTGTCGGACTGCCAGTAGAAGTAGGTCGAGCCATCGTTGTCGCTGCGCTGTGACGGTGAACCGTCCTTTAAGAGTTGGGCGAAGTCTCGAATATCGAGACCACTGTTAGCCCACCCGTCTTCGGGGTTGTCGTTGGAATCGCAGCAGTTCGACTCGAAGAAGCCAAGCTGGTTCGTATCTGCAAGGTGCTTGAGGGCGAAGGTGTTGCCAGATGCCGATGCTTGGACGATGGCAGTCATTGTTGATTGCACTGGTGGGGGCGGTGTGAAGGATCTTCTGTCGGTGTCGCATTGAATTCCGTCGTTATTCGAATCGAATGCTGCGCTGGATCCGGAATCGCCAGTAGCGAGCGGGCGGCCGACCGCGTTCCACACCCAATCGCAGCTGAAGTACCCGATTGGGGCGTAAGGGGCGAGGGTCGCTGCGCCTGGTCCGGTGTCGGGCCGGGCGTCGCCGGTCAGTGGGTGGCGATCGATGAACTCGAAGTCATTGCTGATCAACAGCACCATCTCCGATCGTTGCATGCCGTTGTCGAGTTGGCCGACCCAGAAATCGAAGCCTCCTTGGTCGGGTTCTCGGCCAAGGACGTTCCGATAGATCAGGAGGGCGAAGTCCTCGTTGTCGAGGTTGCCGAATCGGTCTTGGAACTCTTGGGAAACGACGAAGTGGGCAGCGATGCGTCGAACGTCCCATTCGCCAGCGTCGTAGGTGTCGACCCAGAACCGAGCACCTCCAATTTCGGGTGTTCTCGCCAGTACCGCCCAATAGAGCCTTAGCACGATCGAGTGGCCTCGATGCATGGTTGGGCGGCTGGCTAGTTCAGTGAAGGAATCCGGTGCCGGTCCGGTAAGCCTTCCGAGTGCTGCACAGCTCTGCAGCTGAGGGAAACGAGAACTCACAGAAGTGTTGGAGGCGAGCATGGTGGCGGCGGTGGTTGCTTCAACTGGATAGAGGGCGTCTGCCCCCATGAGCCAAGTCGTTGTGGTGATGTCTGCGGTGGTGAGGCTGGTTGTTTCGCCGACGACGGTGACGTACTCAGTGTCGCCCGATGGGTTCGTTCGACAGCCCCAGGTCGAGCCGTATTCGGGAACATCATCGAGGTCGAACGGCGAGGTCGGGGCGATGTAGCCGGCGGGTTGGGGCTTATTGTCGAGTGAGATAATGAGGCCGACGTTGGTCGATCCTGACGAGATTCTGTCGGTTCCGACGATTGCGACCGCTCCGTAGGGGAAGACCACGACGTCACGCAGGATCGGGAACGAGCTGTTGATGTTGGGAGGGTCGATCAGGATCTGATCGGTTCGTTCTCGCCCTGTTGCGGCGTCTCGGATCGTGATGCTTGGGCCCGAAGTCCAACTGCCGGCGTCGTTGTGTTCGGCGGTGAGCGTGACGGAATCTGCAAGACCGTCACCGTTGAGATCCACCGAGACGCTGTTGGTTGCGCCCGCCGCCGGTGATGATGCCGCTAGTAGTCCTAGGGTCGCCGTGAAGACGGTGAGGAGCACGGCGAGAGTCTTGCTGGTTGTGGTTGTCATGGGTGATCTGACTTTCGGGGTTGTTTGACGCTGGCCTAACGGAATCCAACGCATCCGGATCCGTCGTCGACAACGGTCGTGTTCAACGAAGCGCTGACGCCGCCGTTGACAGTCACTGTGATGCTGTAGCTACCGGCCTGCAGATCGAACTTGACGGTCGCGGTTGGGCCGCTGTTGAACGGTGATCCGAGGTGAACTCGTCCGGTATTCCAGTTGTAGCTGTCGATGGGACCGCCGGAGTTCAAGACGCGAATTGTCATCAAGTCGTCGGAGCAAGTGACAACGGTCGGACCCTGGATCGAGATCTGAGGCGGCGCAACTGTGGTTGTGGTCGCTTGAGTCGTGACGGTGAGGGGGGGTGGCTCCGTCACCGGATTTGCGCCTTGGGTTGTGGCGACGGTCGCCGGTGAGGTTGCCGTTGTGGCAGGTCGTTGAGTTGTGGCGGTTGTTGCCGGTGGCGCCATGGTGGTCGCCTGTTGTGTTGTGGCAGTAGTGCGTTGTGTCGACGTGGTTGGTTGGTTTGCCGTCGTTACCGGAGCCTGGGTTGTGATGGTGGTCGCTGGTTGGCTGCCCGGCGCGGTGGAAGGGGCTTGTGACGTTGGGACGGCTGACTCATTCGGTGCGACCGAGTCTTCGGTCGGGCTCGCCGTCGGTGCTGGCGACGGGGTGTTGTCAGGCGAATCGGTCGTGCTGGAAAGCGGAGTCAGGGTCTGCGTTGTCGATGGGAGAATGTCCACCGTTGCTACCTCCACTGCCTCGGTACTTCGCCATGTGGCGATTCCACCGGCTGCGACGATCACGGCCGCTGCGGCTACCAGCAACGCAGCCATGCGACGCCCGCCCTGCCGTTTTTCACGGACGTCTCGAAGGTCGATGACAGGCGCAGTATCGGTGATGTCGACGGTCACCTCGTCGGTGTCGACTCGGGGCTTCCATTCCGGCCCGGGGAGCGTGAGTTCGCCCTCGACCTGTACAGCACGGAAGACGTCCTTCAGCCACTCTTCGTCCTCGTTTGTCCACTCATCAGCTCTCATGAGATGAGCTCCGGGTCCAAGTCCATGCGGGCGAGCTTCGCCTGTGCCTGTGCTTCTTGGAGCCTCCGACGAATGGTTCTCGACGAAACGCCGAACGCTTCTGCCAGCTGCTCTTTCGAGAAGTCATCGAGGTAGGCGAGTTCCAGCAATTCGCGATTCTCGTGGCCGATTGACGACAGCAGGTCCTCGGCTTGCATCTGCGTGAGGAGCCCACCGGTTTCATCGGTCTCTCGGACGTATCGGGATCGATCCTCGTGAAACTCGATATCACGTTTGGAGTCCCTGCCGTATTTCTTTGCCATGTCCCGGCTGACGTAGATCACAACTCTGATCACCCAAGCGCACTTCTCGATGATGGGCTCACCTCGCTTGTGTCGACGCAGCAACGCAAAGTACGCATTGTTGATGGCGTCATCCACATCGTGTTGAGGGACGCCCCGAAGTGCGAGTGAGCGCCCGAGTTGGTTGCGACATCCGGTGTCACTAAGCACCATCGAGATCGCAGAACCCGCGACGTCATCAGACTTCACCCTCTTCCTGCCCCACGCCACCGGCGAGAACGTAGACGTTCTGACGCTCGTTGTCACCGGGGAGCGTGAGCATCGGCCAGTTTGCATGTCGCTCCTTCGCTTGAGGGCGGTCAATCAGAGTGTGTCGACGAGCGAGGAAACGGGCCGCAGCATGGTTGCCCATCGCTGCGACCCACCCGCGATCTCCGCTCGGCTAGTTCGTTGCTGTGCGGATGCGGTACTCAGCAGACTCGGAGAACTCGACAACAACCGAGTCCCTGCTTTGCGTTGCGAGGATCTCGGTCCAGAAGTCGAACCCAGCCTGGTCGGGGCTTCGACCAAGAACGTTGCAATACAGCAGGCTCACGAATTCCTCGTCGTCGACCAGGCCGTACCGATCGCTGAATTCAGGGCTAGCAACAAAGTGAGCTGCCATCTGGCGCACGTCGCTGTCGTAGTCCATCCAGAACCCGAACCCGCCATCGTCTGGCAACCGGAGGAAGACGGCGGAGTACAGCCGCACAACCGAACCTTCGAGGCCAGACATCCCAGCGAAACGGGAGTTAGCGAGTTCGTTGTAGACCGATCCTGAACATGTCGGAGCGGTCACCACGACAGTCGCCTCGACGGTGACCAACGACTGGGTTCCGGTCGCCGCAACGAGCCAGGTGCCCGACTCCTGCGGGTTCCACGACCGGCTGAAGTCTCCGTTGGCATCGGCAACGGTGTTTCGAGTCGTAGAGACAGCCTGCCCAGATGGGCCGAAGATCGTGATGCCGACCTGCTCACCCGGTGCGAAGCCCGTTCCCGTCACAGTGACCTTGTCACCCGTCGTCACCGACCCCGGTGACAGCGCGATGGCAGGGGCCACCTCGAGTTCCGTTTGCTCGCCGGTGAGGATCACGGTTGCTGACTTGCCGCTTACCTCGTCAGTGAAGACAATCCGATGCTGCCCCGCGACGACTGGCGTTCCGAAGTACCACTGCCAACCGAACGAACCATCAGCGCCGACCGCGATCATGCGGCCGTAAGCATCGGATGGATACTGGGCCCCGTTTGGAAGAAAGGCTGTCACAGAGACACTGTCGTTGGGTGTGAAGTCCAGACCTTGGCCGGTGAACCTCGCACCATCGCTCCCGTTCATGCCTGCGGGCTGCATCGCGGGATGGACGTCAATCTGTTTCTTGTCGACAACGATTGAGTTCGTCGTCGATGCGGCACTACCAACGGCATTGCTCGCAGTGACCGTGAAGGTGTAGCTAGAACCACCTGTCAGGCCCTTGATCGTGCACGATCGGCCAGTACCTGCAGTGGTGCAACGCTTGTTGCCCGGTGCTGCAGTGACGGTGTAGGCGATGATCGGTGAGCCGTTTGGCGCCGCAGCGGTCCATGAAGCGATCGCTGCTTCTGTTTGTGCAACCGCGGTGACGTTGCCAGGCTTTCCTGGAGCCGAGGCTTGGGCTTTGACGGTGCCGGTCAGTCGAATGATGGGGCTCGATTCCATCCACTTGACGCCTTCGACCACAGCTCGGAAGGACTCGGTGAAGGTGCCAGTGTTGCGAGGTGTCCGGATCGTCACGGTCCAGGTGCCGTTGGTGTTGGTATCGATTTGGTCGAGGTCGATCCGTCGGCCATCAAGCCAGGTCCCACGCACGTTCCGGTCAACGACGGCAAGTGCGGAATCTCGGTCCCGCGGTGACTCGGTGCCAAGGCGTACCGGGTTCGGCCGTTGGTTCGACCACGAGGCTGAACCGGTGATGTCGACATCGATGACAACTGTGTAGAGAGTGTTCGGAGCGAGGTTCTTCGGGTCAACGCCCGACTCCCACGTGATGGTCGGGTTCTCGTATTCGTAGTCGGCGGTTGAGCCCGCACTACTTCCAGCGGCTCGAGCGCTGAGGTAAGGAATGGGGTTGACGTAGCCGAGATTAGACGTTCCACAAGTGGTGGCACCCTTTACTGCTGTGCCACCACCGTTGTCTCCGCTGCTGAGCGGACGGATGCCGAAATGGAGGTGCGAGTTGCCGCCAAGGTTGTAGACCGACGCGATTCGCTCACCCGCTGCGACGGAGTCACCAACGCTGACAGAAGAGTTGACATGTGCGTAGACAGCAAGGAACCGGTCGCCGTTGCTTGCTGTGTGCTCAACCCCGATGGCCGTTCCCCACTCCGAACCCCACGAATCAACCCGACGCACCACACCGGAAGCGATCGCGTCAACCCGCGCCCCGCTCGAAGCACCCTGAGAATCAGTGCCCAGATGCTCCTTGCCGGGGATATAGCAGTCGCTGCCGAAGCCCCAATCTTCGAACTGAGTTGTCCCAGCAAGCGGGTTCTTCCAGCCTTTCGACGTCGGGAACGCCAGGTTCGCCGCCCCAGCCGGACTGTCAAGGCCCGGAATCGGAATCAGAACGCTGAGCACCAAGGCCAAAACGAGGAGCCCTGCTGAGATATGTTGCCTCTCCGCTCGAGGACCAGTGCTGACCCTCGCTGTTCTCACTTGTGCCCCTACTGTTTGAATCTTGCCTCGCATTTGAGTCCCCTTCTCAAGCTGCGCACTTCGCCGCTCAAGACGTAATGGGCGCTGCTCAAACAAACGTGACAAGAAGTCTCGGATTTCTTTGCGAGCCTTCCGATACCAGCACCCCGAGAGGCTGAGCGCCATCGTTGGCGACAGCTCTCTTATTGGGCCCAAAGCCCGTTGAGGGTTTGGTTGATAAGTCGCCCCAGAGCTACGACGACTGGTCGTCCCAGGTCATTGACGACATCGACTTCAACGTCGACCACGCGCTCTGAACCGACGGACCCATCGTCGAACTCGCAGTCGGCGGCGGTCGAGGGGCAACGCCCGTTGCGAAGGCCACCGGCCGACGAGTAGTCGGCACCCCTTCCTCGCGATGCTCGAACAAGCGCAAGCGAGAGCAACCGACGCCGGGGTCGACCTTGACCCGCGACTTGGCGAGTTGCGTCATCTTGAACTCGGCGAGGCCTGTGGGCTGATCTACTGCCCGGGCCCACACTGATTGACGTTGCTGGCGTCGAACTCGAAACCCTGCACGGCAACTTCAACGGCGCTGAACTCGACGATGACAGCCGAGAGCACGTTTGCGATGCTCGGCTGCCCTGAATCGCGAAACAGCGCCTCGCGACGGCGCAGCAGACGAGCGCCCAACTTCGGGCGGCGGCCACAAGCCCTCCAACGCGCCACATATCGCCCGCCTGGAATCACGCTGTCGCACGCCAAGCAGGTGCGCTGGTTCGGCCCCGCTGCAGTGCAGCAGTATCACGAGGGCCTTTCTGCCGGGGAGGTGCTCGACCGTCTTGACGGACTGCTTTTGCTACGAGGGTTCGGTCGCCCACCAACACGTGACAACCGGGACAAGCAGACCACAGCCAACCGCCAGCGTGACGCTCTGAAATGCGCAGACCACCACGAGCACGGGAGGGACGATCGCAGCCACCAAGCAGCGACCCCACCGTCGGAGTCTCGCCGTTGCTGTGAATGCGAACACCGCCCAGAGCACGCTTAACCCAGCAACTCCAACAGCGAACCCGACGAGGAAGTAGCCGAGACCTCGGGTGCCAGTCTCGACTCCAGAAGTCACGGCGGCGATGTATCCACCGACGCCTGCCCCCAGCCACACAAACGGATAGGAAAACGCACAGCTCGCAACGGTCCTCTCGCGTGTCCAGTCATCAAAAGCCTTCGCTGGAAGCCTCATGCCTCTGCGGGCGACCGCTGGAGTCCGACCCGATCAATTGGGTGCCCTGCCGTGAGCACGCTCTGAGTGAGAAGGCCATGACGACAACGAGCAGCACTCCGATGGGCAACGCAGCGAACACCATCAGTCCGAACCCGATGTTGGCACCGATCCCCGGTGCGGTCGCGACGTGGCCCACGGCGCCTGCGTAGGCGAATCCGGCCATCAGCGGCAGAACGATCCCGGCGACGCAAGGAGCCCATCGGCCACGGGCAAGAAACACCACGACAACTGCGAGCGCAGCGGCTGCGAGCGCCGTCGATCCTGCACCTATGACATGAGCAAGGTCACGGTCGATCTGAGGCGGCTGCACTGCGTAGTCCGGGTCGGTAATCCAAGCACCTGACTGATCAATCCGACCGAGCATCCACCACGTTGCGGGGAATGCCGTAGCCGCTCCTGCCGCCAAGCCAACAGCCTCGAGTGCGGTTGGTCGACCACGCCGTCCTGGCTCGTCCGTCATGACTTGATCATGCAACGAGCCTGACATCTTTGAACCCCGGGAAGTCCCCCAGATCTTGCTGGGGTCCTTGCACAAGAAGGGCAGAGTCTCATCAAGCTTCCTGATCAACAACGGAAGCTCACCCGCCCCGACGGACACCACTCGATAACGCGAGCGCAGAATCACGCACCGCCCACTGCCCGGACCACTCGGGAACGGCCCCATTGCAGTGCCCGATAATCCCGGCGCCCTTCGGGCGACAACCCGCTCGCGAACCGGCA
>CAYGQE010000099.1:0-11251 GCA_964351995.1 uncultured Acidimicrobiaceae bacterium | reverse complement strand
GGGCCGAAGTCGGTCACCTGCCTGGTGCGGCAGCGTGAATCCGAGCGGCCGTTATGCGTGGATCCAAGACCCTCGCTGCCCTCGGCCAAAGCGAGAATCGTGCATGATACGTGCGGCTCATCCGAGGAACTGTCCGCCCGATGCGAGTTATGGTCAGATCGTGGTTCGGCTATCTCGCTCGGTGGCAGCAGGCGTTGGCGTCCCGATGGAAATCATTCGGTTGACCCCTGACGATCCCAGCGGATCGGTGCTGCTCATTCATGGTTGGGGAGAGTCAGCCGACTCGCTGGTTGGCTTAGGAGAGCACTTCGCCGGCGCAGGGTACGAAACAGCCCTCGTGTCGATGAGAGGATGGGGTCGATCGGGTGGCATCGACGACTGCGGACTCCTCCAACCCGACGACATCGTGGCAGTGGCGACAGAACTGTCGGCGAACCAGTCCGAGTCTGGGATCTATCTCTGCGGCATCTCCCAAGGGGGCCAAGTGGCGCTGCTCGCCGCCGCCCGAGAACCATCGATGTTCCCCGCCGTCGCGGCCTGGGCGCCAGTCACCGACGTCGCCAGATGGCACCGGACAACAATCCATCCAGCTATCGCGGACTACATCGACAAGAGTTGCCCCGACGGTGACCTGCGAGCGCGATCCCCGCTGAGCGTGGCCCACCGACTATCAATGCCAATCCTCCTCGTGCACGGAGCTGCCGATGACCGGGTTCCACTCGAACAGAGCCAACTGCTGGCGAATACGATCGATGCCAACGGCGGTCACTGCGTCCTCGAGACTCTCCCGTCGATCGGCCACGGCGGCCCCGAGGCAAGAAGGTTAGCTTTCGCTGCCACGACACAGTTCTTCACCGCCACCGGAAGCTGAGCCAGTGAGAACTCCCTGCGGCTCGAGGCCACTCGGTACCTCACGCATGCTTTGTTGCAGCCAGCGGCCTCAAGCGCACGGCAGAATCCCGACGCTCGATCGAGCATGTGGCGCCACGTAACCGGCGCGACGTGCGACACGATCGTTGGGTATCGACAGACAGCGCCATGCGATGGTGTATGGTAGGTGTATGGCACGTACAAATATCGACATAGACGAGGACGCCTGCCGCAAGGTGATGGATCGCTACCAGCTCGCCACCAAACGTGAGGCAGTCAACCTGGCGCTGAGACGTCTGGTTGGCGAAGCGCTTGATCTCGACCAGGCCCGAGCGCTTCGCGGCTCCGGCTGGGATGGCGACCTCGCCGATATGCGCGCAAGTCGCGCCGAATGATCGTCGTCGATTCCTCGGCGTGGATTGAGTTCCTACGCGACACCGGCTCTCCAGTGTGCAACGCCGTTGACCGGTTGCTCGACTCTGACCTTGCGGTGTGCGACGCCATCTCGATGGAGATTTTGGCTGGCGCCAGAGACGATCATCACCTGTCCCAGCTCCGGGGGCTGATCAACCGAGCGACGATGCTGCCGACGACCCCAGCCGATTTCGACGAAGCAGCTGCGCTCTATCGAATCTGCCGTAGGCGCGGAGAGACGGTCCGCAAACTGATTGACTGTCTCATCGCAGCGGTGACGATTCGGGCGGGGGCGGAACTCCTCCATGCTGATCTCGACTTCGCTGCACTCGAGCGGAACACCGAACTGCGAATCCACGCAGATTCCAGATCTTGAGCTCAGCGAGCTGCAAACCCACCGCATAATCCCGCACTCCAACGTAAGACGCGGCGCTGCAGTACCGGCGAAGTCGGTCAGGCAAACGCAACCTGCGGCCGCTACATATTCACAGCGTTGACCGCTCCCTGCCCAGGCCTGGGTCGTCGACTGCTTCAGCCTGCGAGCCATCAGGCTGCTTCGTCGTCCTGCTCGAGGAGGCTCGTTCTTGGGGCGGTGAGCAGCTGAGCAGCTCAGCTTGCCACTTCCTCTTGTTGCCCGGAAAGCACATGCACGCACAACGCAAGCATCACCGCAGCACTTTCGTGTCCCAAGCGTTCGGCCACAACGTGCAAAGGAACGCCGACTCGCAGAGCCATCGTTGCGTGCGTATGGCGAAGATCGTGAAGCCTGATCCTGGGAAGCCCGGTCTTGGCCCCCAGCCGAAGGAACCGCTCACCCCAGTCGTCCGGTCGAAGCGGGCACCCGTCGGGATAGACGAAGACAAGATGGTCATCTGTAGACGAGTTGCGCAGCCCGGTGGGCCTTGAGCATTCGAGCCATGCCGATATCGAGATCACGCAACCGTGAGGCACCGGACCAGCGCGTGGCGGTCTTGCCGACTCTGGATCGATGAGTGCGTTTTGCGAACGTGACCCTGCATCCCAGCGCGTTCGTGCTGGTGAGGGCCGCTTCGAAGCATTGCTATCGGTACTGGGTGTGCATGACCCCTATGGTTCAGGATCGGCCAGGCGCAGTGTCGGGGCGACAAGAGGAGGCAAGATGTTCACGGCACGACAGCGGACGGCACTGCGTTCGTCGACGATGATCCTGGCTCTCGGTCTTGCGGCGTGTTCCGGATCGGACGCCAGTTCGGCGGACACGACCTCCGTAACGACCATCACTGAGTCAACCGAAACCGCGGTCCGTGCAACCACGCAGCCAGAGCCGACAGCGAGTGCCGGCGACAGCACCACCTCGACGATTGACGAACCGGCTACCCCCGACAACGACTCATCGTCCGATCGACCGTACGACGTGTTCGTGCCGACCGGGTACGACGCTGCGACACCGATGCCGCTCGTCTTGCTACTCCACGGGTACACCGCCAGCGGTGCCGTCCAGGAGGCCTATTTCAAGTTCGAACCGCTCGCAGAGTCGCGAGGCTTCCTCTACGTTCGCCCAGACGGCACTGCCGATGCCAGTGGTGCCCGGTTCTGGAATGCCACCGATGCGTGCTGTGCGTTCGGAACCAATCCGCCCGACGACGCCGCCTATCTCATGACCATCATCGAACAAGTATCGGCTCAGTACAGCGTCGACCCCAAGGCGATCTTCCTCGCTGGGCACTCCAACGGCGGGTTCATGTCGTACCGCATGGCGTGCGAACACGCCGACACGATCGCCGGTATCGCAAGCCTTGCTGGCGCCACCTTCGCCGACACTGCCGACTGCTCACCGTCAGAGCCGGTGAGCGTGCTCCAGATCCACGGAACGAACGACGAGACAATCGCCTACGACGGTGGCGACATCCTCGGCAACAACTACCCGAGCGCACGACAGACCGTGGACTCCTGGGTCGCCCTCAACGGCTGCAACCCGTCGTCGACCATCACTGCCGATGCGATCGATCTCGACGTCGGAATCGACGGAGCCGAGAGCGACATCGAAGTGTTCAGTGCATGCGAGCAGGATGCGCAGGTCGAGTTGTGGACCATCGACACCGGGAGCCACATTCCCGGCGTCACCGACGCGTTCAGCGCCGGCGTCGTCGACTTCCTCTTGGCTCATCCCAAGCCATAGGGAAGCGAAGTCTCTGCCTGCTAATCAGCATCGATCTCGTCGTAGGCGCTCGAGCGGCGGCGCCGTCGTTCGACGAAACCCAACGAAATGGCGGCGATGCAAAGCAGGACACCGATCGCCACCGTGCGCCCGGTACTCGTGCCATCTTCACTGTCAGCCTCGGCGGCCTCGGTCGCCGCCAATGCTCGGTCTGCAACGAGTGACTCGCGCTCAGCCAGCACTCGTTGAGGAATCGATGGAACTGGAGGCAGATTGACGTCCACCACTTCGATAGCGAGGTTCTCGTTCTTGAACGAGAGGTCGACAGCAGCCGTTGGGTCCCCGATGGTGGAACATGTGATCGGCACGGGCGATCTAGTGCCATCGGGCTGCGAGCGGGCGCTACCGAACTCACATGGGTTGGCATTGATCGCCACGATCGAGAGCGGCTTGTCGAGGTGCGAAAGCAGTTCCCCTCTGCAGTTGACGAAACCGGCAAGCCCTTCGCAGGACATCGTGAGCTCGTCGAGAGAAGACAGCGGCCCTCGGCCGCTGAAGCGATCGAGTACTTCCTGCACCCGCTGCCGATTGACGACACCGAACACGGGAACCTCGCTGTTCATGAGTGAGTCCACCGATGGGCGATAGACCTCGGTGCTGCCGAAGTCGCTGTAGCAGCCACCCGCCGTGACATCGATGGCCGTACGTTCGGCAAGATCGATGTTGACGAACTCGGGCTGCAGCAGCCGTGCTTCTTGGATCTCGAGCACCTGCGAGACGAACGGATCGACCTCGCCGACGATGGCCCCCCACCAGAGCTCGGCGGTCTCGATGTCCGGCGCACAGTTCGGAAAGCCCTCGGCGATACCTCGGTCGTCGAAGCCGTAGTACTCGTCGCGCAAGCCGAAGAGCCCATGGCCCCACTCATGAGCCAGCGTCGTGGCTCCGCTCAGCGGAGCGAATCGCGGCACCCAGACGCGAGCATCCCCAAAACGAATCCGGCCGCGAACCGGCACCTCGGACGGCTCCAGCGTCTCGAACGACGTTCGCCGTGCATCTGACACGAAGTCAGACCCATCGTTGTAGAGCGCCGTGATCTGCACGTTGGGCAGATCGAAGCCATCGTCGCCAGAAGGTTCCAGTCCGCTGAACAACAGTCCCAATTCATCGGCGATCTCATCGGAGAGATACCAGAAGTTGAAGCGATCGCGGTGGGAAGCCAACGGCTCGATCGCCATGGGCCCCCACAGGAGGCGATCGGCCGGTTCACTCGCACCAATCAGTTCGCCGTCGAAGCCAACACCGTCGGGACCATCGATCGTGAGCATCGTTCTGGCCAGCTCAGGAAGCTGCTTCGCTGGATCACTGTTGAAGAATCGCTCCAACCCGGAGGACACGAACAGCACATTGATTCGGTCAGCTGACCGGCGGTTGTGGCCGGGCACGAGTTCGAGCGGTTCGCCATCGATGATCTGGAACGACCGTCCACCGGGCTGCTCATCGCAGGTCGCCGCAGTTGTTCCGACACACGGCCAGAGCCGGTACCGGCCGTCCGGTAGATCGGGGACGATCGAGCCCTCGGCGGACTCGAAGACATCGGCGACATCGATCGGGACACTGCTGACGATGTCGGAGCCGTTGCGCTCTCGGAAGTTGAGGAAGAGACCATCGATTGGTTCGTAAACGTAGGCCGACCAGCGCAACGGTCGACCAGCGAACACGACGCTCTCGCCTCCGCCGTCGCCAAAGAGCGAGAAGGCGGGATCTTGGCTCCAGGTCAGTGAGACCGTCGCCGCCTCGTCGGCCAGCTCACCTTCGATCCGAAGGGTGAAGGCAACCGCACCCTCCTCAAAGCGCCCGCCAAGGAGGCCAGGGCAGACGAGACGATCCCAACCGCCGACCCCAGCGTCGACATGACAGGCCCACGAGTTGCCGTCGAACACGATGTCGGCGAACTGCAGGACCGCCGTGTCGACCCCCGGCAAGATCTGGAACGAGCAGTCGACCGAGTTGCCCGGCTCGATCGGAGCGGCGGTGGGGCAGATACCGGGCAGTGCGACCAGCTGATCGACCGGCAAGGGAACAAAGAAATCGCCCGCTCCAGGCGCAAGGTCGCCATCATCGACCTCGCCCTCCTCGATGAGGAGTTCCTCGCCCTGAGCCATCGCCGGACGCTGCTCGACAACCGTGGCCAGCACGACTGCGCCAACAACGCAGAACCACAGGAGCGCCGGGCGCCAGGCCTTGCCCACTCTGCCCCGCCAAGGTGACCTCATCGAGGGGTGAGTCTGGCAGCTCGTTTCCGACTTCGTCGAAAACGGCGCCTCTGCAGCAACACTACGATTCGTACATGACCGTTCGAGTTGGTTTCCTCGGGGCTGGCGCCATCGCCACCTATCACTCCAAGAGCTTGCGTGCGTCGGGCGAAACCGTCGAACGTTCGCTCGTGTTCGATCCTGACCGACCGAGGGCCGAGTCCTTTGCCGCCATCACTGGCGCTGCTGTTGCCGATTCGGCCGAGGAAGTCATCGCTGGGAGCGATGCGGTCTACGTCTGCACCTGGACGAGCGAGCACGAAGCCCTGGTCGCATTGGCTGCCGATGCCGGCGTGGCCATCTTCTGCGAGAAGCCGCTCGGCATCGATCTCGCATCGTCCAAGCGCATGGTCGAGCGAGTGGAGGCCAGCGGAGTGGTGAATCAAGTCGGATTGATCTTGCGGCGTTCTCCCGTCTTTCATCTACTGAAACAACTCGGCGACGATGCAGCGAGTGGTGAACTGATCACGGTCATCTTTCGTGATGACCAGTTCTTGCCCATCCAAGGGCACTACGCCAGCACGTGGCGGGCCGACGTCGACAAAGCAGGAGCTGGCGTGCTGATCGAACACTCGATCCACGACGTCGATCTGCTCGAATGGATGTACGGGCCCATCACTTCGGTCTCGGCCACGACTCGATTCCTCCACGACATCGAGGGCATCGAGGACTCCGTCGTTGCCAGCTACCACTTCGAGTCCGGGCTTCATGCAACACTCACGTCGGTGTGGCACGACCTCATCGAACGACCGTCGAATCGGCAGGTCGAGGTCTTTGGTTCCACCCTGTGGGCGCAACTCAAGGGCGAATGGTTCGGCGATGTGCAGTGGACTCGCACCGGCCCGATCGAAACCCGTTCTGGTACTGATGTCACCGCCGAGGTACTCGACGAACGGGCTGGCGAGAACCCTGATGGTGCGTTCATTCGCGCCGTGCGGGACCGGACGGCGGCGTACCCGTCGATGGCTGAAGCCTTGCGTGCCCACGTCGTGGTCGATGCCACGTACCGATCTGCAGCCACTGGCGGTGCACTCATCACGCTCTGAGGTAAACGCTTGCTGGATTTTGAGTGAACGCCGGGCGCTGGAAAGCTCTCCCGGTGACCGACATCGACAAGGGAGCCGAGACGGAGCTCGAACGGCCAGCCAATGCGCTCACCGTGCCTGCGTTCCGGCTGCTGTGGCTCAACAACGTCTTCTACTTCCTGGTGATGAACGCCCAACGCTTCGTGTTCGGTTGGTTCGTTCTGGATGGACTCGATGGTGACGAACGTGATCAGGCACTGGCGGTGTTCGCCCTGGGGATTCCAGCCATCTTCATCGTTCTTCACGCTGGTGTGTGGGCCGACCGTCATGACCGACGCCGGCAACTGATCGCTTCTCAGCTGGCCTCACTGGGGATGCTCGTGGCCTTCGCCGTTCTGCGCGAACTCGACGTTCTCAGTCTCGGCTGGGTGCTCGCACTCGCTGTTGGCGCCGGCGCAGCCGCCGCCGTCGGCCAGCCCGTTCGTTCGTCGTTGGTGCCAGCACTGGTCGAGCGTCCACAGCTGTTCAGCGCCATCGCCGCCACGGCACTTGCTATGACGGTGTCGATGATCGCCGGGCCGGTCATCAGCGAAGTCGTCGGCGATGCCTTCGGCTTTGCTGCAGCGTTCTGGTTCCTCGCCGCGCTCTTGGTCATCGGCCTCGCGTTCCTGCTGCCGCTGAGGGTGCCCGAACACGAGACCGAGCCGGTCGAAGGCGAACGTGCGGCGACCTCCGGCGTTGACGACTCGGTGTTCCAACAGACCAAGGAAGCGTTCCAGCACGTCCTCGCTGATCGTGCATTGAAGAAGCTGTTCCTGCTGCTCACCGTCGCCGGCGTCACCGTCAATCCGGCCGTCATGGTGACGCTGCAAGCGTTCGTCAAAGAAGAGCTCGGCCGTGACGCTGGAGACGTGGCGCCCCTACTGGCGTTGATGGGGGTGGGTATCGCGATCTCGTCGGTCTTCGTGATGCGCAAGGGCGACATGAAGAACAAGGGCGCGGCGTTCCAGCGTGCGCTGATGATGGGCTCGACCATGACGTTGCTGATGGGACGGGCAACGGACTATCAGATGCTGATTCCGCTCGTGCTCGTGATGGGCCTTGCGGGCGGCTTCTACATCAACATGAATCAGGGCCTCATCCAGGCCAACACGCCGCAGCGGCTGATGGGGCGGGTGATGGCGCTCTACACCCTGATCCAGACGGGGCTGTTGCCGGTCGGCTCGCTGATCATCGGCTTGGTGGCGTCGGTGATCGGCATCGGCAACACCATCTCGATTGCGGCCGCCATCAGTCTCGTCACCGTCATCTACGTGTACGTCAGCGACGCCGAACTCCGCAACCTGGCCTAGGAGGCAGCGGCTCGACCTTCGGCGATCTTGGACAACGCCAGTGCGTGCAGCGTGGGATTCGCCGAGGCCACGATCCAACCTCCGCCGAGTGGGCTGCCGCCTTCCACGTCGGTGACCACGCCGCCCGCGCCCTCGACAATGGGAATGAGCGGCACGATGTCGTACGGCTGCAATCCCTTCTCGATCACGAGGTCACCGAAACCACTGGCCAGGAACCCGTAGTTCGCACAGTCGCCGTCGAAGCGAGACTGCTGGACCGCTCGCTCGACCGCTCCGAACCCCCAACGCTCTTCTCTGGTCTGGAACATGCTCGGGTGCGTGCACATCAGTACGGCGTCGGCCAGTTGATCGATTGGTCGAGTCGCCAGATCAACAGTGACGCCATTGCGGTCGGACGACGTCGTGCCACCGGCGTGACCGACGTGGGTGAGCCCCAGCACGGGTTGGTGCATCCAACCGGCAACAGGCTGGCCGGCAACCGAGACCCCGATCAGGCTGCCCCACATCGGCCGCCCCGTCACGAACGCTCTGGTGCCGTCGATGGGGTCGATGATCCACTCGACATCGACCGAGCCCTGGCGTCGTTCGGCTTCCTCGCCCACGATCGAATGCTCGGGGAATTTGGCGGCGATCGCGGTGCGGAACCGTTGCTCGATCGTGCGGTCGGCGATGGTCACCGGATCGAAGCCAGCGTCAGCCTTGTTGTCGACGACGAGTGGCCTTCCAAACCACTCGAGTGCCCCGTTGCTGATGGTGACGAACTCGGCCGTCAGCGACGCGATCGTCTGGAGGTCGAGCCACTCGGGCAGTGCTGCGGTGACGGTCATGCTGCGGTGGCGGTCATGAGGTCGTCGGGTCGAACTGGTCGGCCAAGGCTTCGGCGTCGAGCGACACGACCAGACCCTCACCAATTCGTTGCGCTGCGGCTTTCACCGCTTGTTCGAACTGCTTCGCCTTGCTTCCCGGGAAGCGATAGGCGGGTCCGTGCATGTGGACCGCTCCGATGACATCGCCCATTCCCGTGACGATGGGCGCCGCCACCGCATTGATGCCGGGTTCGAACTCTTCGAAGGTCCACGCCACGCCGGCATCGCGAATGGCATCGAGCCGAGCGCGAATCTGATCGGGATCGGTGATCGATGCAGCGGTCGGCGTCTCGAGCTCGCGCTCGAGGAACCCGTCGACCGCTTCGACTGGCCACTCGGCCAGAACCACCACGCCTGACGCGACGACGTGCATGGGAAGGCGACTGCTGATCCAATCCTTCACCTGGACGGCCTGGTCGCTGTCGACCTGATCGAGGTAGTGCATGGAGAACCCGGCGGCGACCGAGAGACCAGCGGCTTCTTCGCAGGTTTCCACCAGCCACTCCAACTCGGGACGAGCCAACGCCTTCAGGTTCTCAGAGGAATCGGCGGCCGATGCCATGGTCAGAATCGCCGGGCCGATGTGGAAGGTGCCGAACTCATCACTTCGTTCGACAGCCCCGAGTGCTTCGAGCGTGCTCAACAACCGAGACGTCGTACTGACCGGCAGGTCGGCTCGCCTCGAGAGTTCGGTCAGGCTCGACGGCGACACGCCAATGGCTTCCAGCAACCGAAACGCGCGATCAACGCTCTGCACTCCACCGCTCACGGCGTGGCGCCGAACACGCAGTTGTTGTCACAGGCGAGAGACATTCGGGATCCCTTGAGAGCGTCGAAGCTTCCATGATACGGTTTCTTTCCACATCTTGGAAGTCCGATCCGGACATCAGATCCAGGAATTCGGCTCGTCGGCCTCGTCCGACTCGGTGTTTCGGAGTGCTCCATGACTGATGTCCCAGCTGATGACGACGGCGAGATCGACCTTGCGTCACTCAGCGATGAAGAGCTCGTGGCCCAGATGCACGACGACTTGTACGACGGTCTCGGCGAAGAAATCGTCGAGGGCACCAACCTGTTGCTGGAACGAGGCTGGGGCCCGGACAAGACCCTGAACGATGCGTTGGTCGAGGGTATGCGAGTGGTCGGCATCGACTTCCGCGACGGCATTCTGTTCGTCCCCGAAGTCCTTCTCGCTGCCAATGCGATGAAGGCGGGCATGGAGATCTTGCGACCGCTGTTGGCCGAAACCGGAGCCGAGCCCGTCGGAAAAGTCGTCATCGGCACGGTCAAGGGCGACATCCACGACATCGGCAAGAACCTCGTGGCGATGATGCTCGAAGGAGCTGGTTTCGAGGTGATCGACATCGGCATCAACTCAGACGTCGACAAGTTCATCGCTGCACTCGATGAGCATCAGCCCGACATCCTTGGCATGTCAGCGTTGCTCACCACGACCATGCCGTACATGAAGGTCGTGATCGACACGCTCACCGAGAAGGGTCGGCGAGATGACTACATCGTGCTCGTCGGCGGCGCCCCGCTGAATCAAGAGTTCGGCGACGCCATCGGCGCTGACGGCTACTGCCGCGACGCAGCGGTTGCGGCCGAGATGGCCAGAACCATGGTCGACGAGCGTCGTGCCGCAGCCGCAAGCTGACCACCTCGCAGCGCGGGTCATCGGCTGTGGTGCACTCGTCCGCGAGTTGCGCGCTGTCCTTCCCGAAGCGGTCGACGTCACCTACCTTCCGGCGCCGCTCCACAACACGCCTGAACGCATCGTGCCCGCCATCACCGAAGCACTCGCCGTAGGCGATGACACCGCTCACGTCTTCATCGCCTACGGCGATTGCGGCACCGGCGGCTTGCTCGACGCGGCCATGGACGATTGGCGGCTCGAGGGGCTCACCGTCGAGCGCTTACCAGGCAACCACTGTTATGAATTCTTCACCGGCTCAGCTGAGTTCGCCGAGCTTCACGCGAGCGAGCCCGGCACGTTCTTCCTGACCGACTACCTCGCTCGCCACTTCGACCTTCTGGTCTGGCAAGGTCTCGGCCTGGCTGATCACCCGGAGCTGTTGTCGATGTACTTCGGCAGCTACACCCGCCTCGTCTTTCTCTCCCAGACCACCGACTCCGACACGCTCGCCCCGCTCGAAGCACTCGCCCGCTCCGGAGCCGAACAACTCGGCCTCCGGTTCGAACACCGGCCCACTGGGTTGCGCACGTTCCAACGTGCCGTCGATGTTGCCCTCTCCCCTGCCCAGCCCTCCCC
>CAYGQE010000098.1:0-11316 GCA_964351995.1 uncultured Acidimicrobiaceae bacterium | reverse complement strand
CCATTGACGATCATCGCCATGGCGTCTTCTTCGTTCATGCCGCGCTGGCGGCAGTAGTACAGCTGGTCTTCACCAACGGTGGAGGTCGATGCCTCGTGTTCGACCTGGGCGGTCGGGTTCTTCACTTCGATGTAGGGCACCGTGTGGGCCCCGCACTCCTTGCCAATCAACAACGAGTCGCACTGGGTGTAGTTGCGAGCGTTCTCGGCCGAGCGCATCATCTTGACGAGCCCTCGGTAGGTGTTCTGGCCCTTGGCGGCCGAGATGCCCTTCGAGATCACGGTGCTGGTGGTGTCGGCACCGATGTGGATCATCTTGGTGCCGGTATCGGCCTGCTGATGCTTGGTCGTCAGCGCCACGGAATAGAACTCGCCGATCGAGCGATCGCCTTGCAGGATCACGCTGGGGTACTTCCAGGTGATGGCTGAGCCGGTCTCGACCTGGGTCCAAGAGATCTTGGCGTCTTCATGGGCACGGCCTCGCTTGGTCACGAAGTTGTAGATTCCACCAACGCCGTTCTCGTCGCCGGGGTACCAGTTCTGGACCGTTGAGTACTTGATCTCGGAACGATCCTTGGCCACGAGCTCGACGACCGCAGCGTGCAGTTGGTTCTCGTCGCGCTGGGGAGCCGTGCAGCCCTCGAGGTAGGAGACGTGGGAATCGTCTTCGGCAACGATGAGCGTGCGCTCGAACTGGCCGGTATTCATCGAGTTGATGCGGAAGTACGTCGACAGCTCCATCGGGCAACGAACGCCCTTGGGGATGTAGCAGAACGAACCGTCGGAGAAGACTGCCGAGTTGAGTGCGGCGAAGAAGTTGTCTCGCACCGGCACAACCGAACCGAGGTGCTCCTTGATGAGCTCGGGATGGTCTTGGACGGCCTCGGAGAAGGAGCAGAAGATCACGCCAGCCTCGGCAAGCGTGGCCTTGAAGGTCGTGGTGACCGAGACCGAGTCGACGATGGCGTCGACGGCCACGTTGCTGAGCATCTTCTGCTCGTGGAGCGGGATGCCGAGCTTGTCGAACATGTCGCGGATGTCGGGGTCGACATCGTCCATGCTGTCGAGCACGGGCTTGCTCTTGGGCGCTGCCCAGTAGCTGATGGCCTGGTAGTCGATCGGGGCGATGTTGAGCTTGGCCCAATCGGGCTCTTCCATCTCCTGCCACGCAGCGAACGCCTTCAGGCGCCACTCGAGCAGCCACTCGGGCTCATCCTTCTTGGCCGAGATCAACCGAACCGTGTCTTCGCTGAGCCCAGGGGGCGCGACGTCGGTGTCGAGATCGGTACTGAAGCCGAACTCGTAGTTGGCTTCGGTGAGTTCCTCGATGCCTCGCATGGTTTCGCTCAAAACACGGCCTTTCGGACTGCGATTCGTGGTGCTGCACTGGCAGGATGACTGGCTTGCCCTTGCGGACAAACGCGGGCCCGACATTAGAGCCAGCGGGTGGGGTTGCGTTCAACTGAGCGGACCTTCGAGCGACGACTTCGGGTGGTTGTCCGTCACCCAATGCCCTCGCCCTTTGATGGACCGCAGAATCAGAAGCCTACCGATTTATGAAAGTTTCACCTTGCACAACTCACCAAAGTCTCTGGAATGAGTAGGATCTCGAAATGGCTTCCGTCACCGCAGACCTCTCACCGGCACAACGTCAGGTGTTGGTTGCGGTGAAAATGGCCGGAGAAGCAACCGCCGCCGACGTCGCCGCCACGCTCAAAATTTCACCTACGGCTGTGCGCCAACACCTCACGGTGCTGCGAGCCGCAGGCCTAGTGGACGCCGAGCGCCTCCGTGGCCAGCCTGGCCGCCCGGTCGAGCAATACCGAGGCACCGAGCTGGCCGAGCCGCTGTTCGAAACACCAGACGGCAACTTGTCGATCGAGATCTTGGGCTTTGTGGCCGAGGAAGACCCGGCCCTCGTTGGCCGCATCTTTGATCGCCGCAGCGAGCTCATCGTCGAAGACGCCCTCGCACGAGTCGCTGACACGGCGCCTCGCGATCGAGTCAGCATCGTCACCTCGTTGCTCGACGAGCAAGGATACATCGTCGACTTCGAAGAGCTCAACGACGGCCACTTTCGGATCAACCTCCGCAGCTGCGCCATTTGGAGCGTCGCTACGCACTTCGGCCAGGCGTGCACCAGCGAGCTCGACTTGATTCGCACCCTCATTCCGGAAGCCACCATCGAGCGGACCGCCACCAAAACCGAGGGCTCACACACCTGCAGCTACGACGTCACGGTCATCTGAACGAGCCCGCCCGCCACGTTCTCGCACACGGCATTGGACGCCCCTCCCGTCACCGTGCGACAGCTGACAGAGTTCTGAGATCGTTCTGTCGCGAGAGATTGGGACCTTCTGACCTACCGCTCACCTGGCGGGAATCAGAACATGGACGCCATGACGGAACCCGCGAACCTGAAGAATCAAACGCTACGAACCTGGGTCGACGAGATGGTCGAGCTGTGCGGTCCAAGCGACGTCCGCTGGTGCGACGGCAGCACCGAGGAGTACGACGAACTCTGCGAGCAACTCGTCGAAGCCGGCACCTTCATCAAGCTGAACGAAGAGCTGCGGCCCAACAGCTTCCTCGCCCGCTCCGACCCCAGCGATGTTGCCAGGGTCGAGGACCGGACCTTCATCTGCAGTCGCACGAAACAGCTCGCGGGCCCAACCAACAACTGGATGGACCCAGCCGAGATGCGCAGCATCCTCAGCGGCCTGTTCGATGGGTGCATGGCGGGCCGCACGATGTACGTGATCCCGTTCAGCATGGGCCCGATCGGCTCACCCATCTCGCAGATCGGCGTCGAGATCACCGACTCGCCCTACGTCGCGGTCAACATGCAGATCATGACCCGCATGGGCTCGCACGTCATCGACGCTCTCGGCACCGATGGCAGCTTCGTACCTTGCATGCATACCGTGGGCGCCCCATTAGCAGAGGGTGACACTGACGTTGCCTGGCCGTGCAATCCCGATGAGAAGTACATCGTGCACTTCCCCGAGGATCGCGAGATCTGGTCATACGGCAGTGGCTATGGCGGCAATGCGCTGCTCGGCAAGAAGTGCCTCGCTCTTCGAATTGCTTCGACCATGGCCCGCGACGAAGGCTGGCTGGCCGAACACATGCTGATCATGGGCGTCACCGACCCCGACGGCGCAAAGACCTACGTCGGTGCCGCATTCCCCAGTGCCTGCGGCAAGACCAACTTCGCCATGATCGAGCCGCCGACAGCGTTTGCCGAGAAGGGCTGGAAGGTCACCACCGTCGGCGATGACATCGCCTGGATCAAGCCGAGCGGCGACGGCACGCTCTACGCCATCAACCCTGAGGCTGGCTACTTCGGCGTGGCGCCGGGCACGTCGGATGCCACCAACCCAAGTGCCATGGCATCGATCGAGGCCAACTCGATCTTCACGAACGTAGCCCTCACCGACGAGGGTGACGTGTGGTGGGAGGGCATCGGCGGCGATGCCCCTCCCCACCTCATCGACTGGAAGGGCAACGGCTGGACGCCGGACTCCGGGGTCAAAGCTGCCCACCCAAATGCGCGCTTCACTGCTCCAGCGCAGCAGAACCCCGTGATCGACGAAGCCTGGGACGATCCGGCCGGCGTGCCCATCAGCGCGTTCATCTTCGGCGGTCGCCGTTCCGGCACCATGCCGCTGGTGCACCAGTCGTTCAACTGGGCACACGGTGTGTACCTAGCGGCCACGATGGGCTCGGAGACCACAGCAGCTGCCTTCGGCCAGCAGGGCGTGGTCCGCCGAGACCCCTTCGCCATGTTGCCCTTCGCTGGCTATCACATGGCCGACTACTTCAATCATTGGCTCGGCTTCGGCCGCACGATCAGCAACCCACCACGCATCTTCGGGGTGAACTGGTTCCGCACCGACGACGACGGCCGTTTCGTCTGGCCTGGCTTCGGTGAGAACATGCGCGTGCTCGAATGGATCGTCGAACGGTCACGAGGCAACGCCTACGCCGTCGAGAGCCCGATCGGCTGGATGCCTCGCTTCCAGGATCTGACCTGGGACGGCCTCGAAGACTTCTCCGAGAAGGACTTCCTCCAGGCGATGTCCCTCGATCGGGAGGACTGGGACAAAGAAATCCTGTCTCACGACGAACTGTTCATCCGCTTGAACGATCGGATCCCCAAAGAGATGGTCGCCATCAAGGACCTCACGCTTTCAGCGCTCTGGCGTTCGCCCGAGCACTGGGAGATGACCCCCGACCCCACCTGAGCTCAGCTTCCCGGTTGGGAGGGGTCTAACCCCTCCCAACTGCCACCGTGCCGGACGCTCAATAACTACGGGGCAGGGAGAGGACGTTGTGAGCGATGTAGTTCAATGTCATCTCTTGGCTGACCGGGGCCAGGCGTTGCAGCCGGGCTTCGCGCCAGTACCGCTCGACGTGGTACTCGCTGGCGTAGCCGAGACCCCCATGCGTCTGCATGGCCTGATCAGCAGCGAAGTAGCTGGCCTCAGCGGCCAGGTACTTCGCTGTGTTGGCGACCTCGCCGCACTCATGACCGTTGTCGTAGAGCCAGGCACCTTTCATCGCCATGTCAAAGGCTGCCTGCAGTTCCATGTGAGCCTTGGCCAACGGGTGGGAGATGGCCTGATTGGCCCCGATCAAACGACCAAAGACTTCGCGCTCGCCGGCATAGCGGATGGCCGTCCGAAGGGCCGCCTCGCCGATCCCGCAGGCCATGGCGGACAGCAGGACTCGCTCGCTGTTCAGCCCGTGGAGAATGTGGTGGAAGCCGCGACCGCGCTCCCCCACCAGGCGCCAGCCCTCGACCGGCAGTTCGTCGTAAGCCACCTCGCATGACGCAACGGCATTGCGCCCCACCTTCGGGATGGCTCGGATGTCGACGTATTCGGGGTCGAGGTCGACAACGAACAGGCTAAGACCTCCGAATCCCTCGCCGGGCTCGCCGTCGGTGCGGGCGAGCAGGAGACACACCTCGGACTCGAGGGCTTTGGACGTCCAGATCTTGCGACCGCTGACGATCCAGCCGCCCATCCCGTCCTCGACGGCCCGAGTAGCGATGCGACTGGTGTCGGTACCGGCGTCGGGCTCGGTGACCCCAAAGGCGATGTGAAGATCACCTTCTGCCGCTCGGGGAAGAAACGCTTCTTTGAGCTGCTGGCTGCCGAACTTCACCACCGGCTGCAACCCGAACATGGTCAGGTGCAGCGCAGTCGAGCCGTTCATGGCTGCGCCCGACGCCGCCACTCGGTTCAGGACCAGCGCTCCTTCGGTGATACCCCGTCCGCCACCACCGAACTCCTCCGGAATGGCAATGCCGACCCAGCCTCCAGCGGCCATGGCCTTGTAGAAGTCCCAAGGGAACTCATGCGTCTCGTCGCAGTTCGCCCAGTAGGCGTCATCGAAGTCCGAGCAGACGCGATCGACCCCCTCGACAATGGCTGCGTGGTCGGGGTCAGGCGTGAAGTCCACGCCCGCCATCATGGGGTCAGGTCCCATCAACTACAAGTACACCCGAGCGCAGCAACGCCCACGCTCACGGGTTGATCAGTGACTCACCAGCCGGTGCCAGCGGCCCTCTCGAAAGCCGAGCAAGATGTTGCGAATCTTCTCGGCGTCCCGATCGGTCATGGTCGTCACACCCGTGGCCAGGAACTGATTCAAACCCGAGGGGCGCTTCGACTTGTCGTTGCTCACTCGGTGAAATCCCATTGTCCAGTTGTCGAACTGCCGGTGATCGATCTCTCGCTTGAACAACAAAATCGAATCGGAGTGCCGCTTGTCCAGGCAGATGCGCTCGTAGAGCCCGTCGACTGCTTCGGCTGGCCCTTCGAGAACCTGCAAGAACGAGCCTTCGTGGTAGAGCAGCATCCCCGTGACGCCCAGAGCTTCATTCTTGGCTCTCGCTTTCGCGAGGAGTTCAACGAGGTCTGCATCGGTGAAGTCGACGGTTCCAGCGCTGGCGTAGCCAATCTGGAGGAAGACTTCCTCTTTCTCATCCTCATCGGGGGTTACTGGCGTAGGGGTCAAGACAGTCATACCGCTTCTCCTTCAACCAAATCATCGGCATATCAAGGGGTCCGACTTGAGCTGAAACGGGCAGTTTCAAGCAGCCAGACGCTGCAGCGGCATGCGCAGAGAACATCGACAAACGTCAAAAAGGCACGGCCTCGACTTCAGGCATCTTGCGTCCCTAACAAACGTTAGGTAGCTTGCCGGCATGGCCGCCACACTCGTCGAAGCTCCCGGCCGTCGGGGCGTGCTGGATGCCGCAGCCGAGTTGTTCGTGACCCACGGCTATGAGGGAACCACGCTTCGCAAGATCGCCGCCGCTGCCGGCATCAAGGCCGGCTCGATCTATCACCACTTCGACAGCAAGGAAGCTCTCTTCCTCGCCGTCCTTCGAGACGGCCTGACGGTCATGGTCGATGCCTTCGACCGTGCGAGTGAAGCGACCCGCCCTGACACCGACGTCAGCGAACGACTGCGGGCGCACGTGCGGGCGCACCTCGGCGCCATCTTCGAGAATGGGCCGTACACCACCGCCCACGTCACGTCGTTCTTCATCGCCCCGGAAGCGGTGAGGGACCAGATCGTTCCCGACCGCGATGCCTATGAACGACAGTGGGCGGTCCTGTTTCGCGAACTCTTCCCTGACCGCAAGCCGAAGGACCTCAGACTCAAGCGGCTCTTCCTCTTTGGCTCCATGAACTCCACCGCCGAGTGGTTCGACCCAACCGGCAACGTCTCGATCAACCAACTGGCCACCACCATTTCCGACCACTTCTTGAACGGCATGACCACATGAACCCCATCGACTCCCGCATCGACACCAAGGGCGAAGCGTTCGCCGAGAACCGAGCGGCGTACCTCGACCTCGTCGAGACGCTCCGTGAGCGGCAACACTTCGCCATCAGCGGCGGGCGGGGTCGTGAGCGTTCGATCGAGCGACACCTGAGTCGGGGCAAGGTCATGGTGCGCGATCGCATCGATCTCGTCACCGACGACGACACGCCGTTCCTCGAGTTCTCCACCCTTGGGGCATACGGCCAATACGACGACGAAGCTCCGGGGGCAGGCATCGTCACCGGCGTTGGCATCGTCCACGGCGTGCCGTGGGTGTTCATCGCAAACGACGCCACGGTCAAGGGCGGCAGTCTCTTCCCGACCTCGATCAAGAAGCACGTGCGAGCTCAAGACATCGCTCTCGAGAACGAACTCGGCATCATCTACCTGGTCGACTCCGGCGGCGCCTTCCTCCCTCGCCAAGACGGCATTTTCCCGGACAAGGACCACTTCGGCGGCGGCTTCTACCGACAGGCCCGCATGTCAGCGCAAGGCCTCCCACAGCTCTCGGTCGTGCTCGGCGGCTGCACCGCTGGTGGCGCCTACGTTCCGGCACTCAGTGATGAAGTGATCATGGTGGAGGGCATCGGCCGGATCTTCCTCGGCGGCCCACCGATCGTGAAGGCTGCCCTCGGCGAGATCGTCGACCCCGACGACTTGGGCGGTGCGGTGCTGCACACACGGGTCTCGGGCGTGAGCGACTACCTCGCCACCACCGAGCACGAGGCCTACGGCAAACTGCGCGAGATCTGCGAGACAACCAACCAACGCGGCGTCGACGAGCGTCAGCCTTGGCTCGACTGGGTCGAGCCAGAAGCGCCGGCCTACGACGCCGAGGAGATCTACGGCATCATCAGCGCGGACGACCGAATCCCCTTCGATGCGACCGAGATCATCGCCCGCATCGTCGACGGCAGCCGCTTCTCCGCCTTCAAACCAGAGTGGGGCGAGTCGATCGTGTGCGGCTACGCCCGCATCTGGGGACACCTCGTCGGCATCGTGTCGAACAATGGCATCATCTTCAGCGAGTCCGCCTTGAAGGCCACCCACTTCATCGAGTTGTGCGAGCAGCGACGCATTCCGCTGCTGTTCCTGCAGAACACCAGCGGCTACATGGTGGGCACCGACTCAGAGAAGGGCGGCATTGCCAAGAACGGCGCAAAGATGGTTTCGGCCGTCGCCAACGCCACCGTGCCGAAGTACACCGTGTTGATCGGCGGCTCCTATGGCGCTGGCAACTACGGCATGTGCGGCCGAGGCTTCAACCCCCGCCTGCTCTTCGCTTGGCCCAACTCCCGCATCGCCACGATGGCCGCCGACACCGCCGAGACCGTACTGGTCGACATCAGAGTCGGCGGCATGAAGGGGGCGGACACCACACAAGAACAGCTCGACGAAATCCGAGCCGAGATTCGCCACCAGTACGAGACCCAAAGCGACCCGTACTACGCCACCAGTCGCCTGTGGGACGACGGCCTCATCGACCCGGTCCACACCCGCGACGCCCTCGGCCTGTCACTCGCACTCGCCGCCAGACAAGACGAACCGGCGGCCGGCAACGGCCTCGTCTACCGGATGTGATTGCTGTGTTGATCAACTCAGTGCTCAACGACTCCCCCGCCCCACACTCGATCTGTCTGACGGAGACCCCATGCGCGTTCTGATCGCCAACCGAGGCGAGATCGCTCGCCGCATCATCCGGACTGCTCACCGACTCGGCCACGAGACGGTCGCCGTCTTCGCCGACCCCGACGCCAACGCACCCTTCGTTCGAGAGGCCACGACTGCGGTTCGCATTGGCCCTGCAGCACTGGCCGACTCCTATCTCTCTGCCGAACGCATCCTCGAAGCCGCCCACTCAACGGGCGCCACCGCCGTCCACCCGGGCTACGGATTCCTCGCCGAGAACGAAGCCTTCGCCCGGGCATGTCTCGATGCCGGACTCATCTGGGTCGGCCCCAACCCCGACGTCATTGCTTCGATGGGCTCGAAAATCGAGGCTCGCGGCATCGCCGCTGCCGCGAGTGTGCCCACCATCCCCGGCTGGTCTGAATCGCAAGATCCAACGGCTCTTGGCAATGCCGCTGCCGACATCGGCTTCCCGATACTGGTGAAGGCGTCAGCGGGCGGCGGTGGCAAAGGCATCCGCATCGCCAACGAAGCGTCCGAGTTCGACACCGCACTCGCCGAGGCGTCCGCCGAAGCCGAGCGGTCGTTCGGCAACGGCGACGTGATCGTCGAGCGATACATCACTCGACCTCGCCACGTCGAAGTCCAGATCATCGCCGACCACCACGGCAACGTCGTCGACCTGGGCACCCGCGAGTGCTCGGTGCAGCGGCGCTATCAGAAGCTTCTCGAGGAAGCGCCGGCGCCCAACCTCGAACCAGCAACCCGAGAAGCAATGCGGGCCGCGGCCCGGTCATTGGCCAGCTCGATGGGCTACGACTCAGCGGGCACGGTCGAGTTCGTGGTCGATGACGAGAGCGGCGAGTTCTTCTTCCTCGAGATGAACACTCGCCTCCAGGTCGAGCACCCCGTGACCGAGTTCGTGACCGGCTTCGACTTGGTCGAGCTCATGCTGAGCTCGTCTGCCGGCGAGCCGCTCCCCCTCGAACAGGTTGATGTTGTGCTCACCGGCCACGCCTTCGAAGCCCGCATCCTGGCTGAGAACCCCGCCAACGGCTTCACGCCAGAGATCGGCACGATTCGTCAGATCAGCGTGCCAGCTGGCGTTCGCTGGGACGCAGCCATCGAGGCCGGTAGCGAGATCACCCCGTATTACGACTCGATGGTGGCGAAACTCATCGTCGGTGGCGCTGATAGGGATCACGCCCTCGCGGCGCTTCGATCCGCGCTCGATGGCCTGATCATCGATGGGCTTGTCACGACTGCTGGCTTCCACCGTTGGCTGATCGATCAGCCGCCGGTCGTTGCCGGCCGGGTCACGACCCGCTTCCTCGATGAGACGCCGGTGCCAGAAGCGCCGGAACCAGCTGTCAAGGCTGCAGCCGCCGCTTGGTTGGCCGCTGTCGACGCCGATGCTTCAAGCTCGCCGCCGACCAGCCCGTGGTTCGGCTCATCGTGCTCGGTCACGCCGCATGTGATGAAGCGTCATCTCGGGCTGGCCCCTGACAATGGGGAACTGCACGAGGTAGCGATTGCGTCCGGGACCACCGACGCCACGGTGCCCAGCATCGTCGATCTTGCTGGACGTCGAGTGGCGGTCAACGTCGACGGACACACCCACAGCTTTGGGCTGCCAACTCGAATAGAGCGATGGGCGCCGAGCGCCAAGCGCAGGAAGTCAACCGGCGATGCCATCGTCGCCCCGTTCCCTGCGGTGGTGAACAGCGTGACGGTCGAGCCCGGTGACGAGGTAGACGGCGATGAGGTGCTGGTCGTGATCGAGGCCATGAAGATGCTGCACTCACTGCGGGCCAGCGGCACCTCGACCATCGCCGGGGTCCACGTCTCCCCCGGCGATCAAGTCGCCACCGGCGACACCCTCATCAGCTTCGTCGAGCCAGAATCGAGCTGAAAACTTGGGAGGGGTCGGACCCTCCCAAGTTTGGGAGCCGGAAGAAGTTGGGAGGCTCCGACCCCTCCCAACTCGAGTTGAGGTAGCCACTCGGCATCGCTACTGCACCCTGTCGGCAACAACCTCTACGATCCGGCTGGCCGACCCAGGAGCACCTCATGACCACCGTTTCCCTCACACTCGACGAGATCCACGACCTCGCCAGCTCTTGTCTGGTCACCGCCGGCTGCGACGAGCGAAATGCCCACGCAGCGGCCAGAACGATCGCAGCGGCGGAACGAGATCGAGCGATCTCTCACGGCCTGTTCCGGCTTCCCGGTTACCTCGCTTCGCTCCGCAGCGGAAAGGTCAATGGCTCGGCTCGTCCCAACGAAACTCATCTCACGCCAGCTGCCATCCGTCTCGACGGGGACCGAGGTTTCGCCCCGCTTGCCATCGAGTACGGCATCCCGTTGCTTGCCGACGCTGCAAGGACGTCTGGCGTGGCGGTCCTTCTCATCCGCAACAGCTTTCACTTCGCCGCGCTCTGGCCTGAGGTCGAAGCGCTTGCAGCCCAGAACCTCGTCGGCCTTTCCTGCACGGTGCACACACCAATGGTCGCCCCCTTCGGCGCTTCGAAAGCCTTCTTCAGTACCAACCCCATCTCGTTCGCCTACCCCCGCCCTGGCCACGACCCTTACGTGTTCGACATGGCCACCGCAGCGAAGGCCAGGGGTGACATCGGTATCGCTGCTCGCGACGGTCACGACGTACCACCCGGCACCGGTCTCGATGTCGATGGGAATCCCACCACCGACGCCAAGGCCATTCACGATGGCGGGGTCATCCTCCCCTTCGGCGGCTACAAGGGTTCGGCGATCGCCACGATGATCGAGCTTCTCGCCGCCGGCCTGGTCGGCGACTACTTCAGCTACGAGGCAGCACTGGCTGACA
>CAYGQE010000097.1:0-11468 GCA_964351995.1 uncultured Acidimicrobiaceae bacterium | reverse complement strand
GATCAACACTGATGCGAAGAGTGTTCCCCACGGGACGGTCAGGTCGGTGACCCCGAGCAGCAGGCCGGCGATCGGGGCGAAGGCGAAGACCAAGATCAGGTCGTTGATCGAGACTTGGGCGAGTGTGTAGTTCGGGTTGCCGTTGGTGAGTTGGCTCCACACGAACACCATTGCGGTGCACGGTGCCACACCGAGCAGAATCATCCCAGCGATGTACTCCTCCGCCTCGGCAGCAGGAACGAAGTCTGCAAACACGAACCGGAAGAACAAGAAGGCGAGCCCGGCCATGGTGAACGGCTTCACCAACCAGTTGATGGTCAAGGTCAACGCCAAGCCCTTGGGGCGCTTCCCGACATCGGCCAAACAGTCCGGCTCGACCTTGAGCATCATCGGGTAGATCATCAGCCAGATCAGGACCGCGACGACCAGGTTGACTTGGGCGACCTCGAGCCCGGCGACGTCTTCAAACACTCCCGGTGCAACGAGGCCAAGCCCGACGCCGGCGAGGATCGCGGCGGTGACCCAGACGGTCAGGAAACGCTCGAAGATCCCCACGAAGGACACACCTCTCCGGCTCCATCCAGGCCTTCGATCTGCCTGACGTGTTCGCCGACGGCTGACTCGACGGCCACATGGCGCTGTTCGGGGACCGGTGTGATCGGGGCGAGGCCGCTGCGGGTCATCGGGTACTCAACATTGCGGTGATGTCTGCTTTGGCGGGGACCCGGCCGGAGACGACGACTTCGTCGTTGATGACCAGTGCCGGGGTTGCCATGACACCCCACGAGGCGATCTCGCCCGGGTCGGTGACTTTCTCGAAGTCGGCGGTGAGGCCCAGTTCGTCGAGGGCTTCGTGAGTGACCGTCTCGAGGGTCTGGCATTTGTCGCAGCCGGTTCCGAGGATCTTGATGTCCATCTTGTTCTCCATGTTCGTGTGTTCGTTGAGTTGCGGTGGTCAGATGATGAGGTTGAACAGATAGCCGGTGGCGAGGATCCCGACAGCGACCACAGCGACGTAGGTGGCGATGAGCTGCTTCTTCAGAACCCGGCGCAACAGAATCACCTCTGGGGTCGACAGGGCGACGACGCTCATCATGAATGCCAGCACCGTGCCCATCGGCAGGCCCTTGTCGTGCAGGGCTTCGACCAACGGCAAGACACCGGCTGCGTTTGAATAGAGCGGAACACCCAGACCGACGGCGATCAGGACGCCCCAGCCTCCAGAGGAGGCGTGGTCGGCGATCCAAGATTCGGGGACCCAGCCGTGGATCGCCGCGCCGAGGGCGATGCCGATGAGGAGGTAGGGCCAGATCTTGCGGAGAATCGTGGCGACCTCTTCTCGACCCATCGCGATCCGGTCGTCCCAGGTGAGACCGGCTGCTGGGTCGATGACCTTGCCGCGGAGGCGGGTTTCGAACACGAACGGTTCGACCCAACGTTCGAGCTTGAGGCGGCCAAGCACGAACCCGGCAACGATCGCAATGGTCATCCCGCCGGCCACATACAGGGCGGTGATCTTCCAGCCGAACAGGCCGAGAAGCAGCACGATCGCCACTTCGTTCACGAGTGGGCTCGCGATGAGAAAGCTGAGAGTGACGCCGAGCGGAACACCGGCGGCGACGAAGCCGATGAACGCGGGCACGGCCGAGCACGAACAGAACGGGGTGACCACGCCGAGCCCGGAGGCGAACACGTTGCCGACGCCCTCGCGGCGACCTCCCAGCAGTGCCCGGGTGCGCTCGATCGACATGAAACTCCGGAGCACCGTCACGACGAAGATCACACCGGTGAGCAAGAGGGCGATCTTGGTGACGTCGTAGAAGAAGAAGTGCACCGACTCCGCGAGGCGGGTCTCGCGTTCGAGGCCGACCGTGTCGTAGATCAGCCAATCCCACCACGGCAGATTCAACCAATACAGCACCGCCCACACCACGGTGGCGGCCCCGAGCGTCGCCCACCGTCGCGCCCCGCCGGTCACCTCTGCAGGTCTCTCTGCGACGGCCATCAGACCAGCACCGCCTCGGGCACCAATGCAGCCGACAGCTGCACGAACACTTCCGGAGCCAGGCTGTAGTCGATCCATCGACCCCGTCGTTCGCCGGTGACGAGGCCGGCCTCTCGCAGTGTCTTGAGATGATGTGACAACAACGACGGCGACACCTGTGCCACGTCGCTGAGCACGCACGCACAGCGGGTGCCTTGGCGTAGCTCGTTCACGATCGTCCAGCGCACCGGATCGCCCAACGCTCTGAACACTTCAATCGTTGTTGAATCGTCCATGGAACGATCATGCGCTTACCGGGTTGGGTCGCTCCAGGGCATTTGGTCCCGATCGATCCTTGCGTGTGGGTCCAGCATGGGCCCAACGCTCAGCGACTCGACGACACACAAGCGGACCGTCACAGAACAGTCCGAAGCTGCTCAGGCGAGAGGAGTTTCAGGCTTGGTTGCTTGGTTGCTTGGCGTGAAGATGTGGCAGATCTCGCCGGCGGTGCAATCTGCTGGGTCGAGTTGTCTGCTGCGTTCGAGGAGTTCGGAGAGATCGGACTCGAGTGTGGTGAGTTGGCGGCGCCGGTCTCGAACTTCAGCGAGTTTGGATTCCAGGAGCGCATCGACATGGCTGCATGGGGCGGTGCCGTCGTCTCGGACGCCGATGACGCTCGCGATCTCGGCCAGGGTGAGTCCAGCTGCTTGTGCGGTGCGTATGAACCGAAGCCGGGCGAGCGTGGTGTCGTTGTAAACGCGGTACCCGTTCTCGGCGCGATCAGGTTCCGGCAGCAGCCCCTTGCTCTCGTAGAACCGGACGGTTCGGGTGGGTATGCCGAGAGCGTCAGCGAGTTGTCCGATCAACATGTTTCGATTCTACCCCTTGACCTTCTCCTGCAGGAGAAGGCTTAGGGTCCGGGTCATGAGTGCGAAATTGGAGTCGACGATTGCCCCGCTTGCCGCCGGTGCGAGTGTTCTGGGCATCTGCTGTGGGCTTCCCTTACTTGCTTCGGCTGGTGTTTTGGGGGCGATCGCAGGGATCGGGTTCGGTAGCTGGCTCATCGTCGCCCTCGCCGCCGCGGTCGCTGTGGTCGGGCTTGTCCGGTGGCGCCGAACTGGAGACTCCTGCCCCGTACCGGTACTCGACGACACTTCGTCGCCGACCCCGCATCACACCGTCCTGTCAGTCGCCCACCCGAACCGAACTGATGAGGAATCCAGATGAGTAGTTGTTGCAGCACAGCCGAAGCCGATGCCCAGCCATGCCCAGCCTGTGGTCACGTCGGACCTGTCGTCGGCGCCGCACCGGTTCGTCCCCACCTGGCCGAGGCGGTCGATGGTGATTGGCAGTACTGCGCCAACACGCAGTGCCAGGTCATCTACCACTTGGGCGCAGACATCGTTGATGCCGACTCGGTGGTCACCCAGGTCGGCTTGAAGGCGACGGACCAGCCGACTCCGGTGTGTTTCTGTTTCGCCCACACTGCAGTCGCTCTTGGTGCGGACCTCGCCCAGCATGACGGGGTCAGTGAGATCAAAGCCCAGGTCAAGGCTGCGGTCGCCGACAGCCAGTGCGCATGCGAGCACCTGAACCCGAACGGCACGTGCTGCCTCGCTGACGTGCATCGGACACTCAAGAGCTTCGCCCAGCCGATCCCGGCGCGGCAATGAGGAGCGACAACGCTGCCTGTGACTTGATCGTCGTTGGCGCCGGAATGGCCGGCAACGCCGCAGCGAACAAGTGCGCGTCATCGGGCTGGCGAGTGGCGATCGTCGATGAACTTCCTTATGGCGGCACATGCGCGCTGCGGGGTTGTGATCCAAAGAAGATCCTGCGGCGCGGCGCGGAGGTCATTGACAGCGCCCGTCTCCTGAGTGGCAAGGGGATCGACGCTGAAGAGTTGCACATCAACTGGGCCGATCTCATGCAACACAAGCTCGGATTCACCGAGCCAGTCCCCGCGAACATGGAACGCGGCCTGACCGGGAACGGGGTCGACACTCTGCACGGCACCGCACAATTCACCCGGACGAACAGCCTCGACATCGACGGCGTTGGCTACAAGGCGGACCACTTCCTCATCGCGACCGGAGCCCGCCCCCGACCACTCGACTTTCCCGGCGCCGAGCACCTCATCGACAGCACCGAATTCCTCGACCTCGTCGAGCTTCCCGAACGGATCCTTTTCGTCGGAGGAGGTTTCATCTCGTTCGAGTTTGCCCACATCGCAGCACGAGCCGGGACCCGACCCAGCATCATCGATCGCGGACGCCCGCTCAAGGGGTTCGACCCGGACCTCGTCGAGCTCCTCATCGATCGCGGTACCCAAGCCGGCATCGAAACTCACACCGACACCAGCATCGTGTCGGTCGAGACCCACGGCGCCGGTTACCAGGTGACCGTCGAACAAGGCGGTGACCGCACCGTCATCGAGACCGACCTCGTCGTGCACGGCGCCGGACGAATCTCAGAACTCTCGCGGCTCGGGCTCGAAGCCGCGAACGTCGAATACGGCCCGGATGGTGTGAACGTTGCCGGGCACCTGCAGAGCACCGCCAACCCCAAGGTGTATGCCGCGGGGGACTCTGCGGACACGCCGGGCATGCCACTCACCCCGATCGCAGTGTTCGAAGGCAAGGTCGCCGCGTCGAACATGTTGAAGTCGGCGACCATCGTCCCGGACTATGCCGGTGTTCCAACTGCGGTGTTCACCATCCCCGAACTCGCCCGTGTCGGCATGCTCGAATCTGAAGCCGTCGCTGCCGGTGTCGACCTTGACGTCCGATACACCGACACGAGCGGCTGGTACTCCAACTACCGAATCGGCGAGACCACCGCAGCAGTCAGGATCCTGGTCGACATCTCTTCCGACACAATCGTTGGTGCGCACATGCTCGGCCCCGAGTACGGCGAACTCATCAACTTCTGTGCCCTCGCCATCAAACTCGGCCTCACCACCCACCAACTCAAAGCCATGACCGCCGCGTATCCCACCGTCACCTCCGACCTCGGCTCGATGCTCTAGCCAGCCGCGATCACGCCGGCTGTTTGACGATCGCGAGTGGAGATCAGCGCGGTCCGCATGGGGCTGTCAAGGCGCTGGCTTTGCCCTATCTGGTGGGAGTTTGCGCTGTTTCGAGGATGTGGCAGTGGGTGGCGTCGTCGGTTACCTGTGACTCGGCTGCAGCGACGATAGCGAGGTGCCGTAAGTCAGATTGCATCGCTTGGAGGTCGTTGATGCGTTGTTGGAGGTCGGCGGCGTGTTTGGCAATGAGCTGGCGCACGTGGTCGCACGGCGTCTGGCCGGTGTCGCGTAGGTCGAGGATCTCACCGATCTCGCCGAGAGTGAACCCAACGGTTTGAGCGGTTCGGATGAACCTGAGTCGCTCGAGTGCGGGATGGTCGTAGTCGCGGTATCCGGAACTAGTCCGCGTAGGAGGGGCGAGTAGTCCGACCTTTTCGTAGAAGCGAATTGCTTCGGTGGTGATGCCGACCTCGTCAGCCATTTCTCCGATTCGCATGAATCTGAGGATATCACTTGACCCTGAAGCCGGGTTCAGGGTCTACCGTCGATTTGGTGGGTCACTGTCTGGAGGAGTCGGATCGCGATGAGCAGTGAAAACACACCTGGTGCTGAAAGCAGCAGTCCGTCGTTCGTCCGATACGCGACGCTGGCCATTCTGGTTCTCGTCGTTGGCCTTGTCGGCTTCGTCGGCTTCGTCGTCTACCCCAGGCTCGACCAATCAGCCGGCGTCGGCGCCGGTCTCATTGTCCTCGCCTGTGCCGCTGGTGTTGCGTCGTTCTTCTCGCCGTGCTCGTTTCCGCTGCTCGTGGGCATGCTCGGCCGTCCGTTGGCGGAGAGAGCTGAGACCGGTGAGCGGCGCCAGCCGACCCGGAACTCTCTCGCATTCGCGTTCGCGTTGTCGCTTGGTGTTGTCATGTTCTTGGCCCTGCTCGGGACGGCGATTGCTCTGGGAGGCGACGCCATCATCAAAGACGTCACATTCGCCAGCACCACCGGTCGGGTTCTGCGCGTCACCGTCGGTATGTTTCTGATCCTGGTCGGGCTGGTCCAGCTGGGCCGCATCAATGTCCCGCTGCGGCGATTCGAGCCCGCATTGAAGAGCTTCTTGGTGCGTCAGCGACGAGAAAGCCGTGGCCAGGAAAAACCAGAGTTGCTCCGATTCGGCCTGTTTGGATTCGCCTACCTCGCTGCGGGGTTTGGTTGAACGGGTCCGATCCTGGCCGGTCTGGCTGGACAGTCCCTCCTGGTAGGCGGAGCCAGCGCTGCGTTGATCGCGTTCGGACTCGCCGCGCTGATGATCGTCATCTTGATGTTTGGGCTCGCCCTGATCGTCGGCTCCGCCCAACAGCGCACCGTCGATGCGCTCAAGGTCGGAGCACCGACAGTCAAACGTTGGGGCGGACGGATCTTGCTGACCGTCGGCGTCTGGTTCATCGCTCTCGGAGTGTTCTCCAGCTTCTTTGCCGACGTCTTCCCTGTCTAGGCAGGACATCCGAGGGTTCGCGGATCAAACCGTTCATGGCTTGTTGTCGGTGTCTGGGTGGAGCGCGACTGACAGACCCTCGAACGAAGCCCGATGCTCAGGCTTGCCAGCGTGGCATCGTGGCGCGCCAGACCACCGCTCCGATGCTCCTGTTCACACGCGCACCAATCCTGCTTGTGATGGCAAACGGATACGCCAGCTGCGATTTCGCCCCTCACCAACGTGATGCCGGCTTCGACGATCGACAGCCTCGAATCAACGCTCAGCTCGCTGCTCACTTCATCTGCGCCAATTGACCAGCGTGAGGGCCTTGGTTCGATGCTCTGAGAAGCGGCTCGCCCGGTTCGTTGGCGCAATCGCTCGAGACTCAGTCTGAGGGGGCAGGCGGGGGAGGGCAGGTTCTACTGTGAGTCGATGACTTCGACGCTCCGATCGATCCTGTTGTTCGCTCTCGCTGCGTTCGCCGAGATTGGTGGCGCCTGGTTGATTTGGCAAGGCATTCGCGAACATCGGGGTGTGGTCTGGGTCGGCGCAGGCATCGCGGCGCTCGCTGCGTATGGGTTCGTGGCGACGCTGCAGCCAGACGCGAACTTCGGTCGGATCTTGGCCGCCTATGGCGGGATCTTTGTGGCCGGATCTCTGGCCTGGGGTCGCATGGTCGATGGATTCAAGCCGGATCGCTTCGATCTCACCGGAGCCGGGATCTGTCTCGTCGGAGTCGCCGTGATCATGTACGCCCCTCGCTGACCACGAAATCCTATTGACCAGCGTGGCGACCGGCCAGCCGATGTTTGCTCCGCACGGCGAAGCAGGCCCGTTGGCAGAGCGAACCGGCCACCCGAAACCCCGAGTGCTGAGACCACCAGAACCACCCGGCTGCTCCGGTGTTTGGCTCTTAGGGCGGAGCGACCAGACCCTCGTGCACAGACCATCCAGTCCACTCGATAATCGCTCTGCCCAATTCTTGACCAGCCACTCGGGAACCGGCGAAGTGTTTGACCCAAACCGCAGCCCGAGGGGCGCTCGTAATCACGCCTGAAGCCGAGAAACGATCCTTGCTCCGAGACCGGATTCGGGCCACGCAGCCAATTGAGTTCTCAGCTCCGATCCGAGCGACGCTCGGTTGCCGACTGCTCACGAACTGACCGCATCAAGACGACCCTCAGCAGCACCGCAGTGCCGACCAGCACTTCCTGCATCCGGGTTCGTCGAACTCGTCCGGAAAACCCGCCCGGCGATTCGCTGTCACCACGGGCTCGGATCGACGCTCAGCTTTGCCGGCCCAGCGATTCCGGAACTGTCGCTCGATTGCCGTTGGCACGTCGGGTGAGCGCGTTGTACAGATCGTCCGTTTCTGGTTGAACGTCGTCCCAGGCCGACAGCGCCTCGGCAGACCTCGTTGCTGCCCGGTAGGCGTCTTCAATCCCCTGCGCATCGCCCGCAAGCGATGCGGCCTTCATTTGAATTCTGTGAAGAGCCTCTTGGCCCGGAACGACGACGAGCCCTTGGGTAGCTGCCCATCTTGCCGTGGCCGAGTCCCCCGCCTTGATTGAGAGTTCTCCCAATCGGTAGGCCGCGTCCACGAGCACCGTCTCGACGTGGGTGTAGACCTCGTAGTCATCGGTGAACCACGAGTACAACTTCACCGGTGAGTCAGCGGCCGGTCGACCTTCGACGAGTCGGAGCGATTGCCGAAGACAGGCCATCTCGTCCATCTCGTTGCCTGCCGACTTCGCCTCCTGAACAAGAGCTTGGACTCGGCTCCAGTCGCAGCCGATCTCCTCGCTCACCTCGAATCGTCCGGTGTTCGTTGCCAACGACAGCCTTGCCTCGTTGTCATCCGTTTGCCCGAGCAGACGCCGCACCTTGGCAATGGCGTTGTCGGAGGTGCCCCGGCTGACAGACGTTGGCCAGAAGATGCGCCGGATGCGCTCTGAAGCAACGTTGCGGGTGAAGGCCATGTAGATGATGACCGCTTCGATCTTGGCTTGCGGTTCCTCATCCAGCCCGTGCAACACGGGAACTCGTCGGAGCAGCTGCGCCTCGATTGGCCGAGCAGTCATGATTGCTTCAATCGCCCGCTGCGCTGACGGGCTTGCATCGGCCAGTAGGTCAGGCTCCGTGAAACCGAGTTGTGGTCGCACGCCGGGGGCAGTCTTCTCGCATCCCGTCTCGTGTTCTGCTTCTGTAAGGGCTCCCTCGGGGGCATTGTCTTCTCCCCCGTCCATCTCGGACGAGTTGCCGTGGCCAAGGAAAGTAGGAGCTTCCCTGCCCTCATCGCTTGCGCTCTCTCCCCCATCAGCACTGTCGCTGTCGGTGAGCACGAGTAGGTCTTCGGGCTCGTTCGGTCCGCTCGGCGCAACAGGGAGAATCGACGGGGCCTCGGCTGAAGGCTCAGCACCGGCCGCAGGGGCTGCAACATGATTGCTTTCAATCAAGGCCTCACCGGTCAGCCCGAGCGCTTCGTCGAAACCCAGGTCGGCCTCATGAAGCATCCCTGATCCCATCGATTCTGACAGGACAACCTCGACTGCACTCTGCGGCTCGACCTGCGCAGGCACGGGTGCCTCGATGTCGATCGGCTGCTGGTATTCGAAGAATTCTGGATCGGGCGTTGTCACCGTGTTGCTGGCGGCTTTGAGACATGCGGTGGCGATGAGGATGGCCTCGGTGGTCGTCGTTGCCGGAACGAAGTCAACAGCGAGCGGTTCGATGGTGGCGAGCGTTGGTTGCATGTCGATGCGCGTCTCGCTTCGCAGCGGAGCGGCCGCGATGACAGCAAGCGGTGAGAACGCAAGCTGCGCTGTCTCCTCCAAGTACTGGGCAATGCCTTCGTACCCCGGTCCAATCAGGATGATTTGAGGATGGTGAATCTCACCGGGATTGACCCGGTTCTCGTATGTCGACGCATCGAGCCGATGTGCGGTCGCTGTGTGGATCGCTGAGGTCTCTTTCGCCCATTCGGCTGGGTCAGCTGGAACCGTCACCTGAGGGATCGCAGCCAGGTCGGCGTCGAGCCCGATGGCGACTACTTCGCAGTCTTGGGCCCATGGCGACGAGGTCACGGCGACGGCTAGTGAGTTGAGCCAGCCGATGATCGTTGTCGCATCCCCGGTGACGCCCAGTGCACCGACCTGTTCGAAGTCAATCAAGAGGTCCCCTGCATCGGTCGACCCAACCGGCAACAAAGCGGGTGAGTAGGGCTGTGCAAGGGCCCCGGTGCGTTCGATCATGCGTTGTTCCAGATCAGGGTGGATCCGCCAAGCCTTCGCCTCAGCACCACCATTGATGAACCCGTCGACTGGCTGGCATGCCTCGTCGAGAAGGATCTCAACACCAAAGCGTCCCGCACGCATTGCAACAACGGCGGGGAGCGGATTCTCTGGGTGCTCGCCGAGCTGGTGGGTGAGGTATCTATTGGTCGAGGCAAGCCAGCGAACGGCTTCGGTGTCGCCAATCGGGCGGATGCGTTCTTCGAACTCCGATGGAATGATGGGCGCTTCTTCGATCACCGTGTTGGGTCGGCGACGGGCTGCTTGAAGGCTGCGGCGGTGACGAAGCACCACCATCAGTGCGCCCGCGCCCACGGCAGTTGTGAACAGGCCCAACGCCATTGTCTTTGCATCAACCGGAGATGCCCCCGTTGTACGTTCAGCAGCGCTCGACGACACCAACTCAGGGACAGTTGCAACCGGCACATCCGATGGGGCTGGGGCGAGTGGAGCTTCTGGAACCTCGTCAGGGATCGACATCGGCTGCGGAGGAGCAGCTGGCTCCGGGTCAGTCAGTTCGACCGCAGCTGGTCCAGCGCTGCCGAGTGGGTGGGGCGAGGTCGGGGTGAATTGGTCGAGGTCCTCGATCGCAAATGGGGTGGTCGTCGCGACGCCATCTGCTGCCGAGGTGATATCGACCGGGACAGGTGGCAGCAGGATCTCGAAGCGTTGGTCCGGATAGATGAGGTTCGGGTCGTCGCCGGGGCTGATGAGATGTTGACGGTTGGCTTCAACCACGTCGGCCCAGTACGGAGCGATCTCCACATCGGTGACCGACCGGCCCCATGCCTGTTCAAGTATTTCCTCGGAGATCCTCCACAGGTGGTCACCCTGTTCGACCCGCCAGCTTCCGATGATCCACTCGCCGGTCGCCGAGTCGGTTCCGGTCTCGACTTCAGTTTGGGCCGATTCCTCAATGACCGAGGGCGACACCACTGGGCTTTCGGCGAGCCCGGGGATCATGAGAGTCCAGCCCGGGTTGAGAGAGGTGAACCCGCCGACCAAGACGCTGCCGTCCGACATTGCGCGACCCACATTCGCGTCGCGAATCTCCTCCCATCTGTGTCCATCGTCGAGGTGCTGTTCCGCTAAGCCCCACAGCGTGTCTCGCCTTCCGACCTCCACGAGTCGGCCGCCCTCACCTGCGCCCGCTTCGCCGCTGTCGTCAACTGCACGGGGTGCCGGAGTTTGGACGCCGGTCGTGGGCGGTGCCTCCACTGAAGAAGCCACGATCGTTGGAAGAGGCGACAACACCGCTGCACCGGCGACGCTGACGGTGGACTGGAAGAGGATGGCAACTGCCAGGCTGAACTGCGAGACGATCTTGGCGGCGATCCACTGCGTTGCACCGAGACCGCGAACTGCTGCTGCGGTACCACCGCGAACGGCGGCAGCGACTTCCACTGCGAGGCTCGTCGCGAGGTGCGCCCAAGAGAGCCAAACGATCAGGGCAGCGCCCTTTGCGACGCTCCACTGGTCAACTTGGCCATTGGTGATCGCGTATTGGACGTCTCGCAGCGATGGAAGAGCAGCTGGCATTGGATTGCCCACGAAGTGCACCAGCGCCCAGAGAATTCCGAGCAAGAACGCAACGGTTCCGAAGGTGACGGCAACGCCCCTTGCGATAGCGAAGGGTCGATATGTGTTTGCGATGGTCATGTGTCTGCTCCCTCAACGCCCCGCACGATGCGTGCTGTTGCT
>CAYGQE010000096.1:0-11803 GCA_964351995.1 uncultured Acidimicrobiaceae bacterium | reverse complement strand
CCACCACAACGGCCCCCACCACCGAAGCGTCCACGACAACAGAGTCGACCACTTCAGCCACCACGGCAGCGCCTGCCACCACCGCCCGGCCCCGCACGACCCAAGCGCCAGCCACGCAGCCTCCAACCACACAAGCAACGACGACCGCGCCGCCTCCGACGACCGCCACAACCGCCGCTCCTCCCGCCACCGACACCAGGCCCACGATTCCACCCGTCACCTTCCCGCCGGCCACCGTCATTCCGGACTGATCTGCGGTGGTGCCAACGCAACATCTGCGCCAAGATCTGCAGATGAGCGAACCAGCATCGACCCCGCCCACCGTCACCAAAGCTTGGGATCTCGTCGATCAAGCCAAGACCATGATCGACAACCTTTCACCGGCTGCGCTCGCCGACGAACTGGCTACCGGCACCACGGTGATCGACATCCGAGACTTTCGGGAGCTCTATGCGAAGGGCAAGATTCCCGGAGCACTCCACATGCCACGGGGCATGCTCGAATTCTGGATTGACCCAGCCAGCGAGTACTACCGCGACGTCTTCGAACCGACCAAGCGTTATGTCCTCTATTGCGCTGGCGGCGGCCGATCGGCTCTCGCCGCCAAGGTCATGAAAGACATGGGCTACCTCGACGTCGGGCATCTCGAGCCAGGCTTCGGCGGCTGGGAGGCCGACGAGCGCGAGATCGAAGATTGCAAGGAAGGCTCCAAGTGGATCCCTGCTCCCAAGTGATCGCTTTCAGCTACCGGTGATCTCGATCGAGGCGGGACCGGTCACACTCAGCCCGTCGAACTGCTCGTAGAGCAGATTGAATTCACAGTCGTAGGCATCGACGAGAACAACACCTTCGGGGATCGCCACCGTCTTGGAGGTACCGGTTTCCAGTATTTCGGTGGTGCCGAGTTCATCGAGGCCGGTGTCTTCTGAACCGAACGGAGCGATGTAGAGGTAGCAGACGGGCCCGCCACTGTTGTTGACGAACGTGATGTCGTGCAGTGCTCGCGGGGCCTCGGTGATCTCGAACGACTCATAGAAGATCACCTCACCTTCGATGTAGAAGAGGAACTCGTAGAGCCCCGATGCCAGGCCGGTCGTTTCGATGGCGCAGAGCCAGTAGTTCTCGCCCGTGTCGCCGGAGGCCCACTCCTCGCTGAAGAAGCTGAAGTCTTCATTGACCACGCCATCGACTCGCCAGACGCCGTCCCAGATCGCCCCGTCTGGCAACGAGCTCCAGTCGAACCAGAAGCAGAGCTTTTCAGCACCGGCAGCTGCGGTCCGGACGAACTGCGGCGAGAAACTCGCCTCGACCGAGGCGTCGAGCGACCAGCGAGGATTGAAGATCGAGAGGTCGGAGAGATCGGTCCCACCCGTCGCTGGAGCCACTTCGGCTTGGATCGAGATCGGCGAGCCCGACGATGCCCGTTCGATCAGGGGCAGGGCCAGATTGATTGGCCGGAGACCGTTGAGGAAACCGCCGATCGGCACGCACTGGTCAGCGCCATCGATGGACCCGTCACCGTTCGTATCGGTGATGACCCGGCAATCGACGACATCACCCGACGACGATGCGGAGGCCTGGGTTGGGACACCGACCAACCTGCCCTCGTCGTCGAAGCCAGCTCCACCGCTGTTGCCACCGGCAATGGTGGCGTCGGTCTTGATCCAGGAGCGATCGCCGATGCCGTTCTGGCTGGCAAAGCCACTGACCACGCCGTTGGTGAAGGTGACAGTGTCCCCGCCGATGCCGGGGTAGCCGAGGATGCGCAGTTGGTCACCGATCTCGACTGCATCGCTGTCGCCGACGGGAACCGACTTGAACGGCCCGAGGGCTGCGACGCCGTCGAGGTCGGTCGCGATGCGGACCACTGCGAGATCAACGACGGGGTCGTAGGCATAGACGTCGGCCAGGTAGAGCAGCTCCGGCGGGCGGCCCGAATCGGTGGTGATGGCAATACCGATGCTGTCGTAATCGCAAGGTCCGCCCGGCTCGATCACATGGGCGTTGGTCAGAATCGTGCCCTGATCATCGATGATCGTGCCCGAACCCGAGCACACCGGTGTGCCGCCGGAGAGCACGAGAATCTGCACCGTGGATTCAGCGAGTTCAGCGACCGACGCCGTCATGTTCGGCGGCAGAGACGTCTCGGCATCCGGCGCATCGGCCGCAGTCGTCGACGTCGCCTGGTTCGGAAGCGTGGCGACGGGCACCGTTGTTGGCGCGGTCACGTCAGCCTCGTCGCCGCCGCCGGTCAGGACCAGGGCGGCGATACCAGCGATGGCAGCGATCACGACCACGCCAACCGCAATGAGGGCGCCCCGGCCGCCGCCACCGCCAGACGGCGCAGACGGCGCATCGAACGATGGAGGGCCTGGCGTTCCGCCCGGTGCTGCAAAGGGCTGGGCCGGCACTTGCTGGGTGATCGGCGGCTGTCCATAGGGATTCGCTGGGGCCAACGGCGGGGCGCCGTACGTGGGCGGTGCGGCGGGAGCCACCGGAGGATGCATCGATGGCGGAGTCGGGGCAGCCGCTGGCGGCTTCGGCGGTGGAGCGGGCGCAGCAGGCGGTGGCGACGGAGCATCGGGTGCGGGCAGGCCCTCGACCGTTGGTGGTTCGGCCGGAGGCTGGACGGGCGTCTCAGGCTTCGGTACACGTGGGTCGAAGGGCATGTTCGGCTGATCGCTCACCGGATCAGAGTAGGGCGAAACCTGCCGCCCGCTCAGAACGCCGCAACGAAAAGGGCCTTTGGCACCACCGACACGCTGATGCCGGCTGACCCAATCAGCTCACCGTCAGCCCAGACGTCCTGGTCGTGTTCGAGATCGACCCGAGTCGCTGACAACTCACTGACACTTGGGTGCCTCACGTGTTGACCGATGAACACGGTGGGCAGCACTGCTGCCAACTTCCAGGCCGGGACGCCACCGACAACGGTGACGTGCAGAAGTCCATCGGTCGCTCTCGCCTTGGGAGCAATGGCCATGCCGCCACCGAAGTAGCGAGTGTTCGCTACGGCAAAGAACGAGCAGGATTCATCGGGGTCTGTTCGATCGCCACGGTCCCTCCCATCGACGTCAACCCGGCTGAGGCGGAGAGCAAACGACTCGAGACGGCGCAGTTCGGTCAGCGAGGCAATCGTGTACTTCAGCTGCCCTTTGGGGAACGTCCTCACATTCGCCGTGGCGTTGACCCGACCCGAGAAGCCAGCAGTGACCGACGTTGCGACCAACGTTTCGGCCCCGTCGCCATGTTCGACCCGCAGGAGGTCAACGGCGGTCGTCGGACCGATTGCCCGTTCCGCTGCGACCGACCGACGCTTCGGCAAGCCCAACGCTCGGGCGAAGTCGTTGCCCGTTCCGCTGGGAACGATCCCGAGTGCGATCTCGCCCTCGACCAATGCAGGAAGTGCATGGTGCACCAGACCGTCGCCGCCGACGGCGACGACGCGACGGGCCGAAACACGCCGAATCGCAGCAGCAACGTCGTCGGTGCCATCAGGCTCGATGCGCTCGACCTCGTATCCAGCTGCGGCCAACTGATGACTCACGGCCGTGGCGTCGCTCATGCCTCGGTCAGAAGCAGGATTCACCAGCAGATGAACGGTGGATCGGGCGGGCACGGAACGCACAGGCCGAAGCTAGCCCGAGCGCTGCGGGTCAGACGCGGTCGCCGGTGAGCAGTTGTGCAATACCCATGGTCAACTGGCGCCGCTCGCCGTTGGCGAACCCAGCGTCGGCCAGCATCTGGACCATTTTCTCGGGGGAAGGAAGGTAGGCGACCGAGCGAGGCAGGTAGCCATAGGCCGCCTTGTCAGAAAAGAGGCCACCCACGAACGGGACGATCTTGTTGAAGTGGATGTCGAAGCCCTTCTTCATGATCGGATTGTCAGGAGCCGACACGTCAACCAGCGCAATGCGCCCTCCCGGCTTCACGACCCGCGCCAGTTCGGCGAAGAAGGCGGGCAATTCGAGCAAGTTGCGCAATGCATAACCGCAAACCGCCGCATCGACCGAAGCATCCTCGATAGGAAGTGCGAGCAGATCGCCCTGCACGAACGTCCCGTCTTTGGGGGCGGCCGCCATCATCCCGTGACTGAGGTCGATGCCGATGGCCGTGTGACCTTGCTTCTCCAGCGCCCAGACGAAGTCACCCGTGCCGCAAGCAAGATCGAGCACCGTTGCGTTTGCCGGCAGAGCCAGCGCCTCCAACGTCTGCCGGCGCACTCGAACGTCGAGCCGGAACGTCATCAGTCGGTTCACCATGTCGTACCGCGGCGCAATGGTGTCGAACATGTTCCGCACCGCGGCGCGCTTTTCATCGCCTTCTGGCAGGCGGTCGGTTGGCATGGCTGACCCAGTCATCGGATCAATCTACGGCTCACGTAGCAACAGAGTCGGACCAAGTGGCACGGGCATCGGTCACCGAGCCAGCCATCGTGAACGTCACCACGGCAGCGAGGTTTGCTCCAGCAGCGACGAGCATTGCCGTTCGGTAGTCGCCGAGGTCGTGGAGGTACCCGATGACGAACGGGCCGCTGGCCACACCGATTGTGCCGAACAATTGGTTGTACGAATAGATGCGGGAGTACTCCTTCACACCGAACGTTTCGGCGAGGAGGAGCGGCTGGAGCATCAGCAAGTTCCCGACGCTGAGCCCGAAGATCGCCGCAGAAACCACGATCGAGAGCTGCGTCGAGGCAAAGGCGATGAGTACGAGCGCTCCTGCCTGCACCAGGATCAAGAGGCTGGTCATGGCCTTGATCGACACCCGGGTGACCACGACGCCACCGATGAGACGGCCGGCAACGCTGGCGAAGGCGAGGGTCGACAGCGCTGCGGTGGCCGCTGCCTTGTCGACTCGTTCGGTCGTCAGGTTGAAGACGTGGGCCAAACCACCAACCTGGGCGAGGAAGACGAGCGCATAGGTGACCGACAGCAGCCGGAAGAAACGACTCGCCTTGGCCTCCACGAACGTGGCCCCAGCCAGCGAACTCGGCTCGACGCCAGACGGCGGCACGGGCGCTCCGTCAGGCTGCAGACCAACGTCAGAAGGCCGAGACCGGATCAGGATGAAAGCGAGCGGAATCACCGCAAGCCAGGCAAGGCCCATCCACGGCCCGGCGCCGCTGAGGGCCCGGTCGTCGATGATGCGGGCAGCGAAGGGCGTGACGGCGATACCGCCGATCGACAGACCGGTCGTGGCGATGGAGAGAGCCACCGATCGACGAACGTGAAACCACCGGGCGACAACCGTGGTGCCCGGGACCAACCCTGCGAACGAAAAGCCGATTCCGAAGAAGGCAAAGAAGATGTAGAGCTCGACGATCGAATCGACCCACCGCAGTGAGCTCAGGGCCGCCGATCCGACCAAGCCTCCGATGAGATAGAACCAGCGGACGTCGATTCGATCGATGAATGGCGAAGCCGCGAAACCAGCGATGCCGCTCACGGCAAAGAAGAGCGTGGTTGCGCCAGAAACCGCTCCGACCGAAGCGTCGAGTTCGTCCTTGGCCGCCTCGAGGATGACCGAGGCGTTGTAAAAACCGAGACCAGCCGAGATGCACAGCGTGATGAACACACCGGCAACAACCAACCAGCCGCGGAAGATCGAAGAGTCTGTCGGCAGAGCTGCGGGCGTCTGTGCGGTAGCGATCGGGGAACGCTACGGCCGGAGCGAGCTGGTGTCGAAACGCGTCGTCGAGGTTCCCCCAACTGCCTTTGGTCAGCAATTGAAATGCGAACGAATCGCGAGGACGGTCGAGGACGACGTCGGTCGCTGCAGCGTGAGGTTCAAACCGGTGCCGTCGTTCCGGTCCCACAATGAGAGCTGCAGGGGGACGCTGTTGCCGTCGGCCCGGATCAAGAGGCTTCCCGACTGGTTGGCCACCGTGTTCTCGTTCCAGTTGACCGACCAGTGGCTGATGTTGACGTCGAATCGGTCCCCGCTGCCCTTCCATTCCTTGGATTCGGAAAACGGGCAATCCGGGGGCTGCGCTCCGTCCATGGGATCCCACTCCCGCTCCACGGAGTACTCCAGTTCCGGTACCGCACCCAGGCCGAGCACATCGAAGAACACCGGGAGCGAGCCGAACAGCAAGTCGAACGCTTGGTCGAACGTCGCAGCAATGTCGCCCCAATCGACCGTTGATCCCTTGCCGAAGTGCTTCCGCACGACCGCTCCGCTGCCAAGGTCCACATCGACCAAGTCGGGAACCAGAGACAACGGATCCTCGCCTTCGACCGAAAGCGACGTCACCAACTCACCGAGGACTGCATCCAGTCGATCAGCGGCTTCCTCAGCGAGTGCAGGACTTCGACGGACGAGCACCCGTTCGATCATGACGAGCCCATCTGGCGCCACTGTGGGCGGGTCGGCAGGCACGAACGTCAACTCGAAGATCGAGCGTTCTCGTTGCTGGATCAAGACGCGGAGGCCCTGCCGCACGATTGGTCCCTGACGACCACCAGAGCGGAACGTCTGTCGAATGACGAACACCACGACATCGCCAGCTTGATGGGGAGAAACAGATGAACTCGCCCAATTTCCTTCAGCCGCCCATCGAGTATCTGCAGGATCCGATGTTGCCGAGCCGACGCTCCCGCTGTTGCGTAACTCCAGCACGCCAAGCGCTTCTCCGAACTGTTGCCGAACGGAATGCACAGCGGTATGCACCGCTCTTGGAGGATGCGGTGCGATCTCGATCCACCGCTCTGTTGCGTCGAGCAGGCCATCGTTGGCAACAGGCCGAAAGCTCGTGCGGGGAGGAAAGGCCGCTTCGTTTGGATCGGCGCTTACCGGCCGCTCGTCGTATTCGAGAGGAGCTCGTCCGGGTGGCATGAGTTCGGCCATAGCACCACTTCGAGTCAGCGTGCTGGAAATCCAGAGCGCCGGCGTGACGTGACGTGCGCAGAGCCAGGCATGGTCGGGATTCGTGCCGCTTGTGCGGCCCTCGATCATGGCCCGATGCCAGGCGATGCCCTCAGGCGTCCGGGCAAAGCGAACAAGTCCGGCGGTGTCTTCGTCGAATGTGATCCCGCAGACGTCGCAGGTCCGTGCCTTACCCGTCGATGACATCGTCGCTTTGCCCGCCACGTCGGCGGGGTTCGCTGCCGGCTCATCGGGGACGGTCGGCGATCGCACAGGCGCATGAGCGATGGGCGTTCCGGTGGGAAGCAGATTGCCACGGATCGATGCGACGACCTGGCGCAGAGTGAGGAGCGCAGCAAGCCGTTCAGCGTCCTCCCGATGGTCGAAACAGAACCAACCCTTGTTCGGCGGAAGACCCCGGGAAGGAGCCCGCTGCCTGCCGGCGATCCCAAGCGGCTGACTTCTCATCTCCAGCACAGGTGACGAGCGCTCCGGTCTTCGCACTGAACCTCGCATTGCACACTTCGCAGATCGGCGGCTTCACCTTTCGAAACTAGCTCAGCGGCCTCGAAGGCTCGGAACTCCTTTACGGCTCGTCAATTGTTTGATAAACACTAGAACTATGCTTCTCCGGGTCGATCATGAGTCATCGCTCTCACTGCATGAACAGATCGCCGGTGGCCTTCGTGCCGCGATCGCGAGCGGCGAACTCCAGCCAGGCGAACGGCTTCCACCGGCACGGCAATTGGCCCACGGGCTGGATGTCAACGTTCACACCTTGCTGCGTGCGACTCAGACCTTGCGAGATGAAGGGTTGCTCGAGATCCGACGTGGCCGCGGCACCGCAGTGACCGGCGTCGCCCCCAAGCTTGCGGCATTCGGGGACCTGGCCCAGCGCTTGGTGAACGAGGCTCGACGAGGTGGCTTGGATGACCGCGAGATCGTGCGTCTCGTCGAGGCTCGGCTGTGACGAGCAAACGAGCGCTGCTGTTGATCGTGCTACCGCTGTTGATTCTCGCAGTTCCTGCCGTAGCGATCGCCCTGTTCAGCGACCAACTCCCCAACCGCCTCGCCACTCATTGGAACGGTTCGACCCCCGATGGTTCGATGACGCTCACCACGCTCATTCTCTTCGCCGGAGCGACACTCGTGCTGCCCGGGTTGGCTATCTCGTCAGCTGGCGTCGTCGCATCCCGACGACTGCCGAAGGGCGGTGCTGCCATGGCAGTCTTCCTCGGCATTTTCCTTGCTTCCTTGGGCTCGTTGATCATCACATCGACCGTCATCTCACAACGAGGGCTCGAGAATTGGACCGACGCGTCAGTCATCGGAGTCCTGCCCGTTCTCGTGATCAGCCCGCTCACTGGGGCAGCCGGTTCCTTTCTCGCTCGCTCACTCCCTCACAACGAAGTGACTCACGAAGTCAATACGGGCGACCAACCAACCATGGCAATCACCCATGCCGAACGACTGGTGTTCATCGAAACACAAACGGTGACCTGGGCCCTCGGGCTTTCGTTTGCGGCCGCCGTATCGGCCATCACCCTCGCCGTGCTCGGCTTTTGGTCATCCGCCCTCGGAGCGCTCGCCCTGACAATTCCCGGTCTACTGATGGGCCGGGTGCGGGTGCAGGCTGACCGGAACGGCTTGAGCGTCCGCTCCGCAATCATTCCCATCCGGTACGCCAAGGTCGGCCTTCCTGACATCGAAGCCGCCACCGTCATCGACGTCGAGCCAATGAAGTGGGGCGGTTGGGGCTACCGAGGATCACTTAAGTTGGCGGGGACGGCTGCGATCGTCACGCGACGAGGGCCGGGGCTCCGCCTCGACCTCGTCGGCGACCGCCAGTTCGCAGTCACCATCGACGACCCGACAACGCCGGCTCGGCTATTGAACGCTCTCCGCCCAACGGTGTGACCCACCACGCTCCTTTTTGGGATCCCGACGACACGGACCGAGTTGGCAGCCACGACACACGCTCTACGCTCTTTCCAGCAAGCCCCCGTAGCTCAGTGGATAGAGCATCGGTTTCCTAAACCGTGTGCGGCAGTTCGATTCTGCCCGGGGGCACTCAGGCCGTGGCGGGTGGTGTCGGATCGTGCCGGAGCGTCCCGCCAAGCAATCAGGAACTGCGAGTCGAGCCGCTCCAGCAGCCATGGGCACGAGGCGACTCTGGAGCCGTTCATTTCGAGTGATACGTTCTGATGCATGTCAACGACACGGAAGCTGCACGCTTGGCAGCCACCGACAGATCCTGCGGAGATCGAAGCGTTGCGAGCGCGTAATGAAGCCAATCGCCACAACGTCGTTACCGAGTGGGACGACGTGGGCGACGATTTGGCCGCCGCCATCGCCGACCGAGGCGATCGCGTCGCCAAGGTTCTCGAGGCCGAGGACTAACTGCCGAGTACGAGGTCAATCACCTCGACAACCGTGCCACCCTCGATGAGCCGCACCGTGAGTGCGAAGCGACCAATCATCGTGTCAAAGCCCACGAACAGCCGCGTGTCCTCGCTCACCGGGTCGGACTGCGTCACCCCTTCGTAGTTCTCACCGAGCTGCTCGCACATCCGGATCCAAGACAATCCGTAGAAGTCATCCTGTGACGGCCAACCGTCCGAGCTCCGCTCGACACCGAACAGCGCTGCGACTCGATCGCCGAGCGCTGGATGTTCTTGAACGCCTCGAAGCACCTCCCGAGTATGCGTCAGCCACGCAAGTCGGCAACCTTCGCAACTGATCACGCAACAGAATGTGTCCCATGTTTTGTCCCACGACGAGCTCCTGAACGGGGCGTCACGAGCTGACATCAACCGACACGGGAGGCATACCGAACCACCAGTTTCGCCGCTTCAACACTGATGTCCCGGCATTCAGCGGCACAAGGCATCACCGTGAATGGCCCATTCCTAAACCGTGTGCGGCAGTTCGATTCTGCCCGGGGGCACTTAGATCGTGCCGGCTCGTAGCAGGTCGTCCTACCTGAACGCCCCTGCTCACGAATCCTGCATCGTTGCAGGGACATCCCGACTGGTGTGGAGCACACGCAGCACGTCGAGATGATCGGTACGAATCAAAGAGAAGATCAGGTGTGGAAACCCGTCGACCCGAAACGACCGCACGCCTGGCAGATCCAGCTCAAAAGCGAATCGAAGCGACCCGAGTTCAGGGTGCAGTTCTAACTGGCGGATCGTTCGTTCCAGCTCATCAACGAATCGCATCGCAACTTCCGCATCTGCTTCGGCGACGTAATAGCTGACTGCCTCGTCGACGTCGTTTGTGGCCTTGGTGCGAAATTGCGCTGGCAGCACTTCAGCTGCCGGCCGAGATCTTCTGTCGGAGACCGGCGAAGTAGGCCTCATCGCCTGGGCCGGCCACTTCAGACTCGAGCCCCTCGACAATGAGTTGGCGCAGGTGCTGACGCTCGCGATCGCGACGGATCAGATCTCGCACGTACTCGCTCGTCGATCCATATCCGCTCTGACCAACGCGGCCATCAACAAACTCTTTCAACTCGTCAGGCAGAGACACGTTCATCGTCGTCATTGCGCCAGCCTATTCCTGATGGCAATCTTTGCCAAGAGCAACAGACCAGGGAAGTGTCCCATGTTTTGTCCCACGACGAGCGACTGAACGAGGCACCACGAGCTGACATCAACCGACACGACGCCTGTCGTGAAACGCCCGTGTCGCCTCTTCGACGGTGACCATGTGGGGGTTTGCGCCAACCGGAGCTGTCACAACTGGCATCCAGCGTCGTGGTCACACCGGACCGGGTTGACCGGCGGTTGACACTCAACAGACCACGAGCGCTGGACGCCCGGCGTGCCGGGCCACGAACGGCCCGGCACACGAGGAAGAGGCGCTATCGACGAGGCAATCCCGCCCTCGGGGATTTCATCGGGTGAGGAAGAGCTGAAGCTCCAGCACGGCTACATCGTCCACACTGACAACGACGGGGGCGCTCGGAGTGTCGATGTCGTAGTCGGCCAGAGCCAACTCGAGTTGCCCGAAGACAACGATCACGCCGTTCTGCAGCTCAGCAGTCAGCGGCATCTCAACTGCCTGGGTCACGCCGTGCACCGTGAGGTTGCCCGAAGCCAGGACGGTCACCTGCTCGCCTGCATCAGGGATTCGTCCGAAGTCCAGCGGTGCGGTCAGCTCAAAGATGGCCGTTGGGAACGCCGCTGTCTCGATTGCTTGATTGCGGATCGCTCCGGTCCGAGCACCCGAGTCGGTGATGAGGCCGGTCATGTCAACAACGAACTGGCCACCAGTCACCAAGCTTCCTTCGACATCAAGCTGCCCTTGGACGCCGGGCGTGCGGCCGACGACCGTCTTGTCCCCAATACCGCTCAGCACTTCGTCGATCCGGAAGCCCGCAAACGTCGACGAGCAGACCTCGGTGAGGCAACCTTCGTTGAACTCGCCAATCGAGGTGTTGACGTTCCACGTTCCGGTGATGTCGGTGACGAGCGTGTCAACCACCCCGGCCTCGGCAGCGGCTTCACTGCGAGCGGTCGCAGCCTCCAGCGAATCGACTTCGGCCGGGGCCACTTCCCGAATGAGGAAGTACCACAAGCCGGCGGCTGCTACGAGCAGCGCAAGCGCTGCGACAACCAAAGCGACCGGACGCTTGGATTCGATGGACTCGACCTGGTCGGTGGAATCGGTGGTGTTCGGTTTGGTGGTGGTGAGTGTCATGCCCACCTATACGGGCTCACCCTTCGATCGGTTCGCGAGGATCGAAGATTCTTCGCCGCAGCCACGAGCGGTCGACGTCGGCGTCGGCGTCGGCGTCGGCGTCGGCGAGGGCCTGCGTGTTGGTTTCGGGGCTACCACCGAGCCCAAAACGTTTGAAGGCCCGCCACCCCAAAGGGTGACGGGCCAACCAAAGAAATCCGGCAGCGACCTACTCTCCCAGGACGTCTCCGTC
>CAYGQE010000095.1:0-12085 GCA_964351995.1 uncultured Acidimicrobiaceae bacterium | reverse complement strand
ACGACGACGTTGAGCTCTGCATCACGATCAGAGACACGGGCCGCGGAGCCGTGTCGGGCCTCACCCACACCGGAGACGGCCACGGGCTCGTCGGCATGCGGGAACGTATCGAGCTCTATGACGGCCAACTTGTCACGGGGCCACGACTGGGCGGCGGCTACGAAGTCAGTGCATCGCTTCCCATCAAACCAACGAAGACTCGACCCGCCGTGATCGCGGCGAACACGGAGACCATCTCATGAGTATCCGCCTCGCCATCATCGACGACCAAGCCCTGATGCGTGACGCGTTCACGATGATTCTCGACGCGCAGCCCGACTTTGAGGTCGTCGGTGATGCAGCTGATGGCCGTGCTGGTCTCGAGCTGTGCCGGCGAACCAGGCCAGACGTTGCGCTGATGGACATCCGGATGCCCGAGATGGATGGAATCGAAGCAACGCAGATCATCGCCGACGACCCCTCGCTCGACACCAAGGTCCTCGTTCTCACCACGTTCGATCTTGACGAGTATGTCTACGGCGCCGTGCGAGCCGGAGCCAGCGGATTCCTCCTTAAGGACACTCCAGCTGAAGAACTCACTTTTGCCATCAGGGTGATCGCTGAGGGCAATGCACTCTTGGCCCCAGCAGTCACGAAGCGTCTGATCGAGGAGTTCGCCAAGCGTCCGGAGCCGGGCGTGGCCACCGCAGCGCTCCCCGACGATCTGACCGAGCGGGAGCATGAAGCCCTTCGGCTGCTGGCCCGGGGCATGAGCAACCGTGAGATCGCGGCCGAGATGTTCGTTGGCGAAGCAACGGCGAAAACGCACGTCAGTCGTCTTCTCACCAAGCTCGGCGTGCGAGACCGGGTCCAGGCGGTGGTCCTCGCCTACGAGGCCGGAATCGTCACACCGGGATCACCCGCCTAGTTGGTTGCTTGCCATGGACGGCGGCTGGAGCGTCTCGCGTCAGACGCGGTCGTCGGGCATGACGATCGTGGTGAGGAGGCGTCGCCGTCTCCCCTCGATCGGCTGGTTGTCCACCCGCTCTTGCACGGCGGCCGCCATGGTTGCGACAAGGGTGTCGAACTCTTCGTCGGTGAGCCAGAGTGGCACTTGTCGGTAGCCGACGCGATCGCGACCCACAGCGGGATCGCCTGCGTCGAGGTATGCGCCGAAGTCAGTGAGGAGCGTCCCGAGGAACGTAGCGAAGTAGCGGAAGTGATCATCGACGGTGGCCGATTCCAGCTCGCTCTCGCCAAGTGCCACCGACGATGTCGCCACGCGGTAGGTGCGTTCGACACCGCCTCGGATGGGTCGTTCATCCATGACCTCGAGTAGCCCGCCGTCGGTGAGCTGTTTGATGTGACGGTACAGCGTCGCCTGTGGCACGTCTCCAAGGCGATCCTTCAGCTGCAGCGGCGTCATCGGGGCGCCCACAAGAGCCTGCACGATGCGCAGACGTATCGGATGGAGGAGCAGATCCCTGGTCTGGATCATCGATGGGCTCTTCTCAGGGTTGCGTTGATTCTCAATAGTGATAACATTCTCACAATTGAGAATAGCTTGCAGACTTGAACAGGACAACGACCGTGACCGAATCCGACATCGTCATCCCCTCTGGCAGCCTGACGCTGCGGGGAACACTGAGCCTGAGTGGCCAAACCCCCGGTCCCGCAGCGCTCCTGATCAGCGGGTCGGGGCCGATCGACCGCGACTCCAACGCGAAGCGCCTGTCGATCAACGTGATGGGTCAGATCGCAGCCGTCCTCGCTGCCAACGGCATCACGTCACTCCGCTACGACAAGCGAGGGGTAGGCGAGAGTGACGGGGACTACCGGTCCTCCGGCTTTGAGGACAACGTCGACGATGCGCAGGCTGCCGTCGAGGCGCTGCGAGCCCGACCGGAAGTCGACCCAGATCGCGTGATCGTCATCGGTCACAGCGAGGGAGCGCTCATCGCCTCGGTCCTCGCCGCAGATGAAAGGCTCGCAGGGGTTGTCTTGCTCGCCGGTGCCGCCACGAAAGGCAAGGACGTCCTCAAGTGGCAGGCGCGACAGATCGCGCCCACGCTCTCCACGCCGGTCAAGTGGCTCATGAAGTTGCTCCGACAAGACCTGGTGAAGACGCAGACGAAGCGGCTCGACCGCATCGAGTCTTCAACCGAGGACGTGATTCGCATTCAGTTCGTGAAACTCAATGCCAAGTGGTTTCGTGAGTTCATGTCTTTCGAACCGACGCAGGCTCTGAGTCGAGCCGCAGTGCCTCTATTGGCGATCACCGGGACGAAGGACATCCAAGTTGATCCCGCTGACGTGGCACGGATGGGGCAGGCGGTGTCGACGTCCTTCACCGGCCACCTGGTCGAGGACGTCACCCACCTCCTGCGAACCGAGCCAGGCAAGGCTTCGGTCCGGACCTACAAGAAACAGGCACGCCAGCCGCTCGATCAACGAGTCACCGAACTCGTCACTGATTGGGCCACAACCCATACCCGAATCAAGAACGGAGCCAGCGATGGCGATCTATGACGATGACGTGGTGACCCTCGACGAGATCGGGATCACCGTGAAGAACTACTACTTGCCCGGGCGGCCCCGAGTGATCCGATACGACGACATCGTTGCTGTCGAATTGGCCCCACTCGGATTCGGCACTGGTCGACATCAGCTCGTGGGTATCGGCCCTCTCAGGCCTCGGACCTTCTTTCATTGGGACCGCAAGCGCTCCGCCAAGTCGCAGGCGCTCTCACTCGACTTGGGCAACTGGCTGCGGATCGCCGTCATGCCAGCCGAACCCGAGCAGGTGCTTGCCCTGATTCGCGGTCGTACGAACACCGATGTCGGCTGATCGATCGAGCGTCTAGATCAGCCGATCGGTGGAGTCGCAATCACGCTTTCGCCTGACGACGGAACAACAACAGCTTCCTACTGTTGGAATCCCGCAGCCGCCCGCTTACCACGGACTCGATCCATGACTTGCACGATCAACGCACCCAGACATGCCGAAAGACCAATCCCCCGACGTCGGTTCGACGCGCCAACACAACTGTCGCTCTTGGCTGGTCTCTGGTTCGGGTACGCCGCAGTCCGAAACCTCGTGGGAGACACACGCCGTGCTGCGCTCGGGAACGCTTCAAGGCTGCTCCAGATTGAAACAGCGCTCGGACTCGACGTTGAAGGGCAGCTTCAGGCAGCCATCAGATGGCCGGGAGCATTCGTCGCGGCGAACAGCTACTACCTGTTGCATTTCCCGCTGACGTTGGCTGTGATGGCCTTGGCGTTCTGGCGTTGCCGGACGACCGTGTTCCCTGTGTTGCGGAACTCGCTCATTGGATCGACTGCTGTTGCGCTCATCGTGCACCTCGCCGTGCCCATGGCGCCGCCCCGCATGCTGCCCGGTTTCATCGACACCGGTTCGGCGTTCGGTCCAGACCCGTACGCAATAGCGGGAAGCGAAAGCGCCAACCAATTTGCCGCCATGCCATCGATGCATGTCGCCTGGGCGATCCTCATTGGATATGCAATCTGGCAACTCTCGGACCGATATCTGGTGAGAGCAGTGGCGCTCCTGCACCCGATGCTCACCAGCATCGTGGTGATCGTTACCGGTCATCACTTCGTGACTGACGTGGCCATCGGCGCCGCAGTCGCCATTGTCTTCCGCGGCTTCGCCACGGAAGCCTCTCGCAATGAGCGCATCGTCGGCTGAACGCGAACGCTTTGACCACGTTCTGCGACGTCGAACGCCGCACACCTGAGCCCTCCAAGGATCGTCCAAGCTCGCTCGTCGAGTGCCTCGATCAGCTGGAGACCGATGGTTGCAAGGTCATCCGAGTATTCGGTGCGCAGTACAGCGCTGCCCGCCTGTGGGAGCCCGTCGACCGGGATGTCGCTCTTGAGTGCTTCCGCGACCGACAACGAGTCGGCGCCCGCGACGCTGGTCCCCGCACCGGGCGGCGGCTATCGCACGGCGTACCCCGTTCTCGGAGGAGTATGGCCATGAGTTTCTCGGTTCGTTTGGTGAAACCCCGAACGAAGGGCGGACCGCCCGTCTTGCTCTCGGCGGGCCGAGACTCCTCGCTTCGCGAAGTCCTGCTTCTGGGATGCGAGGTACTTCAAGTTGCTGGATACAAGTTCGTGGTTTCTGGCTTCGGCGAGGCCACCTGGGCCACGGACGTCGCGTATGACCTTGAGCTCGTTTTGGAACAGCTCGAAGACACGATTCATGGACTAAAGGAAGTTCGTACATCTCAGCTCGACTTTGCCGGGCAGGGCATACAGCGTGTTGTAGATCTGCCTCCGGTCGGTCCCGGCCTCGTCGAGCTGCGATGCAGGTCGGGCGCCCGATGGGCGCCGAACCCAAGCTTTGAACTCCACAGTCAGGCAGAGGTTGGCCAAACGCTGGTTGCTCTGGCGGTTGACTTCGCTGCCGCAACGAGAAGAGTCTTGCCTGAGCTAGCCGGATCGGGTGCTCTTGAGTCCTGGATGAATCGACTGGCCCGATAGATCTCCGCTCCATCGTCGCGTCTACCCGGAGGAAGCTGCTACTGACCCGCTGGAGGATGACGGCCGGGCGGCAAACCGAACCTGACCGGCCGCTCACGATGCTCACCGAGCAAGTCCGCACCGAAAGCTGCGACGACGTAGAGCTGCTGGCTCGGCCTATTGCCGAGCAAGCAACTGCAGACGCGGGGTCACGTCCGAATTCTCTGTGGACCTGCGTGGCCTTCGAGATACGGCGCCGCCCGATAACGCGGACGCAGAATCACGGTTCGCACCCAACATGCGGTGCAACACTTCGGCCCAAGTCGCTGCTCTCATAATCCCGGGCGCCGAAGAGCCACGCTCCCGACCCATGAGCTAGCGGTCTCAGCGAGGAGCTGGTCATGGCGGCTAGATCGAGCCAATCGCCGCCGTGATCAACCCGCGGTTGGTGTCGGGGAAGTGCCCTGAAAAGTCGTCTCGCTGGTGGCACCAAGAGAGACCGGCGAGACCGTGGTAGATCGAATAGATATTCATCAACCGGTCGAGGCGGCCGGGTGCCATCCAATCGGCGGGGGCGTGATCGTAAGACGCGTGCCCTGGGTCCGCCTGCTGGTAGCCGGCAAGAAGTGCCTCGATGGCTCCGGGGACGAGGGGTTCGACCTGCTGCCAGAACTTGAAGAAGTCCATTGAAGGGTGACCACCGCGCGCAGACTCGAAATCGATCAGGGCTACGAACTCACCGTTCTTGGTCAAGATGTTGCCGGGTCGTAGATCGAACTGAACGAGGACCGGTTCGGTCGAATTGGGCACTTCCGCTAGATGCCGCTCGAGCAAGGCCCGGGCCTTGCCTGCGAGATCTCGGTCGGAGTCGCCGATGGTGTCGTGATATCGGTCAGCGTTGGAGCGCAACAGGTCATGCCAAGTGTCGCAAACGTCGAATGATCCGTAGCGAGTCTTGTGGACCTTGCGAACCGCTGCACCGACCGTTTGGAGGAAGCCCCGGGAGGTTCCTTCAATCGTCGTCCACGGAGTGCCGTCGAGGCCTTCAATGAGCAGATACATGTCATCTGCGATGAGCCGGTGGTCGATCAATGTTGCGACTTGTTCGTGTGAAGCCAACGCTGTGAGCGCGTCAACCTCTCGTTGGCCTTTGGCCGGGCTAAATGGCTTCTTGATGACGAAGCGGCTGCCATCGGCCGCTTCAAAGAGCAGCACCTCGGAGCTGAAGGACTCAGTGATCGGCAGGGCACGGTTCACGCTGAGCCCCCAAACGCTCTCGGCGATGCCGTTCAAACCTTCCACGCCGTCACAGTAGCCATGACCACATTCAACGACCGCTGATGCCCCGAAGACCAACCAGAGCCGTCGACTCCGCTTCGATGTCGGCTTGACACCCCGTCATGTCCGCCGAGCGCTGAACCCGAAGTTGATTGCTGCGACCATGCGCTTGCGGGATGATGACCGGATGCTCGCTCTACCTCCGGAGGTCGTCGCCAACGGCGATGTTGTCATTCGCCGTTGGAGCATCGACGACGCTGACGCCCTGCACGCCATGATCGATGAGTGCCTCGAACACCTGCGGCCTTGGATGGGATGGGTTCAATCTGAACCGCTGTCGATCGAGGAACGCCGCTCCAAGATCCATCAATGGGATCGACGCTGGAACACTGCTGAAGGATTCGCCTACGCAATCACCCACCACAACGGAGACCTCCTCGGCGCTTGCGGTCTCCACGTCGGCCCCGACGAAACCGAGCTGGGTCTCGGCTACTGGATCCGCAGTGGCAAGACAGGCCGCGGATTTGCCACCCAAGCCGCAGCTGGCCTCATTGAAGCAGCACTGTCAATCCACGGAGTTGACAGCATTGGGGTCGCTCACGATCGTGCGAACACCGCAAGCAGACGGGTACCGGAAAAGCTCGGATTCACCTTGATCAGCGAGCGCGACGTTGGGGTTGATGCGCCGAACGAGAGCGGAGTCGACTGCATCTGGAAACTTGAACGCATGGATTGGCGACCGCTCCGGAACAAAGGCGAATGAGCATGGAAACTGAACGTCTTCGGCTTCGCCGCTGGCATGAGAGCGACAGAGAACCGTTCGCTGAGCTAAACGCTGATCCTGTGGTGATGGAGTACTTCACTTCGACCCGAACCCGAGTCGAAAGCGATGACCTCATCGATCGAATCGAAGCACACTTCGATCAAACCGGATTCGGGCTATGGGCGGTCGACGTCGTTGCTTCGAGTGAGTTCGCTGGCTACGTCGGGCTCTGGCCACCCAACTTCGATGCGCACTTCATTCCGGCCGTCGAAGTCGGGTGGAGGCTGGCCCGACGATTCTGGGGGCAGGGGTTCGCGCCCGAAGCTGCCCGGGCAGCGGTCGCAGACGGGTTCCAACGGCTCGAACTCGACGAGATCGTTTCGTTCACCTCAGCCACGAATCTCAAGTCGCGCCGTGTGATGGAAAAGATCGGCATGACCCGGGACCCATCAGATGACTTTGAACATCCGAACGTTCCTGCCGGCGATCCGCTCAAGCCCCACGTTCTCTACCGAATCAGCCCATCCACCCGATAACACCCGCTCGGAACGACGACCACGACCCACCAACGACCACTCGGTATCGGCCCAAGCGTGGCACCACATAGTCCCAGCTCAGGCGGGGAAATTGATCTGCTGTCTCTTTGACCGTGCCGCCGCGTGTCTTATGTGTTGGGGAGGGTTTGGTCGAGTTCGGACGGTGTCAGGGTGCCGGCGATGATTGATGTGGCGAGGTCAGCGAGGCGAAGGTTGTGGTTGCGTGCGTGGTTTCGCAGGAGGCGAAACGCAGCGTCCATGTCGAGGTCTTGTCGTTCTGACACGATGCCTTTGGCTTGCTCGATGACGATGCGGCTGTTCAGCGCGTTGTTCAGTTGTTCGTTCAGCATGCGGGCGTCATGGGCTGCCCTGTGTTGGAGAATCGCGATCGTTGCGATATCAGCGAGGGCCTGGGCCGCGTCGATGTCGGGCTGGATCATGCGGCCCGGGGTGTCGTGGAACAAGTTGAGCGCACCAATGACGTTGTCGCGCAGCCGCATAGGAAACGCGTGAACTGACGCAAACCCCGCATCGCGGGCTTCTGGGGAGAATCTCGGCCAACGCTCATCGGCATCATCGAGGTCGTTGTCGGCAACCACTTGACCCGTTCGGTAACAGTCAAGGCATGGTCCTTCCAGAGACTGGATCTGGAACAGTTCGAGCAGCCGCATCGCTTCACTCGACGACGCCATGGCCCGTAGCTCGTCGTCGGGCCCAGCGACCATGATGCCTGCGGCACTCACATCGAGTACCTCGACACAACGATCGGTCAGTCGGCTGAACAACTCAACGATGTCGAAATCAGCGACGAGGTTGTCAGCCAGTTCTACAAGGGTTCGGACGAGCTTGGCTTCTCTGGGCATCGACGCTCCGATCAACACCGGCGACGCCGTGGTAGAAGAACGGCGTCCGATCATCTCCGACGATGCTTCGGTTGTTGAGGTTGGCTCGGAGTCTTTGCCCACGGTAGTCGGCTTGGAGGTCACGACGCTGCGCCCGGGTCCGTCGAGGCAGGTCCAGGGTCGTCTGCTTCGAAGCGCAATGTGCGGTTGACGACGTCGGTTGCCACGTCACTGAGCGCGCGTTGATTGCCGAAGGCGTAAGCACGCAACCGGACCAGGGCATGCCCGACCGGAACATCGAGCTGGGCCGAGATCATCCCAGCGGCCTGTTGCACGACGTAGTGGAAGTCGGCGCCGACAGCCAGCTCGGCGGCGATCGTGTCCGGGGCTGCGTTGGCTTGGAACAGCAGCACGGCTTGGGCTGCGACGTCGGCCATCACAAGTGCGTTGGCGTGTTGGTCATCAGTGAGCGCGCCGGGTGTGGTGTTGTAGAGGTTCATGGCACCGATGCGGGCGGCGCCGACTCGGAGCGGGAAACCGAAAACCGCTCGGGCTCCAGCAGCGACCGCAGGCGGTGTGAATGCCATCCATCTCACCTCGGCCGGGTTGGAAAGGTCGGGTTCCATGACTGCTGCGCCGTTGGTGTGGGCGTCGATGCAGGGGCCCTGGCCCAGGTCGTATTGCAGTTGTTCGATCACATAGCTCACCCGGTCGGTGGTGCAGATCGAACCCAGCGACACGTCATCGTCCATCAACATGATCCCGGCTCCGCTCGCGGCTGTTGATTCTGCGCAGACTTCGCACAATCGTTTCGTGCTGCCATCAGCATTGATGCCGGTTCGCAACAGTTCGAGAATGCGTTGTCGCCGTTGAATAGACATGCCTCACCCACCCGGTCTCGCCGAAGCAGAGGGACCCGATTTCGGGTGCTGGCTGGCGACACCGATCACGGTTCCCAGCGATTCGTAACCGTCATGGCGATGAGCACAGTTTTCCTCTCGGCTACCCAACGAAGGTGTGGCGGTACCGAGGATCTAGAGCATCGCTCCCGGACCGGCGAAACATTGCCGGTTCAGCACAGACGGGGAGAGGCCGTGCGTGAAACGACTCTACACGCCGCTGTCGACACAACAAGCTCCTTCAGCCGATCGATCCGACACTGACCTCAGCGGCTCTACCGTTCGCCGTGACTGGCTGTTGAGCGACTTGCCAACCTTCCCGGTGAAGCTGCGGTCCATTGCTCCTGTCGGTAGCGGTGCTGAACACTCCGGCAGAGCCGACCTCTCGCAGCCAGTCTCGACCCAGCTCCGAGCCCGGTTGATCACGACCGAGCCGCCCCATAACACGAGCGCAGAATCACGACCTTGACTCGCACTCGGCGCAACACTTCGGCCCCTTTGCGGCGCCACGGAATACCAGTAGTCGCCGGGCTAGGAGTACCAACCTTTGGGGTACAGCACGCCAGGCATCGGGCACCGCAAGACCCTCAAGATGCGGAGTGTGCCTTCTCGCCGTGGCGACCGGGTAGCCGGGATCTGGATTCGGGAAGCTCGGCACCGCCACAGCGCCAGGTTCATGGAAGCCGAGTTGTAACCGCACGAAGTCTTCTATGGAGTCGAAGCAAGGTCGACACCCCTTCCCGTAGGTGATCCACAACCGGGTCCGGCTACCCGGTTCGGCTCACCGGCTGCTGCTGTTTGGGTTTCCGGAGGCCATCCCGTAATATGTGAGCGAGCAGTCACCTATCTACGATGTGGATGTCATGACCCCAGAATCTCTCGATCTCGATCCCATCTGGCGAGCCCTGTCAGACCCGACGCGTCGGCGGATCCTGGACGAGTTGCGCAATGCGCCGCTCAACACAACGGCACTGTGCGAGCGGTTCGACCACATCAGCCGACACGGCGTCATCAAGCATCTCAAGGTACTCGAAGCTGCGGGACTCGTTCGTGTCGAACCGAGCGGCCGCGAACGGATCAACCACCTCAACCCGGTTCCCCTGCAGCAGATCTATGAACGCTGGCTTCGGCCATACGAAACGTTCTGGGCCACCAACCTCTTCCGACTCGGCGAAGCGGCCGAGTCGAACGAACAAACCAAGACGAAAGCGACCTCATGACCGACTCCGCCCCTGTCCGATCGATCACCGTCGAGTTGCAGACCTCGTGTCGAGCGACGCCCGAGACCGTGTGGGCAACCCTCGTCGACGACATCGACGCATGGTGGCAGGCCCCGTACGTCCGGTCGGCCGAGCGAACATCGTTGACGCTCGACCCACGACCGGGTGGCCTCCTCCTCGAGACATGGGGCGAGTACGGCGGAGCGGTCTGGGCGACTGTGACAGCGTCCCGTGCACCTTACGTCCTTTCCTTCGATGGCACGTTCATGATGAACGAGGCTCTGGCCGGATCAGTCGACATCTCCATCGCGTCAGCGGGCGAAGACGTCACCATCTCGCTGATACAGCGGGCGCTCGGAGCTATCGACGACGACACCGTGGCGCTGTGGCAGCGGGGCTGGACCGACCTGCTCGGCGCCTTGGCGTCACACGCCATTGGCATCGAGGTCGCGTCGTGAGTTTCGAGAAGAAGACCTTCGAGGTGGAAGCCGGAACGATCTCCTACATCGACACCGGCGCAGGGCCAGCAGGCACTGTTGTCTTCGTGCATGGCAACCCAGCATCATCCGCTGAGTACATGCCCGCGATCAACGTCCTTGCCGAGACTCACCGTTGCGTCGCTGTCGACCACATCGGTTTCGGTGACTCTGACAAACCAGCGAGTTGGGACTATCTGCCTGCCAGTCACGCAGCGAACCTCGCTGCGCTCCTCGATGGTCTGGATCTGCAGGACGTGACGATGGTCGTTGGCGACTGGGGAGGCCCCATCGGGTTGTCGTGGGCTCTCGACAACCCGGACAGCGTGGATCGGCTGGTCATCACCAACACTTGGCTCTGGCCGGTGAATCGGTCCTGCTACTACCAGGGGTTCAGCAAGGCAATGGGTGGCCCGTTCGGGCGGTTCGCCGTCCGTAACCACAATATGTTCGCTCGACTCGTCGTGAAACAGGCCTGGGGTACCCGAACACCGCTCACCCCAGAGCTCCACCTGTTGTTCACCGATGTCCACTCGGACAAGGACGAACGCAATGGGATGTGGGTGTTCCCTCGTGAAATCGTGGGTTCCACCAAGTGGCTTCGCACCCTCTGGGCAAGGCGCGAAACGCTCAACACCTTCGAAATTGCACTGTTGTGGGGAATGAAGGACATCGCCTTCCGTCCTGACATCCTTGACCGTTGGAAACGAGAGTTCCCAAACGCTGATGTGACCCGACTGGCTGACGTGGGTCACTTCGTTGCGCTCGAAGCCACCGACGTCCTTATTCAGACCATTAGGTCATGACCCTCGCAGCCAGGGGGTCTCACTCAAAGCGGCGAACACTCGGAACCGGCTACTCCGAGGCCCGACCAGAGTGACCCGATCCGACGATCTCTCAGTTGGCGACTCGCCGGCAAACCTGAGGGGCGTCTGAGGGGCCTATGTCGAGAGGCACGCCGCACATATCGCCCGCTCGTATTCACGATGTCGAACCGGTGGCTACCACTCGATATCGGCCCAAGCGTGACGTCACAGAATCACGCGTGAGGTTCAGCCTTGCTGAGTTAGCTCGACGATGTTGCCATCTGGATCGGCATATCTCGCTGATCGACCCCATGGCTGCTGCTTGGGTTCATGAAGGACCGCAACACCAGCGTCTGAGGCCCTCCTGTGAGCGTGGTCAAGGTCGCGAACCCGGAAAGCGATCTGAGCTCCGGTGGTGGTGGACCCATCCTTTGACTCGTAGAGCGCAAAGTGGATGAACGCGCCGTCGGTCCACGATGTTGCAGCATGGCGGCCACTCGTCCACGGGTCGTCTCCATGGTGGTCCTCGAGGTGGAGATCGAGCCCGAAGGCGTCGCGGTACATCGAGATCGATCTATCAAGTTCGGCGACGGTGAAAACCACGGTTACTAGGCGGCCGACGCTTGGATCCATCTAACCACTCTGCCACAGAGCCAACCCTTCCGACCCGAGGCGGTGCCACTCGATAGCACCCGCCCAGAATCACGCTGCGTACGCCGAGACCGTCGCCCGGTACCGGCCCATCGGCGGTGCCACATAGTCACGGGCGAGAACTTCAGAGGCAAGCGTTGCATGGGTGCC
>CAYGQE010000094.1:0-12959 GCA_964351995.1 uncultured Acidimicrobiaceae bacterium | reverse complement strand
CCGTGAATATGCAGTGGCCCGCTGAAGCCCCTACCCGACTTAGTTCGCCGGTTCCCGAGTGGGTGGCGACGCGATTGAGGTCGCGATTATCGGGCGGGCCGAATCGCGGACAACCCAGTTCTGCGCCATGCTCTCTGGCTAACACCTGACGATCGATTCACGCCGTTGGTATTTGGAGCTGAGAACCGATGAGTGAGCTGACGGAGGCCGTGGACGCCTGTGTCGAGGCGGTCAACCGTCACCGGGGGTCGAGAGAGGTCAGATGATCTGCGAAGTGCCGGCCGGCTTGGTCGCTCTCGGCTCGGGCTGAGCGGAGCCAACGGCTAACTTCGGGTGATGCCGACGCCACTTCCGGGGCCAGACGTTGAGAACCTGCTTCCGCCCGACGACGATGAGGTCGACTTCATCGCTCGGGGTATCGCGTCGGCTTGCGCTGAGGGGGCGATCTTGAGTGACCTGCAGGCAACGGTTCTCGCCACCCTCACTGAGTCGATGACCGGCGTTGCCGTTGACTTCAGTCGCTTCGAGTCCGTGTCGGCGCAAGAGTTTGCCGAAGGGCTCGCTGATCGCAATGCCATGTTCCGGACCCGGCTTGTCCAGGTGATGGAACTCGGCCGGATGATTTTGCCTGAGGCATCGCCGCAGGTTTCGGCTCGGGTGATCGAGTTCGCGACTGAGTTGGCACTGCCCGATGGTCTGATTTCTGAGATGCGGTCGATGGTCGACACCTCCCGACAGCTTGTGGCCAGCGACATTGACCGGAGTGCCTACATCAGCGACCTCGACTTGTCCTCGTTCACTCCGCTGCAGTCGCCGGACGACAACATCTATGCATGGAGCAACACTGTCGTTCGTGAAGAGTTGGCCCAGCGGTGGCGAAACCTCGGCAACCTCGAAGCTGGAACGCTGGGTCGAGGGGTGTTCGACTTCTATCAAGCCAGGGGTTTTCGCTTTCCTGGCGAGGACGGATCAGCGCCCCCGATCCTTGCCCAACACGACTGGGTTCACGTGTTGGCTGACTACGGATCAACCGTGGAGTCCGAGCTTGAAGTGTTCGCATTCATCTCCAGAGCGAGCCACGACCCTCGGGCGTTCACACTGCTCGCCATGGTGATCAAGCTGTTCCAGACCGGCGATCTCGCCAGCGCCGCAGGCATCTTCCAGGCCGACGCCGGACATCTGGCTGTTGGCGGTATGCCCCAGCGGGTCGCAGACGCATTCCGGCGTGGAGCAATGACCGCCCGAGAGCCCGACTTCTTGGCGATCGACTGGTGGTTGCACGCCGACAAACCGTTGGATGAGGTTCGGTCGCATTTCAATGTCGTTCCAAAGTCGGAACAGGCAGTCGCGGCCGGATCAGTTGGACCGTGGGAAGCGGGAGGCATTTCGGTATTCCAGGACGGCGCAGGACGCGACCTTGCCGTCTCAGAGGGTCGGGAATACGACGGCTTCGGCGCCTCGGTCCTCTGACCGGGGGTGGTACCTCGACCGAGTCGCAGACGGTGATGGTTCCACGTGTCTTGCTTTCGGGCGGCTGACTAGAGTCGGCGGCCATGCGTGGAATCACTTTGCCTGATCAGGAAGCAGACTTCACTGCCGACCCGGTTGAGCTGTTCTTCGATCTGGCGTTCGTGTTTGCTTTTGCCCAACTCGTCGGGTTCTTGGTTCACGACCCGGACTGGGTCCATGTCGGCAAGGCGGCGTTGGTCTTCGCCATTTTGTGGATGACGTGGTCGCAGTTGACGTGGGCGGCCAATGCTGTGGCTGGGAATTCTCGGCTGGTTCGCTTGGTCTTTTTGGTGGCTACTGCGACCAGTGTCCCGATGGCGGCGTCGGTCACGACTGCACTGGAAGGCGGTGGGTATCTGTTCGCCATTCCCGTCGCCATCATTGCCTCGCTTGGTCTGGTGTTGGCGCTGGAGGGTGCGGGTGACGGACCTGGGCGAGGCCACGCGAATCAGTTCGCTGGGGGGCTTGTTGTTTTCTTGGTGCTTCTGGTTGTTGGCGCAACGCTCGACACCAGCACCCGAGTGGTGGTGTGGACCTTCGCCCTTGCGGTGTACGTGGTCGCGACGTTGCGGACCGGACGGACCGACTGGGTCCTGAGGGCCGGACACTTCGCCGAACGCCACGGGCTGATCATCATTGTTGCCCTGGGTGAGGTGATCGTCGCTGTTGGGAAGCCTCTGGTGGAAACCCTCGAGGACGGCGAGCAACTGGCTGCGGAAAGCGTGATCGCGCTGTCTGGCGCTGGCGTGTTTGCTGCGTTGATGTGGTGGGCCTATTTCGATCGAATACAGCCGGCCCTGGAGCATCGGATCGAAGCAACGACAGGCCCCGGCCGATCCAACCTGGCCCGAGACAACTACACCTACTTCCATCTTCCGATCACCGCCGGGGTGATTCTGTCCGCGGTCGGGCTCGAAGAGATCACGTTGCACCCGGCGGACCCGTTGCCGTTGCCGTTCCGGGCGATGTTGTTTGCCGGTTTGGCGATGTTCTTGGGTGGTATCGGTCTGGCTGCGTTTCGGACGTTCCGGGCGGTGGCTCGTGAACGAATTGCCGCTGTTGCAGCCCTGGCCTTGTTGCTGTTCGTTGCTGTTGATGTGGCCGGGGTCTGGTTGGTCGTCGTCGTCGACGTGATAATCGTTGCTGCCCTTGCAGTCGAGCATTTCCGCATCGAACGCTGACGGAATCTCCAGTCCCGTCGCAGGGACTTCGCTCTGGGCCGATGAACGGCGGTGGTGAGATCGTTGATCCCGTCCCGCCGGGAGGCTGGGTGACCCTTGGAGGCCGCCATGGCCAACGACCAAGCGCTGTCCGCGGAGATCGATTGCCCAGATGCCCCGCTGCTCGTCTCTGAAGTGTCGCCGTTGCAGAGTGCTTGGCCGCTTACTCGGCGGCAACGGAACAACGAATCCCCGTTTGTGGTTTTTGCTGGATGGTCCGATGACGGGGACCTGACGATGATGGCGTCAAGCGTTCGGTCCGGGGTTGCTCGAGACGTTCAGAGTTCTGCGATGAAGTCGCGTAGGTCCGCAGCCACCAGATCGGGGTGTTCCCATTCGGGGAAGTGACCACCGCGTTCGTGTTCGGTCCATCGTGCGACTGGGCCTTGGCGCTCGATCCATTCGCGTGGGGTGGGGAACATGTCACCGGCGAATTGGAGGTGGGCGGCTGGGGCCTGAACCGGTCCCCAGCTGCCGGGGTTCCGGGCGGTTTCGTAGTAGAGCCGCATCGATGACGAGATGGTCTCGGTGGCCCAGTAGATGGTCAAGTTGGTGCAGAGATCATCTCGGCTGATGACAGTTTCGAGGTCTCCGTCATGATCGGTCCACTTCCAGAACTTCTCGATGATCCACGATGCAAGACCGGCAGGTGAGTCGTTCAGTGCAGCGGCAACTGTTTGGGGTTTGGAGGAGTGCATCATGGCGTAGGCCATTTCGGATTGCATCCATCCGTTCGCTTGGTCGACGAAGGTCTGTTCCGCTGGCGAGAGGTCCTCGGGGACGTTCATGAGGAACGGATTTGTGCCCGAGGTGTGGAGCGCGATCACTGCGTCGGAGTGTCCAATGGCCATCTGGGTCATGACGCCGGCGCCGAGGTCCGTGGCGCGAATGGCGTAGCGGTCATAGCCGAGATCGGCCATGAGCTGATGGAGGAGATCGCCGATCGGTGCCACGCTCATTCCGGGCTCTGTGGGTTGGTCGGAGAACCCGAAGCCAGGCAGCGAGGGAACTACCACATGAAACGCTTGGCCGTCGGCGTCGGTGTTGGTGAGCTTTGGGATGATCTGGTTCATTTGCACGAAGCTCGATGGCCAGCCATGCAGGAGTAGGAGTGGAACCGCGGCTGGGTCGTCGGACAGGTGTTGGACGAAGTGGACCCCGACACCGTCGATCTCGGTTCGATAGTGATCGAAAGCGTTCAGACGTTTCTGAGCTGCAGGCCAGTCAAAGTCGTTCGCCCAGTAGCTGCAGAAGTCGCGAAGGTAGACAGGGTCTGTGCCGTAGTCCCAGTGGGCGCCGTTGACTGCTTGCGGGAATCGGGTTGCGGTCAGGCGGGCTTGAAGGTCTTCGATGGTGGCGGTAGCGATGTCGATGGTGAACGGTTGTGGTTTCACGGTGTGGTCCTTTGTCATGGGTTGATGGGGTTTGGAGGGTCTTGTCAGGCGGTCTGGTCGGTCATGGTGAGGGCAGCTGTTGCGGTTCCGATGACGGCGAGGGCGGCGCCCATCCAGAACGCTGCAGCAAACCCTGCGACTTGGCCCGCCGCTCCGTCGGACGTGGTGGCGGTTTGAGCAACAACGCTGAGCGCTGCGATACCGAGCGCTGCTCCGAGTTGTTGGCTGGTGCCGACCAAGCCGGATGCGAGCCCTCGGTGCCGATCTTCGACACCGTCGGTCGCTCCGACGGTGAAGGCAACGAAACCGATGCCGATGCCGATGCCGAGCAAGCAGAACGCTGGCAAGAGGTCGGTTGCGTAGGTTGCGGTGACATTGAGTTGTGCGAGGAGGACGAACCCGGCCCCGCACGCGACGAAACTGAGGACCATTGTCGAGCGCAGTCCTTGGCCGCTGATCAAGCGTCCGGCTCCAAAGGAGGATGCGGCGGCGATCGCTGTCAGCGGGACAAGGCGAGACCGGTGTCAACCGCGCTGAAACCCAACACTGATTGGAGGTAGATGGATACGAAGACTCCCTGGGAGACGATCAATGCCGAGATCAGGAGTGCTGCGAGGTTCGCTCCAGCGAGCTGAAGATTCGACAAGATCGCCCACTCGATCATCGGTTCGCTGACTCGACGTTCTACGACCACAAGCGCCAAACCCGCGAGGCCACTGACAACGAACAAGATCACCGTCGTCGGGTCGCCCCACCCGTTTGATGTCGTTCTCGTGAGCGCGACGACTAGCGCAGAGATCGTTGTCAGCAACAGCGCAGCACCTCGGAGATCAGTCCGTGGCGGAGCCGACACCTTCGATTCGGGCAACAAACGCATCGTCAAGACTGCAACAACGAAGGCCGGGATCACATCGATGAAGAACACCCACCGCCACCCGAGAGCGTCGGTGAGCACACCGCCGACCAGCAGCCCAGCGACGCCTCCGATTGCAGCGACAGCTCCCCACGCCGACATTGCTCGGCGCCGTTGTGGGCCGTCGGTGAAGATCGCGAGCGCAAGCGCCAATGCGGCCGGCGACACCATGGCTGCAGCAACTCCGAGCACGAGACGCCCTGCGAACAACACCTGCGGACTCTCTGCCATGCCGGTGAGACCAGAAGCGACGGCGAACAGCACCAACCCTGCGGTCACCATCCTGCGTCGGCCGAAGCGGTCAGCCAAGCGAGCAGCGAAGATGAGCAACCCGCCGAACGTCACCGCATACAACGACGCAACGTATTGGACGTCACCGTCAGCGATGCCGAGTTCGGCTTGCATCGCCGGGAGCGCCACGTTCACGATCGAAACGTCCAACACCATAAGAAACTGGCCAGCGGCGAGAATCGCCAGCGCCGCACCAGGGCCGATGTCGGCGCCGTCGAGCGGGCTCGGCGAGTGATTGTCGCCGTCGACCCTGGCGAGCTCGCAGCACTGCGCGGCGGTGGTCAGCAACGTCATTCCTGCCAACCTTGGGCTTGCGGATCATCGGCCATGCCGTCAGTCTGAACGGCTATGAGATCAACGGCCAATGCCCATTTGGCATGACTAGCATTGATCCCGATGTTTGGCATCAAACAATTCTTGGACACGTGAGGTTCGAATGCAAGAAGACAAGGATGACGCAACGATCGGCGACCAGGTCGACAAGGGACTCGACGAGTGGAAGGCCACCGAATTCGACTATCCGGTCCTCACCATCGAGCTTCTGGCCCGGCTTGGACGCGTACGGGGCCACATCGAAAAATCACTCGCCTCTATCTACGACACGCACGGCCTCACCGCACCCGAGTTCTACGTCCTCGCCACATTGATGCGGCACCCGCCGCACTTCTCCCAAACACAGGCGGTGGTCGCCCGAGCCTTGAATCTCACAGCGGGTACCGTTTCGGTGCGAGTCGCAGCAATGGTCGACAAGGGACTACTCGAGATCTCCACCGGTGAACAGGGTCGAATGATCGCAGCAACGGCCGACGGTGCTGAACGATTCGAGCAAACGCAGGAAGCGCTTCGCTTCCATCAGGATCGGCTGTTCTCCCCGCTCGACAATGACCAACGCGAACAGCTCGCAGTGCTGCTGCGCCGCCTCGGCCTCGACTACGAAACCGAGAACCAAGGCGGCTCGCGCCCCTACCCGCCACTCGGAGTCGACCTGGTTCCCGCTCACATCGCCCGCCAACAGCGAGCCCAAGTCGGCCTCTCAGACCGCATCGGACTTCTTGTTGCCGCAGCCGATGACACGACGAAAATCGCAGTCGGCGACCTGCTCACTCATGCCAACGGCGAACCAGTCATATCAGTCCTTGACCTTGCGGCTGCTGAACCGATCCATCAACTCACCGTCCGCCGAGGCGAACGTAAACACTCCATCGACCTCAACGAGTAGCCACGAACAAGATCCAGGCAACCCGGTCCTCGACGACTCAATTCTTCGTTGTGCCAACGTGAGGAGGAAGCGCTTCCGGGACGAGACGATAGAGCTCCTCACCCACTGCGGCCGCAATACTGGCGAAATTCTTGACGTGTTGCCGTTGCTCGCCGCGATGGTGCACAACGCCAACCTCGACATGGCTGCGCTCGACTAGCTCAGCAAGAGTCACGCCCGGCATCGGTGGCGTGCTCGGTGTCATCGCAGCCACGAAGGAACCGTTCGCAATGCCTTGGCGAAGGCCATCGATTCCGGTCGCCGCTTCCGCGGCAAGTCTGGGTCTCGCACCATTGCGAAAGGCCGACAGATACGCGAAATGGGCGTAGTCGAACATGAACGACCCAGCGTCAACGAATGGCTTCTCAAGCACTTCAGCTGTAGGAAGGGGGCCTGAAGCACGACCAAGGTCAGACTCGGCGGCAACCGCAAGTTTCAACCGTTCTCGATACACGACAGAGCCGCTGAGTTGTGGGAACTCCGGACTCAGAGCCCACAGCGCCACGTCGAACTCAGAATTCCGCCGATCGACCAAGCCGCTGAGACTGTCGTAGCCGCAGTCGGTGTCGACGATCACTGCGACGTTGGGGTGTGCCGCTTTGTAGGCGGCCAGGACGATCGGGGTGAGTGTGCCCAAACCTTCTTCCGGGACCGCGATTTTGAGGGTCCCCCCGAGTGCGGTCCGGTCGTGTCGGAGATCGTCCACGACCGTGTCAGCGCGAGCGATCAAGAGGCGAGCCTCGGGCTCCAGACGGGCACCCGCAGACGTCGGCGTAACACCTTGCGGAGACCTCCCAAACAGTTGCTGACCAACAGATGCTTCCAGTTGACGAATCTGCCTGGTGACAGCAGGTTGAGCGACGTGAAGACGTCGCGCCGCAGCAGTGATACTGCCTTCCTCAAACACGGCAAGGAATGTTCGGAGGTGTCGTAGTTCCATAGTCAACCTGGCAGCGATCGAGTGGCGCCCATCGGGGATGCTTTCATGCGTTTGCCGGTCGCGTCGTGCTGGAGGGGTAGATCCACCGGGCCAATCGGCGGGTCAGAAACGGCAACAACACATAGGTCATGAGCGCGATCTCGACCGCAATGACAACGCCGAGGCGGAGCGGAAACGGCCATCCAGGAATGAGCGCACCTGCGATCCCGCCGAAGATCAAGACGAGCAGGTACACAACGACGCCCAGCAGCAGCGCCATCCGCCACCGGACCGGCTGAGGAACCACGGTGCCGGGAGGCGCCGAGAACCAGAGCTCGAGGCCGGTGTGCATTGACCAGGCGGCGTCGGCCTCGACGAGATCGACAACCTCGGCCATTGCTCGGCGCCGCAGATCGCTTGCCTCGAACGAACGAAGATCGTCCAAGCTCTCGAACCGAAAGACACTGGTGTACGTCGGCGACGACGCTCCCACTGATGGCGGGTGGATGTCAGCACCAAGGTACCCCTGGAGGTGCGACGCCTCGGCAAGAAGTCGTTGCAACCATTCTTCGTAGTCGGCCACGCGGTCGGGTTTGACGTGACGCTCCACAACGGTTGTCACCGGCCCGGCAGAAGACCCGACAGACCGATGATCGTTGTCAGACACCGAGCGCTTCGATCACGAGTTGCGCCGCCGCGGTGCCGGCGTACTGCTGCTGGCCGGTGATCAGGTTGCCATCTCGCACGGCGTGGGGTTTGAACATGGTGTCGACGATGAAGTTCGTGCCTGACAGTTCGCGAGCGCGATCCTCGATACGGAAGGGCTGAATGGGTGATCCCACGAACGCGTCGGCGAAGTCTTCTTCGCTGTTGGCAAACCCAGTCCAAGTCTTGCCTGCGACCAGCAGAGTGCCGTCCGACAGAGTTGCCTCCAACAGAATGCAGGTGGCGTGGCAAATCACCGCAGTGACTTTGCCAGCTTCGTAGAAATCCCGAACGAGGCCATAGACGGCGTCGTTGCCCATGAAGGTGTACATCGGCCCCTGGCCCCCGACGAACAACACGGCGTCGAAGTCGTCGACACTGAGGCCTGAGATAGCTGGTGTGTCGGCCAGGAGTGCGGCGTGGCCCGCACTCTTCTTGAAGCCGAGCGAGATGAGGTCGTGCGCTGAGTAGCCAGAGTCATCTTCTGGATCCGAGAACCCGTCACCGGTCACGGCTCCCCCATCAGGGCTGGCGATGGTCACCTCGTAGCCGGCTTCAGTGAAAGCCCAATAGGGATGGGTGAGCTCACCCCACCAGAACCCGATCGGCCAACCGGTCTGTTTTGAGACCGCCGGATTCGAGGCCACGATGAGGACGCTCTTGGGCTTGCCGTGAATATCGATTGCCTGTGCCATTTTCGTCTCCTGATATCAGTTGGTGTGTGCAATGAGAAGGTCGCTGAGTTCGCCCGGTTGCATCAGCATTGGAAAGTGGCCGGTCTGCATGGCCGACACTCGACCTGCGCCGACCGCTGCCACCATTTCTCGTTTGTGCTGCTGGTGTGACGGCCTGGTCGAGTTCGGTGTGGACGTAGCTGCGGGGCACGCTGCCCCACCGTTGCTGCGTGACAGTGATTGGCGTTCCGAGCGGGGCGAGCGGGTCGGGTCGCAGCCCTGCGAGGGCGGCCGCTGCTGTTGCGTCATCGGCGTCAGCCAGAAACACGTTGCGGGCTTGTTCTGGGTCGACGCCGAGCGTGGTCTCACTGGGGCGGAGCGCAGGGCCGAGCAGACTGGTCGCCATTCCCTCCGATTGCTGGGTGAACCCGTACAGCGACTGGCCTGATGGAAGCAGGAACGCTGCGACGTAGATCAAGTGTGAGGCGATCTCGGGGCGTTCCTCGGCAACCGAACTGATGACGGTGCCCGCCATGCTGTGTCCGACGAGTACGACCTGATCATCAGCGCCGCCACTTCTCGTGGCATCGAGGTTGGCGGCAAGGACCGCTTCGGTGTGGTCCGAGAGCCCGACAGTCGATGGATCAGCGGTGTTGTTTCCGTGTCCGGGCAACTCGACTCGGGTGGCGGTGTGGCCACCGGCGGTGAGCAGGTCGGCAACCAAAGAACAGGATGAAGAATCGGTCCAGGCGCCGTGGACGAGGACGAACGTCGTCATGTTGTTGTCCTTTGTTTGAAGACGGCTTCAGTTCTCGACCTTGGAAGAGGGCCGGTATGACGGAGTTGGGGGAATCGGGCGACTTGCGGCGACCGCTTCGGCCACCGAAAGCGCATCAGCCAAGCGGTATTCCTCGCCGTAGACCGCACCTGCTCGACGAGGCGGCTCCATCACGCCACAGTCATCGACGCCGCCAAGGTCGACAGCGACATAGCCGGCATCGCTGATCAGATCGGCGACAAGGCGCTTCGCTTCTGTGTCGTCGCCGGCGACCCATTGGACGAGCCGCTCGTCGTCGGTGCGGCCTGCAGCGGAGCGTTGGTAGCCGGCGGTGATCGTGTTGAACGACTTCGTGTAGCGGGCGCCCGGCATGCGGCTTGCATTCCGGCGAGCGGCCGTCCTACCTCCGAGGCCGACCACTCCGCCATCAGCGAACTGATTCGTTGTGTCGATCACGATCTTGCCGGTCAACAAGCCGGCCTCACTCAACGCAAGATCGATCGTTGGCCACGGCACCGACACCACAACCACCGTCCCGAACGCAACAGCATCAGCCGGGGTGCCCGCCATTGCGCCATCACCGAGTTCCGCAGCTCTTTGCTGCAGGTCGACGAGATTGCGAGAAAAGCTCAGCATCACCTCATGCCCTCCGGCCAAGAACTGGACGGCGCAATTGGTTCCGATGTTGCCCGCCCCGATGATGCCGATCTGCATGCCATGCTCCCTTTGTCGTTGGGGCAATCGTCACGGCCGGCGAGGCGTTCGGGAAATGCCGATTCGGCATGACCTCGGTGGTCATCGCCGGGTGACGGTCCAGGCAATGTTCCGGCCCCACCCCTTCTTGAGCGCCAGATGGATCCAGAGTCGGGCGTGACTCTCGACCTGACCGATCTCGTCCCGGCCGCCAAGGTCAGCCACTTCGAGACCCAGGTCTTCGGCCAGCGGTCCCACGAGCGCGGTCGCATCGGCATCTCCGGCGATCGGCAGGAACGTGGCCTGTTCGAATACTCCGCCAGAAAGATGTTCCGCTCCCACAGTGTTGAATGCTTTGACCAAGCCAACACCGGGCGGCAGCAGCGAGCCTGTGTAGTGGCCGAGGGTCTCGAAGCCGTCGGGTACCGGCGTGAACACTGCGTTCGTTGCATCGGCAACGATCTGGCCGGGCAAAAGGCCGAGCGACGGCACAACGTCCCCAAGGGAATCAGCAGGCACGGCAAGCACCACCACCGATGCACTCTCGACCGCTGACCCCAAGGTCGTGACGGTCGCCATGGAGCGAAGATCGTCATGCTTTGGCGCCGATGGTTCGCGAACCCCCACTGAAACGGCGTGTCCGGCGCTCATGAAGCCGGACGCAAGCGCCCGGCCGACGGGTCCTGCTCCGATGATGGCAATCGTTTCGCTCATGTCTGGTCCTCGTTTCCGTTATTACGTACCAGTACTGTACCGTAATACTTCGCTAGAATCACTCTCGTGAAGAAATCATCTGTCGGTCGTCCTCGAGACGCAGCAATCGACGAAGCGATCATGTCCGCCACTCGAGATCACCTCGCGCGCTATGGGTACGAGGCAATGTCGGTCGTCGCCGTTGCTGACACTGCGGGCACCACACGCCAGGCGCTGTACCGGAGGTGGCCATCGAAGGCCGACCTCGCAACGGCCGCAATCGCCAGCATGTCCACCGCCAACAAGCGAGTCGACACCGACGACCCATACGCCGACCTCGTCGAAGAGCTCGCCGCATTTCGCGACGGGATCAGCCGACCAAACGGCATCGGGATGGTCGGCGCCATGCTCCAAGAGGCCACCGAGGAAGAGCTGGTCGAGCTTTTTCGACAACGAATCGTTCTTCCTCGACGAACCCGCTTACGCCACATACTCCGTCGAGCCGCCACTGCCGGCCTCGTCGATGCCAACGCCGACATCGACTACGCCGTCGCCGCCGCCACCGGCACCTACTACGGCCTCCATCTCTCAGGGTTCAAGATCGCCAAAACCTGGCCACAACGAACAGCAACGCTCATCTGGAAGTCCATCGGCGGAGAGGTTCCAAGCGAAACCCACCAGCGGTAGACAGACACTCCGCCGAAAGAGCGCAACTGCGGCTTTACCACGACTGCGGCCCAATGCGCCCCCGAGATCGATGCGTCTCGAATCGTCAGCGCAGGAGCACTCGACAAAACACCGAGTCGATCAGAAGCGCCGACGACAACTTGCGCCACATAACGTCCGCCCGGAATCACGCCTCGCCCCCGAGGAGGTGTGCGACTTCGGCCCCATTGCGGCGCCGCAATATCACGGACGCATTCGCGGAACTCGAGCGCAAGGGACTGCTACCTCCAGGTAAGCGAACGTCGCTGCGGTACAAGCTCAGTCTGAGTTTGGGGTTGACCTCTTCAGCTTCGGCTGGGACTGGTCGATACCGGTGTTGTGGCTGTACGAGCTGATCTTTCTGATGCTGTGATGGCTTGCGCCGATGATTTGGGCCATCCGCCGTCGAGTTCGGAGTACGAGCGTTGGCGGCGCGCGGCTGGCTTCCCTTCTTTGTGCACAGTTCGGGCTGGCAGGCGATGGCCCGAAGTTCTGGCGGAAGCTGGTGTTGGTTTCCGTCAGATCGGCCGTTGGACCGAGGAGCAAGCCTGGTTCACCGTGGGTCAAATCCGCCGGGAACTGGGACCTTCACCTTCTCCGAAGGAGTTCGCCAAGTGGCGGCTGCACGCGTCGCCTCGTCCGATGTCGCAGGCGGTGTTGTTGGCCAGGACGGGGCGCCGCTGGGCTGAGCTCTTCCCCAAGGAACCTGTTCGCTCGTAGGCGGTCAGGCGACGGTCGATTCTGGGAGGCCGAGAGCCAGCGTCTGCCGTGGTCCGAAAGGACTTCGGGGTGTAGCTGGTCGCTCATCGGCCCCGATTCGTGAAACGTCTGGTGCGGTGTGAGCTCGGCTACCAAGCGGGCGAAGCAAGAATTGGGCGGTGCGGCGAACTTCGCTGTCTTCGAAGTTCCCGGTCCGAAGTACCCGTTGGCCGCTATCGCAGGCGGGGTCCTGGGGTCAGGGAAGGAATGCCGACAGTTGGCGCTGCCTTTCCGGCGACGGAGCGCTGTGCCGGTCCAGCCGGTTCGATGTGATTGGTCCGGCTGATCGAGCGTCGGGTGTCGGCGATTCGGGTGTCGGTGAGTTCCCATGCGTTGCGTCGTTCTCCGGGGAGTTTGGGTTTGGCGCCGAGGGCTTCTGTTGGGTTGGTGATGCCCCATTCGGTGCGGTGGCGTTCGATGCGGGTGACGCCGTCTCGCCATGTGCTTC
>CAYGQE010000093.1:7455-13055 GCA_964351995.1 uncultured Acidimicrobiaceae bacterium | reverse complement strand
TCAGTGTCACGAATACGTGACTCCGACGCCGCCAAGTTCTCCGTCGTCACCGACAAGTTGTTGATCGTCGACTCGAGACGATTCTGTACTGCGCCAAGAGCGCCTCGAGAGGCGGACACCGCAGCGATCGCGGTGTCGATCGCCTCGATGGCGGTTCGAGCAGAGCCTGCAGTCGTGACGTCGGCGACGGCGCCGGTCGGCGCCGCAGTGGTGGGGACAGTGATCTGTCCACCGGCTGACCCTTCTGAGCCGACCTGGAGGAGCACCGTCGTACCGAAGACGGCAGCACCCGCAAAGGTGGTGTCGGTGCCGATGCGAGTGATTTCCGCATTGAGTGCGGTGAGCTCGGCGTTGATTGCTGTGCGTGCTGCGGCGTCGTTGGTGTCGTTGGCGCCCTGCACCGCCAGGTCACGCATTCGACCCAACATGTTGTGCACTTCACCAAGCGCACCCTCGGTCGTTTGGACAAATGAGATGCCGTCCTGAGCGTTCCGAGCGGCCGCCTTCAGACCTCCGATCTCCGCCCGGAGTTTCTGGCTGATGACCAAGCCGGCGGCATCGTCGCCTGCACGGTTGATCCGATAACCAGACGAGAGCTTTTCCAAGCTCTTGCCCAGCATGTTGTTGCTGGAACCGAGGTTCCGGTTGGCGTTGAACGCCATGATGTTGTTGTTGATACGCATGATCTCTCGGGGTTCCTTCCACTAGAGAGTTCGTCAGTTCTGATTGGGGTGGTTGTTTTCGGGCTCGACGAATCAGACCCATCCGTGGGTCACCTCTGTCGAGCGATGTGGATGTTTGGCGAAGCCAAACTCAAGGAACCGGAGGTTCCCTTTCGCCGAAGGCGAATACGTTTGGCTTCGCCAAACATCCCGCCAGCTAGAGAGCTAGCTGCCGGTGAGAAGGGCCCGCGACGGGCCCGCTTCCGCTTCGTGGCGGAGTTACTGCAGGAGGCTGAGGACCGATTGCGGGACAGAGTTCGCCTGCCCCAACATCGCCGTACCGGCCTGCTGCAAAATCTGACTCTTGGTGAACTGCACCATTTCCGAGGCCATGTCAGTGTCACGAATACGTGACTCCGACGCCGCCAAGTTCTCCGTCGTCACCGACAGATTGTTGATCGTCGACTCGAGACGATTCTGCACCGCACCCATCTCGCCTCGACGGCTCGACACTTCCGCAATCGCGATGTCGATGTTCTCGATGGCGGTACGAGCATCAGCTGCCGCGGTCAGCGGTGCCGTGGTGAAGTCGAATGAGTTGAGGTCGACAGTGTCTGTGCCGTCGGTGAGCTCACCCGCAGCTGTAGCGAGCACCTCTGAGGTGATGGTGATCTGGCCGCCAGCGCTGCCCTCTGACCCAACCTGGAGGGCGGTTGTTCCAGCCGCGAAGATGGTGGTACCCGCAAACGTGGTGTCTGCACCGATGCGGACGATTTCGTCGCCCAGCGCATTCATCTCCGCCTGGATGGCGCCTCTGGCTGAGGTGTCGTTGGTGTCGTTGGCTGCTTGGACTGCAAGGTCGCGCATACGCCCAAGCATGTTGTGGACCTCGCCCAGTGCGCCTTCTGCGGTCTGCACATACGAGATGCCATCCTGAGCATTGCGGGAGGCCTGCTTCAGACCTCCAATTTCTGCCCGGAGCTTCTGGCTGATGACCAAGCCGGCGGCATCGTCGCCTGCACGGTTGATCCGATAACCGGAGCTCAATTTCTCGAGACTCTTGCCCAGCATGTTGTTGCTGGAACCGAGATTCCGGTTGGCGTTGAACGCCATGATGTTGTTGTTGATACGCATGATGTTGTTCCTTCCGTGGAACGAGTCGTGGTGTTGTTTCTTGCAAAACTGACGTGCGATCCCATCCGTGGGCTCGTTGCGTCAGGTGCTTTGGCGGTGGCTCAGCGAACCGTTGGTGCCAAAGATTTTGGAACAGGTGATCGAGTCACCTGGCGGGACGATTGGCCGAAGGCCAATTCATCTACTGGAGCAGGCTGAGAACCGACTGCGGGACAGAGTTGGCCTGTCCGAGCATGGCGGTTCCGGCTTGCTGCAGGATCTGGCTCTTGGTGAAGTTGACCATCTCAGCTGCCATGTCGGTGTCACGAATACGTGACTCCGAGGCTGCCAGGTTCTCGGTCGTGACCGACAAGTTGTTGATCGTCGACTCGAGACGATTCTGGGTGGCACCCAGCGTTCCTCGAGCCGTTGAAACTTCAGCGATGGCGGTGTCGATGGCCTCGATACCGAGGCGAGCGTTGGCCGCAGTGTCGACAGCAACGGTGGCGCCTGTCGGGGCGGCAACGGCGGCGATCGTGATTTGTCCGGTCGTGCCGGAGCCCTCGGAACCAACTTGCAGGGCTTTGGTCGTGACACCGAAGACGGCCGCACCAGCGAACGTGGTGTCGGTGCCGATGCGGGTGATTTCCGCATTCAGCGCCGTGATTTCGGCAGCGATTGCGGTGCGGGCATTGACATCGTTGGTGTCGTTGGCGCCCTGCACGGCGAGGTCACGCATACGACCAAGCATGTTGTGGACCTCGCCCAGCGCACCTTCTGCGGTCTGCACGAACGAGATGCCATCCTGAGCATTACGGGAGGCCTGCTTCAGACCCCCGATCTCTGCCCGGAGCTTCTGGCTGATGACCAGACCGGCGGCGTCGTCGCCTGCACGGTTGATCCGGTAGCCGGAAGAGAGTTTCTCGAGGCTCTTGCCGAGCTGGTTGTTGCTCGAGCCGAGATTCCGGTTGGCGTTGAACGCCATGATGTTGTTGTTGATACGCATGTCTCTGGTGGTTCCTTCCAGTGAGACTTCGGCTTGCTACTTTCACCTCTTCGACGTTCCGTGTCCTCGAGGTGCCGACAAATGTGACGACCCAATCAACTTCGGCAGGTCCACTCAGATCTAAAGCGAAACCGAGTTTTTCTTTTTGGTTTTGGGCCGAGCGAACCAGGCGCCGATGTTCGCCTCTACCAGAGGCGAACACGCCTACTGCATGACAAGTGCGGTGAACAGGACGCGGATGACCTTCTCGTCGCCGTAGGCCTCGCGGAGCGTTGCCGACAGCTCAGCCTTCACGTCTTGCTTGCCCTGCGCAGACTGCAGCTGCTCCGCACTGCGGCCAGAGAGATCCTCGAGGATCGCGTCTTTGGCAATCGCTGCTTCCAGCTCGAAGTCGGCCGCGAGCGTTCCCTCTTCGAGGACGATGGCCATGGCCACGCGCACGTACTGGACGCTGTCGTCGTCGATGTTGATGACCATCTCGGGAAGCTCGAAGATCTCGCCCTCGATCGGTTCGACCTCGACCATCGCCAGCGGGTCCTCCACGGGTGCCGGCTTCAACACGAAGTTGTAGACCGCGCCGAGAGCGAGCAGTCCACCGATGATCATCGGCAGTTTGCTCTTCTTCTTCTCCTCGGTCTCTTCTTCCGAGTCGTCCTTCTTCTTGTCTTTCTTTGCCACGGGAGTCCTCCTGGCTATTCGAGGTCCTCGAGGCCGCGGACGGCATCGGGAACAAGATCATTCGGTTGGTTCGGGCTGACCGGGCTCGCTTCGACCGGTTCAGTGACATCGGTCGGCTCGACCGGTTGGGCGTCGAGTGGTTCGGCGTCTGGTTCAGCGTCGTTTGGTTGCGGGGCGGGCACTGGTTCGGTCTGGATCTCGTCAGCGCCCGGCGGTTCGGCGGCAATCGGTGCCTCGATCGGGTCGCCGATCGGGTCGATCACCTCGATGCCAGCCTCGACGAGACCGTTGACGCGAATGACGATCTCGACCCGGCGGTTCTGGGCCCGATTCTCATCACTGTCGTTGGGGACCACCGGGCGGGTCTCCCCCATCCCAACCGCTGCCATCTGACGCGGCGGGATCGAGCCGAAGTCTTCCATCCAGATCACAACAGCAGAAGCTCGAGCCCCAGAGAGGTGCCGGTTGCTGATCCAACTTCCGCCGGTCGGCACGTCGTCGGTGTGGCCTTCGATGTCAACAGCGTTGTCGACCAATTGCAGTACCTCGGCGGTGGCCGCCAGGATCACGTCGCTGTCGATGCTCAATTCCGCTGACCCGCTTCGGAACAACACACGGCCGTCGTAGCGAACCACAACGCCCCGCTCGTCGATGTCGACACTGACGAATTCGGCAGCACCGTTCTCGATGAACTTGGCTTCCAGAAGGTCACGAACGTCCTCGACATTGTCGACGTTGATCGTCCCCGTCGCTTCCAGATCTTCCTTTCCCTCCTCGATACGGGCAGCCTGCGCTGGATCGGGCTCGGTGGTGAGCCCAACAGTGAGCGCAATGCCATCGCCGTTTTCCAGGATGCTGTCGGCTTGCCCGGCCACAGGGTCGGCGACGCCGAGGGCGGTCACCATTCCGACCTTGAAGTCGGCGAATTTCGTCTCGTCCACCAGAGCGAAGGCGAAGAGCATCACGAAGAAGGCCATGAGCAAGGTCATGGCATCAGCCCACGACTCGATCCAGTCCTTGTTCGGGCCCTCATCTTCTTCAACGACCTGGGGCTTTCTAGCCATCTTCGAGCTCTTCACGAGCAGATGGCGGCAGGAAGGCGCCGAGCATTCCAGCGATCGCTCGTGGGTTGCTACCGGCCTGCACCGCGAGGATGCCTTCGAGGACGATTTCCTTGGCCGCCATCTCCTCGGTGGAGATCTTCTTCAACTTGTTCGCGAACGGGATGAACATGAAGTTGGCGAGGAACGCTCCCCACAGCGTGGTGAGGAACGCCACGGCCATGGATGGTCCGAGTGAGGACGGGTCAGACAGATTGCCGAGCATCTGGACCAGGCCGACGACGGTGCCAATCATGCCCATACCGGGGGCAAAGCCTGCAGCGGTACTGAAAAAGGCCACGCCGTCTTTGTGTCGCGCCTTCGTCTTGTCGATGTCGATGGTCATCTGGTCACGAAGATCCTCGGGATCAGTCCCGTCGACCGCCATCTCCATTCCCTTCTTGAAGAATGGATCGTCGATCTTCTCCAACTGGGGCTCGAGAGCGAGCAGACCTTCCTTGCGAGCGGTGTCGGCAAAGCCGATCAGCAGCTTGATGTTCTCGGTCGGGTCGGCGGCAGCGCCGCCCATCAGTGCCTTGAGCAGGACCTTGATGGCATTGATCGCCGCTGGCATCGTCGAGCTGGCGATGGTGACGCCCATCGTCCCGCCGAACACCAAGATGATCGATGGGATGTCGGAGAGGAAGATGCCGATCGGGTTGATGCCACTCATGAAGAGCGCACCGAAAACGGTGCCGATCGCGAGGCCGATGCCAATGAGTGTTGCCGGATCCATCAGTGACTCCCGCTTCCGCTGTCTTCAGACGTTTCGAAGCGACTCTCGACGACGCGCAAGCCGTCACCGGCGGGTTCGTAGGACACTCGCAAGATCCGTGCTCGGTAGGCAACCACGAGCGCGATCACATCTTCGAGTGATTCGCGAATCAGGTACTTCTTGCCGTCCACGAGCGTGAGGACGGTGTCGGGCATCTCTTCGACGCGCTCGACATGTTCAGCATTGACGCCGAATCGCTCGCCATTGAGGCGACTGACGATGATCATTGCTTCCTCCTCGGGCTGCACGTGCGGGGCCATCGGTGC
>CAYGQE010000093.1:0-7355 GCA_964351995.1 uncultured Acidimicrobiaceae bacterium | reverse complement strand
CCATCGGTGCTCACCGACAGAGCGTGCTAGGACAAGTCTCGGCTCGGTTCGCCGCCACGTGAGGCACGAAGAACCCGCAACTCCAATGCGGAGACGTCAGCGCAAGAAGTCGAGCAGAGAGCGGCTCAGGCTGCGACCGGCGGCCGACAGCGTTGCTTCGTAACTGGTCTCGGCGGACTTGAGACGAAGAATGGCTTCCGCCATGTCGACGTCTCGGACATCGCTGATCTGTGTCTGGGTGGTGACCTGGCTCTCGAGGTTTCGTGAGTCGATCTCGTCGAGTCGGGCGGCGAGGCCACCGATCCGACCGGTTTCGGACTGCATCCGGACCATCGCTGTGTCGAGAGCTTCCACCCCCGCTCGGATCTGATCCACGTCTCCGGCCTCGACCATGTCTGCCAACTGGTTGATCGCCTGGAAGACGGTGCCGTTGTACGGGTCGGCGCCATTCGGGGTGCCAAAGGCGACGGGCCCGCTTGCAGCAACGGAGAACTTGTCGGTCTGGGTGACCGCTCTCAGCACTTGCCCGTTGTCGCCGAGATAGTTACCCGTGGCGTCGTAGGCAACGGCGGAGTCCGACGTACCGGCAAAGATCGGTCGACCATTCACCTCGGTGTTGGCGAGCGTCAGCATCTCCTCTGCGACCGAGCGCAGGTTCGACGCAATTGCCGAGCGAGCTTCGGGTGAGTTCGTGTCCGTCGCTCCCTGGACACCCAGCGTGCGGGCTCGAGTGAGCGAGCTCACGCCATCACGCAACGCCGTATCGGTCGTGTCAAGCCACAACCTGGCATTGCTCGAATTGCGCTCGAGTTGGCCGAGACGGTCCAGCGAGCGCTGATTCCGCAAGTAGGTCGCAGCGTCGGCCGGCGCTTGGGACGAACGGTCGAACTTCAGGCCCGTGGCGATCTCGTTCTGCGCTTCGCTCAGACGCCGCTCGGATGCAGTGATGACGCTTTGCATGTTGTTGGTATTGCCGAGGGTGGTGACTCGTTGCATGGTGTTGTCTCCGTACGTCTCGTCGAGATCAGCGGCCGACGAGGCCGGTGCGGTTGATGAGGGTGTCCAGCATTCCGTCGATGGTCGAAATCATCCGGGCCGATGCTTCGTAGGCCCGTTGGGCTGAGACCAAGTCCGCCAGTTCTTCGTCGAGGCTGACGCCGACTTCGGACTGCAGCACTTCGTACGCTCTACCAGAGGCCAAGGCCGCAGTCTCGGCACTGTTGGTCAACAGCTGCACACGATTGCCGAGTCCGGCCAGCATCTCAGCATGCTCTGCCGCCGGGCCGTTCGGGTCGGTGGCAAGGTTGGCGATCTCGGAGGCAACCGAGTTGTTCAGTGCTCCGCTGCCGTCAGAAGCCGCAAGCTTCAGCGGTTGACCGATCACGTCGATGGACACGGCGAAGGTGTGCGCCGTCGTGCTCGCAGGATCGAACAGGTTGTTGCCCGTGGTGCCGTCGAGGCCGGTACCGCCAGCATGCAGCGCATTCACCGTGGTGGCCACGGTGTTGGCCACGTCATCGAGCGCTCGACGCTGCTGGGGCACCAGGTCATTTGCGGTGATCAGCGTGCCGTGGATCGCTCCGCCCTGGAGATCGAGCGTCCGTCCGCTTTCTGACTGAACCTCGTACCGCTGATAGCCGAGCGGCGCCAGCGCCGGGTCGCCGGTGCTGACGAGCTGAATCGGCCGGAATTGTCCGTCTGACACGAGATTGTGTCCGTTGATACTGAGCCGAATCTGACCGTCGGTCTCGTACCCGACATTCAGGTCGGTGAGGCCGGCCAGTTCGGTCGCCAGACGGTCTCGAGTGTCGATCAAACCATTCGGATCATCGCCGCTGGCCACGCCGCCGGTGATGTCCTTGTCCAGCTGGGCGATGCTTGCGGAGAGGCTGTTGACTTGGTCGACGAAAACCGTGGCTCGTTCGACGGCGCTCTGGTGGGCGTTGTCGATCGTCGCCGCCTCGAGATTGATGGCAGAAGCAACCGAGTCGGCGTTGCCGAGAATGACATTGCGAACAGCCGAGTCGTTGGGGTTGTTGGCGAGATCATCGAAGCCGTTGAAGAGCTCCTGCAATCTGCCGGCGAGGCCGCCGCCAGAGAACGAACCGATGTTTGCCTCGAGCGAACTCATGGCCTCAGCTTGGGCTTCGAGGCTCGAGCTTCGGCTTCGCTCGTTCTTTGCGTTTCCGTCGAGAATCTGGTCCCAACGTCGCGAGACAGAGGTCTCGACTCCCCCGTGAGACCCTGCGGATCCGCTGAAGATGCCGGTGCGCCCCGAACCAAGCGAGGAGAGCTCGACAACTTGGCGGTGGTAGCCAGGGGTCTCGATGTTCGAGATGTTCTGGCTGATGATGTCGATGCGCTTGCGGTGCGCATTGAGCCCAGTGATGGCGGTGCTCAGACCGGCGAAACTACTCATGGCTTGACACTCACGCTCGGCTGTCGAACAACACAGCAGGTGACGAGCCTCGAACCGATCGGCCCGCACGGTCGTAGCCGCCAAGGGTCGGAGCTGACTCGCTGGCGACGAGCTTGTCGATCAGGTCGAGCGTGGTCCCCATGGTCTGGCGGCTTTGTTCGATCAGCATCTTGATGCGAGCAACACAGACCTCGAACCAGCGTTGATGTTCGAGGAACATCGAGGACCAGGGCTGTTCTGCAGCTTCAGCAATCTCGGAGAGGCTCGGGACACTGCCGAGCACGTAGTCGTCGCTACGGCGTTCGCCATGTGGGGCCCCGCCTGCTTCGGTGTCGACCTCGTGAAGCAAGAGTTCGCGTCGCAGGTCGAGTTCGTTGATCGTGCCGACGGCTTCTTCGAGTAGATCCGCCACAGAAGCCAGACGCTTGTCGCGACCGGAAGAGGCGAACACCAGCTGCGCTTCGAGCAGGAACTCGACTCGCTCGAGCATCGAGCGGTACTGCCACAGCATGGAACCCAACGAGCGTTGTTGCGCCTCGGTCAACGGAACGACAGAACTGGTCATGACGACAGTCTCGACCGCTGGGTTTCAGCTATGAGCCACCGCACATTTGACTCGGTGCGAAGCTCTGGTCTGCGTCCGAGAGAATCCTCGATCAGGCAGAAGCGAGGCTCGTGCGGGGCTCGACTCGTTCCCGCCACGTCGATGCGCCGCCAAGAGCCTCGTTGAATGTGGCCTGGCGGGCCGTTGGTGCACGGGTCGGCTCGGCGCCGTCGAGGTTCACGTCGATGCCGGACTTCAGCATGCCGAGCGCTTCGCTCTTCAGCTGAGAGGCCCGGGACTGCGTGACGCCAAGAAGCTCGCCGAGCTGAGTCATCGACTGGCCCTCGAGGAAGTGACCGACGATCACGATGCGGTGACGCTCCGGCAGCAAGGCAATACCGTCGCGGAGGTAACCCATCAGTTCCTGGTGCTCGAGGTCCAGGGTGTCGGGGACATCAGTCGCTGCAAGGTCGAGGTCGGCGACTTCGCTGTCGTTCTCGTCACCCTTGGCTCGAACAACGAGTGGGTTGAGGCGAGCCTTGGCGACATCGGCTCGCAGGTTGTGTACGTGATCTGAGCCGGTGCCCAGGGCATCACCGAGCTCGACAGCGGTGGGGCGACGGCCGAGCTGGGCCGTCATGCCCGCTTCCATCTCGTGGAGCTGGCGTTCGTTGCGACGAACCGAGCGAGGCGCCCAATCAGCACGGCGGAGAAGGTCGAGCACCGCTCCTTCGATACGACGCCCAGCAAACGTCGAGAAGCTGAAGCCACGATCAGCGTCGAAGCGCTGCGTTGCTTCGATGAGACCAACGAGCCCGGCCTGCACCATGTCATCGCGCTGAACAGCGGCGGGGAAATTCTCGGTCATGCGAGAAACGATGTGGTGCACCAGAGCGATGTTCTGCTCGACCATGTCTCGCTCTTTCGATGACAACCGTTCTACTCCGCTTCGACCGGTCGAAGCTTTCGAACGAGCAGACGTCGATGCAGGACGTTGCTTGACTGTGTGAGTGGATTCTTCTCGCTGCTTCTTGCTTTGTGTGGGCGCTGGGTACTCGTTGTACATGCAGCTCTATCGGAGCGACAAGATTCGACGTGAGGATTCAAGCAACATTTTTTCGGGTCTCCTGCAGAGCCGCAACCAGGGGAAACAGAACTGCCTGGGCGCTACGGACGCACACGAGGAACAGAGCGAAGCAAAGAGCTCGGCGACGAACGAGAAGCCAGAAGCCGAGTGAGGCGCTGAATCGCCTGGGCCGTTCGAACCACCGAACCCGGGTCATTCGGCTCAGGAAATTCTCGAAACGCCTCATACCGACCGGACCGCTGTCCGAAGCTCTGTCTCGTGACCATCCCCAACGCCGCACCTGCAGGTGACCTCGCCGTGCGCCCGTATTCGTTCGGGCAGTCGTCGCAACTCACCACAGAGAAGGCCGCGCTCTACAACGAGGCGGCCGTCCAGATCGCCAACGACATCTCCAGCACGCTCGCTGACTCGCTGCCGGGCTTCACCGTCGAACCCGGCGCCCTCATCGAGGTCGAGGCTGGCGACGAGGTCGTCGACAACATCGAATCCTTCGACACCGCGTCGGTCCGAGACGGCCACGCTCTGTGCGCCGCCGTCGTGACCGAACTCGGCCTGGCTCTCACACTGGTCACGGCCATGCTCGGGGGCGGCAGCATTCCGGCTGGCGAAGCTCGCAAGCTCACCCTGATCGAGCAGCGTGTCCTCGACCTGCTCGGTCAGGTCTTCCTCGACACGGCGCGCGACACGCTCCTGATCACCGGAGGCCTCGACGTCGATCGCTCACGAGATGGCGCATTCACCGCAGCCGACGACGAAGAGACTGCCGCCCGGATCTGTTTCAGCTTCGGCATCAAAGGACCCGGTGGCGGCGGTCGTCTCATCCTTGCGTTCGACCTCTCCACGATCCAAGACTTTTCCGACGCCATCGACGCCCGCCTCTCCGGTCGAAGAGCCGTCGTCCCCGTCGTGACCAATCCTCAGACCGCAGCCGCACTGCAGCCCGTCCCCATACCCTTCTCGGTCGGTCTCGGCCGGGTGTCACTCACCGCCAGACAGCTCGTCGAGCTCGAAGTCGGCGACGTGATCAGAACCAGTCTCCCGGTTGCTTCCGAACTGGTTGCATCCGTTGGCGAGATCGACTTGTTCGGGGTTCGCCTCGGCCAACACGGTCAAGCTCTCACCGCACACATCACAACAGCCAACAGCTCGACCGGTCCGCTGGACCAGGCAAGGACCGCCGCATCATGACCATGGTGGAAGAAGTGAGTGTTCTCTCAGACGCTATTACCGCAGCCATCAATGCTGCGGGGCTCAAGCTCGAGCCCTCGGAAGGCCTCCCCGATCTCGAGGGAGGCCTGACCAGTGCGGTCTTCGCCGACACCGATGGCGCCAGCGCCACCGAAGTCACGCTCGCAACGGTCACCGAGGTCGGCATCGAGGTCTTCGATGTCGCCAATGACGCGATCCAAGGTGCCGAACTCGGCCTGACAGCGGGAACTCCGAGCGCCGCCGGATCGGTTGCCGAACTCCACAAGGTGCGCCACGGCGAAGTGTCGCACCACGTCATCACTCATGGCGGCCACCCGATCGGGCTCGTGATCGTCGACAACGACCGGCGCCACAACGACGCTTCGACCGCCGATCCAAGCGGCGATGTCGCCCAATCGCCGGAACAGGCAGCCGCCGAGTACGCCCCGCAGAACTTCTCGGTTCCGGCGTCCGCTCCGTTGAGTGGTGCCGGCAACCTCACGATGCTCAGCGACGTGATGCTGAACGTCACCGTCGAACTCGGGCGCCAGTCCTTGACGCTGTCCCAGGTGCTGAATCTCTCCATCGGTTCGGTGGTGGAACTCGATCGGGCTGCCGGGGCCCCGGTGGACATCAGGGTCAACGGCATTCTGTTCGGGCGAGGCGAAGTTGTTGTCGTCGATGACGAATACGCCGTGCGCGTCATCGAAATCCTCGAGACACCGGGCCGGTGACATCGTGCTGACCATCTTGCGCGTCGCTGCATCGTTCGCCATCGTCGGCGTGCTGCTCTGGATTTTCATGCGAGCCAGCAACGGGAAACTGGGCAAACTCGTCTCTGGCACCTCGAAGGGCCGATCGGGTGACCCACTCTCGATCCTGGATCGACGCCAACTCACGCGTTCGGCTGGCATCGCCCTCATTCGTGCAGGCGATCGCCATTTGCTCGTCGGTGTGAGCGACCAGGGTGTGCAGCTGCTGGCCGAAGGCGATGACCTCGCCACCGCCGAGGACACCGCCGCGATCGGCGCTCCCGGATCAGAGGCCATCGTCGTGCCGACCGATGTCGTGTCGCACACCGCTCTCCCGATCGCAGGCGTGCCGATCTCTGCACTGTCGAACACCGAAATGAAGACTGACCAGCCGAACGCATGGACGCGTTCGGGAACGGCCCAAGGGCCACGCTCGCCACGGATGAGTTTCGTCGCCGCACTTCGGGAGATGACCGTCAGGTCATGACCGGAGGGCCCAGAGGCCTCCATGACAATCCACCGTTCCCTTCGGGCTCGGCTCCGCAACGTCGTGCTTCTTGCGACGCTCGCACTCATCACCTCGACACTGCTGCTCTTCAGCTCTGCATCACCGGCTGCTGCACAGATCGATCCGCCCCAACCCAGTCCCTCGATCCCCGATCGTGTCTTCAACCCTGCATTCCCCGAAGCGGACCGCTCCGATGCTGGCGTTCTGAGCGCCGACAACGGCACCGGTCGTGACGGTCCGCTCGACGGCGACATCACGATCGACATCGGCCAGGGAGACGAGAACCCCAGCCAGTCCGTCCTGCTGATCGTCGGGCTCTCACTGCTGTCGCTTGCCCCTTCGCTGGTGATCATGTTGACGAGCTTCACCCGTATTGCCGTGGTGCTCTCGCTCACCCGAAACGCCTTGGGCCTCCAAGGCGTGCCACCGAACCAGGTGATCGTCGGACTGTCGTTGTTCCTGTCGCTGTTCGTGATGGGACCAACCATCCAGGAGATGAACGACGACGCACTCCAGCCATACCTCGACGGCCGCATCACCCAGGGTGAGGCCTATGAACGAGCCACGGGCCCGATACGGGCCTTCATGCTCGACAACACTCGCACCGCCGAACTCGATCTGATGATGGATGCCACCCCGGGCGGACGGCCCGAAAGCATCGACGAGGTCGGGTTGACGACGATCATTCCCGCCTTCGTCCTGTCTGAGCTGAAGACCGCATTCCTCATGGGGTTCGTGATCTTCATCCCGTTCTTGATCATCGACCTGGTCGTTGCCAGCGTCCTCATGTCACTCGGCATGATGATGCTGCCACCGGTCTTTGTCTCCCTTCCGTTCAAGCTCTTGCTGTTCGTGTT
>CAYGQE010000092.1:0-14550 GCA_964351995.1 uncultured Acidimicrobiaceae bacterium | reverse complement strand
TTATGCGTGGCTCGAGACCGCAGTTGGCCACGTAGGGCCAGCACATGTTTGCCGGCTATCGAGCGGGTCTCGGGCGTGAGGGCGGTGCCGTTATGCGTGCTTTCGGAGACTGCCGCTCCACAACGATGGAGTGTGGCCGTGCGAGACTCATTCGATGACAGCTCGCCGTTCACCACTCACGGGTCAGCTGCGAATTGAGTTCGTCGACATGGCTCCACCGAGTGACGTTTCGTTGCCAGCAGAGTTCGGGATCGTCGACCAACAGATCGATGCCCAATGGTTGGCAGACCCTCGGTTGCCTGAGTTTCTCCGCTGGCTCGCCGATGCAGTCGAGTCCGACCAGGTGCCCGAGGACGAAGCAGCGTTTCCCGAGCCCTGGAGTGATCTCAGAGCCGATGAGCAATGGGCACGGGACCGTGGTGCGGGGCTCAAGGACCGGCTCGATCGTCAGCTCGTCGAGTCTCACGTGCTTCACGGGCTCGGTGTTGAGGCGATCGCAGGGTGCGATCATTGCGATGCGGTGTTGTTCCGACTCGACGACGGCCGCTACGCATCAGTAGATCTCGAATTCATCCTGACGAAGTCAGCTACTCCTGACCTTCCGGTGACGACGATCCACGAGGTTTGGGCGAGCGCTGCTGCCAACCTGCGAACTCACGACCCCCGGTAGATCGAGGCTGGCAGCACCGCTCTTTTCTCCAAGGGCTTCTGCCCGGACTCTGAGGGCGAAACGACTGACGACAAGACCAGCGAATATGCGTGGCGCTCTAGCACTGCCAGGTCGAGCCGGCTGCGCTCAGGTTTGCCGGCTATCGCTCGGCCTCAAGGCCGTCGGGCGCCGTGATTATTGAGCGACGCATGGAGCTGTTGCGGTGAGTCAGCAAGGTGGGCAATGGTGCTGTATTCGCGACTGACCTGAGCGCGAGGAGCGACGGAACGCAGCGGTGGCTGCTTAGTGCTAGGTCGCCCCGTTGTAGAACTCGTCGGAGCTGGCGAGGAGCGCAGCGAGGGTGACGTCGTCGTCGATCAGGAGTCGCTCGGACCAGTGCTCAAGGCCACTTGGGTCGGCTGGACGGTTGAGGACTTGTTGATAGACCCGTTCCACTCGTTGGTTGCGGAACTCGATGGACTCCCAGAAAGAAGCAACGATCTGCCACGGCTCCGCTTGCCCGCTGTTGAGTTGGTCGAGCCAGAAAGCTTGTCCGCCTGCATCGGGGTTGCGCCCGAGGATGCGATTGTAGAGAGCGTCGATGAACTCCTCGGCTGTGCCGCCGGCACGATCGAACGCTTCGGGCGACCCGTAGATCGAGATCGCGATATCGCGCGTGCGGCCATCGGTCAGGAGACGGTCGACCCAAAAGGCGCGACCTGCGTTGTCAGGATCCCGATCGAGTGCGTCTTGGTAGATGCCGTCGATGACTTCGCCAGCCCATTCCTCCGATGATGCCAGTTGCTGTGCGGCGGCGAGCCTGCCGCTGGTCGCGAGCGTTTGGTCGGCGGCAAGAATTTCGGTTCGGTCGGCGGATCGGTTCAAGAAGAGTTCGACGAGGGCGTTGATGTACTTCTGTGCTGGTGTCCAGGTGAAGGGGTCTGGTGGTACCGATTCGGGGTCGACGAGTTCAAGACCGTGGGAGGCGAAGTCGAAGGTATGGGTTTCGTCGATGTTGCTGGTGCCAGGTTCCTGGAAGGTAACGGTGTTGTCGAGTTGGTAGTACAGGCTGATGCACCCCGATGCGTCGACCAGGACCACGTTGAAGACTTCGTAGTTGCCAGTAGGTAGACCTTGCGGAACAGTCCCGAACGCCAGTGTGGTCCGGTGTTGGCCCGCCAGTTGCCGGTCGATTGTGAATACGGGATTGCGCGGAGCAAAGGGGCTCTGGATGTAGTTCACGACAGCCTGTTCGGGGTTGCCGTTGAGGAATCTGCCGCTCACCAGGGTTTCTACGCGCCACCCCTCAGCTGAGGTGAAGTCGGTGACGCGCTCAAAGGCCAGCAGCTCTGGGAACGGTTCGCCTGTTGCGGTGCAAGTCGGCACATCGGCTCCCGCCGACGGGACAGCAACGATCGTGGACAACAACACGGCGGCGACAAGGACTCGTGCGAAACGCATTGAGCAAAGCTAGTCGCACGCCTCCGCCGAACTACGGGATCGAAACTAGATCTGGAGGTGGCCAGAGAGTACGGGCAGGAGTTTCTGCGCGATATGCGCCGCACGACTCGACCGCCAACTGTCGCCACGACCGCTCGCAATGCCGGTTATCGAGCTGTCGGACGAGCTGTCTCGGATGTTGTTATGAGCCAGTTTTCTCATCCGTCGCAAGTGCTTGGCATCGTCGACGTTTTCGCTGGAGGCGCAGACCTCGGGGGCTTTATCGGGACCGGGCGTTTCAGTTCGGCTGGGTCCCAGTTGCCCCGATGCCTTCGATGACTGGGCCGGTGTCGGAACTGCTGACGGTGAAGGCCAACACGACGAGGATCAGAACGACAGCGGCCAACACAGCCGCCAGTCGAAGGCGTCGATGCTTGGTGGGATCGGCCGCTGAGCTGCTGGGTGCAGACTGAGATGACGTCGTGCGAACCCATCCAAATGCTGCCAGTGAGATGATCAACAGTCCGACCGCAAGCCACAGCATCGGAGCGAACGCCCACCACACTGCGACACCAACAAGCCCGAGCCCTGCTGCCAGAACGGCGTGCCGTGGGTTGTGGTCCGCCACCTTCTTGGCGGTCAGGAGCCACACGACCAAACCGAGCAGCGCAGCAACCGCTTCGGCACCTCCCCAAACGGAGCCTTGTTGCGCCCGCTCGATCGCTGTGTCCCACTCCGCTCGCTCGACGACTTCCAGGCGATCGATGACTGTTTCGACCGGTCTGCCGAAGCTGGTGTCACCCTGGATCTCGTTGGCTGTGAGCCGGTACACGAATCCGTCGTCTTCCCAAACAGCGTTGTCATCCACGATCAACCCGTCCGTTCCAAGGACATCGATCGGAGCCACGGTGAGTCCTTCGTCAACCGACCGGAACCGAAGCAGCCGGCCGAGCCACACCCAAACCGACGAGTCCTCCTCAGCTTGGAGCGTGGCCCCGTCAGGGCCGCTGCGGAAGTCGAACTGCCAACCGTCGGTCACGAACCGCTCGGAATCGTCTTCGAACCGGGCGACCTCGACGAGCACTCCATCGTCAGGAAGCTCCCACGAGTCGCCGTCTCGAACCACCTCGCTCGTCAGAGAACTCAACTCTTCTGCGGTGAGGTTCGCTGACCACGGAGCAAACCCGCCACCTTCGAGAGTGTCGATTCCCACAACCGGTCCGGAGAACCCGCTGGATGCGCTGGCGTACACCCCCGTCGAGATGACGTCGCCCGAGGCTCCGCCTCCTGTTGTGAATGTCGTCGCCTCACGCTCGGAGTCTGTCCAGGGGTCCATAACAGCTTTGAGTGTCATCCCGTCGATGAGGATCGGTGCCGGTTTCGCTTCCGTCGTGTTCTCTGCTTCGTCAGCGATCGGGGTGACTTGTGTGTCATCAGGGCCGAAGGCGGTGATGCGAATCCCGACAAACATCGCGAGGGCTGCAGCCGAGAATGCGAGCGCCACTCGCAGACCTGTCACTGATCCCTGGGGTCGGGGCTGCGGCTCGTTGTTGAGTTGTTCGTGGGCGGCGGCCCAGACCGCTACGGCGCCCCGAGGTATTCCGCGGTCGGCTCGTTCTTCGAACAGTTCGATGAGAGTCATTGTCCGTCCTTTGGGATGATCGAGAGATCGGGGCGAAGAGATGCGCGTACTTCTGCTCGGGCGCGGCTCGCTCGTTTCCGGATGGCGTTGCTCGTCAGGCCGAGTTCGGCTGCCGCCAGGTCGTGCGGCAGCCGCTCGACATCAACGAGGAACAACACGGCGCGATCGAGCGGGCTGAGAGCATCCAGATCGCCAAGGTCAGACTCGTAGTGATCGTTGGTCTGCGTGTCAGACACGAGGCGTGGCAGCAGCCGTTTCCATACGCTCTTGCGTCTCCGGTCAGAGGCAACAGCGTGGATCATTGCCTGTTTCAAGTACGCAGCTGGGTTGTCGAGCTCGTCAAGATCGTGACGTCGCAGGGTTGCGCACAACGCGTCCTGCACGAGGTCATCAGGATCAATATCTGAGTCAGCGACCACAGCGGCGAACCGCCGGAGCCTGGGATACAGCTCGTCGAGAACAGCGAAGTCGGTGTCTCGTCTCGGCTCCGCTCGCCCCGGCTTCGATGTCATGCCCCTATGACATACCAGGCCGACAGTCTGTGACATTGCGAGGCAACAAGCCGCAAGAATCTGCACCACGCCCCGTGCCGCCGATATGCGTCCCGCTGAGTTCGGACCACACCAAGCCAGAACCGCTCAAGATGCCGGCTATCGAGCTGTCAAGAACGCAGTCTCAGATGTTGTTATGAGCTAGTCGTCTCGTCTCCCACAACTCTCGATCGTCGGCGCGACACGGGTGGTGGCAAGCCTTCCCCGCCCCACCCGGACCAGGCCGATTCGTTCTAGACAGGGAGTGTGTCTGTCGCCTTGATGTACTCGACCGATTCACTGAAGTCGAGCATGACCGAGCCGCGCGAAGTTCCGGCTGCGAGCTGATCGACCCAGAATTGGCGGCCGCTGGTGTCGGGGCTCCGCTGCAGAACGTTCTGGTACACCAGGTCCACGAACTCAGCATCGGTTAGATCACCGTAGGTCGCAGCGAATTCGGGCGATCGAGCGAACTCGTCGGATATCTCGGTGATCGATCGACCGTTGAACGCCTGCCCATACCAAAAGTCGAACCCTCCTTGATCAGCATCACGGCCGAAGTAGGCACGGTAGAGACGCCAAACCTGGTGCGCTGTTCCAGGCGCCGCCGGGCTTGTCCCGGTATCTGCGACGTATTCGGGGGACTCGGAGAACTCGACCATGACCGAGCCCCGGGACAGTCCGTCAATGAGTTGAGCCGTCCAGAACGGTCCTCCGCTGGAGTCAGGCTGACGGTCGAAGAGGTTCTGGTAGATGAGTTCAACGAACTCAGTGTTTGTCAGGTTGCCGTAGCGGTCGACAAACTCCGGGGATTGGGCGAAACGATCGGCTATCTCGGCGACGGAGGCTCCGGCGGCTCTTTGGTCCCGCCAGAACGCGAGGCCGCCTTCGTCGGGTGGTCGCAAGAAGAAAGCGCTGTATAGACGTGACACCTGATCGGTGAGCTGGGTTCTGGCGAGGTTGTCGACCGAAATCGGATCTGGGGCCGGGGGCGGTGCGACGAAAGCGCCGAACACAAGTCGGGTGAAGAATGGCCCCGTGATTTCGGTTCCGGCGACTCCCTGTCCTCGAGTTACAACGATTCGCCCATCAGATGACAGATCGAAGGCCTGCTCGGTCCGCAGGTCGGTCCAGTCCAGGGCGTCGACATCAGGCATCCAGCGATACAGGTCGAAGCTGTCGTTGGTGTCGGATGGAACCAGATCTGGGCGGGCCGTCACGAACAGCGTCGAGCCATCGCCTGACATCTGGATGCCCTGCGGGCCGATCCCGAATTCGTCGCTAAACGACAGGACAGCATCTTCGCCAGTGCTGATCGTGTGTCGTGCAATCCCTCCGAGGCTGCCGGTTTCACCGAACGGGATGTATGCGTATTGATCTCCGTCATCTGAGACATCTGCGACGAGGTTGGGGAGCTGCTCGAGCGCCTGTTCGGAGCCGGAAGTGAGGTCTCGTCGAACCGACATGCTGTTCTGGTCTGCGTAGAAGAGGTAGCGGCCGTCGCCCGACAGCAGTGCAAGCCCGAACGCTGAACGGATGTCCTCCACTTGCCCGGTGGCTTGCCGCCAGACCCGAACGAGTCTCGGTGCTGATGCACCTTGCCGCGAGTCAACCCACGCTACGACGCCACCGTTGGCTGAGATCGTCGGGAACGAGGAGATCCGCTCGCTTGAGGACAAGACCTCCTTGACGCCGCTCGAACGATTCCATCGGACAACCTCGAATTGGTCGTTGATCACCTCGGAGAAGGCGATCCAGTTGCCGTCAGCTGAGATCGCTGGACTGAAACCTTCTGCATCGACCATTGTCGACTCACCAGACACTGCATCAAAGAGCCTGATTCCGAGTGTGTCGCCAGAGGTGTAGGCAACGAATCGGCCATCGGCGGACATCGAGGCATCCTCACCGTTATTGAACTGGGCATCGTCGACTGTGACCGCCACGGGATCCAGCACCGCTCCAGCCGGCATGGCAACGACCAGACCGCTCGCTAGCAGACACGAAAGACCGACAGCAGTTCTTTGGACAAGCTTCATTGTCGAACCGTAGATCGGTGCAACCTTGATGGGGTGGAACTCCGCTTCAGACGTGCGAGGAATCACACCGGGACGTCGTAACCCGTGATCGAAGTGCCCCAGGCGTCGGCGGAGTACCGGATGCCCTCGGATCAGGGCAGCAGTCCGAACGCGCTCGCAGTGCCGGCTATTTCGCTGGTCGACGGCAATGCCGATGTGATTATCGGACGGTTCGAGGGTGGCGCAGGAAGATCGGGCACTCGATCGCTCTGCGTGCCAATAGCGACGGACTTTGGAAGTCGCTGTGACAGGATCATGGGGTGACGGGTCTTGACAAACTGGAACTCGAGATACAACCCGGCGGCGCTGGAAGGGTCTGCGCTCTGATCCTGGATGAACTTCCCGGCTGGTTCGGTGATCCGGAGGCGAACGCCGATTACGCAACCGCTGCTGAGAACTATCCGACGGTCGTGGCAACGATCGCCGGTCTGCCGGCGGGTGTGCTGACAACAATTCAGCACACACGATCCGCTGCAGAGGTCTATGTGATGGCTGTGCGTCCGGCGCAACACCGTGCAGGGATCGGAGCGGCGATGCTTGGCTTCGCTGAGCAGCACCTGTCCACAGCAGGAGTCAGGTTTTTGCAGGTGAAGACTCTCGCAGACACTCACCCCGACGTTGGCTATGCGAAGACCCGGTCTTTCTACAGTGCGTGCGGTTTCGAGCCGCTAGAGGTGTTCCCGACGTTGTGGGATGTGGAGAGCCCGGCGCTGCAGTTGATCAAGTTGATCGATGTCTGATCAGAAGCACACGATGATCTGGGCGGTCGTGCGTCGAGACCGTCTCGAGAGTCGTTTCGATCCGACAGAGCCGCAGGTGACGATCACGCTGCGTGAGGCAGTGCCGACCCGAGAAGAAGCCGAGGCGGAAGCAGCACGGCTCAATGAAATCAACGGTGACGGGTGGTGCTTCTACTTCGCTGCACCGGTGCGTTGGTTCCCGAACGGCCGCGATGTTGAGGTCGGCTACTAGTTTCGGCCACCGGAGCGCAGAAGCTGTTGGTGACAATATGCGGCGCTCCAACCCGAGGCAGGCCGATCTCCGTACCGCCCTGTCTGCCGGCTATCGCGCTGTGAAGAGCGATGTCCCGGATGTTGTTATGAGCTAGTCGTCTCGTCTTCCGCTACTGGTCGATCGTCGGCGCGATAAGGGTGGCGACTGGCCTTCGCAGCTCCACCACGACCAGGCCGGTTCAGGGAGCCTTGAGCTCACATTCATCGAGCGAACCCAGTTTGTTAGGGTGCCGCTGTGGATTCGATCGACAACACAACCGTTGAGGGTTCGATACATGGCGCTAGCTCGCTGGCTGCAGGCATGGCTCGACGATTCAGTTGGCCGACACGTTTTCTGATTGTGGCGATCGCGCTCGTTCCGATCTTGTTGGGTATCTGGAGCTCGGTTCGAAACTCGATCTTCAGCTGACCTGGTGCGAACGACACATCGCTCGGTGTTTCGTTGCACCGCATCGGGTTCGACGTCGATTGAGGGCCGGGGTGCCGCAGTCGTGATTTCGGGCGGACGGAACTGTGTGGCTTCAGAAGCTGGCCCCCCTTCGCCAAAAAGCGAATATTGCCGCTCAGGCGCTCCCTGCTGGCGGTTGTTCTGATCGGGTTTGGGTGGGATCGCTAACAGTTGCGATCGAGGAGCTGGGCTTGAGCCGTCCCGGCCCATTCGTGGACCACTCGAGAACCCCAGCTCCATCGGGAGAGATCCGGCGGCGCCTCAACCGGAACAACCTCACCCTCGAAGCAGCGCTTCAGCAGGAGTCCGGCTCGCTCGAGGTGATAGGTGGAGGTGACCATGATCAACGACGTCCAGCCTCTCTCGGTTGCGAGCGCTCCGATGGCCTGAGCCTCACCCCGAGTGGTGTCGGGATCGGGCGTGGGACACACGATCTCGATGTCGAGATCAGTCCGCCCTTCGCACAGTTCGTTGGCGACAGGCCATAACGAGGAGGTCCCGTTTGGGATCACCAACACGTCGGCCTTGTCTGCAGCGATGATCTGCAACGCGGTCTCGAGGCGTTCGCCGCGCCCGCCGACAAACATCACGACGGCATCGGAGCCGGTCACGTCGTCAACGGGGATGCTCGATGGTGCGATGAAGAAGTTCCATGTCGCGATCGAACAGATCACGGAGAACGCGGTGAGTGCAAGAGTTGACCAGCGCAGTCTCGTTCGGCGTCGCGGCGACGGCGGACGGTTGGAGCGGTTGCGTGTCATTCTGAAACCACGCTCGATTATGGAGCACCAACCGCTGTCGTTGGTGTCGGCGTTGGTCGAGGGAGCCACAACGGCATCACTTGCAGCCGGGGCGAGCTAGCGAGTGCTTCGGTCATTCTCCGAGCGCGCCGCAGACCCGCTCCTCGTGTGCAGGCTCTGCGCAGTTGTTGAGGCTTCATGGTGGCGTTGACAATCACTTGGCTTGACTAGGGCTTGGCGGCATCGATGAGATCGTCGGCGAGCGCCTGATCGAACGCTCGGGTGTTGACGCTCTCGACAAGCGTCGACAGCTGTGGCAGCAGGGTGTCCTCGGCGATGATCCAAGACGGCAACCACTCTGATGTGGACGGGTCCTCGATGCCGGTCGGGAAGACGATGACGTCGATCTCGTATGTGCTTCGGTCGATGCGGGCCAAGGTCGAGTACGGGAGACCGCCGTCGCCGAATCGTCCGCTGTAGATGGCCTCATCGGTAATCTCGATCCAGCTTGGGGGTGCTCCTGGCATCGGGAAGGCCCGGGTGATCTGATCTTGGCCGTTAAGCAACAATACTTCGGCGTATTCGTAGGTGCAGATGATGTCGACCAGATAGACGCCGTTGGGGTCACCGAGGCCGCAGCCGGTGTCGTTGCTTGCCTGCTCGATCTCTCTGGATAGCCGCGAGATGATCCACGATCCTTCGTCGGTTGTGATCCGAGTCTGTTCTCGTAATCGCTCGTCGAGCGTGAGTGCAGCGACGGCCGGAACGACAAAGTCTCGGGCAGCGTCGGCAGCAGACTGACTCGACCCATCCGTCGTTGTCCCGAAGCTGCCGGTGGTCGTTGGGCCAGTCGACGTTGTTGTTGGCGCTGGCTGGGTGGTGGCGACGTTTTCAGAGCCTGGGAGGGTGGACGGAGTTGGTAGCGGGACACCCGCTTCGCCGATTGCAAGGGCCCAGGTCAGGTTCGGGTTGCCGCCCTCGACCTGAGCACCGTTCATGACAATGTGGTCGCCCCAGGAATGCCCGATGCTGCTGACCCCGGGGGCTGGCCCAACGTCGGTCCACGAGCGCCCGTCGACGGTAAACAGGAACCTCGGTTCCGATCGTTGGTCTTCGCGAACCCCAGCGGTGAGGAAGCCGTTGTCGAACGCAAAGGCGTCATACAGAATCCAGTCGGCAAGGTGTTCTGCGGCGAACTCGCCGTCTGAGCTGCTGACAGCGACGAGCGTGCCTCGGTCTTCGCCATTTTGACGACCGTCCTGCCACTGCTGGGTCGGCGTGAGCGACAACACTCGACCAGCGCCGTCGGAGACGATGTGCTCTACGCCATCGGAGGTGCGGATCGACGGGTCGACCTGGACGATGTCGGGCTCACCCCAGCTTCTGCCGTCGACCGATCGCCAGAACGCGATGTCGTGATCAGCAGCGTCGGGGATCTCGGGGTCGACAATGCCGCCGGCGAGGACGAAGTCATCGCCGGTCCATGTGACCTCGGCCAGCTGGTCCCACATCCACATGGGTACATCACTGTCGCCGTCGATCACCTCAATGAACTCCCACTCGCTCCCAGTGGCCGAGACCCAAACGCCGTAAGGGCCAAGTACGACGAATCCGTCGGTGCCGATCGCTGCGTCACTCACAAATGCGTCGGACAACGGAACGTTCGGGGGTGCGGGTAGCTCGGCTTCTGACCATGTATCGCCACCGTCGCTTGAGATGAAGACCAGCGGGAGCTGCGATGTGACGTGTTGGTTGGCCACGGCGAGGATCGTGTCGCCGGCTGCTTCGATTGCGGTGACCGATCCGCCGGTCGGGCTTGACAAGATCTCTTCCGGCGTCGCTGTCGGGGAATCGACTCGTGCGAGCCGGATCTGGGATGAGTTCAAGGAGGGGGCGTCCAAGCTCCCGATCAAAGCGTCCCCGGCAATTGCCATGGGCAGCTTGACGTTGACGGACCGACCGAGGTCAATCTCGATGGGTGTGCCGAACTGGATCGCCGGATCGTTGTCGGCAATCACCAGCTCGACGTCGTTGCTGCGCAGTGTTGACCACGTGGCCACGCCAGCGAGCAACACAAGGGTCGCAGCAACGGAGAACGGGCGGGAGCGAGCACGCCCGCCGGCTCGTTCGACAGGTTCGAGACGCCGGGTGAGGTCGGCCATCGCTTCGGCATCGGGGGTCATGACGGTGCTGTCGGCGACGATGGTGAGGGTGTCGCGGATCGTTTGCTGGAGTGAATCAGTCACGATGGATCTCCTTGCGAAGTTGTTCGAGCCCTCGATGGACGAGAGATTTGACGGTGCCAGGCCGGACACCCATTGCTTTCGCTGTTTCGTCGGTGGTCAAGTCGTTGTAGAAGCGGAGCACGATGGCGGTTCGTTGTCGCTGAGTGAGGGAGTTGAGGGTCTCCCATATCTCTGCTGTCTCGACCGGCATCGGCGGTTGCTCGACTTCGGAACGCGTACCCAAGATGGCCAACTTCGAGGCTTCGGTGTTGCGGCGGCGAGTTCTGGAGTGGCAGCCGTTAACCACGGTTGTACGGAGGTAGGCAACGGGGTTATCGACGCTGGCACGCTTCTCGAAGACCTTGATGAAGGACTCTTGGACGACTTCTTCCGCGACCGCCACCGATCCGGTTAGCAGGCGGCCGAGTCGGACCATGTTTGCTCGTTCCGCCAAAAACAGATCCTCAAGATCGGCATGCGAACGCAGCCGATGACTTTCAGCTCCTTGCAGGATCCTGGGAGGTGGTTCTACTCGCACACTGACACGACGCACCGCAGGGCTGAGGGGTTCCATCGAATTCCGCAATCTCGACCCCTCGCACAGAGGCGCCTCTCGCCAAAGCTGCTATTTCTCACCGCATCATCCCAATGGTGACGCCACCTGCAGGGTTCTGAGGGTGAGCATTCCCAGGAATCTGACTCGTCTAGTCTCGTCGGAATGGCACCAGTTTGGCCCGCGGAAACTGATCGTTCTTCCCGGCGCCCGTACGTCGTCCTTGGTGCATTGGCAGGCGGAGCAGGCGTACTCGCCGTGATGCCGTTCTTCTACCCATTCGGTCGACTCTTCGACCCGACCGTAGGAGGCGACACACCAATAAGCCTCGGCGTCGAACTGGCTCTTGGTTTCGTCGGTGGCGTCTTACTCACCCCTGTGGCGGCTCTGGTCGGCGCCGCTGTCGGATTCATACTCAACGGTCGGCGTATCGGACCGGTCATCGGTCTCGTGTTGATCGCGTCGGCATCAGCGTTACCGGTTTGTTTGTTGGTTGCACTCAACGGTGGGTTCGTTGATGAGAACGTCTCGCTGAGAAGCCTTCAGTGGGTGGCCGCTCTTGGTGCGCTCGGTGGCACTGTCGCCGTCGCGTTCTACTCACTCGCTCGGCAACGGGTCATACCAAAGCTTGGGAGTGCGGGCATTCCATAAGAAGCCAGATTCGGGTGGTGTTGCGTTGAACCGAGCGAGTTCGTTGAGATATTCGAGCAACCGTGCGGTCTTATTGTTGATCCGAAGCACTCGATAATGTGCAACGAATAGCCCTCGATCACACGCTCGCGTACGGCACTTATGGCGTGGGTTCCGCAGGTGGCCGGATGCCCGCTCATAACCACCTTGCGGACGTGGGTGTGGCTCGAACCAGTTGGGTTCGAGCCTGGAACAGCAAACTGGGTTGGTGTTCGTTGCACCAGCGCCCTTGGGTCAGGGGCTGGTGGTGGTTATTCGTTGGTCGAGTCCGCGTGCGAGTTGCCAGCCGCCTTGATGCACGAGGGTGTGATGCCTCCGGCACAACAAGGTGAGGTTGTCCATGGTGTCCCAGCCGCCGTGGTGTTTCTCGACGATGTGGTGCACATCACACCAGGACCAGTGGCGATCACAGCCGTGGAACTGGCAGTGGCCATCTCTGCGTTGCACCGCTCGGCGTTGAGCACGGTTGAGTTCGGGTTTGGCGTGGGTGTAGTCCAACACCACCGACCCACCAGAGGTGATCAGGGTGCGCCACGACGCATCGCAGAAGAACTGCGCCAACGCCGGCCTCGGTGCCGAGCCGGTCAACGCGAACCCAGCGGTGATCGAGTTCCAATCGACGTCGCCGTGTTCATCTCGGTGATTGTCGAGTTCGAAGTCCGCGCCCAGCAAGGTGGGGAGGTCGATCACGACATCAACGGTCGGCCGGTTGAGCTGACGTGCACCCTCCGGCGATTCGGGGCCCATCGACCCTTCACCTGCTTCGTTCTTCAACGCCAGACCAAGCAATTCGACAAGCCGGTCGGCTCGACGTTGAGCCAAGGTGCGAGCCGGCTCAAGTGTGTTGGTTGGGTCGGGCTCGGTGTCGAGCGCTGCGGTGACAATGACCGTGGCGGCGGGATCGAGCTCGAGCGAACCCTTCGACCCGCCGAGCAGGCTGCCTTGCAAGGTGATGCCCCGGTTGTTGTACGCGGTGGCCAACTCTTCTTCAGTGGCTTCTGGCGCAGTGCGCCAACCCCACGTCCGCACCCGGTCAGCGAACACCGCCAACTCCACACCCACCGCAGCCCCAAGAAGATCAGGCAACGCTTCGGCGAAGTCGTCTGGGTCGACCAGACCAGCAACCTGGAGGAGAGCGTCGGCGTGATCGAGCGTGATTGCGCCGGCGGCGAGCTGTTCGACCAGCAACGGGTGTTTGGCGCAGAACCGGGTGAGGCGATCAAGCCGGCTGGCTTCACGACCAGCGACACCGGCTTCGACGATGAGTTGGCGTTGAAGACTGGTGAACCCGTCGATGCTGGGCCCGTAGCCGTCGCGGTAGTCGACCAACAGCGGTATTGCTTCGGCCCGCAAACGTTCGGACTCAGCCAAGAGCTCAGCAGCGCGGCGACCCGCAGCGCGGACAGCAGAAGCTGAACGAACAACCGGTGTTTGGAGCTCTGCTACCTCCGCCAAGGTCATACCGAAAACACTACTCAGGGGGTATGACACTCGATTTCGAGCCCGACTCCAAACGCGAAGATGACCGACCCGAAGGGGCCGGTCATCTTCTGTTCCACTACTGGCCTACGACCGCCTGGAGGGAGTCGACATCGTCATGCCAGGGAGTCGACTCAGCTGCTGGGGAGAAGCACAGCGTTGATGATGTGGACGGTTGCGTTGGCGGTGGGAACGTCCATGCAAAGCGTGGAAGCGGCACCGTTGACCGAGAGGGCATCGCCATCAGCGGCGAACGTGAGCTCTTCGCCATTGACGGTGGTGAACGAACCACCAGCGATGAGGTCAGCCGAGCTGAGGCTCTCGCCGCCGATGACATGGAGTGTCAGGACGCTGGTGAGCAGGTCGGTGTCGGCCAACACCGCCGCCAGCTGGTCCTCGGGAAGGGCAGCGAAGGCATCGTTGACGGGGGCGAAGATCGTGAACGGACCATCGGAGTTGAGGGTGTCGACCAGGTCAGCCTCGACCACAGCGGTCACCAGCGTGCTCAGCAGCGGATTGTTCGACGCAGCCGTTGCCGCGGTGTCGTCCGCCATGCCAGCAAACGAGCCTTCCCCTTCTGCGGGAACGGCCGAACAGGCAACACCAGTCGGCATCAGTTCACCATCTGCCATCGCTTCGCCGTCGGCCATTGCTCCGTCTTCCATGGCATCACCAGTCATCGCAGCGATGGCGTCGAGAGCGACCTGAGGCAGGAGCACACTGTCGACGATGTGGACGGTGCCGTTGGCGACTGGCACGTTCGAGCAGATGACGTTGGCGTCATTGACCATGGTGCCGTCGGCGCCAAGGGTGACCTCTCCGCCTTCGACGGTGGCGAAGGTGCCGCCGCTGAGAGCATCAGCGTCGTTGTCGCCGCCGATGACGTGGTAGGTGAGGACGCTGGTGAGGAGGTCCTTGTCAGCAAGAACGGCAGCGAGGACGTCGGGGTCGATGGCGGCAAACGCATCGTTGGTGGGTGCGAAGATCGTGAACGGGCCGTCGCTGTTGAGTGTGTCGACCAGGTCAGCCTCGACCACAGCGGTCACCAGGGTGCTCAGCAGCGGGT
>CAYGQE010000091.1:0-14794 GCA_964351995.1 uncultured Acidimicrobiaceae bacterium | reverse complement strand
AGGAAAACCGTCCATGGCTCAGATCGTCCAGCTTCCGAACCACTCCCCCACCTCCACGACCCTTTGGGACGCGACCCGAGCGTTTCTGGCGTCGGTGGACCTCGCGGCCTCCACGCTCGAGGTGTACGACGCCACGTTCGAAGATCTCCTTGATGGGGTGGAGCTCGCCGGCGACACCGACATCACCAAGATCAGCCGTGCCGCCCTCAAACGTCATCTGGATGCCCGGTACGGCGATTGTGCGCCGGCGACGTTCAACCGGAACCTCGCCACCATCAGCTCACTGTTCACGTGGGCTGAGGAGAACGAGTTGGTGGTCCGCTCCCCCGCCCGAGGTCTCCGCCGCCGCAAACAACGCGTGACGGTGGAGTCCGAGCGGCAGTCACGCCCGGTCCCCTACGACGACCTCGCCAAAATTTGGGGTGACAAGGCCCATGGGTTCCGGGATCGGGTGTTCTGGGCCATGGCCTACGACACCGCCGCACGCGCCGACGAACTCTTGGGCATCAACATCGAGAACCTCGACCCCGCCAACCGCGAAGCCGTCATCATCGGCAAAGGCGGCAACGCCGAACGCATCTACTGGTCATCAACCACCGCACGACTCCTCCCCCGCCTCCTCACCCACAAGACATTGGCGAGAACATCGGGACCGTTGTTTGTTGGCGACCGCCGACCACGCTCACACCTCGCACCAGCCGCAGCAGACATCGACCCCGTGTCAGGTCGGGCACGCCTGTCGTACCGGCGGGCCGAAGAGATCTGGAAAGCCGCCTCCGGTGGGCACACCCTCCACCAACTCCGCCACAGCCGCTTGACGCACCTCGCCGAAGCAGGCGAAGACGTCACCATGATCAAAGCCAAATCACGACACCGATCTCTCCGCTCCCTTGAGCGCTACGTCAACCCCTCCCCCAACGCCATCAAAGAACTCACCAACAAACACGACCCCAACCGCAGGAGCGCCCCGTGATTCCCATCGATGACGTCCCCGCCACGATCAATACTGCGAGCGAAGCGATCCGGGCGATCAACCACGCCACCCGCACCGACAACCTCGATATCGCTGCGACCTACGCCACCCTCGGATCGCTGGTCGAACTCGTTGGGCGTCTCCCCCAAGCGCTCACCCAAACGGTGCGAGGCATCACCACCGACCCCACTATCCAATCCGACACCGGCGAACCCCAGACAGACGTCGCCGAGATCAGCAGCCACGTCACCGCAGCGTGCGCAGCACTCGAACAAGTCACCCGCCACCTCGCCGACATCCACAACCACGCTGGCCGGCTCCACCACTGAGTGTCGGGGCTAGAAGGGTGGTGTTTGTGGGCCGGTGATGTGATTGCGGAGCACGGGATGTGATTGCGGCTCGTCCTCGAAGCAGTAACGACTGACTGGCACACAAGTCAGGCAACTGTGACGCTGTCACAGTGTGACGTAACGATCGCGCTATTCGCTTCAAAAAGAGCTAAACCCTGGTGGCCGCCTTGCGGCGAGCCATCCCAGGGCTTGTGCCTCTAGTGTACGCCGATCATGAACCGAACGCCAGCGAAGGCAACCGCACGATGTTGACCCGTAGCGAGTTCGAGCAAGCCATCTCGCCAGCTCGAGCTGCCCGCTACCTCAGCTCCGTCGCAGGAGACTCCAGCGCAGCGTTGAAGTTGTACGAGCACAACAATCAGATCAGCGCCAGCGCGTGGGTCGTGATTGCCGACGTAGAGGTCGTGCTCCGCAACATCGTCGCTGATGCGATTCACGCCCACCACGCAACAGTCCGACCAGGTGCCCTTCGCTGGTACGACGGTCCTTCTTGGTTCACCCGAGGTCAATGGTTCACCAAGGACACACTCAAGTCGATCGAGGTAGCGAGGCGCAGAGTGCGAGACCCCGGCCCAAGTGGTGGTCAGAGACCGAGCGAAGGTCGCCTCATAGCGGAACTCAGCCTTGGCTTCTGGCGCTATCTGCTCATTGGCCGGTACGAACACGATCTGTGGAACCCAGCAATACGAGCCAAGTTCGATGGGATGAGCCACCTCTCCGGCTCCGACAGCCGACATGAAGCTCATCGACGAGTGGAGAAGCTCAACTATCTACGCAATCGAATCGCTCACCACGAGCCGATCTACGAACCTTTCTCAATCCCGGGCCAGGGAACGATCGACGTCGAACGAGTGCTTAGTGATGCCATCGAGCTGATCGGCTGGAGCCAACCTGCAACAGCCGAATGGATCTCACGCCGGCGATAATCCGGATGTGACAGTGTCGCAAATGAACACTGTTACAGTGTTCAGCTATGCCGGTGATCCTCGCAGCAGTAAATCTCAAGGGCGGAACTGGAAAGACGACCACTGCTGTTGCCTTGGCGGAGTGTGCAGCTGAGGCCTACGGCGAAGATGTCGTGGTCCTCGATCTTGACCCGCAGGGATCGGCCACATCCTGGGCCGAGGCAGCCGCATCAGTTGGGGAGCCACTCAGGGCTCAGGTCGTCCCGTTGGTAGACCACACCGCAGCCAAATTGAGACGACGCGCCATGCAGGCAGCGGAAGGTTCTCCGCTGGTCATTCTTGACACCCCACCGGGGGATCCGGACATCATTGATGTCGCCTTCGACCTCGCCGACCTGGCGATCATCTGTTCTGCGGCGACGGCGCTCGATGTTCCCCGAGCGCTCGACGCGCTGGTAGCAGCCGAGGAGATGGGGTGTCCCGCTGTTGTTCTTCTAACGAAGACACGAACAGGCACAGTGGCCCTCGACCAAGCCAGAGCAGTCCTCCTCGACCACGGCGCTGCGGTCCTCCAGACGGGCGTACCGCTACGGCAGGCAATCGCCGTTGCCGCCAACCTGCGACCACAGACTGGAGACGAGCTGATGAGGTCCTATGCACCGGTGCTTGACGCTGTCCTTGATGCAGTCGACGGCGGAACACGAGCGAAGGAGAGGGGATAGACCATGGCCAGAAGCGGACTTGGAAACATCACACCAGCCAAGAAAGGTGCCAAGCTCCCGGCGTCTGTGGCCAAAGGCAAGCATGGTCGTAACAGACCGCTGACCCGCGACAAGCGAGTCGGAGTCAGCGTCAGCGCCGATGAACTTCAAGAACTTCGCTTGTGGGCCGCACAACGTGGTGTCTCAATGGCCGACCTCCTTCGCCAGGCAGCATGGAAGACGCTCGGCAACGAGAAAGAGCGGGAGAGCTTTCTCAGCGAGCCAGACTGAGCCGCGTCACACCAGAACACTGTCACACTGTGACGCGACTGGCGTCCAAATCACATTGTTGTAACGCATCCACCACTCCGGATCGATAGTGCGCGACGTTTTCACGCATGGCACAGAAGCCCTTGGCCGAAGGTGAGTCAACGAAGCACATCGGAGTGCGTCTTCCAGAGAGTGTCTGGGAGCCCTTCAATGAGATGTGCGCTCGAAGAGGAATCAGTAAGTCTGCGTTCCTCCGCGAGGTCGTTGAGTCTTCGCTAAGCGACGAGCAGGAGGCTGCTGCTTGATCTGATCCTTGTCGGACCAGTTTGTTTGTGCTGGCCGAAAAAGTGAAGAGGCCGCTCCCGAAGGAACGACCTGCAATCCACGTACTGGTAATCGTGATTGTAAGTCCCCGGCGGGGGTGGGCGCAACGATTCTCTTCAAGAGTCTTGTTTGAGCGCGCCCTGAAACCGCGATTGATTGCGTCGTGTCGGCGAAACGAGCTAGCCCCACAACCGGGTCACCAGCTCTCCACCAAGCCTTTCTGAGGCGGGGTGGGGGAGTGGTGGGTGTTGTGGGCGGGGCCACTAACCATGTGCCCGTGAGTGCCGTCAGACGGTGTGCGGGAGCGTGCCCTCAACCACCCCACAGCCAGTGGATTGGACCGGTTGGGAGGATGTCGACACGGTGAAGCCTGAAGCAGTCCGGATAACAGATCGACGCTGCCTGGCACGCAATGGAAAGTAGGGAGGTCATCGATCTTCCCGGAATGCTGAGTACCAACGGACTGTGGTGGTTCACGGGAAACGCGCACCAACGCTCTCAGCTGACAGAAATGATCGGCTCATCTTGGTGACGGGAATCGAGTGGGGACGCTTCGGTTGACCCTGCCCTCCCAGCTTTCTGGCTCTTTGAGCGGATATGAATCGTCCCTGGTCGCCGTTACGGCAGTGCGTCGCCGCCCACCGGGCGGACCCGTCGGCAACCCGACGGAGTCGGGGCGCCAGCCCAACCCGTAGGGGCGGGAGCCACACACGGCCCAAGACCTTCGCACCGCCAGTCGCAGCGCACGCAGGCCAGGGGTCTCGGGGCGACCAAACATTCAGCGATGTTGAGGTGTCGGCTCCGCCGACGCAATAAACGGCAGGGGCCGCCCTTTTTCGGGTCGACGTGGGTCCGTCATCGCTAGCGAACCACTCGAGGTAGGGGAGCAGTGACTCGTGCTCACCCGATCTGGCCCCACCCGAACCCCCTCGACGACAGAGGCCACCAGTTGTCAGATGTCGGCGTCGACGTCATCGAAATCGTGTTTGGTCAACGCATCCACAGCGTCAGCGTGCTGGTCCCAATCCGCCTGGGTCAACGACCGGAACACCGCTTTGGTTTCTTCGCTGACCCTCGGGTCGCCGTCGCAACTCCGCCAACACAGCATCGCCGCCGTCATGAGCATCACTGTTGTTGTGGTGGGGGAGCGGTTCCGGGTCGGTCATCGCTGTGTCACCTGTCGGCTCGAGTTCGCCACCGGCGTTGTTGCTGTTTGCTGGGTCTGTTGGTTCTGGGGCCATGATCCGGGTGACGAGGCGTCGCACGATCGGTGCGACCACCAGCACAGTGGGGAACGTGACCGGCCACGCCGTCACAAACGCCGCCAACCACTTCCCGATGCTGGGATCTTGCTGTTGAGCGATCGTGATCGCGGTGACGATCAGAGTCATCAAACCCGACAGCAAAAACCCGAACACAACATTGGTGAACCGGGCCGGGATCATTACCCCACCCTAAACCCCGCCACACACCCAGGCTGGCGCCCCGGTCCTACGGCCCGGGTTGCCCACCGGTGCCAGCTGCAGGGTTGGTTAGTTGTGGGGGAGTGTCCGTACGGTCGGCAAATGGTGTGCTGCGGCTTCGATCAACCACCGGGCATCAACGTCGAACCCCATCGCCCGAACCTGGTCGACCAAGCTCCCGACGGTCAGGTCATCAAACCCACCCCACACCACCCGCCCAGACGCGTCAGGTGCTGTCGGGTGATTGGATTGGTCGTTGGCCTGGCGCAGCGTGACCCCGGCCGGGGTGCGGACCGAACCGAACAAGTGCCGGGCCATGATTGCTTTGTACGCCGGCGTTTCTTTCGCCCCGTCCAAATCAAACGGGCCGTCCTCGAGCCCCACCCCCAAACCAGCCGGATCAGTAGAGCCGAGCTGATCGTCGTCGCCACCAGTCACCGTCACCCTGCCAACAGTACGCGCCCCGCCACGAGGTCACCGCCGAATTCACCAGCCACCCATCGATCGATCAGCAGCACTGTCCCGGCCAACACCCCTCCCGAAATCAACCTCCACACCAGCGTCCTTCGAACACTCACCGACACCATGAAACCAATTATCCACAACCCCGCTACCGCAACAGCCAGCACCACCTCACCGGCCTTCACCAAACCCCAAAAGATCCTCCCATCAACACCGAATCGCATCTCACAAACCGACTCGAGCCCATCTCACAAACCGCCCCAAACGCCCAACAACAACCGCCAACGATGAGAGCAAGACACATTTGCAAGGTTGCACCTTGCTGGCGTAGTCTGTCGCCCGTGAGACGCCCCCTGAATGCCTTCCAGCCCTTTGGTATGGCCTAGAATGCGTTTCGGCACGTGCCGGTGCTGCCAGCGCGGCGGAGAGGCTGTGTTCGGCCGCCGGCACGAGCCACCCTTCACTGTTTTGGGTGGTGGTTTGTCGTGATGTCGGGGAAGGGTTTGACGCCCGGTCACGCTGAGTATTTCGAGCGTGAAGTCGCCCAAGGTCGTGAGGACTATTACGCTGGCCGTGGTGAATCACCGGGCCAGTGGCAGGGGAGAGGCGCTGGGTCTGCCGGCCTTGACGGTGAGGTGGCGAAGGGGCAGTTGGAGGCGTTGTTCAACCAGGTCCACCCCGCGACCGGTGAACAACTTGGCCGGGCGTACAACATCTCCGGCACCTATATGGACCGGTGGGGGAACGAACAAACCCGCCACAAGCAGGCGGCGTTTGACGCAACGTTCTCGGTCCCCAAATCAGTGTCGGAATTGTTCGCACAGCTCGACCCTGACCGCCAGGCGTTGGTGGTTGATGCCGCGAAGGCTGGTAACACCGCAGCGCTTGCGCATCTCGACAAACATGCGGCGTTCAGTCGTATTGGTGAAGTGTCACGCCAAGTCGACACCGACGGCCTCGTCATCGCCACCTACATGCACCGCACGAGTAGGGCCGGCGACCCCCAACTCCATTTTCATAACCTGATCGCGAACCGTGTCCGCTGTGTTGAGGATGGTGTGTGGCGGGCGGTTGATGGTCGTCACGTGCGGGCGGAGCAGAAAGCGGCGGGGATGATCGGCCAAGCCGCGATGCGGGCCGCTCTCGAAACCAATCTGGGTGTCGAATTCGGACCGATCTCCAAAGACGGCCAAGCCGAAATCCTCGGCGTCCCCCAGGGCTTGATGGACTTCCACTCCAAACGGGGCAAGCAGGTCAAGACCGCCGGGGCTGAGTTGATCGCGGCGGCGGAGGAGAAGCTGCAGCGGTCGTTGACGCCGACGGAGCGGGCAGTGAAGTACCGAGAAGCCGCCCTCCAAACCCGCACCGCGAAAACCAAAGACCTCGAACACATCGAGGGTCTTGGTGACCGTTGGCGGGCTGAAGCTATCGAGGCCGGCCACGACCCCGCCCAATGGCTCAGTGATGTGATTGATCGGCCGAGAACGCTCGAGCAAGCCCGCACCGTCACCGACGCTGAGTTGGTCGATCAGGTCGTCGACACCCTCACTGATTCGTTGGCGACGTGGGGACGCACCCACGCCACACGGGAGTTGGCCCGGATCGTCCCGCATCAGCTGTCCACACCGGAGGCGGTGGCGGAACGCATCGAAGCGCTCACGGACCAGGTCCTCACCCACGAATTCGTGTTGGGCATCACCCTCGACACACCGGTGCCGCCCGGACCTGCTGCTGGCCTGGTTCGCGCCGACGGCAGCTCACAGTTCTCCCGGCATAACACCGCGAGGTTCACGACCTATTACACGCTCGAGCGTGAACAAGGAATCCTTGATCACACCGAGCAAGGCCGCAACACCAACCACGCCATCGCCCACCTCTACTCGGTCGACGCCGGCATCCGGACACGCCAAAACGGCGACACGCCGCTGTCAGCCGATCAAGAAGCCGCGGTGTTGTCCATCACCACATCAGGTGACGCCGTCTCGGTCCTGGTCGGTCCCGCCGGCGCCGGCAAATCCGCCACGTTGCGGACCGTTGCGGACATCTACCACGCGGATCGGACACCAATCCGAGGCCTCGCACCGAGTGCGAAAGCCGCCGCAGTGCTGCGGGAAGAAGCCGGGATCACCAACTCCGACACGCTCGCCAAACTCCTCCACGAACACAACCACGACCACGGCCCAAGACCCGAGTACCAACTGCAACGCGGTGAAGTGATCGTGCTCGACGAAGCCTCCATGGCCTCCACCGCCGACCTCCACGCCCTCGTCGAACTCGCCAAAGAAGCCGAAGCGAAAATTGTGGCCGTTGGCGACTACCGCCAACTCGGCGCCGTCGACGCCGGCGGCATGTTCCGCCTCCTCGCCAACGACACCTCCACCCTCGACCCCACCACAACAACAAGCAACGTGGTCGAGCTGGACCAGGTCTGGCGCTTCTCTGCCCCGTGGGAAAAGCGGGCGTCGCTCGCACTCCGAGACCGAGACACCAGCGTCATTGCGGACTACCAGCATCACGGCCGTATCCACGACGGCACACGCACCGAACTGCTCGAGCATGCCTTCGATCAATGGTCTGCGGCCCGAGCAGACGGCGCGTCGGTGATCGTGACCGCACCCGACCGGGCCACCGTCGCAGAGTTCAACCAACGAGCCCAAACCAGCCTCCAACGAGACGGCCAGGTCGCCCCATACGGGCGGGTGATCGGTGACATCGAAGTCGGGGTCGGCGACGAAATATTGACCCTCAGAAACGACCGGCAGTTGGTGGCGTCTGATGGTGCCGCGGTCCGGAACGGTGACCGCTGGCAAATCCATGCCCACACCCCCGACGGCGGGTTGGCTGTGCAACGGATTGGTGAGCACGCCGGCGCCACCGCCACCCTCCCACCCGCCTATCTGGATGCCGGGCACGTGGATCTCGCGTACGCCACCACCGTCCACAAAGCCCAAGGTGTCACCGTTGACCAATCACTCACCATCATCGACCAACGCACCACCGCCGAAAGCCTCTACGTCGGCGCAACGAGGGGCCGGCACGACAACCAGATGTTGGCCGTCACCGACGTCGAGTTGGGTGAGTTCGACATCGACGGACCACCCCTCACCGGCCACGACGTGCTCGCCAGTGCGCTCCAACGAGACTCCTCCGAGCGCAGCGCGACCGAGATGATTCGCGAGCAGATCGAACCTGACCTCGGCCAGCGGGTCAGCACGCCGCCGCCGATCGAACCCGCCGCCCCAGCCATCCCGGTGCAAGACATCGACCCGCCTGCCCGGCCCGAGCCGGAACGGCCGCAACCCGATCAGCAGCTCGTTCAGGACCCGGCCGCACCGGAGCAGCCGGAACGGATTGTCGGGCGAGGGTCGGAGCCGATGGTGGTGGAGGGTCCGTCGTTGGCGAAAACCCCGCAGCACGCCCCGGATCGTGAGCTCACCGGCGACGAGCTCCACGCCCTCCAAGTCCGCCGGCGGGTCCTGGTCGACAAAGTTCGTGACGCTAAAGGGGGCCTCAACAACGTCGAGGCGGCACGCGAAGGTGACCAGGCCAAACTCGAGAAGCTCCGTGACCGCAAAACCTGGGTCCAAGAACACGACATCGACGGGTCACGTGAACGCATTGACCAGATCCGGCACCGGGGCGTGATCGGCCAGCTCACCACCGGACCCAGGGAACGGTTGGAAGACCGCAAAACCATCGCTGGGTTAGAGCAGCGCATCACCGACGGGTACGCGAAACTGCGCGGCCTCGACATCCGCATCACCAGGCAACGAACCGCGATGGTCGAAGCCGAGCAAGGGTTTGATGGGCGGGGCCGGCTCGAAGCCAGGCACCGGATGATCATCGACCACAACCAACCCCACATCGACACCATCGACCGTGTCATGGACACCGACGTTGAGCGGCGCACCACCAGGATCCTCGACACCCTCACCGTCGAACCAGGACTCCTCGAACGACGCCGGTTGGTTGAGCCACCCGCCAACGCCCCCAACGAGATCTTCGAACGCTGGGTCGGCGTCGTCGCTCGAGCCGAGCAATACGACCACACCTGGAACAACCGGGACCCCGCCCTCAGCAGTGTTGAGTGGTCGGCACGAGATCACCACAGCGACGGCCTCAACACCGCCAGGCGTGGTGTGGAACGAGCGCTCGAGCCCTACCGGCCACGCATCGAACGCCCAGGCCCTGACCTCGGACTCAGCCTTTAGCTCAGACTGTCTTCACCTGATGACGGTCGGGCTGCCGCCCTGACTTCGTCAGGTTGCCCTCGTCAATTAGCTGTGGAGCAGGCGACAATGAGTTCAACGGTTATCGGTCTTTGAGGAGAGTCATTGTGTTGCGGCCGAGAAGGACAACGAAGAACGGGGTTGCGATGAAGGCGGCGCTGGTCACGAGTCCGAGAGTTCTTGCAGCCACGGCTAGCTGTTCAAGGGTGTAGCCGTTGGCGATGTTGGTGGACATCAGTGGGATTGTGGCGGTTGCGATGAGTGCTCCGGTGATGGTTGCGATGAGGAGAGCGATTGCTGTTTCGATCTGTACCAGGAGCATCATTTTCGTGGTGGAAAGACCGACGGTTCGGTAAAGGGCGAACTCAGAGCGCCGAGACCAGAGCGCTCCGGTTGTGACAAAGAGTCCAAGCGCAGCGGCTGCTGGCCACCCTGTTGCGAGTTGTCGTTGTTGGAACTCGCTGGTCAGGTTGCGGGATCGTTCGTCGAGCTGGATTAGTTCGTGTGTTTCGAGCTGAGATTCGCTTTCAACTGTGAGTGCTGCTGCGTTGAAGGAGACTCGGTTTGGGGCTGCGCTGGGGGTGTATTCGACCCAGCATTGGTCGGTGGTGCCGATTGGGGGGCCGGTTGTGAGTAGCCATCGATCGACGCGTTCGCTTCGTGGTGTTGTTGCGAGCACGCCGGCGACGGTGACTTGTTGGCCATTGAGGGGCATGACCTCGCCTGGGGTGAGGCCTAGTTCATCGGACAGTGCTTGACCGATGTAGACGGTTCCCGTTGTTTCCCCGAGTTGGGATGTGTCGAGGGTGGGGTCGAGGACTTGAAGGGCTCGGTTTGTCGCTGTGGCGGTGACGAATTCTGCGTTGGGGAGGTTGTCGAAAGAGGCAATTCCAGTTTCTGTAATGCCGCCTGCTGCCTGGACGTGGGGCTGTTGGTCGAGGCGGGAGCAACTGTCAGACGTGATGCCGCCGTCTGCTGTGGAGATTGCGACGGCGATGCCGTCATGGGCGCGCTCGGTAGCGACGGCGTTGAGATCAGCGATGGTTGTGAGTTCGGCACCGACGATTGCTGCGACGATGACTGTCCAACCAGCGATGTGAGCCATGGTGCGTCCGCGGTCGGAGCGCACGTTGCGTTGTGCTTCTGTGGCTATGGATTTGAGGGTCCAGCTCATTTGCTTACCAGGTGTCCGTCGATGATTTCGAAGACTCGATCGCAGCGTTCTGCGAGTCGATGGTCGTGGGTGGCGACGATGAGTGACGTTGTTGCTGATCGTGCTTCGAGCACTGCATTGATGATGTCGTTGGTGGTTGCGTGGTCGAGCTGCCCGGTGGGTTCGTCGGCGAGTACCCACCGAGGTTGGCTGAGAAAGGCTCTTGCGATGCTGACTCGTTGGGCTTCGCCTCCGCTGAGCAGCCGGACAGGGGTGTTGATTCGGTGACCCAGCCCGACGCGCTGAAGTAGTTCTGTCGCTGTGGGCTCAGCGTCGGTTCGTGAGATGCCTTTGGCGAGGAGGGTGAGGACCACGTTGTCCAGAGCGGTTCGTCTGCCGAGCAGGTTGGAGCCCTGCAAGACCCAACCCATATCGCTGCGTAGCGCATGAATTGCGGAGCGGTCTGTTGTGACGGTGATGTCATCGACCGCAACATCACCAGCGCTTGGTGTGTGGAGGAGGCCGAGGATGCCGAGAAGGGTCGACTTTCCGGATCCGGATGGTCCAAGAAGTGCCACGGATTCGCCGTCTTCGATGCGGACCGTGACGTTCTCGAGAACAGGCCGATCGGTGATGTTGTACTGGTGGCTGATGTCTATTGCTGTGAGCGACATGAGGGGTCCGGAAGCATCTCGGTCGGGTTGGCGAGGATCTGGTCAGGCAAATCAATCTCAGCGATGTTGGCTGTGCCTGGGCGTGATCCGGAACCAACAATGTCGACGTCGATGCTTTGAGCCGTTTCGGGCAGGAACGGACTGGCAACGACCCACACACAAGCGCCGGCGTCGTCTGTAACAAGAGCGGTTGCTGGAATAGTCAGGAACGCCTGGGCCTCAACTCTTGAGATTTGAGCCACAAGGGTCGGAGCGACGCCGTTGCTGTCAGCGACTCCCTGTTTGGCGATCAGGGCACGAGCCGGCACGTCGAGCACGCCAAGCTCGTTGCTTGGGATTTCACCACTTTCATCGAGAAAGATCACCAGATCATCCAACGTGATCTTCCACGTGGCGTCAGCAGATGTGACCGCATCGTCGTTGAGTTCAACAAGACGAGCAGCAGTCACAGTCGGCAACGACTCGAACAGCACCTGACCAGCTGCTGGCGCTGGGGTACCAACAGAAGCTGTGACTTTGCCGACACTCCACTGCTCGTGAGGAAGCCACACGAACAGCGAACGATCCAGAGTGCCTGGTGGTTTGATTTCGCCAAGCGTTATCCGGAGTTCTTTCACCGCCGCAGTGGTGGCTCGGTCGTAGACGCCGGTCACTTCGTCAAGGAGACCCCGTGAAACGAGGAACTCTTGGACGGCGGTGACGTCGGCGCCTGTCATGCCGCTGATCAGATCGCGGTGAAGCGGCGACGGGGTAGCGATGGCGATTCGATTGATTCCATCGATGGCGATGACGACATCACCCGAGCTAATAACTGCGTCGGACTCGGTGTGGACCGCTGTAATGAGCCCGGTCCAGGTTGGGGCAACGACTCGATCTGACACTGCGAGATCGAACTCGACACGAACTGCTCGTGCCTCGAGGTCCTCCTCTGATTGAGCCGATGTCAGAATGGCGGTTGGCTCTGCTTCCAGGCTTGCGAGACGATCGGCAGCTTGGAACTGCGTCCCGACCAGAACCCCGAGCGGTAACAGAAACAGCGCAGCAGCGGTACTACTGACAGCTAGTCGCGTGGTGGCATTCACTGTGACGATGCCGCAGCCCAGCAGGTGGCGGTTTCCGTACGCTCGATCTCGTTCATCTGATCAAGGGTCGCTCCTTCGACAACATCGAAGCCCTTGTCACGCATGCAGGCGGCTGTGTCGTCCAAGATTCGTTGCTGGTCCTCTTCCGAGAGCCGATTGTTGAACTCGTAGACAGCACCGACCTCTACATAGTGAGCGGAGCGACAGGATGTCGTGATGGAGTTGACCTGTTCGGGATCGATCGATCCGCTGTCTTGTTCGAAGGTGTCGCCTCCGTTTGATCCCAGTTCGTAGTTGAGAGTGGCGATGCCTTGATCTTCCATGCATCCGATGAACTCGAGATAGGCAGCTTCACGTTCAGCGTCTGTAACCAAGCCGTCTTCGATAAACCGCTGTTGAGCCTCTGGAGCGGTGTCGATCAGAATGTTGATGTCGGCTTCAGACAGGTACAGGCTTGACGCTTCGTCGCTGGTGCCAGCTGCAGTTCCGCAAGAGGCGAGTGCAAGCGCCGCTGCGGCAATAAAAAATGTGATTCGCATGGTGGTAGATCTTTCTGGGATGTTCAGTGTGGACATTGAGCAAGGTCCAGGTGACGACGGCGATGTGGGGACGCCATCACCTGAACCACGAGGCTCACTTCATGTTGAAGCCCACGTAGGGCGGGGTGCCGAGCGGATCAGCGTTGTGATCAGAGGACACGAACGTGATGGAGCCGCTCACGGAAGCAATTGCCTTCGTCGGGTGATAGTGATTGATGCTGGTCGATGACCCCGAACGCCAGAGGCGAACCGAAACTTCGACGCAGTTGCCGCTCTTCTTCTCGGTGTCAGCGGTGGCCGAACTGCCATTGGTGTACTTGTGGTAGCCGTCGTAGCTGCAACCATTGTTCGTCGAGATGCTGCTGTTGTGATTCGTCGACGCTCCGGCGACTCCAGCAAGACCGCCGAATGTTGCAACCCCAAGGCCGCAGCCCAGAACCACCGCTGCCGCCTTGCGCGACAACTTGCTTTTGGGGGTGAGTGTGCTGTTCACGATTTGGATCCCTTTCGAAAAGACCCGGGACCCAGGAGGCCCGTCTCCGTCAGCCGATGGTTCGGCTGGCTTTCGCATCGTGAACGATGACCGCAGCGCTGCATAGGACATGAGGCGGACACAAAACCGGACATCGAAATGTCCGGGCGGACAACCGACCCGGACATCAGTGGCCAAGCAGCTACTGTTCGCAAATGGCGGCGACCACAGTCAGGATCATCGGAGGTCCCGCCCCCTACAGGGAAGCCCTGGCGGCCAGGCTCGAAGTAGTCGGGCTGAGCGTTGTCCAAGGCGATGCTGATGTGCTTGTGATTTGTTGTGCGACCGCAGGGCACTGGGACCAAGCTGCCGATTCGGCTCTGTGGACCCCAACCGTGGTGGTCATCCCCGATCTTGAACTTGAGGCCTTTGTGCGAGCCTTGGCACTCGGTGCAGGAGCTGTCCACCTCGACACCCCTACCGAGGTGATGGTTGATGTTGTCGTTGCTGCGATCGCTGGCGAAGCCCTACTCCCGTTGGCGATCACTCAAGCCTTGGCATCGCACCGGCCGCCCAGCACGCAACAGATGACCGAGATGGCCCTCGAAGGTGTCGAGCTACACATCGTGGAAGGCCTGCTTGCTGGTTTGAAGATCGGTCAGATCGCCACCGAACTCAGTTACAGCGATCGCACAATCCGACGCAAGCTCCAGGGGATCTACCTCAAGCTCGGTGTCCAAGGTCGAGCTGAAGCCATCGAGCTGCTTCGCTCTCGACCCACCGTTGACTAAATTCTCTATCGCACCAAACCGCCCTTTCTGTGCGATAGGGCTGGTTGGCGATCGACGCTGACCCGCTTGGTTGCTGACCTCTGTCACACCGGGTGAGTACGGTGCTGGTACGCGTTTAGTGCGATAGCGAGGAAAACCGTCCATGGCTCAGATCGTCCAGCTTCCGAACCACTCCCCCACCTCCACGACCCTTTGGGACGCGACCCGAGCGTTTCTGGCGTCGGTGGACCTCGCGGCCTCCACGCTCGAGGTGTACGACGCCACGTTCGAAGATCTCCTTGATGGGGTGGAGCTCGCCGGCGACACCGACATCACCAAGATCAGCCGTGCCGCCCTCAAACGTCATCTGGATGCCCGGTACGGCGATTGTGCGCCGGCGACGTTCAACCGGAACCTCGCCACCATC
>CAYGQE010000090.1:0-15339 GCA_964351995.1 uncultured Acidimicrobiaceae bacterium | reverse complement strand
CGGCGGCGAGTTTGTGCTGGCCATGGCCCCCGACGTGCTGGCCGGCCCCGGATGGGCCGAACACAGCGATGCCTTCCTGAGCGAACTCGAGGCGATGCCTGGCATCCGAATACCGGGTCGACGCCGCTTCGACGCTCGGGTATCGCCGCCACAGCGCGACGTCGACGAAGAGCTCATCCGCACCCTTTCGGATTCGGTTTGACGCCTCTTCGCCCATGAGAACTCAATCCTGTGTCGAAATCTACGGGCCAAGGTAATGCGAGAGGCCCGACCGGCCGAACCTCTCGACATCGATCGGCACTGGGCCGTCGAGATCAGCAACGGTCGTGGCAACGACGTCAAGAGGCAGTCTCATGTATCAAGTGATCGACCCGCGTCGATGGGGCGTTGGTGTCAAACTGACCGTGGTGATCACCTTGGCCGCCATCGCTGTGACCATGACCGGCATCCGAGGGCTCGCACAAATGGAGACATCCATCCGTGATGGTCGCGAGCAATCGACGAGGTCTCTTGTCGAGGTGGGCATAGGCGTGATCGAGAGCTTCCAAGCGTTCGAAGCCGACGGCTCCATGACGCGGGAAGAGGCCCAAGCGGGAGCTCGGGCCAGCATTGCGGCGTTGCGCTACGACGAAGTCGAGTACTACTTCATCTTGAACAACGACTTGATGATGGAGATGCATCCAATCAAGCCTGAGCTCAACGGGACCGACCTCAGCGCTTCCGCCGACCCCAATGGTGTGCTTCTCTTCGTCGAGATGCGAGACGTCGTGGCTGCTGACGATGCTGGCTACGTGAACTACATGTGGCCGAAGCCTGGTTTCGAGGATCCACAGCCAAAGATCAGCTATGTCGCAGGATTCGAACCGTGGGGTTGGATCCTCGGCACTGGCGTGTATGTGGACGACATCGAGACGCAAGTCCAATCTGATCGCCAAGCGCTCTTGATCGGGACCGGCATCAGCTTCCTCCTCGTCCTCGCTGGGGCTTGGATCATCCGGTCCCTGTTCCGTCAACTGAACAACTTCTCGAAGGTTGCATCCGGCATCGCCGGCGGCGATCTCTCGGCGACGGCACCCCGAGTACGCGAAGGTGGAACGATTGGTGCGCTTGGGGTTTCGTTCGAAGCCATGACAGAAACGCTGGGTGCCATCGGCACCCAAGCCGATCGAATCGCTGATGGCGACATCTCTTCTGAGCACAACGTGCCCGGCGAGTTGGGCCGAACCTTCGATCGAATGCTCGAGTCGTTGTCTTCGACGATGCGTCGGCTCACGGCTTCGTCGTCCGCTCTCGCTCAGGCAGCCAATGATCTGGTCAGGGTCGCCAGCCGAGTCGATGAGAACGCTGATCTGACAGCGAAGGAAGCAACGTCTTCATCGATCGCCAGCGACGAGGTGTCCGCCAGCGTTTCCACCGTGGCTGCAGCGATCGAACAGCTCAACGCATCGATCAAGACCGTGGCGCACAGCGCCACCGACGCAGCGAACGCTGCCACTGAAGCGGTCGATGTGGCCAAGGCTTCATCGGAGACCATTTCGAAACTGAGCGCATCAAGCCAAGAGATCGAGACCGTCATCCAGTCCATCAATTCGATCGCCGAGCAGACCAACTTGCTTGCGTTGAACGCGACCATCGAAGCGGCCAGGGCTGGCGATGCTGGCCGCGGCTTCGCCGTCGTCGCCAGCGAAGTGAAGGCGCTCGCCGATCAGACATCCAAAGCAACCCAGGACATCATCGACCGGATCGAGATCATTCAGTCGGACACGCTCGGCGCCATCACCGCCAATGAGCGAATCAGCGAGACCATCAACCGGATCAACGCAATCTCATCCGAGATCGCCATGTCTGTTGAAGAACAATCACTCACCACTGCCGAGATCGGGCGGAGCATCGAAGAGACTGCATCTGGATCGCGCAGCATCGCGGCGAGCGTCAACGGCGTGGCGTCCGCCGCATCCGAGACCACCACCTCGGTTCGGGAGAGCCGTGAGGCCACCGAGAACGTCCAGCAGATCGCCGACGAACTCGGAGAGCTCGCCGGCACGTATCGCTGACTTGACCCACCACGCCCGGTCGACGTGAAGGCCAGAGGCTGACAGAAGAGCCCAATCACGGAGCCAAGAGTGACACCAGGCGGCATCGAGTTCGTTCGCACCCCGCACGAACGGTTCGCCGACCTTCCTGACTTTCCTCACGAGCCGGCCTACGTCGACATCGACGGGCTGCGCATGGCCTACATCGACGTGGGCCCCATTGACGGACCGACGGTGTTGCTGCTCCACGGCGAACCGACGTGGAGCTTCCTCTATCGCCGCATGATCACGCCGCTGATCGAGGCCGGCTTTCGCTGCGTCGCACCCGACCTCATTGGCTTCGGGCGCTCAGACAAACCGACGGATCGATCGGCTTACACCTACAACGGCCATGTCAGCTGGGTGACCTCGTTCCTCGAAGGCGGCGTGGAAGGTCTACGAGAAGTGGACAAAACCGTTCCTCACACTCTGGTGCCCGGTGCCCCATCCTCGGCCACTTGCACACCGAATTCATCGAGCGCATACCCGGTGCTGCAGAGCAGCCTCCCCAGGAATTCGCTCCCGGTGGACACTTCTTGCCGGACGACCGAGGCGAGGACGTCGCTGCAGCCCTTGTCGCGTGGATGAGCTGAGCCGGAGTCAGGCGACGTCGAAACCCGCTTCGTCGATCGCAGCAATGACGGCGGCAGAGTCACCGCCAGCCACTGAGACCGTCTTCGCTGCGAGGTCAACCTCGAGCGTGGTGACGCCGGGAACAGCAGTGACCTCTTTGGTGATGGCATTGACGCAATGATCACAACTGATGTCAGGCACGGAGTAGACGGTGGCGTTGGACATGGGTGTGGCTTCTTTCGTTCGGATGGTCAGACAGCTCGGCGATAGCCGGCGAAGCTGCGGAGTCGGAGACTGTTGGTGACAACGAACACTGACGACATGCCCATGGCACCAGCAGCGATCATCGGGTTGAGGATGCCAAAGGCAGCGAGCGGAATAGCTGCTGTGTTGTAGGCGAACGCCCAGAAGAGGTTGCCCTTGATCGTCGACAGTGTGCGTCGCGAAAGGGCGATGGCGTCGGCGACAGCTCGCAGATCACCGGTCACGATCGTGAGGTCTGACGCCTCGATGGCGATGTCGGTACCGGTACCTACGGCGATGCCGAGATCGGCTTGGGCGAGCGCTGGGGCGTCGTTGATGCCATCGCCGACCATCGCCACACGCTTGCCCTCGGCCTGGAGCCTGCTGATCACCGCTGCTTTGTCGTCGGGATAGACCTCGGCGATGACGTCGTCGCCTGGGCGGGTGCCGATGCCGACCGCTGTGGCCACGGCGGCCGCGGTTCGCTTGTTGTCGCCGGTCAACAGCGTGACCGACAAGCCCTGCTCGTGCAGCGCAGCGATGGCGTCGGCCGACGTCACTTTGATCCGATCAGCAACCACAAAGACCATCTCGGCAACACCGTTGCGGCCAGCAAAGATCGCTGTCGACCCCTGTTCTTCTGCATCGGCAGCAAGGCGTTCCACTGCCGTCGGTACCTCGTCGAAGAGGCTCCGTCGTCCAACTCGCACGGCCTCCCCATCGACTCTGGCGCTGACGCCGTAGCCAGGTGCGTTCTCGAAGTCATCGACCGCCAGCTCATCGGCCTGCGAACCGTCATTCACCGACCCAGCAACGGCTCTGGCGATGGGGTGCTCGGACTTCGCCTCGGCCGAGGCAGCCAAGCGATGGAGCCGATCTCGAGAGGAACGGTCGAGGCCTGCGTCGAGCACCTCGACCACCGACATCGCCCCCTCGGTGACCGTGCCGGTCTTGTCGACGACAACGGCGTTGACCGCCCTGGTGTCTTCGAGCACCTCGCCGCCCTTGATGATCACGCCCAGCTGGGCGCCACGACCTGTGCCGACCATGATCCCTAACGGCGTGGCCAGACCGAGCGCACATGGACACGCAATGATCAGCACGGCGACCGCTGCGGTGAATGCGTCGCCTGCCGGGTTGCCGAGCAGCAACCAGGTCGTCAGCGTGACGAGTGCAATGACGATGGCCAGAGGAACGAACACCGCTGACACTCGGTCGGCGAGCCGCTGGACTTCGGCCCGGCTGCCCTGCGCCTGATCGACGAGGCGGATGATTTGTGCCAGGGCGGTGTCGGCGCCGACCTTGGTCGCTTCGACCACGAGCGAACCGTTGGCGTTGATCGTGGCCCCGATGACCTCGTCGCCTGGGCCCACCTCGACTGGCACCGGTTCGCCGGTGACCATCGACGCATCGACCGCTGATCGACCCTCGACGATCACCCCGTCGGTCGCAACCTTCTCGCCGGGGCGCACAACAAACTGCATGCCGACGGCGAGGTCCTCGAGTGAGACCTCGCGCCCGTCGACCAGCTGAGCTGTGCGGGCACCGAGATCGGCGAGTGCACGAATGGCGTCGCCCGATCGACGCTTCGCTCGGAGCTCGAACCACTTGCCGAGCAAGATGAGCGCGATGATCACCGCGCCGGTCTCGAAGTAGACGTGGCCGTCGCCCACACCGCCGACCAACACCACGACCGACCAGATCAGCGCCGACAGCGAGCCCATCGACACGAGCGTGTCCATCGTGGTGGAGCCGTGACGAATGTTCATCCAGGCGGCGCGATGGAACAGCCACCCAGACCAGAGAATCACCGGCGTCGACAACGCGACAACCACCCACTCCCACCCGTCGAAGTGGAGCGAGTGGAACATCGAGATCACCATCGACGGGATCGCGAGCACCACGGCAATGACCAGGCGACGGAGCAGGTCAGCCTCGCGGCGATCCTCGGCCCCCTCGCCCTCGTCCGCCTCGATCACTGCATAACCGAGCGCCTCGACTTCAGCCGTAAGTGCCGCTTCGTCGACCGAGCCGTTGTGCGTGACGGTCGCCCGCCCGGTGGCGAAGTTGACCTGCGCTTCCGACACCGCATCGAGCTTTCCGAGGCGGCGTTGGATGCGGTTGGCACACGCCGCGCACGTCATCCCGTCGATCGACAGATCAGATCGAGTGCTCAGTTCTACGGCCATCCCATCAGTCTAAACCTTCCACTCGGCTGGAATGTCAACGTATTTGCCTTCGGCGAAACTCGAGTTGCTCACGAACGGATTTCGGCTGCGCCGAACATCCAGGAGAAGTTGCGTTCGGTCAACGAGCTTCGGCAATCACTTGGCAGCGGTTGGGGTCGGTACACGATGCTGGGTCGAGCGACTCGGCCCGCCTCGCCAGTGTCGCCAACTCGCGCCGAGCGGCGGTCAGCTGCTCGATCTGGGTGTCGATGGTCGCAAGATGGGCATCGATCAGCGCTTTGGTATGCGCACACGAACCAACCCCCGCCACTTTCAACTCGAGCACCGAGGCGATCTCGCCGAGGGTCAGGCCCGTCGCCTGGGCGTCTCTGATGAACCTCAGTCGTTCCACTGCGTCATCGCCGTAGTCCCGGTAGCCACTGGCCGTGCGGCCCGGCTCATCGAACAAACCAATCGACTCGTAGTAACGAATCGTCTTGGTCGTGACGCCGCAGGCATCTCCCAGTTCCCCGATCTTCACCCGCCCGAGCGTAGCTCGGGCAACGCGATCGACGCCTCGCCCCCCGTCGACCGTCGACCGTCGACCGTCGCCAACTACGGTCAGGCGATGAGGGCAGAACATCTCGGAGCTTGGCAGCTGTTGACGGTCGCTGAGGTCGCCGAACTGTTTGCGCAGGCGCCGTTCCGGTGGTGGTCGGCGGGCGAGCAACGACGACGAGTGGATCTATCTGCGCGATCGCTCGCTTCGCCGACCGTGGTCCGAGGCCGTGCTCACCGCCGAGGACGGCATGCCCTACCTCGCTCCTGATGTTCAGCTGCTGTTCAAAAGCAAGACCATCCGCCCCAAGGACCAGGTCGATGCCGCCCATGTCATTCCTCGCCTCGAACCCGAACGCCGCTTGTGGCTCGCCAATCACCTGCCCTCCGAACACGAATGGCAGACCATCATCGCCAAAGGCTCAGCTCACACGTCTTGATGGAGTGCGGCTTCGATCGAGCGGAGGTAGCCGTCGGGAATCGATTCAGAGCGAAGGGCGTCGAGGGTGAACTCGGCCACGTCGACGTGCTCATTGCTGTGGCCGAGCGCAGTGGGCCGCTCGGCGGTGCACACATAGGTCACGATCAGCACCCGTTTGCCGGCGACGTCGTAGATCCACGAATCGATCAGGGAACCAACGGCCACGTCTAGCCCCAACTCTTCTTGCATCTCGCGCCGCAGCGCGTCGACCGGGCTGGCATCGGTGGCATCGAGTCGCCCGCCGGGCAGCTCCCACTCGTCGCGGTCATTCCTCAGGACCACCACCTTCCCTGCCCAACCAAGCACACCCTTCACCGACACCGGCCAGCGGTCGTCAACCCACCGCTCTGCAGCGACCACGACCTCGCCTGACAACACCATGTCGCCAACATAGGCGTCCAACAGAGATCGACAGGTGCTCGACAGGTTTGGAGATCGCTGCGCCCGAGCCTGGGCGCTCTGCTCAGCTGACGGGGACACCGCCGGTCATTGCGCTGAGCTCATCAAGCACATCGAAGTGTTCGACAACGAAGTTGTCGAAGCCATCGGTCGCCATCAGTTCAGCGGCGAGGTCGCTCCCGAGATAGGCGTCGGCGGATGCCTTGTCGGCGAACACGTGGAAGCCGCCGAATCCCTGATCGTTCGACACCCATGTCTTGGTCAGAAATCCTGGCTGCGTTCGCAATGCGGTTGCGTAGTCCGCAAAGGGTGCCGCCACGTGGTCCGCTGTTGCAGCGCAATCAAAGGTGATGAGGACTCCATGCATGACAAACTCCCTGGTTGGTTCCGATGCCCTTTCATCGCATCGGCGGTTGCCAATCTGTCGCGCCTGAGCGACTTTTTGTTCTCAGACGCGATTCGGCACCAGGCGGATGGTCGAGCTGGCCTTGGCCAGCACGTTGCCCTCACCATCGAGCAGCTGGCCCTCGGCGAAGACCGTCTGCTTACCGGCTCGCTCGATCCAACCTTCGGCGACGACGAGCCCTGGGTTGGCGGGCTTGAAGAAGCTCACCTTGACCTCGAGCGTCGCAATCCAGAAGTCGGTGGTGTAGCGAGCGATGCAGGCGTGCGCCATTGCGGAATCGATCCAACCGGTGACGAAACCGCCTTGAGCAACACCACCCGAGTGACACATTGCGGGAGCGCACGTGAACTCGAGCACTGCTCGACCGGCCTCACCATCTGACTCCAACACTCGACCATTCCCGAGCGTGGAGAGGACATCGTCGCCCTCAAGAGCAAGCTCGGCTTTCTCGGTCTCACTCATTTGGTCATCCTTCACACGCCGGGCCCCTTGCCCGCCTCGGCTCATGATCGGGTGTGCAGACCCCTGTGTCCAAGTCGGCGGGTCAGCTGAACTGATCGACGAGCTCGTTCAAGCCCGATGCCATGCGAGCAAGATCCTCGGCGGAGTGCTGCGTGTCAGCTGTCGACTGTCGAGTTGAGGCCGCAGCCTCCGCAACCTGGCTGATGTTGACGGCAATCTCGGTCGTACCTCGTGCCGCCTCGCTGATGCTTCGTCCGATCTGCGCCGTGGTCACCGATTGCTGTTCGACGGCACCGGCGATCGTCAGGGTGATCTCATTGATCCGGTCGATCGTTTCGCCGATTCGGCCATTTGCATCAACGGCGCCGGCGGCATCGTCTTGGATCGCCTGGATTCGGAGCGAGATCTCCTCGGTGGCCTTCGCCGTTTGACTTGCGAGTTCCTTCACCTCGTTGGCGACGACGGCGAATCCCTTCCCGGCATCTCCAGCACGTGCGGCCTCGATCGTTGCGTTGAGCGCCAGCAGGTTGGTCTGCTCAGCGATCGAGTTGATGACCTTGATCACGTTGCCAATCTCGGCGCTCGATGCGCTGAGTTTCGAGATCGTCTCTGACGTCTGACCCGCGACCGACACAGCCTCGTTTGCGACGTGGGATGCCTCGGTGGCGTTGACAGAGATCTCGCCGATGCTGGCGTTCATCTGCTCGACTGCCGATGCCACACTCGACACACTGGCCGACACACTGTCGCCAGTCGACGAAACCTGCGTGGCCTGGCTCGACGTGCGTTCTGCACTGTCGCCAACCGACGAACTCACAGAGGTCAACACCTCGGCGGCAGTGCCCAGCTGCGATGAGGAGGTTCGGAGCTCTCCAACCAACTCCTGCAACGAGTCGACCATCCCCCGGAACGCTTGACCGAGCTCACCGGGGAGGCTCTTTTCGAGATTGGCCGACGTCAGCTGGCGGTTGGCAATGGCCGTTGCCTGAAGACCCACGACTCCCAGGATCGCCGTCATCTCATCGAACGAATCAGCAAGATCACCAAGCTCATCGTTTCGATGAAGTGCAAGCGGCTCGATGTCGAAGTTGCCGTGTGCAATAGCATCAGCCCGCTCGGCGATGGACTTGATCGGTCTTGCCATGCGCCGGGCGTAGATCATCCCGAAGACAGCCGTGATGAAGACGACACCAAGCGTGCTCAGAATGAGCATGTCTCGCATGTCGTTACGCCCTGAGTACAACGCCGCTGCGACACCTTCGGTGTCCATTTTGGGAGTGTTCGCCACGATGACCCAGTCCCATGGCTGGAAGTACGTGAAGTGGGCATCGATGGCGCCGAGGTCGGTCGACTCGAACGTGAAGGTGCCAGTTTCGCCGGGCGCAAGGTCGCGCGCCGCCTCGAGGATCGCAGCGATGAACGGTTCACCGTCCGCGTCCACGTCAGCGAGACGGTTGGAGCCTTTCATCTCAGCGGGGCCGAACACCACATCACCGGCCTGCGCTCCGCTACCTCGCACAACCATCATGAAGCCGTTTTCAGTGACCTCGATGTTCTGGATCGAGGCTTCGAGTTCCGCAACACCGTCTTGAGGGAGACCTACGAAGAACGAGCCGATGACATCCCCGGCGTCGTCGAAAATGGGAGCGTAGGCGGTGATGTACCAACGGTTGACGACGAAAGCCGTCCCCAGGAACGTCTCGCCGTCGAGCAAGGTGTTGACAACGACGTTCGGCGTGCCATTGGGGTTGGTGACCGGGATATATGTGCCGATGGCTCGCGTGCCATCGGTCTTTGCGACATTGGTGGCAACGCGCAACATGTCGCCGTCGTCGTTCATCCGCTGGAAGACCGTTGAGATCGCTCCGACCTGGTCAAAGACCTCATCCACGAGCACCGCCTCCCGCTCTGGATCCGAGACCTTGCCGAGCCAACTCAATCCGACGCGCATTTCCGGAAGGTCGACATCAACAACCGACTGGTCGAACTGGTTGATTGCTGACCACTCCACCGCTGGCGGCCCGGTGACCTGGAAACCACCCATTGCTTCGGCCAGGCTCTGACCGACGCGAAGGTCAGCTGCCATCTTCTGTTGAAGGGTTGCATTGATGGTCTCGACGTTCGCAGCTGCGCCCAGAACGATTGACTCGAAGCCAGCATCTTGAAGGCTCTCTGCTTCGACAGTGGCCGCATCCGCGAAGTTGCTGGCCTGGCGAATCCCGACCGCCATTGTCGCCAAACCTGCTGCTGCGGCAGCGCCGACGACGACCAGTGTCACCTTCTGAGCGACCCCAACTCTGAAAGAAGATTGCATCATGCGCCGAAGTATCGACCGTCGGTGTCCGTCGATGAGGTGAACCCGATCGGGTGATGACTTTTGGCCTAGGTGGAGTGGCTCAGACCCGCCAGCTGGCGAGACGATCGTTGAGGAACCGCCCCGCTGGATCGGCGGCATTGCGCTGAGCCCACCACTCGTTCCATCCCGGCGTGGCCGCCGCAAGCTGTTCACCGTCCAGATAGTGGACCTTGCCCCAATGGGGCCGGCCTTCGTAGCGCAGGAAGATCGCCTCGCAGGCACGGAAGAATGGTTCAGCCGGCAAGCCATTGCCTTGATGGACCGAGATCGTCGCTGACGTTCTGTCGTGGGCCTGCGACATCGCCACGTCGTCAGCGGCGATCCGGCGATACTCGACCGGCCACCGAACGTCAGGAAAGTCAGAGCGCATGAGGTCGCGGATCTCGTCCAAGCATTCCAACGAGCGTTCGACCGGGACCGAGTACTCCATCTCGGTGTGCAGGTGTGGGCGATGGTTGGGCAACACCTCGTAGCTCCAATTGCAGCGAGCCCCCTCCTCTCGCACGGGATAGACAGCGGGCTCGTCGGTGATGTCCATGCACTTCGGGTTGGCGGTGTCGTTGTGCGGGAACCAGAAGAACTCGAAGTGTCGGTGCTGACCACTCAGTTCGTCGATCAACGGTCGCAGTTCGTCATAGGACGCCTGCCATTGCTTCTCCTTGAGGCGGAACGCTGGCTTGACCGACATCTCGATCTCGGTGACCACGCCGAAGGCTCCCAGGCCGAGGCGAGCGGCCCGAAACAACTCCGGGTTCTCGTCAATGCTGCAACGCACCGCATCACCTTCAGCATTCACGATCGTCAGACCAGCGACCATCGAGGACAAGTTCGTGAGGCCTTGACCCGTTCCGTGCGTGCCGGTGCCGATCGCCCCAGCGAGCGCCTGGCGGTCGATGTCGCCCTGGTTGGTCAGGGCAAGGCCAGCGTCGTGAAGTGGTCGGCCGAGCGCAAAGATGGTCGTCCCCGCCCACACTCGGGCTCGGTGCTGTTCGATGTCGGTGTGGATCACGCCGGTGAGCCCCGACAGGTCGAGAACCACACCGTCAGTGGGTACGAGCCGGTAGTGGCTGTGGCCGGAGCCGGCGACGCGCACGGACAAGCCACGCGCTGCGGCATCGGCCACGACGGCGCTGACATCCTCCGCGCTGCGGGCGAAGTGCAGCTGTGCTGGCTCGCAGACTTCGCTCTCGGACCAATTGGACCATTTCGGCATCAGGAGGACCTCTTCGTGGGGCAAACCGCTGCGGACAGCCGTCGTTCGACAGTTCACACTATGGACCGATCGGCCGAGCTGACTGCAAGTCGGAGAGGTCTTGCGCCCGCCGCAGACTTGGTGGTTCGCGGGCGCCCGAAGTTCCGATTCTGTACAGACTCTGCCGGTGCACTCGCCGTCCCCGGAAAGGCGAGCCACCTGAGCTGGCCAGACGAATCCTGCGGTCGTGCAGCCTCGCCCCGGATTCGAGGTCGTTCCACTTGCGATCTACTACCTCTGCCTGAAACGGATCGTGGCCAACCTCCGGGGCGTGGTCGGCATCGCCATCGATCCGCTCCCCCGCATCGACGACCTCGATCAAGGCCGGACCGACACCGACGATTGATCCAGCGTTCCCGGGGGTGTCTTGAACTTCGACTCCAACCCCGATCGACCGCTACCGTCGCCCCCTTCTGATCGCATCGAGCGAGCGGTCGGCGGGGGACGCAATGAGTGACATGTTGAGCGACGAGCTGACCGAGCAGCTTCGCTGGTTCCGGCACGACGCGAGTCGCCTGGTGCTGTTCACCGGCGGCTCACTCGATGGAGAACGCCGGACAAGACCTGCACGCCTGCTTGCTGGTCAGACCGGCCAGCGAGCGATGTCGATCTGGGATCACCAGTCAGGGGCCGCCTCTACGAAGGCGTTGTCTTCGTGGGCTGGCCTGCCAGAGCTTCCCGTCACCAACGAACTCGATGGCGATCTCGACGAGGTGGCCGTCGCCGTCGCTCTCGAACTACCCGGCAACCGACGGCTGCTCGATCGCCACATTGCATTACTCCGGTCGGCTGCAGACAGAGGCGCTGTGGTGTTCTCCGGTTATGCGCTCGGCTCGTCCCATCCCAACATCGTGCAACTCAAGCGTGTCGGAGTGACCGGGCGAGTTCGGTTCGCCGATGACGAACGCCACTCCACTCGCGTGCTCGTACATGACACCAAGACTCCAATGATGCAAGGTGCAACGACCGAGGTGAGCCTGCAACTCGCACAAGCACTCACCAAGGCCGGCGTGGTCGCTGACTGGCTTCCGTCATCGCCTATCGGGTTGATGCTGCGCGGCTTCGGTCGATGCCTCGACAACGCAAGCCTCGATCAAGCTCCCGGCATCATCGAGTCACTCCTCCAGGCCATCGAGCCGCAAGCAGACGTCATCGTCGTCGAAGGCTCGGGCTCGCTCCTGGACCCAGCGACCAGCGGTCGCACGATCCTGCAAGCCACGGTCGCTCGGCCGAGCTTCCACGTCATCGCTCATCGCATGGCCGCAGAGGACGACCCGCTTCTCGACATCCTCGACGGGCTCGTGACCCGGCTGGAACACCTGCACACCTTCGCTGGCCGATCGTCGATCTTGCTTGGTGTGACGCTCGAGACCTCGAGCGTTTCCGAGTGGGACGCCCGATCGTTGCAGGCCGAGGTCGAGAACCGGGGTATCCGCTGTGTCGGTCTGGATGACGGGCTCAGACCGTTCGCCCAGATCGTCGCCGCCCATGAGCACCGGGCATGAGACGACCCCCGAGAGCTGACTTCACCGTGCGAACTGGTTGGGAGGCCGACTACCGAAAGCCCAGCCGACGCGCAATCACCAGCGGCTATCGAGGACCGTTCCCGACAACTGCCGGTGCGCTCGACGCTGTCCGCATCGCGTTCACACCAGCGTTCCGCCCTGATGCGCTCGCAAGCGTTGTCGAGCGGGCCGCATCGGCTGATCGCCTGGTCATCGAGTGGGGCCGCGCAGGTGTTCGCTCCGTGGTCGCGCTCCAACATCTCACGGTCGACGGCCTCACTGGATGGCTTGTGCTCGCTCATGGATCGGCGCCCGAGCAGCAAGAGACCGGCCGGCTGCGATCACTACTCGGGCTTGCGGTTCAGGAGGAACCGGTTGACTTCGTCGCGGTGGCCGAGGCGGATGACACCACTCGAGACATGCTTCGCCGCTTTTCCCCGACACGGTCACTCCACCCTCGAAAGCATCACACCTGGGAAGGAGTCGGCACCATTGCCATCTCAATCGCCGGGGAACCCGACTCGCTCTGCGTGGCCGACATGTCGGGGGTGATGGCTCGCCGGTGCCAGGTGGCGTCACCATTCCAGGACCGACCGTCACATCAGCTGAAGCGAATCGCTGTCACCGGCACCAACGGCAAGACCTCGTGCGTGGAACTGGGCCGTCAACTGATGATTGCGGCAGGTCAAGAAGCAGCTTCGTTCGGGAGCTTGGGGATCACGACGTCCGGGGGCCGCAAGAAGAGCGGGCGCATTGGCCCCGGACCAGCGGCGCTCCCTCGTTTGGCTGACCGCCTGTGGGCGCTTGGCCAGGACTCGCTCTGGTTCGAAGCATTCAGCAACGCGCTGCGCAAGGGACTGCTGGATCGCATGGCCGTCGACGTTGCGATCTTCACCCAGCTCGGGGTGGACCACGTCTCGGTGCACGGATCGCTTGCGGGCTACCGAGCGGCCAAAGAGCGGCTGTTCACCACGGTGGTGAAAGACGGCGGGACCGTGGTGTTGGACCCAACCGCTCAAGGGGCTGAGCGAGTCAGAGCCATCGCTGAAAAACGCAACCTGCGTGTTCTACGTGTCGGTCCAGGCGAGCACATCGAGCTCATGCCGGCGACGCTGCGCGTCGGCGACGAGACGTGGCAGATCCAGCTGCCATTCGCAGAGTCGATCATGGTCCGAAACCTCGAACTGGTCATCGGAGCCGCTGTGGCCTGCGGGCTCGATCCAGCCTTGGCTGCTCGAGCCGTCGAGCAGGTGACCTTCCCTCCCGGCCGCTTCATGGAGGTCGAGATCGACGCACCATTCACGTTGGTCATCGAAGCAGGTCACAATGGCGACGCTCTCCAGGTGTCGCTGGAGCACTGGCGGACGAAGACGACGGGCCGCCTTCTCGTGCTCCTCGCCAGTGTCGGGAGCTCGGACCCAGAGCGATGGGAACCGCTTGGCGAAGTTGCGGATGTTCTCGCTGATGTGGTCGTGGTGACCGACGAGAGCCCCTATCGCGAGAACTCTGCGGAGATCCGCGCTGCCCTTCGGCGGGGGTGCCCTCGAGCCGAAGAGATCCCCGACCGAGTCGAAGCCATCGCTTGGTTGCTCGACCAGGCCAACGATGACGACATCGTGTTGCTGATGGGTCGGGCTGATGAGGCGTTCGTTGTGATGAGGTCGGGCAGGGTCGCCTTTCCGACCGACGAGCATCTTGTTCGCCAGATTCTTAGCCGCTGACGATCGAAGCCTGGCGATCGATCGCGCCCTGGACCAGCTCGGCGATCAGGTCCGGGTAAGTCAAACCATCCCAGCGAGCCGAGGTTGCGAACAGCTGCCGAGGAGCCAAATTCGGCAGCGCGTTGGCGTCCATCAGTACGGGGCCGCGATCGCGAACAGCCCGGAAGTCGAAGCGGGCATAGTCGTCGAGGCCGAGAGCGTCGAACAACATCAGGGCGGCATCGGCAATGCCGAATCGATTGGGCGAATCAGGTGCCATCGACGTGGTGGTCCACTCATAGATCGCTGGGTCCCCGCCTTCCCGGCGGTAGCGGACCCGAACGAGCGGCAATGTGCGAGTGCCGGTCGAGCGATTGCCGATCACGCCAATCGTGTACTCGGGTCCGTCGAGATACTCCTGGACCAGGTCTGTCTCCGCCGGGGGTTGGTCAGCAAGCCGAGCAGGATCTTCGACAACGCGGATACCCCGGTGCGCGGCACCCTCGCGGGGCTTGACGATCAGCGGGCCAGGGTGGTCGAGCGCCTCTTCGAGTGTGAATGTCCGCGGCGCTGCTACCCCAAGGTTGTCCGAGAGCACTCCAGCCTCGAACTTGTCCTGGCAGAGCCGTTGGGCTCGAGAACCGGACCCGACCAAGTGACTGCCGGATTGTTCGAACCATTCGGCAAGTTCCGGTTGACCAGCATCGAGCTGCCCCTGTTCACGAAGCCCGTAACAGAGGTTGAAGATCAGAGGGTCGACATGCTCCCCCACCGCTTTGGTGACGTCAGTCCGAGAAGTGATCTCCGCCTCGATGCACGTGTGCCCCGCAGCTTCGATTGCGGTTCGGATGAGGTGGCGCACATGAGGCCGTACGGGTTCTCCGAATGGCGTCGATTTCATCGGCACATGGGCAAGGATCACCACCCGTCCAGCGCCTGCGTTGAGCCCAATGGTGTGCATTGCGCAGAAATGGTAGGTCTTGTTTGCGCGAACCAAGCCAACGCGCGAGAGTGCTGGCCGCTCGAGTCGTAGAGAGACGATTCGGCGCCGCCTGGAGGGACATCATGGCTGACGAGAACAACTTCGCCGAAGACGAGTTCAGCGAGCGCGAAGACGGCTACGGCGAGACAGGCGACGAGTTCAGCGAGCACGAAGACGGCTAC
>CAYGQE010000089.1:0-15974 GCA_964351995.1 uncultured Acidimicrobiaceae bacterium | reverse complement strand
GGGCAGGACGAACGTGCGGACCCATCGTTCGGTCTCCTTCTCGTCGGGTTTGCCCGCCCGTTCGAACGTCGCCAGGCTCACCATCACCCGCACCAACCACTCGCCCGCCTCCGCAGGAATGATTTCGGCTCCGAGCTGACCTGGGAATTGGTCTGACAACATGGCGACGATGCCGCCGAAGCGGTCAGCCATCGGCGCCAACACCCCTGCGATCGGCACACCGATGGCGCCCCGTTCCGGCGATGCAAAGAGCAGACTCAGATCCTCCTTGCGGATGGCGCGGCTCGTGGACCGGATGAGCAGAGTGAGCGCATCGGAAAGATCGGACTCGACGATCAGGCGAGGTCGAAGGCTGGCCAGGAAACGGTCGGTGACGCGGAGCAGAACGAGCAGAACGAGCTGGTCTCGATTGCCGATCCGACGGTAGACGGTGATCCGCGAAACGCCGGCGGCCACAGCGATCTCCTCCACCGTGACATCCGAGACCCCGGACTCGGTGAAGCAACGTTCAGCCGCATCGAGAATGACGTCATCGACATCCACGTCGTCTGGCCAGCGTAAGGACACGTGTCTGAGGATAGCCGAGTCGGCCCCCGGCCTTCGCTTTCGTCTTGATACAACTCTCAGATGATGTAACATGGAGTTCTGAAAAGGGGGAGACATGGATCTCACGACGCAAACAGGGCTTCTGGGGCGGATCAACGCATTTCTCGATTCCGGTTCGGACCCCATGGCGCCGTCGTTCATGGTGCAACCATCTGGGCACTACGTGAGCGCCGAACGACTCGATCAGGAACAGACATCGATTTTCGCGTCGGTGCCTCTGGTCGTCGGAGCGAGTGACCGAGTGCGCAGCCCCGGCGACTTCTTCACTGACGATCTCACCGGCTATCCACTGATCATCGTGCGTGGCGACGACGGTGTGTTGCGAGGCTTCCACAACTCGTGTGGGCACCGCGGTGCAGCCGTCGTTGACGACGAGGCGGGCTGCACCCGCCGATTCACCTGCCCGTACCACGCGTGGAGCTACGACAACCGGGGCACGCTGGTCTCCATCCCCAACGACGACGGGTTCGACGGCATCGACCGCTCCACCCGCGGCCTCATCGAGCTTCCCGTCGAGGAACGCCACGGACTGGTGTGGGCCCGACCGACCGCCCCGGCGAACGAGACCGTGGGGGTCGCCGAGTTTCTCGGCGACCTCGACGCCGAGCTCGACGCGTTCGGCATGGCCGACTACTACCACGACCGCACCGACGTGTTGAACGAGTCGTTCAATTGGAAACAGGTGGTCGACGGGTTCCTCGAGACGTACCACCTTCGCTTCTTGCACAGAACCACGATCGGCCCCTACATCAACTCCAACTTCGCCCTGTTCGACGCCTTCGGACCCCACGGCCGCATGATCGGTTTGCGCGATTCGTTCGAGGCAATGCGAACGCTCCCGCCAGCGGATCAAGAGTTCCTCCCCCACGTGGCGATCATCTACCAGATCTTCCCCAACACCGTGTTGGTATGGCAAGGCGACCACTTCGAAGCATGGTCGAGCCATGCCGGCAACTCGCCATCGTCGGTTGCGGCGCGAGCAAGTTTGCTCGCTGCACCCGACCTTGCGGGCCCGGAATACGAAGCGCGATGGGACAAGAACTGGCAGATCCTCATGGACACCGTCCTCCTGGAGGACTTCGTCGTCGCCCGCACAATCCATCAGAACAACCTCGCCGGTATACGAACCAACGCCGTCTTCGGCCGGCAAGAAGCCGCCCTCCAACACTTCCACACCCAACTCGAAGCCCACATCAACAGCTAGCCCCCATCACACCACGAACGCGGCCACCGAAACGGCCGCGGAGAAGAGACCAGCGTGACCATCGACATGAACGACCTGCAAGACATCACCTACGACGTGGATGACGGGCTTGCCTGGATCGTGATCAACCGTCCCGACCGCTACAACGCCTTCCGTGGACGGACCATCGACGAACTGATCCGAGCGTTCAAGGCCGCCTGGGCTGATCCAGCCGTGGGCGTTGTCGCCCTCACAGGTGCTGGCGAGAAGGCGTTCTGTACCGGCGGCGACCAGAAACAGCGAGGCGAGACCGGCGACTACGGCCCCACCGAAACAGGATTATTCGAGGTCGAGGCGCTGCATCGGCTCGTACGCGACATCCCGAAACCGGTGATCGCCGCCGTGAACGGATATGCAATCGGCGGCGGCCACGTCCTTCACGTCACCTGCGACATCACGATCGCCGCCGACCACGCCAAATTCGGCCAAACGGGACCGAAGGTCGGCTCCTTCGACGCAGGCTTCGGGTCGGCCTACCTCGCGCGCATCATCGGTCAGAAGCGAGCCCGCGAAATCTGGATGTTCTGCCGCCAATACGATGCGGCCACGGCTGAACGATGGGGCCTCGTCAACGCTGTCGTCCCGATGGCCGAGCTCCGCTCCACGGTCCGCGACTGGGCTAACGATGCCCTCGCGCTCTCACCCACAGCGCTCAAGGTCTTGAAGCATTCGTTCAACGCCGAAACCGAGCACATCGCCGGCGTCGGTGCGATGGCGTTCGACACACTCGAACTCTTCGTCGAGACCGAAGAAGCGGCCGAAGGCATCGCCGCGTTCAACGAAAAGCGGCCACCCGACTTCCAGCGGTTCCGATAGCCGAACTGCCGTCGAAGTCCGAGCCCAAGCACGTTCAGGAGCAGCACAATGCACGTTGGATACAGCGCCTTCTTCCAAAACCTCTCCGGTGAACACACCGATGCCCAGGTGTACCGCCACGAGCTTGCCCTGGCGGATCTGGCAGAACCGCTGGGGTTCGATTCGGTCTGGGCCCCCGAACACCACTTCACCAACTACATCATGATGCCGGACACCACGCAGTTCCTTACGTGGATCGCCGCTCGTACCGAGCGAGTTCAACTCGGATCGATGATCAACGTCCTGCCGTGGCACGACCCGGTTCGCTTGTGCGAAGAATGGTCGATGCTCGACGAACTTTCGGATGGTCGGGCAATTCTCGGACTGGGGAGAGGACTCGGGCGTGTCGAATTCGACGGCTTCCGAACCGAGATGAGCGAATCGCGGGGACGCTTCACCGACTACACCGAAGCGATTGTCAACGCGCTGGAGACCGGGTTCATCGAACACGACGGCGACTTCTTGAAGCAGCCACGTGCCGCGATCCGGCCCTTTCCCAGCCGCTCGTTCAAAGGGCGCACCTACGCATCGGCAGTTTCGCCGCAGTCGATCGATCTCATGGCCCAACTCGGGATCGGCCTCCTGATCATCGCCCAGAAACCCTGGGCCGTGACCACCGCCGAGATCGACGCCTACCGCGAGCATTACCTCGAATTGAACGACGAACCGCCGCCAGCGCCGATCATCGCGGTGTTCGTGGCCGTCGACGAGGATCCGGCGAAAGCCCAGGCGATGTTCGACAAGTACATGATGAGCTACTCCCACTCGGCGGTCGATCACTACCAGTTCTACGACGAAGGCATCGCCGACACGCCCGGCTACGAGTACTACGCCGGGATCTCGGGCAACATCGCCAAACACGGCCGCGACAAGTTCGCCCGATTCCTGGCCGAACTTCAGGTCTGGGGCACCCCCGACGAGGTCGCCGACAAACTCAAGGACTACCAGCGCATGGTCGGCGCGGGCGGGATCATCGGGGTCTTCAGCTACGGCGGAATGCCCCACGACGAAGCCGAACGAAACATGCGGCTCTTTGCCGAAGAGGTCATGCCACAACTACACGCCCACGAAGTGGAGTCGGGCGTCGGTCAAGCGGGGCCGGCGACGGCCGTGGCCGCCACGTTGTCGGACACCACCGTCTCATGGTGATTGCCAAATGATGACCAGCCCAGGCGACTCCGATGCAGCTGAGCCCAAGCTGGTCACGGTCGACACGATCAACCGAGTCGCCGTTCTGACGATGACCAGCCCGCCGGCGAACGCCCTGTCCTTCGAGCTCATCGCCGCACTCGACGACGCCGTCACCTCAGCACTCGCCGACAAGGCCTCCGTTCTCGTGTTTACGTCCGGACTCGAGAGGTTCTTCGCAGCCGGCGCCGATCTCAAGTTGTTGGGCCAAGCGAGTGCAGCCGATTTTCACCGCTACCTCGTCACCCTTCGCTCCTTCATCGAGCGCGTGAATCAACTTCCTCAGCCCAGCATCGCCGTCATCGACGGCATGGCCCTCGGTGGTGGCCTCGAATTCGCCATGGCCTGCACCTTTCGCCTCACCTCGCCCCGGGCCAAGCTCGGCCTGCCCGAGGTCAAACTGGGTCTGCTACCCGGAGCGGGAGGCACGCAGCGATTGCCGCGTTTAGTCGGTCGTGCAATCGCCGTCGATCTCCTGGTCACCGGGCGCAGCGTCGACGGTCACCAAGCACTCGACATCGGACTCGTCGACCGTCTCGAACAACCCGATGAGCTCGCCGCCGAAGCAATACTTTTCGCCCAAACACTCGCAACCGGCCCGAACCAAGCGGTAACGGCAATCATGCAGTGCGTCGACGCGTCAGCCGATCTTCCCTTCGCCGAGGGCATGGAGGTCGAGGCCGCACAGGTCGAACGACTCTTTGCCACACCCGATGCGTCCGAGGGCATCGCCGCGTTCCTCGAAAAGCGCGACGCCCACTTCGACTAGCGCGACCCCACTTCGACTAGAAGGAACCCGATGGACTTCAGCTTCAACGAGGAGCAGCAACTCCTACAGGAGACGGCTCGCAGATACGGCCTGACACGCCTCGCACCTGAGGCGCCCCGATGGCGAACCGAAACGTTCGCTCCCGAGATGCTCGAAGAACTCGGGGATCTCGGTGTGCTCGGCATGCGCATCCCAGCCGAGTACGGCGGCTCCGAAGCCTCCTACGTCACCATGGGAATCGCGGCCGAAGAGCTTGCACGCGGCGACTTCAACGTCAGCTACTTCCTGCAACTCTCCGCCATCTCAGCCAAGCTCCTCACCAACGCCGACGAGCAGATCAAACAGCAATGGCTGCCAGCGATCGCAGCCGGGCAGTCGACCGTCGCGTTCGCACTGACCGAACCGAGTGTTGGCTCCGACGCCGCCAACCTCAGCTGCACCGCCCGCAAAGACGGATCTGATTGGGTCATCAACGGAGAGAAATCATCGATCACTTTCGGCGGGTCGGCGCAAGGGTGCGTCGTCTTCTGCCGAACCGGCGGACCAGGAGCCCGGGGTATCTCCATGGTGTTCGTGCCGCTCGACCGGCCAGGAGTCAACCGCACCAAGTACGCGAGTGCCGGCGGCCACCTGAGTGAGCGGGGTTCGCTCTTCTTCGACGACGTCCGTGTGCCCGCCGATCACCAGATCGGCGAGGAAGGCACCGGGTTCATCGGTGCTATGGAAGCGTTCGATTTCAACCGTGCAATCATCGCATTGGCCGCCATCGGCACAGCCAGCCAGAGTCTCGACGAGACCATCGAATACACCAAACATCGCGAGACCTTCGGAAAGCCGCTGGCCACCAGAGAAGGGGTCGCATTCCAGATCGCCGAACACCTTGCCCTCCTCCACGCCACACGGCTCCTCTCCTACGAGGTTCTCGCACGCGCCGACGCCGGACTCCCCCACACCGCCGAAGCAGCCATGTGCAAATGGCTCGGGCCCAAACAGTCCGTCGAAGCGATCCACGCCTGCCTGCTCCTCCACGGCTGGACCGGCTACGGAACCGACCTTCCGTTCGTCCAGCGACTCAACGACGTCATGGGCCTCGAAATCGGCGACGGCACACCCGAAATCATGAAAGCCATCATCGCCCGAGAAGCCTTCGGACGAGGCTTCAACTCCTACAAATAGAACAAGAGCAGTGCCGTTGGAACGGGCACCGGGCAGTCACCCGAGCGTCACGGCCGATCGGCGCATGCCTGCAAGCCATCGCTCGTGATCGGCGACCTTGCGTTGCATCCAGTTCTGCGCCTGCTTATCGGTCGTGATCAGACAGCGCTCAGCGCGGATGGCGTCGACCACGATGTCTGCGACGTCTGCAGGTTCTTTGGCCTCGCCGACGAGCGATGCGAAGCCTTCGTCGTCGGGATCTCCCAGTTCTTCCAGCATCGGTGTTCGAACACCGAGTGGGGCAAGACACGACGTCCGCACACCCTGAGCGTGGTACGTGATGGACATCCATTCGGCCAGTCCGACTGCGGCGTGTTTTGTCGCCGCGTAGACGGCGTTGCCCGGGCTTGTGAGAATTCCTGCCATCGAAGCTGTGATCAGGAAGTAGCCGCTGCCACGTTCGAGCATGGTCGGCAGCAGTGTGCGAATTGCATGAACGTGCGCCATCACGTTGACGTCCCATTGGGCGGACCATGCTTCGGGCGGCGCTTCGAGCGGTCCGCCGCCGTTGAAGATCCCCGCGTTCGATACGTAGAGATCGACAGGGCCGAATCGTTCGGTCGTGGCAGAGATGCAGTCGGTGATGCTCTCGGAGTCTGACACGTCACAATGGATGGCGATCGCCCGATCAACGTCGGCTGCCACCGCCTTCGCTCCCTCGAGATTCGTGTCGGCGACCACGAGACCGGTAGGACCCTCACTGGCGAAGCGGCGACACAGGGCGGCCCCGATTCCACTGGCCCCACCAGTCACAATGATTGTCTTGTCCTTCAGTTCCATCACACTCTCCAAGTCAGATGACGGGGCGGTTGACGAAGGTAATCCGGTTGTTTCGGTGCTGCACGTCTCGGCGTCACAGCAGCTCAGGGTCGAGCGGCTCTGCCAACTCGAGGTCGTAGAGTTGACAGACATTCTCAGAAAGAATGGCTGCCCGGTCCGCTGGGGGTTGCCCGTCCCAACGATTACCCAGCACGCGATCGATTGAATCGGAGCGCGGTGATGAGGCCTCGCTGCTCGCCCACATCCAATGTTCCGCTCCGATCGTCGGATCAGGCTGCACGGTGTGCCGTAGTGGGTCCGGAACATGGAGATGTCGCGCCAAGTAGACCGACGGCGGGCATGGGAGTTCAGCGGCGTGGCGAGCTGCGGCGGGGTAACGACGGTTGGCCCGATCCATTCGAGCCCCATGGCGACCAACCGCAGCTGCGGTAGCGCCAGCGCAGACGACTTTCAGTGTTGGATGCCGTTCGAACACTCCGGAGAACACCAATCTGCTGAGGACATCACCTCGACACGCGATCATCTCCACGAATGTGTTCAACTCATTCCGCGTAGATCCGGGCTTCGAGCGGATGATCGAGTCAGCACCGATGTGAAAGCTCAATGGAATGGCCAACGATGCTGCGGCGGCGAAGAACGCGTCCCAATCCACGTGTTCGTAGCCGTCGTCGGAGCCTGGACGCTCGGGAAGGAGCACGCCGCGGTAGCCGAGATCACTCATGCGCACGAGGTCTCGGATCCCGGCTGCCGGGGTCACCGGGTCGATATGGGCGAGGCCGAGCAGGCGTGTAGGGCTCGAACTACAGAACACGGCGAGCCAGCGGTTGTAGGACTCGAGGCAGGCTCGGCGGTAGTCGAGATCGGGATGCCGAGCGAGGACGAGGCTCAAGCTCGGATAGATCACTTCGGCTGCCAGGCCCGCTTCGTTCTGGGATCGGACGCGCTCGTCGCCATCCCAGGACGCTGCGTCACAGTGCCTGAACCGCAGAGTCCCGTCGCCTCCTCGATGCTGGAGCACCCGAGGCTTCAGGCGACCCAAGGGGATGCCTTGCTTCAGGCCGTCGATGACGAAGACATCGCCGACCGAATCGACGTTCCGGATAACCGGGGCCCGATCCCGCCATTTCCGCGGCATGAACTCTCGGTACGCATCCGGCGGCTCGATGATCCGCGATCCGGCCGACACGAGCCATCGCCGAATCGGTGAGCTGGCTTCAACCCCGGAGCTCATGTCACGTCGACACCGTCGGGTGACAACACGAAACCGGCGTAGTCATTCTCGAGGGACTTCCTGCAGCCATCGAGGTAGATCTGAAGCCCGGGGAAGTTCAAGAGCTCGCGAGGCTTGCCTGGAATGTTCGCTCCCATGTACCACGAGTCGGCGAGAGGAAAGAGCGTCATATCGGCGATGGTCTTCACCAGAGATCGCCAAGCCTCTTCCGCCTCGTTCGTTGCCTCGATCCGCGTGATCCCTCGCTTCCGCAGATCGGCGAGAAGGTTGACCACGATGTCGCCCTGTACCTCGGCACAGGTAGGTCCGTTGCAGAATCCAGAGGGACTCTGGGGCCCGTAGAGGTACAGGAGGTTCGGGAAGTCGGCGGTAGCCATACCCAGGTGAGTCCGAACGCCGTCTTGCCACGCATCGGCAAGGGTTTGGCCGCCTACGCCTTGAATATCGATACTGGTCAGGCCACCTGTCACTGCGTCAAAACCAGTGGCAAGGACGAGCAGATCCAGCTCGTAGTCCTGATCAGAGGTCTTGACGCCGTTGGCGGTGATTCTCTCGATCGGCGAAGTGCGAAGATTCACGAGCGAGACGTTCTCGCGGTTGAAGTCGTCGTAGTAGGACTGTTCAAGCGACGGCCGCTTCACACCGAACGGATGCGGCGGCTCCATCGGTGCCAACATCTCCGCAGTCGACGGGTCATTGATGCGGGCCCTCACCTTGTCGCGCCAGAAGTCGTAGGCGGTTCGGTTCGCTGCCTCGTCCCGAAGGATGTCGGCGTAGTTTCCGGCCCAGAAGCTGAATCCACCGCGCTGCCACAATCGTTCGAACGTCTCGAGTCGTTCTTCTTCAGAAACAGCGAGGGCAGATTCGCCGCAGTTGGAGTAGTCGAATCCACCCGAGGTCTGAGTGCGACGACGGAAAATCTCGGGATACCCGACCTTGGCCTCGTCTTGTTGCTCTCGACTCAACGTTTCCTGCTGCATTGCGAGAGCAAGGATCGGCGTGCGCTGGAAGACGAAGACCTCAGCGGCGATGTTGGCAGCTTCCTGGGTGACTTGCACACCGCTGGCACCGGTTCCAATGATCCCGACGCGAAGACCACTCATGTCGAGCCCCTCCTGAGGCCATTGGGCCGTGTGGTGCGAGCGACCCCCAAAACCGTCCAGGCCGGCAAAGTCGGGAACATGGGGTTTTGATGCAAACCCGGTGCAGACGATGAAGAACTTCGCATGGATTCGCTCTCCATCTGCCGTCAGCACGCGCCACCGTCGTCGACTCTCCTCCCACACTGCTCCATCGACCCGCGTCTTGAAGCGGATGTCGCGGCTCAGGTCCCATGTGGCGTCGACATGGGCGAAGTATGCGCGCAGCGCACGCCAATCGGGGAATCGCTCTTCCCATGACCAGTCACGCCACAGCGCCTCATCGGAGAATTCATAGATCGGGACGTTCGAATCAACTCGAGCTCCGGGATAACAGTTCCAGTGCCAGATGCCCCCCAAGCCGGAACCGGCCTCCAACAGGACCGTGCTGAACCCGAGTGATCGGAGTCGGTGCAGCTGATACAACCCAGCGAAACCGGCCCCGACAACTGCGACGTCGAATTCGGCGGCTGGGGTTTGCATCTGCTCAGCTCCTCGGGGCCACGATGGTGACGGTGCCTTGAGCGGCACAGACAGTTTCACCCGCAGCGGTTATGTCGATGCGGGCGACGCCACTGCGTTTCGACAACGCGACGATCTCGGCGACCGCCACACACGTCCCGGCCGAGACCGGGCGCAGGAGGTTGAGCTTGAACTCGGTCGTGGCCACCCAGGACTTGTGGGGGATCACTGGGTAGAAGACCACTCCGAGACAGTGGTCGACGAAGGCAGACAAACAGCCACCGTGAAGATTCCCGAACGGGGTCAGCAGATCGTCCCGAGCATCCATTTCGGCGACGAGCCGACCAGCGGTCAGCTCTGTGTGTCGAAAGTCGAGATATGCAGAGATGCCACCTGCGGCCGTCGCTGCGCCGAGCATTGCTTCGGCCGTACGTTCGTTGAACTCGAGTTCCATGGACAACCTCCGTCGATGGGTGGCATGAGGTGATGAGGCCTCATGATCTATGAGACAGTACTCGTATTGTGTATTGTTCGCGAAAGGGAACGCCTTCACTCTTTGGAGATCATGTGACTGACCAGAATGACTCGGCATCTGCGGACACCGATGCCAACGATGAACCAGCAACCAGTGACTGGGGCCGAGACCTCGACATTCTCGACCAGCGCTACATCGACGACCCGTTCTCCGTTTGGCGGGCTCTCCGCAACCAATGCCCGGTTCCGTTCAGCGAGCGCCACGGCCGCTCCTGGATGCCCATCAACTATGACGACATCTCCGCGATCGCCCACGACACTGAGCACTTCTCCTCTCGGCGAGTTGGCGTGATCGATCTGCCCGATCGAGGCGCCGGACCCCTACTCGAGGCGCCGCCCATCACATCTGACCCCCCGGATCACACCTGGGCGCGCCGACTACTCCTTCCGGCATTCTCACCCAGTCGGATCGAAGCGCTGACGCCGATCACCCAAAGCTTCGCAAAGGAACTGGTCGACGCCGTCGCCCACAAGAGCCAGGCAGACGCAGCGACCGACTATGCGCAACACATCCCGGTCCGCGTCATCGCCCACATGCTCGGCGTGCCCGCCACAGACGAGCAGATGTTCACTGACTGGGCCGTCCGGATCCTGCAAGAGGGCTTCCAAGATCTCGAGAACAGCCTCGATGCGATCTTGGAGGTTCTCGACTACTTCGGTGAACGAGTCGAAGAGCGTCGTCGCATTCCTGTCGAAAGTCGACCTGACGATCTGATCACGATGCTCATGGAGGCTGAGCACGACGGTGATCCGCTTGGGAAACGCCACCTGCTCGGGAGCTGCTTCTTGTTGTTGATTGCTGGGATCGATACGACGTGGAGCGGCATCGGGGCTTCGCTCTGGCACCTCGCAACACACCCCGAGGACCAGGCGCGACTTCGCGCCGATCCAAGCCTCATCGACACCGCCGTGGAGGAAATGCTGCGAATGTATAGCCCGGTCAACATGGGCCGCGAGGTTCTCGTAGACGTAGAAGCAGCGGGATGCCCGATGAAAGCCGGCGACAAGGTCATCATGGCATTCCCCGCCGGCAACCGCGATCCCGCCCACTTCGAGCGGGCCGACGAATTCATCATCGACCGGGCGCAGAATCGACACTTTGCATTCGGTTCAGGTATTCACCGCTGCCTCGGGTCGAATCTGGCCCGAATGGAACTCAAGGTCGCCATCCAGGAGTGGTTGGAGAGGATTCCGACATTCGAACTCCTCGATCCCGATCTCGTCACGTGGACGGGGGGACAGGTCCGCGGCCCTCGAACTGTGCCGGTGCGGTGGTAGCCAATTTTCCGCTGTCTCGACGACCAGTCGATCAGGAAGTTGGACGCAAGATCGCAGGCAGGAGGAATCGGCGAAGATACGTGTCGAGCCCGTCGGCACTCCGCCGCTTGGGGCCCTTCACGGTGAGCAGACTCAATATGGCTCGAAGGATCCATTCCGATGCGTCCTCGATCGGGAGTCCGGGCAGATGTTCGTCAGATCGGTTCTCGAAGATCGGACGAAGGAACTCGCTGACCATCTCGAAGAGTGCAACCGAGGTGCCTTCGATGATGCCAACGCTGTTGAGGCCGTCGTCGCTGGTGAACAACAGGCCAACCGTTTCATCGCGGACCGCAGCTCGCAGCGTCACTTCGACGAATTCGAGGATCACACCTGCCAGATCGGGCTGGGACTCGACTCGCGGTCGAACTCGTTCGAGATAACGCTCGGTCTCGCGCAAGATCACGCCAGACACCACAGCATCGCGGCCAGCGAAGTAGCGGTAGACCGTGGCTCGAGAGACGCTCGCCTCTTTCGCGACGTCCTCAACAGTCGTCTTCGAAATACCGAATCGCCCGAAGCACGACTCGGCTGCATCGAGCAGACGGTCCCGTGCCCCGTCGACGTTGTTCGGGGCTTGGTCGCCCCACCGCAGCGATGTGTTCGTCACGCGCCCAAGTGTGGCGGATCGCTGTTCCGATGACACGATTCCTCACAACATGGCACATCATTCGCTCCATGTCGCAGCGATGAACCGGGCTGCAATCCCCGCCCCGGCTGAGGTACTGGGGAGACTCCTGACTCTGGTTCGGTGGTGCCGCTAAGACTCGAGCATCTCTCGAAGCCGGAATTTCTGCACCTTGCCCGATGCTGTCATCGGGAACTGGTCAACCACTCGAAGATCTTCGGGCCAGAATTGGCGTGTCATCCCTTGGTCCTCCAAGAGTGAGGTGAGATCGCGGAGAGTCGGCGGTTCTTCCTGGGCGACGGGAATCACGAATGCGCATCCGACTTCGCCCAGCCGGTCATGACCTTTGGCAACCACGGCAACACTGGCCACCGAGGGGTGCCGAAGCAAGATGTCTTCAACTTCCTTCACCGGGATGTTCTCCCCACCACGGATGACGAGATCCTTGGTTCGACCGGCGATGCGGACGTAGCCATCGGCGTCCAGGAGTGCTCGGTCACCGGTGTCGAACCACCCATCTTCGGTGTAGAACTGTTGGGTGAACTCACGACCTTGCAGGTAGCCGACGAACTCGAACGAGCCACGCGCCTGAAGGTCTCCTACGACACCAGCGGAAACGACTGCGCCGTGTTCGTCGACCACTCGAATCTCGTTGCCTCGCATGGGAGCGCCGTCGGTCGCGGACAGTTTCTCGAGCGGATCGCTCAGCTGTGTTGTCGTCATCAGGCTGATCTCGCTCATGCCCCAACCCGGCATGACCGCACAGGGCAGCCGGTTTGCTGCATCTTCCAGGAGCGGCAACGGAATGGCGGACCCGAAACAGCCAAAGGTGGTGAACGACGACAGGTCTCGGGTGTCCAGGTCGGTCACGGTGAGGAGGTCGGCCAGGAATGGGGCAGCACCGCATGATGCCGTGATCTTTCTGGTCTCGATGAGGGTGGCGAACTGGACAGGGTCCCAGACGTCTTGGAACACCCCGGTGCCGCCGACGATTAGCGGGAGCCGAGCACCGAACAGGAACCCGGTTTGATGGGCGAACGTGGAGCCCATATGGACCACTTCGTCGGCGCCATGCGTGAAGTTGGGAAGAATTCCGAGAACACCTGCGGTCAGGGTGTTGATGGTGTGAAGAACTCCCTTCGGCTGGCCGGTCGTTCCCGACGTGAAGATGATCTCGATCACTTCATCGCACCCTGGAGCCAGCAGATCGAGTGTGTTTTCTTCGAAGGTGGATGATCGACCGAGAGCGATCACCTCATTCCAGTTCTGTGTGTCTGGGGCTTCATCCCCGACGACAATGACTTCCTCGATGGAGTCGAGTTCGTCTCGGATTTCAGCATGCATTTCCGCGTAGTCGAATCCACGGAATGTGGAAGCGGTGATGATGATTTTGGGCTGGGCGAGCCTGCTCATCACCATGACCTCGTTCCGACGGAAGATCGGACCGACCGGATTGATCACCGCCCCGATGCGTTCGAGTGCAATCATCGCCACGACGAACTCCACCCAATTCGGCAGCTGTACCTGGACTACGTCTCTTGGCCGTACGCCCAGTTCGAGTAGGGCACGTGCCAGCGCTTCGGATTCTTCGAGCAGCTCGGTGTAGGTGAGTTGGCGACGCGAATCGACAACTGCCAACTTGTCGGGTCGCGCTTTCGTGAGTGCATCTCGAAGTCGTTGATCGGGCCATCGCCCGGACCCCTTCTCGGTGGTGAGTCGGGCGGTGGTCAACGTCGTCTCGAAAAGCATCGCGTCAGCCGATCATGCTGTAGTCGCCGAGCAAGGACAGAACTTGACCCGCCATGCACGCGGGCGGCGCATCCGAACCAAGAATACGATGACGTTCGCTAGGTCCCGAGGGCGCCCAACCACCCATCGCAGCTCGAAGGTGCTCGCGTTCGGTCACGGCGACTTGTGCGAACACTGCGCTACCACGCTCAAGACCCACTGTCTTACCTCCAAGAATCGCGAGCGGCCGACTGTAATCCGAGATGCGACAGTGGAGCAAGGATGTTGCATGAAGGAAGACTCGCCGACTGCTTCGCTGCGCATGCAGTCGACGGGATCTGGCCGAGGGAGGCGTTCCGCCGGGAGTCCTGAGTGTGGACTCGACGGCCGAGCACGACATATGACACTATGCGCATGATGTTGCATCTCGTATCGCAGTGAGAGGTCGCTCATCGATTCAGGCGAAGGACGAGTCAAAGGAGTAAGCAGCCGATGAGTTCCCTTGATGGAAGAGTGTGCGTCGTTACCGGCGCAGGCCGCGGTCTGGGACGCGAGCACGCAATCTTGCTGGCAAGCGAAGGAGCCCGCGTAGTCATCAATGACCTTGGCGGAGCAATCGACGGCTCAGGTTCGGACGAAGGCCCAGCTCAGAACGTGGCCGAAGAGATCAGGTCGGCGGGCGGCGAGGCCATCGCGAGCACGGACTCGGTGACGAGCTGGGACGGCGCCAAGCGGATCGTTCAGGATGCCATCGATGCCTACGGGCGACTTGATGTGCTGGTGAACAACGCCGGCATTCTACGAGACCGATCACTGGTCAACCTCGAGGAGGCTGAATGGGATGCCGTCATCGACGTTCACATGAAGGGTCATGCCGCACCCACGCACTGGGCAGCAGTCCACTGGCGTGAGCGCAGCAAATCCGGCGACGATGTGAACGCAAGCGTCATCAACACCGCTTCGGGTGCGATGCTCGGCAACGCCGGGCAGACGAACTACAGCGCCGCCAAGGCCGGCATCGCCGCGATGACAATCGTGCAGGCAATGGAATTGAAGCGGTACGGAGTCCGCGCCAACTGCCTCGCTCCCCTTGCGCGCACTCGGTTGACGTTGCAGACCCCAGGGGTCGGGGATGCGGTCGCCGCACCCAACGATGATTCCTTCGACCTGTTCGACCCTGGCAACGTTTCGCCACTCGTTGCATATCTCGCGGCCGCTGACTGCCCGTTCACCGGAGGTGTCTTCCACGTGGGCGGCAATGAAGTCGGCCTCTACGGTGGATGGAGCCTCGACGACGATCAGATGCTTGTGACCGACGGCAGGTTTACGGTCGCCGAGCTGGCACAACGTGCCCCGGCGTTGTTGACCGGCGGGCCTCGGCTCGCATCAGTCGTCACATCTGTCAACGACACAATGGTCAACTTCGGGCGCCGAGCTGCGGCCCAGCGGTGACCTCCACGATGCTTCCGACCGATCCACGCCTGTTTCGCTTGCCCGAAGGTGACGAGACGCGTCCCCACCTCTTGGGCTCATTCGCCCCCGAGTCCGGGTTGTACTTTTGGCCACGGCGACGACGGTGTCCGGTGACCGGCACCGCGGTGCAAGACGTGGTGCTGGGTGCCGAGGGTGAGCTCTTTGCATGGACGTTTCTGCACGTGCCTCGCATGGGAAGTATCTCGTTCGGCGACACTGGCGGTTACGGCGTGGGTCAGATCGACTTGCCCGAAGGTGTTCGCGTGCAGACGCCGTTAATGGGCACCACTGACGACTGGCAGATCGGCACGAGGATGGGCATGACCACCTTCCCCGTCGGCCAAGACGACGGTGGCAACGAACTCGTCACATTTCGATTCGAAGCGATTCGCTGATGCCGTCAAAACTCGCCCGCGAGGTCTATGTCGTTGGCGTTGGCATGCATGCGTTCAACAACGACGCTGTCCCCACCGCTCTTATGGCCGACGTTGCCGGCACGGAGGCACTCGCTGATGCCAATATCGAGTTCCAAGAGATCGGAGCTCTCTACAACGGCCACCTCGGCGGAGGAATCGGGGCCGGGGTACATATTGCAAAGGAGTTCGGTCTCACCGGCATCCCCGTCACCCACGTCGAGAACGCGTCGGCGACAGGCTCGAGTGCCTTCGGTGAGGCCGTTCACGCCGTTGGCGGCGGCCGAGTCGAGGTAGCGATGGCCCTCGGCTTCGACGACATGAACAGGGTGGGCGGGCTCGGCCGCAGCCGTGGTCGGCGTATGGGAGCAGAGGACGTCATGCTTCCCGCTG
>CAYGQE010000088.1:5164-16379 GCA_964351995.1 uncultured Acidimicrobiaceae bacterium | reverse complement strand
TGAGCGCGCCGAGCGCGGCGCCTTCTGCTTGAAGGTCGTGGGGTGGGACTTGGCCAGCGAAGGGAGTGGGGGAGTGGTCAGTCATCAAGCAACCTCAGTAGTTGGCCGAGTGGGAACGGTGGTGAACTCGTCGGGGTTGGGGGTGTCAGGTCGATCACAGGCATAGGCGGTAGCAACTTCGGGGTTGGCTTTGACCGCTGCGGTGAGTGCGGTGAGGTGGGCGGCCCGGTCATAGGTCCGTCCAGGGGCTGGGCCGTGGGCGTTGTCGATCATGTCGACAACGGTGGCAGCGGGGAGCGATTGGGCTCGTTGTGCCCACATCTCCGTCGCTTGTTCGGTTGCTGCTTCGGCGTCGTTGGTGGGGGAGGAGAGCGGGAACAGGCTCGTGTAACCCGAGCGTGCGGCGTTAGTGACATAGGCCGAGGCGTGGCGAACCTTGAACCCGTTGTCGTCGATCCACCCGACCAAGACGTCGACGGCGTGGCGAACCTGGTCGGGGTCCCATTCCATCAACGCCCGCCGAGCGTTCGGGCCCAACACGGTGAGACGCTGCTCAAGGGGTCGAACGATCGGCTCCAGTTCAGCTGGCGACGACCACTGGTCCGATGGTGAGAGGCCTCGTGCGGTTCGCGACTGTGCTTCGCGAGTGTCTTGGGTTGTTTGTTCGCGAAGAGGAACAGGAAGTTCTTGTTCTGGTACTACTTCAGAACGCTCGCGAACTGAATCGTCGCGAACCGTCGCGTCGACGTCGCGAACCGGTGCACTTCGCGAGTCAGTCGCGATGATGGTTCGCGAACCAAGCGCTGTGTTGAGGGCTTGGGAGAGGTTGCGCCGAACCTCGGTGTCGGTTTCGGTCTCCAGCAACGTGACAATCCGCCCAGCCAGACCGGCCGAGTCAGCAGCAGCCGGTGATGCTTCGGTGTGTGGCGGCGGGTGGGGGAGTGGTGCACTCATCGCTCGACCCTGTTGTGTTGGAGCTTGGGTGTTGTTGAGAAGTCGACGGATCCGGTCGAGTCGCCATTGAGCGGTGCCCAAGCTCCCCACACCAAGGATCTGCGCGAGTTCGGCAAGACCAACGACCTGGCCATCGGCACTGACCAGAACCCAATCAGATGCGCTGGCTTGGACTTCAACGCCGTGCTGAGCCAGCAGTGCAACGTCAGTTTCGGCGCCCCGATGGGCCCGGTCGGACAGTTGTTGGTCCCGAGCCATCCGGGCATCGAGACGCTCAAGGTTGATGCAAACCTCAGGCGAGCGTTCCAACCACCCTTCGGTCTCGGCCGCTGCGAGCTGACGCTCGAAGTCTCGGCTGGTACGACACCCCACCGCTGAACGCAACGCAGCGGTCGGTGCATCAAGGACAGCATTACCCAACTCATGAACAAAGAACGGTTCGGTTGCCGCAGCCTGATGCCACCGGCGCCGAGTCCGAGATGTCATACGGCTCATCGGCTTGTTCCGGTCGAGTTCCGGTCCTGGTACCGCATACTGACCGGTTGGCCTGTCGAGATCGCAGGTAGACCCGGTTCAAGTGGAGTCTGCTGAGTCGTCGATGAGGCTGATCTGGAACTAAGTACCGGTCTTGTTCCGATAGTTGCGGTACTAGGACCGGTCCTGGTACCGTACAAAGGAGCAAGAAGTAGGTGCTCGGTGACGGTGACGTTTCTGAGGGCTCGCATACTGCTCCTGACAGACCGACAGATGCCCCAAGGGCAGATGCCGATCTGGATAGGTATCTGACAACGTCGGCACGCTTTGACGGAATGGCGACGTAGAACTCGATTGAAGGGCCCGTTGGCGCGGGCCCTTTAGTCTTACTTACAACTGTGTAGTTTCGCTGAGAAGGTCGCTGTGCACGCGGATCCCACCGAAAGCCAACCGACGGATCGCTGGCTGAGCACTGCAGAGGCCGCCGAGGTCCTGGAGATGACGCCGGGATACGTTCGACGGTTGGCTCGGCAAGAGACCCTCGTCGGCAAGCGCAGCGAGAACGACGGTCGCGAAACATGGACCTTTGATCCGGCGATTGTTCACCAGTTTGCATCGACGCGTCGACGTAGTGCGGCCAGTGGATATCGCAGCGCCGAAATCGATGGCAGCGGTGCTGAGTGGACAGCGCAGTTGTTGCTGGCCGAGAACGCCGATCTGCAACATCAGCTGATGGCCGACCGACTGCGACATGCCGAGAGAAGAGTGAGTGAACTCGAGGCGAACAACGCTGCCTTGCGCTCCGAAGTCGACACGTGGAAGGCGCTGGTCCATTCACTCAGCGCACCTCAAACTGATCGCAAGTAGCGGCACATCGCCGCCTGTTCAGGTCAGGTGCGTCGCCGAGTATGTTGCCGGTGACGGGGTGTGCCATCAAGGCGGCGACGATGCGGTCGGCGTGCTCGGCCAGGGCGTGTTGGATGTCGTCGGTGGTTGGTTGTTGATTGGTCATTGCGGTTCCTTTGCTTGACTGGTGGGGGAGAGGGCGGGCCCGATGTGGACCCGCCCCCGGGGGTTGCTGGTGAAGGATCAGAAGGGCTGCTCCTGTCCTGCGGGTGCTGGGGCGTCGCCGTTGGTTCTGGCGGCTGGTGTGCCGAGGTATTCGAGGGTGGCGTTGACGACGGTGTGGCGGGACCGGTTAGTGCCGTCGTCTGCTTGCCAGGTTTGGAAGTCGAGTTCGCCGTCGATGCGGACGGGGCTGCCTTTGGTCAGGTAGCGGGCGTGGTTCTCGGCGGCCTCACCCCAGGTCGTGACTTCGAGGTAGTTGCTGTCGTTTTTGCCTCGGTTGATCGTGTAGCCGACGTTGAGTCGGCAGATCTTGCGGGGCCCGTCGGTGAGTTGGACCTCTTCGAGTTGAGGGGTTTGGCTGAGGTTGCCGGTGATGGAAATGGTTGCTCCCATGGTCTTGCCTTTCGTTGTTGGTTTGTTTGTGGTGTGCCTAGGTGATGGGGATCGGTGGTTCTGGGGGGCCACGGGGAAACCGAACCCGGCAGGGCTTGGAAGTTCTTGGCGGAGGAACGGGGGAGAGAAGTTCTTCGGTGGCCGTTGCGGCCCGGGTTCTCGAGCACCAACGTGAAGGCGCATTGACCACGAACAGATCAACGCCAACGAAGGCGGGTCGGGGGAGCGACCGGACGTTCATCAGTGGGTGCAGCCAGACCGGGGGAGTGATGCGGGCGCGATGGGGGCGCCGACCAAGATGCCGAATAGCAGTTGTTGGGGGCAGACCGAGGATCCAGCGACGCGGATACCGAGGTGGAGGTGCGGTCCGGTGGTGTTGCCGGCACCTCGTGCGCCGGGTTGGCCACCAGAGCCGCCGATCGTGGTTCCGGGGAGGACGGTTTGCCCGACCGACACTGCAACGGAGGTGAGGTGGCAGTAGGTGTAGGTGGCTCCGTCGATGCCGGCGATGGTGACGGTGTTGCCGCAACGGTTCGGGTCTGCGGGGAACCGGCCTGCCGTTGCGTGTGCGGTGACGACGGTCCCGGTCGTCATGGCAAACAGCGGGGTTCCGAGAGGAACGCCTGCGTCCCAGGCCGGATACGTGTGGTGGCTGCGTCCGGCGAGTGCTGGTGTGGCGTAGGCGGCGGGGAGTGGGTAGGCGTATTCGCCAGCGGCGACCACACCTTCGGGCGCTGAGTAGGTGTCGGCCCACTCGAGCACGTCGGCGACGTACGCGTTGGAGCGGTTGTAACCAAAGATGGCGGCTTCGAGATTGTCGATCGATCCGTTCGGGCACAGATGAGCAACCGCTGCTGGTACGGCGTCGTAGATGTTGTTCGGATCGGCGAATCCGTCGCCGTTGCCGTCCTTGCCGAAGATCGCCCATGACGATGGGATGAACTGGAACGGACCGACCGCTCGATCCCACACGGCGTCGCCATCCCAGGCACCGTTGTCGGTGTCGGCAATGGCGGCGGTGTTGTTGGTGCCGTTGAGAGGGATGCCGATGATCGGCGGGGAGATCTGGCCGTCGGGGCCAATGGTGGCTCCGCCGTAGCGGCCGTGGTTCGATTCGACTTTGCCGATCCCGGCGAGCACCTGCCACGGCAGCCCATCGCACGCCTCAGCGGCGGACTGATACAGCGCAAGCAGTTGGGGTGGGATGTCGTCGAGCGCTGCCTGTGAGGCGGGCAGTGTTGGTTGGATCGATGCTGCGGCGATAGCGGCGCCCTGGATGGCGAGGGTCATCACAGCCACGAGAAGCAGTAGCGGGAGGGCGAGCAGGATCACGCCTGCGGCGACGAGCTTTGCCATAGCTATGCGACCGGCTCGACGTCGATGACCAGCGGTCGGCTGGCGGCGGCGTCATCCAAGGTGACGATGCTGATGTGGCGGACCGATTGGGCGTCGGTGATTTCGTCGAACGCGACGAACAGTGTGTTCGGATCATCAACGGCTGCGTCGACCGTGATGAGCTGCAGCAACCCGAACTCGCGTGTGGTGTCGGTGCCGCGACGGTCAGCTTCGGCCAGGGCGGCGTAGGCGGGATCGAGATCGCTGGTGACGCTGAGGGCCCAGTCGGGGTCGAGGTAGGCACTGAGAGCGACCCGGGCAGCGATGTCGTAAGCGTCAGTGCCGGTGGGGATTGTGGGCGAGTGGGGCTCGACTGCGTCGCGGTCTTGATGGAACGGCGAGGGGTCGACCGGCTCGTCCGCCGGGTCGCGGCCGCCAAACAGAAGACCATCGGAGGCAGGCCCCGAGGATGGTGAACTTGGCGAAGGTGCGGCCCGAGCGGGTGGTGTCACACCTGTGGTGTTGGCTTGAGATTGCGACGAGTCGCTAGCGGAGCAGCCAGCGAGGAGCACGAGTGCCGAGGTGGCAAAGACGATGAGCTTCATGTCCTGTAGATGTGCAACCCCCGAGGTCGAAACGCGACAACAAACAGGAATTTTGGATTTGTTGTCGCGTTTGGGCTGTCTGGTCTGCTCATTAGGGGTAATGGACACATCGCAAACGAGAGACAAGTGGCGTGGGTTATTTCCCTCATTGACGTGGGTCATTCGACCTGCAACGGTTGCGCCCGGGTGGCATGGGGTCGCCCACCGTGGAGACAGGGGTGGGATGCGCACCAATCGTCGTCGAGCGATTTTGATGGTTGCTGGACTTGGGTTCCTCGCTGCGTGCACCAGCGGCGCCGAAGAGGTCGTCGTCTCGACGACTGGGACCGAAGTTGTCACAACCACAACTGAGGCGCCAGCAGCCACGACCGAACCGACGCTGTCTGATTTCGAGATCGAGCAAGCGGCGCTGGCTGAGGCGGAAGTCGAGATCACCACGGCAGTCGAGGGTTGGTACACCTATCCGCTCGACACCTCGCTTGGCGAAGAGGGTTTGCCGCTGGAGTTCATCACTGGACCCGTCGAGCAACGACTGATCGATTTGGCTGAGGCACGGACAGCTGCGGGTGAAATCCAGCGGTCGCGCGGTGGCGACACCGTCGAGATTCTTGACATCCGTGTCGATCTCGAAGCCGGGATCGCCGACCTTGATGTCTGCACCCTCGGCGACCACGTTCTGGTAGACGCCGAGTCAGGCGAGCAGCTTGCAGCCGATGACGGTGACTCGTGGGAAGGCCAAGCCCAGGCTCGTCTTGTCGATGGCGTGTGGCTGATCGAAGACTTCTTCAGCGACGAAGAAAACGGAGGCAACCAATGCGTGCTCTCCGAGTAGCCATCGCTGCCTCAATGATTGCAACGCTCCAGCTAGTCGCGCCGCCTCCGGTGTCTGCTCAGGGCGGCGGCTGTCTGAACAATTGCGGAACTGGTGGCGATGCTGGGTCCGAGAGCGGATCGATCTCGACTGTCGTGTTCACCTCTGAAAGTGGCGGCAACTCGCCGGTGCCGGCCGGGAATCCGCCGGCGTGGCTGGCGGTGTGTTCGTGGACGTTGCTGAATCCTGGCGATGAAATCCCGGCCGAGTTCGGCGACACCGGCGTCTTCGCTGAGGAGCTCACCGAATCGACATGGGTGGTGACGTGTCCGACGTCGAGCATTCTCGAGGTCGGGTTTGGCGATGTCGCAACAGGGATTCTGGAGATCTTCCCTGACGGGGATGTTCCGGATCGTCTGGTTGATGCGCTGATCGAAGAAGCTGCCGATCAGGTCCCGCTTGTCGCGCTCTACCCAACCGCCGCACCGGACGGAACCGAGGCGATCCCAATGATCGCCCGATTCCCAACGGTGCTGTGGGTGCCGGACGCCGAATGGCAGCCAGTGTCTGCCACAGCGTCGATCCCGCCATTGAGCGTCACCGCGACAGCGTTCCCGGTGACCACGGTCTGGTCGGGCGGCGACGACCCCACCGAGATTGAGTGTGAACAAGGCGTGCCAGTGCGCCGCGACATTGCGTTCGAAGACAACGACTTCTCGTGCTCGATCATGTTCCACCACACCAACAACGTTGCAGACAACGAGCTGACCCTGGTCGTGACCTGGGACGTGTTCTACGAATGCTCAGCGATCTGTGGCACCGGTCAGCTCGACTCACAAACAATCACCTCGACCCGCCCGGTACGGGTGGGAGAGATCCAAGCGTTGGTGACCGACTTCGGCGGCTAACCGCGACGTGGTGCGGTTCACGAAGAAGCAGTTCTGATTGCCCTTGGCGGGGCGGAAGCAGGCAACGAAGTGTCAGACGGCAAGAAGGCAACAAAGGCCAAGACCAAGCGACAGATCCCGGCAGCACTGCTGGGGCTGTTGTTGGTGTTCGGCGCAGCGATCGGCACCGCACTGTGGTCCACCGCGCAGTCGCAACGGTCACCAGTGTTGGTTGCGGCAAATGATCTCACTGCTGGAGACGTGATCACCGCAGCTGATCTGCGGGTCACCTCGGTGGCGGTGGACGCATCGGTAGTGACCATGAGCGAGGCGTCAGCGTCGAGCCTGGTCGGGGCAACGGTATTGGCACCCGTGGCTTCCGGTTCATTGTTGGGTCCGGCGATGTTCGGCAACGCCGAGTCTCTCGTGCCTGCAGGTATGGCACTAGTTGGCGCAACGTTGGAGACGGGCCGGTACCCGTCATCGGGCCTCCGAGCTGGTGATCAAGTCATCTTGGTTCACACCACCACCGACGGTCCGGTACGCCTCGGCGAAGCCGAAGTGTTCGCCGTGACAACGCTGATCGACTCGCTCTCGGGCGACTTGTTCGTGTCGCTATTGGTCCCCGAGGGCGGCCTTGTGGATGCAACCGCTGGCGCCGCGGCGGCGGAGGACCTGTCGCTGGCATCAGTGAGCACCGAACCCGACGCAGCCACCGACGGGGGGTCCTGAGATGTTGATCACGGTCGGGTCAGTGAAGGGTTCCCCGGGTGCGACAACGTTTGCTGCGTTGTTGGCTCGGATGTGGCCAGCAGAGGGCTACACCGAACCGGTTCGGATGCTGCTCGAGGCCGACACTGATGGCGCCACCTTGGCGGCGTCATGGCATCAGAGCTTGTGCACGACGTGGTCACCAGGCCTGGTCGAGTTCGCATCTGCGGCTCGTGGTGCAGCGTCGATGGTGAATGCGATCGGCGCCGCGTCTCAGCCCGTCGGCGGCGAGGTCGAGCTGGTTCCAGGTGTTCCAGCCCGAGCCACGATGTCCAACGCATTGAGTTCGTTGAGCGACACCGGACTCGCGGAGCTGGCCCGGTTCTCGGGCTTGGTCGTGGCTGACGTTGGCCGTTACCGGCCGATCGCCCATGGGTTGGTCCGCCGTTCACAGCTGAGCGTTGTGGTGTGCCGCCCAACGCTGGCAGACGCGCAGTTGTTGGCGCCCGTAGTGGCTGAGTTGAACAACGCTGGCGCGCGGGTCGGGATCGTCACTGTCGGCGAAGAGCCGCACGGGCCATCTGAGATCGCCGAAGCTGCCGGTGTCGATCCGGCATTGGCGTGGTCGGTGCTGGTCGATCGTCGCGCTGCGTTTGTTGTTGCCGAGCGAGGCCCGGGCGACAAGGTCTTGATGCGATCCCGGTTGGGTCGTCGTGTCCGATCCATCGCCACAGAGATCGCCGAAGCGACAGGCGGGCCACTGACGGTCGAGCCTGAACCGGCGACGGTGCGAACCGTGCGTGACCAGCTGGATGAATCAGCTGGTGTGTCATCGAACTCGTTCGGTGAGGTGGTGAACCGTGGCTGACTCGAATGGCACGGCAATGAACGGCGCTGCGGGAGCGGTGTTGACCGAGGAAGAGGTCAAGGCTGCTGCACGGCAGATCTCAGCGACGCTGGTCGAGCGCCAGGTTGTGTGGGACAAAGAGGTCGAGGCGCAGCTGGCGTTGCCTCCATCGGAGGACGATTCAGCGGCCTGGCTCGAAGAGCAGTTGCAGGTCGAGATGGATCGGCTGGCAACAGATCGGACCCGGTCCGGGCAGATGATGCTGTCCGAGTCAGCCGAGGACGAACTCGCTCAAGCGATTCGGGTGCAGCTGTCACCCATGCGGGTGCTGGGTGAGTTGTTGAAGAACCCGAAGGCGGAGAACATCCTCGCCAACGACTACCGCACGACATGGATTGTCGAAGCGGGCGGCATCAAGTATCGAGGCCCGGCTCTGGCTGACTCTGAAGAGGAGTTCCGTGAGCTGCTGCGCATGATCGGCATCCGGTACGGCCGTTCGGAACGTCGCTTCGACGCGGCGAACCCGATCTTGGATGTGCAGCTGCCGGGCGGTCACCGGTTGAACGCCATGATGGACATCTCCGGTCCGGCGTGCGCGTCGATCCGTCGGCATGGTCACATCTCGGTCAGCCTGCACGATCTGGTCAGCTACGGCACCATGGACCACGGCCTGGCTGCGTTCTTGGCTGCGGCGACCCGCCGACCAGAACCGGCGAACATTCTGATCGCTGGGGGCACCAACGCCGGCAAGACCACGCTGCTGCGTGCGCTGGTCGACACCATTGCCGACCATAACCCCGACGACCGGATTCTGACTGTCGAGGACAACTTGGAGTTGATGCTCCGCTCGAACCCGAAGCTCCGCGACGTGATCGAGATGGAATCACGCCGCCCGAACGTCGAGGGCCAGGGCGAGTTCACCATGGCCGACTGCGTCAAAAACGCGCTCCGGATGTCGCCTGACCGGCTGATCGTCGGCGAAGTCAGGGGTGGCGAGGTCATCGACATGTTGAACGCGATGTCGACCGGCAACGACGGGTCGCTCGGCACGATCCACGCCGAGTCGGCCCACACCGCGATCGACAAGGTCGCCCAGTACGGGCACACCGCAGGGCTGGCCGAGGAAGCGACGTACTCCTACTTGCGGGGTGCGGTGAATCTGATCGTGCACATCAAGATGCTCGCCACCGGAGAGCGAGCGATCACCAGCGTGCTCGAGATCACCGGGGCAAAGACCGACGACGGCGGGGTCCAGACCTTGCAGTTGTGGGCACCGGACGAGACCGGCCGGGCGGCACGCACGGGGGTCCAACCAACCGAACGGTTGAAGACCCGGCTGCGGGGCGGCGGGTTCGACGTTGGGGGTTCATGGTGAACACTCTCGTTGGCGCATTCGCGGGCGCAGTTGGCGGGTTCGGCCTGTTCTTGTTCATCCAAGGCTGGCGAGGGGCGCTGTCGAACCCAGCCCCGTTCTCGAAACAAGCATCGAGGGCTACGGCTGGGTACGGCACCGAGGGTTTGAACCGTCGCATTGGCGTCGCTGTGGTGATCGGGCTTGTGGTGTGGTTCGCTACCGGCTGGCCAGTGGGCACGGTGCTCGCTGTAGCGGCGGGCTGGTGGGGTCCCCAGATCATCGGCGACCGCCGCAAGCGAACCAACCAGATCCTTCGCACCGAGGCGATTGCGTCGTGGACCGAACAGCTTCGTGATGTGGTGTCTGCATCAGCCGGGATCGGCGAAGCACTGGTCTCGACCGCTCGGGTCGCTCCGGCTGCGATCCGGCCCGAAGTTGAAGACCTTGCCCGACGGCTGCGACGCGACAACCCCGACTCAGCATTGGCCGCATTCGCTGCCGACGTCGATGACGCCACGGCGGACCAGGTCGTCATCGCGCTGCGTTTGTCGATGGCCGAGCGCGGCGAGCGGCTGTCAGAAATCCTGTCCGCAATTGCCCAGGCCGCCAGGGAGCAAGCATCGGCGGCACGAAACATCGAGGCGTCACGCTCGAAGCTGTGGCGCCAGGCCGCAACGGTGACCATCGTGATGTTCAGCGTGTTCGGCATCTTGTTGTTGTTCCAACGCGAATACCTCGAGGCCTACGACACCCTGACCGGCCAAGTCACCATTGGCATCATCGGAGTGCTGTGGGGGACATCGCTTCGCATGATGGTCCGCCTCGCACAAGGAACCGAGCCCGCCCGCATCCTCAACGCGACTGAATCCGTGACCGAGACGGCCTCGTCGACTGCGGGTGCGTCATGAGCACCGGGTTGTTTGTGCCGCTGCTGTTGGGCATGGCCGCTGGCGGCGGATTGTGGTTGTTGCTCACCGGGCTGCGGCCGCGACCGCGGCCACTGGTTGTGTTGATCGCTGAACTCGACGAACCGTATGTGCCGGTCCGACTGTCAGGCGTGGACTCGATGTTCGGCCGGGTGTTGGCCTCAGTGTCAGGCACCGCCACCCGAGAGCTTCATCAGGATCTCGATGTGTTGGGCCGCACTCTGGCCGATCACACCAAAGCCAAACTCCAGAACGCTCTCACCTTTGCTGTGTTCCCATTCTTGGCTTACGTGGTGTTCACCATTGCTGCTGAGGTCTTCGTGTCGCCCGCGTTGCTCGGCCTCGGCGTGGTGCTGTTCGGCGCCGCTGGTTGGATCGTGACCGATCGGGTCACCCGCAAACGAGCTGCCGCTCGCAGGGTCGAGATCCGCTCCACGCTTGTCACCTACCTGCAGCTGGTGTCAACGATGCTGGCCGGCGGTGCCGGCACCAACGAAGCACTGCTCGCTGTGTCACGGGTCGGCAAGGGTCCGGGGTTCGACGAGATCAGCGAAGCCCTGATCGAAGCGCGAGTCCGGGGCGTGTCGCCGTGGGCGGTGTTTGCCCAGCTGGCAGACCGCAAGGGCCTGGTCGAACTCGACGAACTCGCCGCCGCTGTGGAATTGGCGGGCACCTCTGGTGCTCGCATCCGCACGTCGTTGCTGACCAAAGCGACCTCGATGCGTCACGCAGAACTTGCCCAGACCCAAGCAGACGCCGCCGCGGCGTCGGAGTCGATGGGCGTACCAGTCGGGGTCATGTTGTTGGGGTTTGTCGTGGCGATCGGGTTCCCGGCGTTCATGGCAATTCT
>CAYGQE010000088.1:0-5064 GCA_964351995.1 uncultured Acidimicrobiaceae bacterium | reverse complement strand
GCAACGGTCGAAGGCCCGGTTGAAGTGTTCCGACCCGAAGGCGAACGAACATGAACCGCCTCGCAACATTGCGGACTGATCAGCGGGGCGAAGCTGCGACCACGGTCATCTTGATGATGCCGATCTTCTTCATTCTGTTGTGGTTCGCCGTGTTCACCGGCCGAATGGTCAACACCCAACAAGAAGTCCACTCCGCCTCCCGCGACGGTGCCAGAGCCGCCTCAGTGCAAGGCACAGCCGGGAACGCCACCGCCGTGGCGACCGCTGCGGTCAAAGAGTCCCTTCGGGGCGCCGGGTTGGCGTGTCAGAACCTCACCGTCGATGTGAACACCACCGCGTTCGAGGCGGGCGGCAGAGTCGAAGTGACGGTGACGTGTGAGGTCAACATCAACGATGTCACCTCGGTATGGACACCCGGGGCGAAGACCTTTGTCGAGTCCTCGACGGCGTTCATCGACACCTTCCGAGGAGGCGACCAGTGACACGGAGCGAGCGGACCCAGCAACGAGTGCTTCGTCGGTTCAGCGCAGATGAGCGAGGCGAATTCCTTGCCTCGATGCTCGTCATGATCGTGGGTGTGTTGTTGGTGATTGGTTTCACGGTCGACGCTGGCCGGTTGCTGGCCGCCCGCCGTGATCTCAACGACACCGCTTCCCAGGCAGCGATCGCTGGCGCTCAACAAGTCGATGGCCAAGCGGTTCTTGATGGTCGGGCTGAGCTTGGGCTCGAAGCCATCGTGGCCGCCAACGCCTACCTCGCCGCCGAAGGTGTCGCAGGCTCGGCCAGCGTGGTCGGCGACCAGGTCGTGGTCGAAGCGACCGGTGAGTACTCACCCATCATGTTCGGCGGGTTCGGCAACCAAACCCTCACCGGCCAAGGCACCGCCCGGGCCGTACGCGGTGTCGACGACGCAGAAAGCTGACCACCCCTCATGACCATCCCGCCACCTCTGACTCCAAGCAACACCCGCACTTCGTGCCCAGCACCGAAAAGGATCCTGTGATGCGCCACATCCGATCATTGCTCTCTCTCACCTCCTCAACCGTCACAACACTTGCGTTGCTCGTGGGCCTGCCGTGGGCCCTGGTGGTCTTTGTTGGCAAGCCGTTCCCTGACAGCGTGCCGACCGGTGATGAGATCTCCTGGTATCTCACCAACGGCCAGCTCCCTGACGCGTTCTGGATCGGGTTGTTGAGCTTGGTGCTGTGGTTCGTTTGGGCACAGCTCGTCGCGGGGTTCGTGGTGGAGTTCGTCGCCGCACTGCGGGGTCTGGAAGCACCATCGATGCCGGGCCTCGGTTTCGCTCAAGGCGTGATGGGCCCGCTCGTGGCCAGAGTCGCCATGGCGGTTGGACTGGTGGGTACGTCACCGGGCATCGCAGGCGCCGCCACCGCATCAGCTGACGCTTTGGCGATACCGATGGCAATGCCGATCGACCTGACTGGCACCGTCGCGACCGACTCGTTCGCCGACCTGGCAACAACGCCCGCCGGAGCCAACGCCATGCTGCGGGTTGAGCACGGGGCGAACGGCGTCAACGTTGCGTTCCAGAGCGTTGCGTTCGAGGCCGACACTCTGACGACTCAAGCGCCAGACACCGCGATGATCGAGGTCGCCCGACGTGACACCTTCCGGTCGTTGGCGCAGACTCATCTCGGCTCGGCGGGGGAGTGGTCGGCGCTACGTGACGCGAATATCGGCCGGGTGATGGTCGATGGGACCACGATCGAAGCTTCCACCGTGGTGATCCGAGCTGGCTGGGAACTCGCCCTGCCGCACGGAGCAGCAGCACCCGCACGACAGACTCCGGCCCAGACTGACGAGATCGACCCGACCGCAGCGGTGAGTGACGTCGATGTCGCTGAGGTTGCCGGTGACGAGGTCCTGGTTCACGACGGGGACCATTTCTGGTCGTTGGCTGAGAGCGCGATGACCGAGGCGTGGGGGAGGGCTCCCACTGATGAGGAACTGACTCCGTACTGGGCCGAAATGGTCGAAGCGAACGCCGATCGGTTGTTGCCGCCCGATGATCCGGACTTGATCTACCCGGACCAGACCTTTGTCGTGCCCGCGGTCCCGGCGAACCCTGACCTTGGCCCGTCCGACGCGTTCTCCGCCGACGGCCCGCTCGAGGACCGGGTGAACCAAGACGTCGGCCCCGCACCGCAACCTGAACCGGTCGAAGCGCCCCCCGTGTCAGAGGAACCGGTCGAAGATGCAGCACCGGTTGCAGCTCCGGTGACGGCTGTGGCCACACGGACTGTTGAGGCCAGCGATGGTGTGTCGTTGGTGTCGTCGCAGAACGCAAAGCGGGCGCTGCTCGCCACCGTTGGCGGGTTGACCTTGGCGCTGGCTGGGATCACAGCGATCCGGCTCCGTCGCCGCCGCCTGAACCGGCAATCACTCGCCGCGCCTGCCCCGATCGACACCCCCGAGATGATCAAGATCGAAGACCAGATCCGCTCGCTGTCGAACGATTCGCAAGAGGCTGCGAACTACCTGGCAGCGTTGAACCCGTGGCTGTCCCACATCCTGTCACCCGGCGGCAAAGTCCCTGCGATTGTTGCGATCAAGGCCGGCTCGAACGGGGTGGAGATTCTGCTTGATGAACCAGCAGACCTTGGTGAGAAGTTCGTTCCCATCGGCGACGACGGCAAGGCATGGCGCCTGACCTCAGACATGACCGACCGGATGATGAAACAAGATGCCGGGACCGCGTTTGCCTACAGCCCGATGCTGGTCCCGATTGGTGATTCACCCTCCGGGCCGCTGCTGGTCGACTTCGAGCGTCTGGGAGCGTTGAGCATCACCGGACACGCCCCAACCCGGGACGGGTTGTTGCGTAACGTGATCTGCTCGGCGTTGGCCACACCATGGTTCACCGACGTCGAGATCGTCGCCATTGGCGTGCCCGGCCTGCACCCCGCGCCTGATTCCAAGATCGTCATTCCCGACGACCCCCAGGCCTGGGCAGAACAAGCCGCAGCCGAAGCAGACCGCGACGCCAAGCAAGCGTTGCGGTCGCCGTATGAAGACCGGATGGATGGTCTGCTCAGCGACGGAACCGCCCGCCTCGTTGTGGTCGGTCCCGGCTTCGCTGGTGTTGCCCAACACCTCGCCCCCGCAGCGGATCTGGCGTGGTCACAACTGGCGTTGGTGACCGCCTCGGAGGTGCCATCGGAATACTCCATCGCCGCTGAGCCTGACGCCGCGCTGCTGGAGCCTGTGTCGTTGCGGTTCGACGTGGACCTGGTCGACGAGATTGATCTGCGCTCGATCGACGAGTTGTTGACCGAGGCGGAAGCTGAGACTGACGCTGGGGCAACCATGGCACCCATCGGGGTCGTTGATGGCGAAGCGCCTTCGTTGGTCATAGGCGGGCCCTCGGCCGTGGCGGCAGCGAAGATCGCTGAGATCAACACCAAGTGCGGGGTCGAACTCAAGATCCTCACATCCCGCCCGTTCGCTGACCCGGTGGAGCTCACCGACCGGCCCACCGCAATCGCCGCGTACATAGCGTTGCAACCCGGCGTGCCTGCGTCGAAGATCCGCAGCGAGTTCTGGGCCGATAGTTCCGATCGTGCCCCGGGCAACATGTTCTCCAAGCTGCGACGCGCTCTCGGCACCGCAGATGACGGCACCCGCCGGCTCACCAAAGCCGACCACATGCGATTCCACGATGTTGGCAACGATTATCAGCGCTTCGAACGATTCATCGCTGCGGCCGACGCAACCGATGACCCCAGCGACATCGCCGCCTACCTCGATGCAGCCCTGGAACTCATCGAGGGGTTCCCCGGCAAGCACGTCGTGCGCACCAACTGGTGGTGGCTCAGCGAAGCCGGGAACTGGTTAACCAGAATCGAAACCGCCGTCACCGCCGCATCCAGCCGCCGGGGCCGCTTGGCGCTCCAAGCTGGCGATCCTGTCGGTGCCCGCCATGCGGTGCGCCAGGGTCTCAAGCTCGCCCCGGAGTCTGAAGCGTTGTTGATGCTGTCAATGAACGCAACCAAGCTCATCGCCGGCGACGACGCGCTCGGTGATGAGTTCATGGCTGCACTCAATGAGGCCGAGGAATGCGGCTATGACCTCACCCCAGAGACCCACCGGTTCTACAAGACCCTGATGCAACAGCCCGTGCTTTCCTCCGTCGGTGTCGGCGTCGCACAACACGCCGAGGCAAACCAGACCGGCGACGATGGGTCGGGTCGTGAGGAGAAAGCGAGCTAATCGAGTTCGAGGTCTTCGAGGTCGGCCAGCAAGTCCAGTAGGCCGATCTCAAACGCTGCGGCCAAGCTGAGTAGTGTCTCGAGGCCTGGGTTTGCTTGGCCTCGTTCGATCTCAGAGATTGATGACCGATCACCAATGTCGGCGTTGGCAGCCAACTCACGCTGCAGCCAACCCCGCTCCAAACGCAGCTCTTTGACCCGTGCGCCGAGCAGCAGCCGTGCTTGGGTGGACTGAGAACGTTTTCTCACATGTCCACCGAACCACACCGCCGCTCAACAATCAAAGACCCTGGACCGCTGTATTGGTTTCGGTTGGTGGGGGATGCAGCCGATAGATGTTCGGGGCGGCTGGTGTTGTCGCACTCCACGAAACGCCATCGTTCCCCAGCAGTGTGGACGGATGTCGGCGACGAGGAGCATCAAGTAAGGCACAAGGGCGAACTCTGAGCCGCAGCGGAAGCAGGGATCTAGTCAGCCTGGTGTCCGGTCGGGCCCGATGCCGTCGGCTCGTTTCGCCGCGTCGATCAAAGACAGCAGCTTTTCTCGAGGAACGGGAATGTTCGAATTCGGTGGTGCCATCACCGCTGAACGTCGAAGGATTTCGGTACTGGGATCGCTGCTCATCTCGACAGCTTGCATCGAACGTACGTTCGATGCAAGGCGCAACAACAATCAACGTGCGTCCCAAGACCAACTTCTCTAACAATGCTTTTCCGTCCCGGCGAAAACAGCCGAACCGGGATTATGCGCTGCCTCTGGAAGGCGTCGCTGACCATTCCGATAAGTGCCGTTATCTAGCGGGTCCGCCCATCGGGCCGGGCGCACGTTATGCGTG
>CAYGQE010000087.1:11759-17095 GCA_964351995.1 uncultured Acidimicrobiaceae bacterium | reverse complement strand
CCCTTCGTTCTGGTCGCCAAGACTCCTAGAAATGGGCCGCTCCAGCCACCAGAACGCTGCGGTTTGGTCAGTCGGGCAGGAGGGGGACGCTGCGATCGGACCGGTCGACCAATGTGGTGCGGCCGATCGACCGTTTGCCGAAGCGATCCCGGATCTGGTCCATCGCCGCATCAAGTTCGACCGGTCGGCGATCGTCGAAGTCGAACGCCATCTGGATCGACGATCCGTCGGTGAGACCAGCTACCGACAGGCCGATCTTGGTGAGTCCCCGCCGCTCAGCTTCGGGCCAGACGCCATCGAGCAGGCTTCGCGCGGTGGCCAAAATCTGATCAGTCGACGATGTGGCCTGCGGGAGCGTTCGGGACCGCGTCGCCGATTGGAAGTCGCCGAAACGCAGCCGCAGCACCACGGTCCCCGCCACCCGGTCGGCGTTGCGGAGACGATGGCTCACGCCGTCCACCACCTCGAGCAGGACGGCATCGCAGTCTTGGCGATTCAATCCTCGACGGGGAAACGACCGCTGCGACCCGATCGATCGCCGGCGCCGTCCCGTGTCGACGCGGCGCGGGTCACGATTGTGGGCGAGCGCGTGCAGATGGCGACCCGAGCCGGCACCGAGCATCGACACCAGCGCCGACTCATCGAGCTCGGCCACCTGCGCCACGGTGAACAAACCCCGCTCGTTGAGCTTCTGCGCAGTGACAGCACCGACACCCCAGAGCTTCTCGACCGGCAACGGATGAAGGAACGCGAGTTCACCTCCCACTGGCACGACCAACAGCCCATCGGGCTTCCCCACACCGCTGGCCACTTTGGCCAGGAACTTGGTCGAGGCAACACCAACACTGATCACCAACTCCACCTCGGCGAGCACTCGGGCTCGAAGCCGTTCGGCGATCCCGATCGGGCCACCGCGCAGCCTCCGCAGGCCGGTCACGTCGAGGAACGCCTCGTCGATCGACAGCCCTTCAACCTCCGGTGTGGTGTCGCGAAAGATCTCGAACACTGCGGCGCTGGCTTCGGAGTAGGCCGACATCCGGGCTGGCACCTCGATGATGCCGGGGCAGCGGCGACGAGCCTCTCCCCCGCTCATCGCCGTGCGAACACCCATCGCTCTTGCTTCGTAGCTGGCCGCCAGGACGACGCCGCCACCAACCATCATTGGCCGGTTCCTCAGTGAAGGGTCGTCCCGCTGCTCGACCGAGGCGTAAAACGCATCGAGATCAGCGTGGAGAATCGAACGATGCGACATCGAACACATGTTCGTTCATTGGACGGCAGACCGCAACCCCCAAACAAGACTCACCCCAATCGACCGACATCGCCCGTGACAGCACACGGCAAACCTCATAGTGTGACTCGTGACACATTCTTGCTGAACAACTGTCCAGCAAGCCGAAGCAACATGCAGATGGGACCCTGACATGCGACTCCGATTCGGCACCTTCATGGCGCCATTCCATTCACCAGATCACAACCCAACGCTGGCGCTCGAGGGGGATCTCGAGCTACTCCAGCACATGGACAGGCTCGGCTTCGACGAAGCGTGGATCGGCGAGCACCACTCGGCTGGTAGCGAGATCATCGCGTCGCCAGAGATTTTCATCATGGCTGCAGCCGAACGGACCAAGAACATCAAACTCGGCACCGGCGTGGTGTCGCTGCCCTATCACAACCCCCTCTGGGTCGCTGAGCGCATGGTGTTGCTCGACCACCTCACCAGGGGTCGGATCATGTTCGGTGTCGGCCCGGGTGCTCTGCCCACCGATGCCGCCATGCTCGGCCTCGAACCCACCCAGATGCGACCGCTTCTCGAGGAGTACCTCGAGATCGTGATGCATCTCCTCACATCCGAAGAGCCCATCAGCTACCAGAACGAACGCCTCACCTTGAAGGACGCACGTCTGCACCTGCGGCCGTACTCCGAGCCGTTGTTCGACATGGCCATCGCCGCCGTCGCTTCACCCTCGGGAGCAAAGCTCGCTGGTCGGTACGGCCACGGTGTCCTGTCGCTCGGCGCGACCGTTGCGGTCGGCATGGACGTGCTGGCTCATCACTGGAGCATCCAAGAGGAGACCGCTGCCACCTTCGGCCAAGTCGCCGATCGAGCCAAGTGGCGCCTGGTCGGCCTCATGCATCTCGCCGAGACCGAAGAGCAAGCCAAGGAAGAAGTGAAGTACGGGATCACCCAGTGGTTCAAGTACTTCCAGAACGTCGCGGCCTTCCCCCAGATGGCGGTCGACGGTGGCGACATCGACGAGATGGTCGAATTCGTCAACGGTGGCCTCGGCGTCATTGGAACGCCCGAACAGGCGGTTGCTCAGATCGAGACGCTGCTCGAACAGTCCAACGGCGGCTTCGGCGCCTACCTCACGCTTGCTCACAATTGGGCCAACCCCGAGGACACGAAGAAGAGTTACGAACTGCTCGCCCGCCACGTGATGCCACGCTTCCAGAGCAGCGGCGGTGGTTTGGTCGACGCAGCAAACCGCGCCCAGGCAGTCCGACCAGCACTGGCTGAGAAGCAAATGCAAGCGGTCGAGGAAGCTACCGAGCGTTACGAGGCTGAAAAAGGCACGATCGTCCTCGCCTGATCGAGTACGACCGCAAGCGTCGCTGTGGGTCTCGCACTCATATCGCGAGACCCACAGCGAGCTGGAGCTCGACGGCCCCGAGCCAGTGGTCAGCCTGTTGTCGGGCGATGAACACCGACGGCCCCTCCACTGATCAGACCACTGAACACGACAACGCTTGTTTTTCGCTGAGTGACCGCGGGCCGAAGCGGGGCGGCTTCAGCGAATGCTGGCGAGCAGCGTCGACAGCGTCGCTTCTCGACTCTGGGTCTGCCGGGACGAAAGGTGCATCCAACCGCTTCCGTCAGCTTGCGCATCGAGGCGCCGCTGGATGGCGGAACCCCAGCGGCGCCGCCAACCTGCCGTGTCGAGTTCCAGCCCGGGCTGACCGTCGTGGTACTCGACCATCACACAGTTCGCCGCCGGAGTTCGCCCAACTGCCAGATCGAGGAGTTCGATGGTCTCCTCCTGCCGCCCGGCCCAGAACGCAACCACCCCAGCGCCGAGGTTGATGTCATCCTGGCGACCTGGGAAATCAGAGAACGGAGATGCTGCGATCGACCGCTCGATGAGACGGGCAGCCTCAGAGGGGGCCGTCGGAGCCAACGCGATGGCGCGGACGGTGTCGATCACGTAGTGCCACGCGTCCGTATCGGGACGGCTCCGAACGCCGTTCGCCACCTCGCGGGCCGCATCGTGTCGCCCGAGCATGTGCAGCGAAGTCAGCCAACCCGTCTCGGCGAGGAGCAGGTTGCGACCAGGCCTCGCATCGGTGTCGAGCGCTCGGCCGAATGACTCGATTGCGTCCTCGTACTGCCGGTCCATCATCTGCCAGATTCCACGCCACACAGCGGCATACGCAGTGTTCGTTCGAGCCGAACGAGTCTTCGGCGCCAATGCTTCCGCAAGCAACAACAGGTGCTCGGTATCGGTGTGGAGGTCCGCTGAACGCGTAGCGACCGCCATCGTGCCGAGTGCATCGACCGCCCAGTCAAACGGGGATTCGTCGACCAAACCAACGGCTTCGAATCCGCAACCGAAGAGGTAGTCCATGTTCCCAGACGCACTGCCCATCGACGACATGGTCGTCAGAAACGCTCCGCGCAGGTCGCGGTCGATGTCGTCGTCATGCACGACGTTGTGAACGGGGCACGACCAGCCAGCGTCGAGTCGCCGTTTCGTTCTGGCAAACCGAAACCGGCCTTCAGCGATCGGGCCCCGATGAGCGAACAGACCACCGGCACGCGTCATCAACGCAACAGCATCCCGAGGGCATCCGCTTGCTTCGAGGGAATCCAGAGCGGACAGCGTGTTGTAGAGCTCGAGCTCCACGTGATCATGAGATTGTGATCCTCCAATGCCATCGGCAACGTTCCACTGACGCACGCCGGCGAGCACGACATCGGCGTGGCGTCGATCGGCCTCGGCGGAGAGGCCCAGCTCGGCGCAACGCTCGAGAGCGAACTCACGCACCGATGTCAACAGTGAGAACCGACCCCGACCAGCGGAAGAAACATCGGCCTGGACAAGCGACTTCGAGACGAGCTGCGACAGCAAACGAACACCATTGACTGGGTCGATGTGACTCGCAGCCTCGGAGCTGAAGCCGCGGAATGGAGCCAACAACGCAAGGAAGTGCCGCTCGTCCTCGGTGAGCAAATCCCACGACCACTGCACCACTGCATCCAGCGAGGCATGCCGATCGTTTCGTCGGGGCTGGGCGAGCAACGACAGCGACTGACGAAGATGTTGCGCCAACTCGCCAACGGGGAACACCTTCAGCTGCACCGCCGCCAGCTCGATGGCCAACGGCATTCCGTCGAGCATCTGACAGATCTCGATCGACGCCTCGTGCGCCGACAGCTCGTCGATGCCTCGAACACTTGCCGCAGCACCTCGCTCAGCGAAGAGCTGAACCGCCGGCGCCACCTCGGCCCCTACGCCGACGAACGGAAGCGACTCGACCGTGATTACGTGTTCGCCCGGCAAACCCAGCGGCTCGCGAGACGTCACGAGAATGGGCACGGTCGAAGTGGCCATGGCCGCCTCGACGAGCTCGGCCACGTCATCGATCACGTGCTCGGCATTGTCAAGCACCAGCACGCCCGCACCCAACCCCGCCACTCGCTGCATCATCAGCGGGCCGAGCTCGGCGAGCGTGCGGCTCTGAAGCGGGTCGAGCCCGACCCCGGCAGCGACGGTTTCGACCACGAGGTCGGTCGTGGTCACATCAGTCAAGACCACCATGGGCGAGCGAGGCCCGGCTGGCGGAGAGAAGTCATTGGCCAACCGACGAGCAAGACTGGTCTTGCCCACGCCACCAGGACCGACCAGAGTCACCAACGGCGATACGTGGAGGCGGCGATTGATCTCAGCGACGGCGCCCTCGCGGCCGATCAGCATGGGCGCAACCAGCCGAGGCTGCACTACTGGTGTGTCGGTCATCGTCAGGTCTTGTTGGAGAATGTCGAGCTCGAGCTTGGCGAGTGCCGGAGACGGGCTGACCCCGTAGTCATCGAGCAAGCAGGCTTCGGTCCGCCGAAACACCGCCAATGCTTCAGTTCCTCGTCCCCCTCTCGCCAGCAGCTCCATCAGCTGGATGGCAAGGCGCTCGTTGTCCGGTTGCGCCAAGGACCACCGCTCGATGTGGTCCATCACCGGCAGGTCGGCCTCGTACGCCAACGACACCGCATCATCAACGACTGCTGACCGCAGCGCCGCCAGCCTCGATAGCTCCTGCGCCACCGCCGGCACCCCGCCGAG
>CAYGQE010000087.1:0-11659 GCA_964351995.1 uncultured Acidimicrobiaceae bacterium | reverse complement strand
ACCGCAGCGCCGCCAGCCTCGATAGCTCCTGCGCCACCGCCGGCACCCCGCCGAGACCAGGAAACACGTCTCCATCGAGCCGGTCAATGAGCAACCGGAGCTGCTCGAACGCCACGGTGGGCGCCCGATCCGATGTCGTGGCCCGCAGCCGTTGAACTTCAGTCTCGAGACGAGCGAGATCGAACTCCCCGTCTTGCACGTCGAGCCGATAGCCGTTCGGTTGCGTCACCAACCGCCCACGCGCATCACCGAGCGTTGACCGCAAATCCGACACGAACCGCTGGATCGAGTTCCGGGCGGTTGCCGGCGGGTCATCAGGCCAGATGGCGTCGATCAAGGCTTCGACGGTGACCACGCGGTTGCGCCGAATCAGCAACAAGACCAGGACCGATGCCGGCCGCGCACCAGCGGGCCTTCGATGATCGCCGTCGATGTCGACGGCAACGTCTCCGATCACTATCCAGCCAACCATCAGCGTCGAACATAGTCGGCTCGTCCCAGGAGCACCGGATGGCCCTGCGTCAGGTGGGGTCTGAGCTCCGACCCACGACGAACATCCAGAGACCGCCGACGACGAAGAACACCGCAGTGAACGTCAAGATGGCTCCCATGGCGCCCCCGATCAGCGGCACCCAGTTGAAGACGTTGCGGATCAAGAAGGCCACGACGCCGACGATGACAAGCGTGAGGCCGGGACGATCGACGATGAAACCCATGGAGAGACCCTAACGAAAGAGGAACGAGCGACAGTGGCCGGGAACTCCCTGTCGACATGCGTCGTTGGGGTCGGCAACAGTCATCACAACGCCAAAGGCGCCGATCGGGTTCCCGAGAAGCCACAGCCGACAAGCGCAGAAGAAGGCAGCGAATGGTCACCACGCTCACCGACATCAGCCCCATCTCCTGGGAACACCCCACCGACCGCGCCGCACTCGGCGCGCTCCAGCAGATCCCCGGGTTTGATCTGCTGCTCCGCAAGGTCGTCGGCATGTTCGGGGAACGAAACATTCGCATGAGCTACCAGGCCGAAGCCATCAAGGTCGGCCCGTCGCAGTATCCAGACATCCACGACCAACTCGTACGGGTCTGCAAAGTGTTGGACACCGATGTACCGCCGCTCTACATCTCGCAGACTCCGCTCGCCAACGCGGGTGCGGTCGGCATGGACCATCCGTTCATCGTGTTGAACTCATCACTGATCGAGCTGGCCAAACCTCGAGAAATCCGCGCCGTCCTCGGCCACGAAGTCGGTCACATCATGAGTGGTCATGCGCTCTACCGAACGCTGCTGTTTCTCCTCCTCGACTTCGCCAGACCATCGATTCCGGTCCTTGGCCAGGCGGTCCTGCCCATCACGCTCGCCCTCCAAGAGTGGAGCCGCAAAGCGGAGATTTCGTGTGACCGCGCCGGACTACTGGCTACACAAAAGCCGAACGCTTCCTATGGCCTCCTGGCCTCGATGGCCGGCGGCATTCGCGGTCGAGAAGGCGAGATCGATCTCGACTCCTTCGTTGCACAGTCAGATGAGTATCTCGATGCCGACGGCCTCGACGCCTACTACAAGTTCATGTCCACGCTCCGACGGTCCCACCCCTTCCCCGTGGTTCGGGTAGCAGAGCTCCGACGCTGGATCGACGGTGGAACGTACGACGCCATCATCGACGGCGACTATGTCAAACGCTCCGACGAACACCGGTACCTCGAAGACGTGAACGAAGCCAGGCGGAACTTCTCCGGCACGGCCTCACAGGTGTTCGAAGACACCGAGCGCTACGTCAACAACGCGCTTCTCGGCTTCGCCGATCGAGCATCGAAGTTCCTGAGCTCTGACCCCTCAGACGCCGAGTAGAGAGTTTGGAGCTGGCGGGCGAGTTGAGAGCTGTGAGGAACTCGCGAACTTGGGAGGGTCTGACCCTCCCAAGTTGTTTCACGCTTCGGGGCGGCCGATGCCTGCTTCGAAGGCTGCGATCACCGCTTGCACTCGATCTCGCACGCCCAGCTTGGCCAAAACCCGGCCCAGATGAGTTTTCACCGTAGCCTCGCTGAGATAGAGCGCATTGGCGATCTCCGCGTTGGATCGCCCCGCTGCCAGCTGCTGCAGCACTTCCAGCTCCCGGTCGGTCAGGTCGGCAATGCCCGCCACGTCGTCTCTCGTCGGAGGCAGAACAGCGCCACGAGCCTGGGCCAGCACCATGCGGGTGATCGCCGGCGACAAGACCGAGTCGCCGGCGGCAACAATGCGGACCGCGTCAACCAGATCATCCGCCGACGCGTCCTTCAACATGAACCCATCGGCGCCAGCACGGATCGCCTCGGTGACGTATTCGTCGAGCCCGAACGTGGTCAAGATCAACACCGCAGGTGCATCAGTCATCTCGACGATCGACCGAGTGGCGCTGATGCCGTCGAGCTCTGGCATTCGGATGTCCATCAAGACCACATCGACCAGCCGATCTCGACAGAGATCGATCGCCTCGCGTCCGTTGGTCGCTTCACCGATGATGGTGATGTCCTTCTCGTGCTCGAGGATCAGGCGGAAACCCGTTCGCACCATCTCGAGATCGTCAACAATCGCCACTCGAATCATGCGTTTCTCGTCTCGGCTCGCTGAAGGGGAAGGATCGCTCGAACGCCGAAGCCTCCGCCGGCCGCCGGACCTAAGTCGAGGGTTCCCCCGAGCACGGCGACGCGCTCCCGCATTCCCGTGAGGCCCGTGCCGTGTTCGGACACGACACCCTGTGGCCGATGAGAGCCGTCGTCGTCGATCTGCACGACGAGACTCGAGCCATCAACAGCAACACGGAGATTCACCGTTGCGTTCGGACCTGCGTGGCGAATGACGTTGGTGAGGGCCTCCTGCACGATCCGGTAGACGCTGATCGCTACTGCTGCGCCAACGTCCTCGGCGCCGGCGAGTGGTTCGACCAATTCGATCGTCACACCAACCTGTTCCGTTGCGGCCAGAAGAGCCGGGAGATCTTCGAGTGACGCCGGAGGCGCCAACTCCGCGGCCGTGTCATCCTCGCGCAGCCCGGACAGCACCCGGCGCACGTCGGCGAGAGCGGAGCGAGCAATCGCCCCTGATGCCTCGGCGGCCTCGATGGCAACAGACGGGTCCGACGGGCCCACTCGTTTCGCCGCCTCGGATCGAACAGCGATGACCGACAACGAATGACCAACAATGTCGTGCAGTTCGCGAGCCACGCGCTGGCGCTCGGCGACAGCGGCTCGCTCCTGCGCCACCGATCGCTCGATGTCGGCCACAGCAAGATCAGCGGCAAGACGGGATGCCGCTGACCGCTGATCGGCAACGTTGACGCCGAGGACGAGTGCGCACACACAGGTCAGTGCGGTCAGCACCAACAGGTCGATCGTGACGTCGGGAGCGGTGAGCACCCCCACGACGGCGGTGAGGATCAGGGCACCAGATCCGCCCACAGCAACCCGCCGGCTGCGAACGCTCGTCTCGGTCGCAGCGGTGTAGATCAACACGAGCGGGGCGAGGAATGGTGATGACAGGCCAATGACCCACACCACGATTTGAGCTCCGATCGAAGCGACGGTGGCTTGGGCCGTGTGCGATCGGCGGAATGCCACCGGAACGGAAGGGCTCAGCACGAGAAGCCACTCCCACCACGACTCAGGTTTGAGGTCGCCCGCCAGGTTGTTGTCGTTGCCGGCCACGATCCCGAGCACGGCGACACCGACAAGGCACGCAGCGAGCAACGCATCTGACCACCGCCAGTTCAGGAGCCCCCGTTCACGGGAGAATACTGCTCGTGCCACACCGCAGAACCTAGTCCCGCCATCCCTCACGAACATCGCCTGATGGTGGCGGCTGGATCATCCAAACGGATGACTCTCTTCGGTCGCCCCGAGCATCGCCAGCTACGGTTCGGTCATGGCTGAAACACCAACCAACTGGGACGTCCTCATCGATCGGGACGACCTCCACCACCTCACCACTCGAGACATGGCACCGCGCCCCCTCGTCGATGGTGAAGCTCGCCTGAGCATCAGCTCGTTCGGCCTCACTGCGAACAACATCACCTACGCCGCCTACGGCGATGCGATTGGCTACTGGGGATTCTTTCCCGCCGAGCCGGATGAGGACGACACCAACTGGGGACGCACACCGGTGTGGGGTTTCGCCGATGTCGTCGAGTCGACGGTTGGGACGCTCGAGGTGGGCACTCGCGTGTACGGGTACCTGCCGATGTCAACCGAGCTCATCATCCAGCCGGCACGCATCAGCGAGACCGGGTTCTTCGACGCCAGCCCGCACCGAGCCGAATTGCCAGCAACGTACAACCGCTACTCGCTCACGGCCGCGGACCCGAGCTATTCCCCCGACCTAGAAGACGCCCAGATGTTGCTGCGGCCGCTGTTCTTCACCTCATTCATGATCGACGACTTCCTCGACGACAACGACTTCTTTGGCGCTCCCACGGTGATCGCCACCAGCGCTTCGAGCAAGACGGCATTCGGCACCGCAGAGCTGCTGGCCAAGAGAGACGGCGTCACCGTCGTCGGTCTCACGTCGCCGGGCAACGTCGAGTTCTGCCAGAGCCTCGGCACCTACGACGCGGTGTTCACCTACGACCAGATCGATCAGCTCGAAGCCAACACGCCGTCGGTGCTCATCGACTTCGCTGGCAATCGGCCCGTCATCGTGGGCGTCCACTCTCGCCTCGGGAACAACCTGAAGCACTCGGCCATCATCGGCGGCACTCACTGGGACGTCGAGGCTGGAGCCGAACCGCTCGACGGGCCGGAGCAGACGTTCTTCTTCGCTCCAACCCAGATCGAGAAGCGCAGCGCCGAGTGGGGAGGCCGCGAACTCGACGCCCGCCTCGGAGCCGCCTGGACCCCATTCGTTGAGCGGACCAACGAGTTGTTGACGGTCGACCACAGCGATGGCCCAGACGCCGTCATCGAACGATTCCTCGAGCTGCTCGACGGCAAAACCCCGCCATCGATCGCCTACGTCCTGCGCCCCTAGCCAGACCATTCCCAGCGATCGGCGGTTGCGAGCGCCAGCGAGCAACAACGGCAGTGTCGGCCTGTCTGGGGCCTCTCCACCCCAGTCAGGCCGACGCGACGCAGAGTACCATCTGCGCAACTCGCCGTCCGTTTTGATTTCGCATCAATTGGTGACCCCGACGGCTCACAGTTCAACAATGATGGTCACCGGGCCGTCATTGATCAGCTCGACCTTCATGTCAGCACCGAAGCGGCCGGTGGCGACCGCCGCCCCAAGGCGTTCGAGTCGCTGCACCACCACGTCGATCAGTGGCTCGGCCAGCTCGGGTCGGGCGGCTGCCATGAAGCTTGGCCGATTCCCTCTTTTGGCGTCGCCGTACAGCGTGAATTGGCTGATGATCAACAGCTGTCCCCCCACGTCGGCGACCGAAAGATTCATCTTGTCGTTGGCGTCGGTGAAGATGCGCAGCTTCCACAGCTTGTCGGCGAGCTTGACCGCATCAGCCTCCGTATCGTCGTGCGTGATCCCGACCAACACACACAGTCCCTGACCGATTTCGCCGATCACCTCGCCATCAACCGTGACCGATGCCTGCTTCGCTCGCTGGACAACTGCTCGCATTCGCTCAGTGTGCCGCGGCGGAACTCCTCGAAGAACAGGATCCTCGACCAAGACCTCGATTCGTGCTGCCCCAACGGGACCAACGACCATCATGGTTGGCGAAGGGAACGGACAGCCGCTCTCGCGTCGAGCCAACACCGGGAGCATCCCGTGGAGCGGACCGAAGGCAGCCGCTACCTTACGGCTGTGAGAAGCACGAGTCAGGCGGGAGAACTCGTCGCCATCTTGAGTGCGGACATCGTCGGCTCGACCCAGGTTCTGAGCTCACGCGGCGTGCATGCGGCCATCGAGATGCAAGAGACCGCCCGATCAGCAGTGGAACGAGTGTGCGGGTCAGGAAGCATTCTCGAGTACCGAGGGGATGGTGCGCTGATTGGCTTTCGCTCGGTCGGCGCCGCCCTCGACGCAGCATGGCGTCTACGAGCCGCTGTCACCGACGAAGACTTCCAGTTGCGCATTGCCGTCACTCTGGAACAACCCCCGACGCACGAGACGCTCAACGTCAAGATGCAGCAGCGCAGTCAGTCATTCGAGGCTCGTTGCCAGCCTGGCTCGATCGTCACAGACGACCGGATCCGTCGTGCGGTTCGCGGCCATCACGACACGGCCTTCGACATCATCGACACGGGCATCTACGAACTGGTCGCATTCTCCTCGACGGAATCACGAGATCGGGAAGCGACCGCCGTTCAAGCAGTGCTGTTCAGCGAACCAACCAGAGGCGCAACGCTGGAGAATCGAAGCGCGGCCGACATCACCCGTGTCTGTGTCGAAGAGCACGGTGGCCTCGTCGTCAACGCGAACGGAAGCCGTTTCATGACGACCTTCCGATCCTGTGAGGCGGCGATGCGGGCCGCCGATGCCATCCACGCCGAGGCCGCCTCGCAAAGAGCCCGTAGCAAGGAAAATACGGTCTCGTTCCGAATCGCAGCTTCGGTCGGCGAGGTTGTCGAGACCGATGACGACAGCTTCGGTATCGCTGTGATCGAAGCTGCGCGCCTCCTCGCCGTCGCCGATGCGAACTCGACACTTGTGAGCCTCGACGTCGCCCATCTCGCTGGGCTCGATCCCGCCAAAGCCAAGCGACGCGGGCTCGTGTCGTTGAAAGGTCTCGCTGACCCCGTCGATCTCGTGCAGCTCGAACACGATGGCAAGGCTCCGCCGCTCCTCGAGCTCCCACAACCGCTGGCTGTCGGTCGCGAGCGAGCGTTGGTTGGGCGACAGGACGAGCTCACCTTCTTGCGCGAGCGCCTTGATGCATCGCTCGAAGGCACCCCGAGTGCCGTTGTCGTCAGCGGCGAGGAGGGCATCGGAAAGACCCGATTGGTGGCCGAGCTGGCTCGATCAGCGCACGACGCTGGCGTCATCGTGTTGCACGGGGCTTGCGAGAGCGATCCGCGTGCACCATTCGCACCAATCGTGGAGGCGCTTCGACGGGCGTGTGACATCGACCCAGCAATCGATCGTGCTCTTCGCGACGGTACCGGCCCCCTCGGTTCGCTCTTCCACATTGCGCCGCCCAGCTCTACTGGCGAGACGGCCCCGGGGCAGCTCGAGCAATTCGGAGCTGTTGCCGATGCACTCGGGCGGCTCTGCGATGCCCGGCCTGTTCTCCTCGTACTCGATGACATCCAGTGGGCGTCCAACGACATGAGTCGATTCATGGCTGACGTGCTCGGCACGTTGACGCCGATGCGAATGCTGATCGTCTTCACTCGACGCTCCGAGAGCTCCCTCGGCTCTGACCTTCTCAGCGAGCTTCTGAGCGACGTTCATGACGGCGTGCGACGTCACCTGGTTTCGCTGTCGCGGCTTCAAGACCTCGAGCTGGTTGCGATGATCGAGGCGCGAACGGCGAGTAGCTCCGCTCTGGACACCGAAGGCCTCGCCGCGGCGACTTCGGACATCATCGGCGGCAATCCGCTCTACGTCGAAGAGTTCCTGACCCACCTGGTGTCCACCCATGTCCTGGTCAACGAACCAGGAGACGGTTGGTCACTATCGGTCGATGTTGCGGAGCTCTCGCCGCCAGACTCGATTGTCGATCTCATGTCCCACCGGATCGACCGCTTGGGCAGGGAGGCCTGCCAGATACTTGGCGTTGCCGCCCTCATGGGGGCGTACTTCGACCTCGAAGTTCTGGCTTCGGTCACCGGTCACAACATCGAACACATCCTCAACACGGTCGAGTTGGCCGCTGCTGCGAGTCTCGTTCGACCAGCTGACCACGAAGGAGATCGTGCGTTCAGCGACGAGATCTCCCGAGCAGCGTTCCTTCGGCACGTGCCCGAAGGCAGGAGATCGCTCATCCACGAGCACATCGCTGATGCCGTCGAGCAGCTGCGGCCTGAACAACTGGACGAACTCCTCGTTCACTGGTCGCACGCAGTTGGTCAACAAGCCCGCCGCAAGGTTCTCCACTATCTCCGCGTTGCCACTGACCGCGACACGGCGGCCGCTGCCTGGGAGTCAGTGGTCGAGCGATCGCGCCAGACCCTCGCCCTCCTTGCGGCAGGGGATCTCGAGCTCCAGTGCGATGCCCGACTGACGCTCGGCACGGCGCTTCGCCAACTCGGCAAAAGCTCGTACGGTCCGGAACTGACCGCAGCGGCGGACCTTGCTCGTCGTCTGAACGACCCTTCTCGGCTGTTCCGCGCCGCCGCTGCAATGATGCGACCTGGCCAGTGGCTTCCAGAGGCCGGAGTCGTGGATGCCGAGATCGTCGCCATGTGCGAGGACATCTTGCTACTCGTCGAAGACCTCGACGACCCAATTCGGCTACGTGCACTCGCCGCGCTGGCCACCAATCTCGCCTACGACGCTGACCCTGAGCGACGCCTCGCACTCGTCGCCGAAGCCCAGACAAGGTCTCGCGGCTCGAACGACCTTCGTCTCCTCGGTAGTGCTCTGGTGGCCGAACTGCTTTCGGAAGTTCGGCCCGATGCGCTCGGACGCCGGGAAGCCGTCGCTGATGAAGTGCGGCGAATCGGACGAGCAACAAACGATCCTGACCTGACCTTCACAGGGACGCACTACTCGCTGATCGAAGCACTCGAGCGTGGGGATATCGCGGTCGCGACGTCCATGCTCGAAGACCTGCGGAGCATTGCAGATCGCAAACGCGACTTCTTCTCGCGCTATCGCGTTGCCTGCCTCGATGCAGTCATCGCCCTGGCTACGTGCGATCCAACGGCCCGAGAACGGATCGATGCCGCCCACCTGATGGCAGAAGGCGAACCTGTCGATGCATTCGGCGCTCTCGTGCTTCAAACTGGAACGCTCGCCATGTGTAGCGGAACGCTCGCCGACATTCTCCTGCCGATCGCCCAAGCAGCCGACATGTGGGACGAGAGTTGGTCGCGCCGATGGGACTTCGCGCTGGCCAAGGCGTACTTGGACACCGGAGACCATTCGCTGGCCGGTCAAACCGTGCGAAGCAATCCGGAACCCGATCACGATTCGTTCTGGCTTGCGAGCTACTGCCTCCTGGCCGAAGTCGGTTGGCTGCTTGAGTTTCCCGACATCTGCGGCCGTGTCGTCGAGCAACTCACACCGTTCCGAGGGCGTTTCGTGTTGATGGGCGGACTCGCCGTCTCGGCGCTGACGTCAGTCGCACTCGGCCAGGCGTATCTGGGTCTCGATGACCTCGTCACGGCCGAGGCGTTGTTCCGCGAAGGACTCGACCAAGCGGAAAACGCGAACTTCCCGTATTTCGCAACCAACGCTCGGCGCCTTCTCGCCCACACCCTTCTGCGGACGAACCCCACATCACTGGAAGCGAGCGACCTTCTCGAAGACGTCCTGAGCGCCGCCCACGAATACGGCTTCAAGACCGAACATCAACATGCAGAAGACCTCTTGGTCGGCTGGGACGGTCGTTCACGTTCTTGAGCGTCGACGAGCCGGCCACATCGGCCGATGCCGACATCGCTGAGACGACACGCCATCCAGCCATGCACCGTTGCGGATCTGGCGATCGAAGCGCCGCACAACTCGCATGACGACCACGGGGCGTGGCGAGGAACTCCCCCTAGCCTTACACCGTTGTTGGCTTGGCGAGTTGCGTCAGAGTCGCCTGGAAAGAGAGCAATGACCACCGATTCGATTCCCTCCGCCACGCCTTCCTCGGTCGCATCTGCAGCAACCAAGGCACCACGCCCCGACGAACCGCTGCGATTGGCCTACCTCTCGTATCGATCCAAGCCCACCGTGGGTGGTCAGGGCGTCTACACCCGTCACCTCACCAAAGCGCTGGCTGATCTCGGCCACACCGTCGAGGTGTTCTCCGGCCAGCCGTACCCCGATCTGGACGAACGCATCGGCCTGACCAAGCTGCCCAGCCTGGACATCTTCAACGAGGCCTATCCCGGTCGTTTCCCGGCGTATTGGGAGATCAAGACCAAGGCCGATCTTCTCGAGCTTGCCACCTTCAGCACGGGGCAGTTCCCCGAGCCCCTCGCATTCAGCTACCGAGCGTTGCAGGTCATGAAGCAGCGAGCGTCAGAGTTCGACCTCGTCCACGACAACCAGTGCCTCGGCTACGGCATCCTCGGCATCGACAAGCTCGTACCGACGCTGGTCACACTGCACCACCCCATCACGGTCGACCGTCGCCTCGAGATGGATGCCGCCCCCAACTGGCGCAAGCGTCTCAGCGTTGGTCAGTGGTACGGGTTCGTGAAGATGCAGGGTCGCGTCGCCCAGCGCATGCCGCGCATCGTGGTGGTGTCGGAAAACTCGATCCAGGACATCCACGACGACATGGGTGTGGACCTCGACCGCATGCGACTGGTACACGTAGGCGTCGATCCGGACCTGTTCAAGCCGATCCCCGGCGTCAAGCGCATCCCCGGCCGTCTCATCACCACTGCCTCGGCCGACGTGGAACTCAAAGGGCTCAAGTTCCTGCTCGAGGCGATGGCCAAGTTGCGAACCGAACGCGACATCAGCCTCACCGTCATCGGGCGAGCCAAGCCGGGTGGCCCCTCGGCAGAAATGATCGAACGCCTCGGTCTCGCCGACCACGTCCAGTTCGTCACCGGCGTGACAGATCAACGCATCGTCGAGCTCTATTCCGAGTCCGAACTCGCTGTGGTCCCGTCGCTCTACGAAGGCTTCTCCCTGCCTGCCATCGAAGCCATGGGTTCGGGCACACCGCTTGTGGCCAGCGACGGCGGCGCGCTCCCAGAAGTCACCGGCGTCGACGGCGAAACTGTCCTGCGCTGCAAGGCCGGCGATGTCGACTCGCTCCGTGCCGCACTCGAGCGTGGCCTCGACGACCCCGAACTCCGAGCGAAGATCGGTGCGGCTGGTCGAGCACGCGCCAGCGAGCTCTACACCTGGCGCCAAACCGCTGTTCGCACCGTCGAGCAGTACCGAGAAGTCATCGAAATGCGTGCATTCGCAGCCCAGAAGGACAACGCCTGATGCTCACCGTCGACTATGAACGCCTCGCTCTCGAGCCAGGCATGCGAGTGCTCGATCTCGGTGCTGGGTTCGGCCGCCACGCGTTCGAAACCGCTCGCCGTGGTGCTTCGGTGGTTGCCGCTGATCTCGCATTCGATGAGATGAAGGCCACGCAAGACACCTTCGCTGCGATGTTCGTCGAAGGCGACTTGCCTGAAGGCATCACCACGGTCACCGTCCAGGCCAACGGCCTCACCCTTCCCTTCGCCGACGGCAGCTTCGACCGGATCATCGCCAGCGAGGTACTCGAACACGTCCCCGACGATCTCGGCGTCATGAGCGAGCTGTTTCGCGTCCTTGCACCGGGCGGGCGCCTCGCCGCAACCGTGCCGTCACAACTCCCCGAACAAATCTGCTGGTGGCTCAACGAGTCGTACCACGCACCCGCTTCGGTCGGCGGCCACGTTCGCATCTACGGGCAGCCAGAGCTCCGCATGAAGCTCGAATCGGTCGGCTTCGAGCCCGGTGATTCGCATCGTGCCCACGCGCTCCACAGCCCCTACTGGTGGCTCAAGTGCGCCGTCGGTCTCGACAACGAAGACAACTTCCTCGTCAAGCAATACCTCAAGCTGCTCACCTGGGACATCG
>CAYGQE010000086.1:0-17528 GCA_964351995.1 uncultured Acidimicrobiaceae bacterium | reverse complement strand
TGACAGTTATACATAATTTGGAGTAATTAAACGCTAACTGACTGGCACGGTATCAGCTTCGAGTCTCGATGACCGCTCGGGTGTAGCGGACGTCGACCACGGTTGGCGGGTCGTTCGCCAGTGTCTGCCCTGGCACGAGAGCCCACGAGCGACGCTCGTACATCAGCCGGGCGCGATCGTTCTTCTCGAGCACCCAGAGGTCCAGTCGATCGACGCCTTGCTGCCAAGCTGTCGCTATGGCTTCGTCATGAAGCAACGAGCCAATCCCGCAGCCCCAATAGTCCGGGTCGACATGGAGTCGTTTCAGCCACCACGACGAGTCGACGTCGTCGAGTTCGAGCACCACCGTGCCGACGACTTCGCTCTCGATCACGGCAACAAGAATCACGGCTCGCTGTTTCGAGAACAGGTCCTGCCACTCACCGAGCAACGCCTCGTGCGTGAGTGCCGGCGCGTCGGACGGAAAGATGTCCCGGTAACCCTGCGTCGCCGCCCGAAGATGTAGCGCCGCCATCAAGGCCACGTCGCTGATCCCTGCGGGTCGAATGCTGACAGATCCGGGCTCAGCCAGCATGACTACTAGATCTTGCTTGCTGCGATGACGTCACAGACCATCTAGGCCATCATGAGCTGGTCGCTCACCGGCACGTCGGCCAGCATCGTCTTCGACCTAAGCCCCGAGCGGACCGTGGCCATGTGCTGCTCCACCGCTTCAGTGCCGTGCGCCCCGATAAGAGCGTTCGCTTCGCTTTGCCAACCGTCGAGGTGACGAAGCCGTGCCACATTCACGTCGGCAACGAGCCACGACACGGCCTGAATCTCTGGAGCCGGATGCGACTCTGGGCTCGAAGCCCAATACAGCGACCACAAGGTTGAATCCTGGCTGATCTCGCCAGGGTCGAGTCGCTGCAGCTCGGCAAGTGCGGACTGATGTGAGCCACACACGCTCACCAAACCCGACAAGCCCGACGCCATGAACTCAGCCGAAGGATCCAACGGACCCCACCACTCACGCTGATCGTCGCAAGCCTCGGCCCACTCAGGGAGCGCCCACGTTGCGTGGCACCTTCCCCGATTCGGACTTTGGCGTGGGGGCTGTTCAGCCATGGCCCGACGCTAGTCGCATCATTCCCTCAGACCAGTAGCTGGCTCATCGAGGAACGCCGTTCCGTTTCGACGTGCGATTTGCCGATCCGTGAGTCCAGAGCACAACGTCGAGTCGCCGCAGGTAGGACACGTTGTCTGGAACTACTTCGGCCGACACATGGTCCACGAGCGTTCGGACTCGTTCGTCTTTGGCGAGTTCACGCATCGGTGCCCACCAGGCTTTGCCAGCGCCGAGCAGATGTTCGACCACGCTGTCCCTGATGGGGACGAGGTACGGCCGTTTGGCGGCGAGCAGCTTCGAGGTCTTGGTCGGTCTCTCAAACACGTTTGCTGCGAACGATCGTGTGGGAGCACCGCGACTCTCTTGCGCTATGTGTCGTACGTCACGCATGCTTGTTGATGCGGCGACGAACAACAGGCGACAGAGGGGATCGCGCATGGCGCATCAACAAACAAGAAGACGGTTTCTGATCACGATGGGAGGTGCGGGCCTCGCACTCTCGCTGCCGACGAAGGTCGGATCGCAGGAGCTGACCGAAGCAATCGAGGTAGAACCCGGGTTCCTCAATATGGGGTGCGAGGAGGATCGGCGCGGAATCCTGAGCCAGCTCGCTGAGCTGGTGCAACGCGACGTGGACACTCCCCGATTTCCGTGCTTCACAGCGCGATCGTCTCAAAACCTCGACCCGACGTTTTTGGAACGATCGGCTGATGAAACTCCAGCTCACAGCTGTGGCCCACTGCGACCCAGCCGGTCGAAGCAGCCCCCAAATTCAGGATTCCGCGCCGATCCTCGTCACACCCCTACGTGACCGCAAAGGGCGGGTGCAAGAAAACGACATCGACAAACCGAGGGAACGCATCGAACAGATCCGTCACCGGGGTGTGATCGGCCAACTCACCACCGGACCACGCGAGCGGCTCGATGACCGCAAACGCATCGCCGGGCTCGAGCAACGCATCACCGATGGGTACGCGAAACTCCGCGGCCTCGACATCGGCATCACTAGGCAACGAACCGTCATGGTCGAAGCTGAGCAAGGCGTCAACGGCCACACCAGGATGGAGGCCAGGCAGCGGATGATCATCGATCACACCCACCCCAAGATCGGTGCGATCGACCAAACCCTCGGCATCGACGTTGACCGGCGCACCAACCGCATCCTCGAAACCCACTCCGTCGACCGCGACATCGTGGATCGTTACCGGTTGAAAGAACCACCCGGCAACACCCCAGATGATGTGTTCGACAGGTGGGTTGGGGTCGTCGCCAAGGCCGAGCAATACGACCAGACGTGGCAAGGACGCGAACCCGAACGGCGCAGTGTTGAATGGCGTGCCCAGGATCAGCAGTACGAAAACCTCGCTGGCGCCCGGCGTGGTGTGGAACGAGCACTCGAGCCCTACCGACCCCAAATCACCCGCCCAGGCCCCGACCTCGGACGCAGCCTATAACTGACAACTTGTCACGATGGCGTCACCGTGCGCCTGGCGACGGATCGTGTAGCCGTCCCCGTTGCTCAAGCGTCGTGGTGGTGCGAAACGCTCGCCGAAGGTGTCGACGTTGATTTGGTGCTCTAGCCACTTCGCCTGCAAGTCGGGTGAGGTGATGGTGTTGGACGAAGCATCCACCGCCGACCTGCACACCCTCGTCGAACCCGCAAAGGAAGCGGACGCGAAGATCGTGACCGTCGGTGACTACCGCCAACTCGACGCCGGTGGGATGTTCCGCCTCATCGACGCAGACACTCCACATGCCGTTGCTGAGCGAAGCACACCCCATGATGAACGTCCTTGTCGTTTGACACCTGTTGATGGGCGAACTAGCTATAGCATTCGAACCGGTGAAGCTCATCGGGCGACAAGGGGAATATCGTGGAAACGCATTCAGGTAGAAATTTCCGACAGCTCATCGTTGGTCTGTTGGCCTGCTTAGCGCTCACTCTGAGCGTCGCAGTAGTACCAGCATCGGCGGCTACGGACAGCGGGTACAAGAACTGCAATAACACCGTCCCGTACACGCGCTCCTACTCGGCCGGGGCTACTGAGATCTTCCCTCCCGGGGGAGGCTACGCGTACTACAACAACGGTTACAAATTCATCGTGCGTGAGAAGAACGGCACTGGCGCAGGCTATTGGGTAGTGTGGGCCGTGTATCTCAGCACAGCGAATACGTGGTCCGGATGCCGGAACTACGGCTGACTCGTTGAGTAAACAAAGCCGTTGGGCCAGCAATGGATAAAGCTTGGCGGCTTCGCCGACTGGCTCCGACCGTCGCTTTTGCGATCGTCGTGCTCGCCAGTGGGTGCAGCACCAGCGTCGACTCCGGTGCTATCTCGTCGACGTCGGCTGCGGGCGCTACCGCGAACACCGAAGACGAGGTAGCGCCCGAGGTCGACGAGATACGACGAATGGTCGCGTGCCTCACCGAACGTGGGGTCGCAACCGAGGTTGAACCCAATGAATCCGGCTTCCAAGCTGATCCCGGCGCACTGGACCAAGAGCAGTTCATGGTGATCATCGAGGAATGCAAGGAGCTGACGGGATTGGGCTCGTCGCCACCAGTCCAGCTATCGGTTGACGAGATACGAGCGATCTACGAGCGCTGGATCGAGACTGCCGCTTGTCTTCGCTCGGAGGGCTACGAGTCGCACGAACCAACCAGCGTCGAGGCATTCGTAGACGCCTATCCAACGGGAGAGGCATGGAACCCATATCTGTCGATCCAGACCGAGTCGACCGAGGAGTTCGACCGCCTCAACCAAATTTGCCCTCAGTGAGGTTGTCGAGAACCGCGTTCGCAGCCGCAGTCGTTGTGGCTGTCATGCTTGCCGGTGCAGCGTTCGCAGCGTGGTGGGCGATCTCGCAGGTGTCTGATCCACCGGCAGATCCAGTGATCTCGGCCGGGCCTGTGACGTACACCGTCGAGTCCGGCGAGATCGGGCGGGCCCTCGATTTCAATGGGTTCGCTCAGTGGAACACCAAGATCGAGCTTGGCGGCTTCGCACCCGGTGTCGTAACAGAAGTGTGGAGTGGGAACGGATCTGTTGTCGACGCTGGCGACCTCGTGCTATCGGTCAACCTTGACCCGTCTGTGGTCGCAGAGGGTGCGGTTCCTGCGTTCCGGCCGCTCGCATCGGGAACCGAAGGAGCCGATGTCATCCAACTTCAGCAGTTCCTCGTACAGGCTGGTTGGTACACGGGCACAGTCGACGGCAGGTTTGGCGCCACAACGCTTAGAGCGGTTAGGGCGTGGCAGGAATCGGCCGGGATGGTCAACGACGGAGTCGTCGACCTCGGCGAACTCATATTCCTTGATGAGCTGCCGACCAGGATTCGGATGCTGGTCACGGTGGGTGAGCGCATCCAAGGTGCCGAGACGCTAGTTATTGCGGTGCTCGCCGACGAGCCCCAGTTCTGGATCCCGATAGCAGCGCAGCAGCAGCAACTTATTCCATCCCAGGCGCGACTTGACCTGCAACTGCCCAACGGGAGCTTGGTGCCGGCAGTGATCACCAGCGCTGTCGAGACCGAGACTGGAATCGATCTCCTGCTCGGTGGCGTCGATCGCCCCCTGTGCGACGTCGGTTGTGACGACCTGCTCGTCACAGGACGTAGCCCGATCGATGTCATTGTCGAGGTCGTGCCCGTCACGACCGGCGCTGTCGTGCCGCTCAGTGCGATAGAAGTTCAGCCGTCGGGCATCGCTACAGTGACGCTGGGTTCGGGCGAGGTTCAGTCGGTTGAGATCATCGCCGAAGATCGCGGTCTGGCCGTTGTCGAGGGTGTCGCTTCCGGTACGAAGATTCTGCTGCTTTCCCCGGACGGTTAACGATGCTCGAGACCGTCGAACTGTGCTTCTCCTACGGCCGTCGCTCCCGCCCTGTCATCACTGATCGCAGCATCTCGCTTGAGCCGGGCGCTGTCGTCGGCCTAGCCGGTCCGTCGGGCAGCGGGAAATCAACGCTGTTGTTCCTGTTGGCGTTGATGCTCCGTCCGTCATCCGGCGTGCTCCGGGTATTCGGACAGGATGTCGGCCATTGGTCCGATCGACAACGCAGTCTCATGCGTCTCAACGAGTTCGGATTCATGTTCCAGGACGCCGTCCTCGACCCGACCCGCACGGTGCTCGACAACGTGATCGAGGTAGCGGCGTACGGCGCCGGCACAAGACGCCAACTCCGCAAGCGCGCCACTGGCCTTCTCGAGCAGTTCGACGTCGACGTTCCGGGCAATAGACGACCCGGTCAGATTTCCGGTGGACAGGCGCAGCGAATCGCGCTCTGTCGGGCGCTGATCGCCGAGCCGACGATCGTCTTCGCCGATGAACCGACGGCCAGCCTCGACACCATGAATGCAGACAAGGTAACTAACGCGTTCCGGCAGCACGCCCTACAGGGGGGGCTCGTCGTCATCGCCTCCCATGACCCGCGCACGCTAGCGGCCTGTGACAGGGTGATCAGGCTATGAGCGCACTCCAGGTTCTGGCCGAGTCGTTGCGGCTCCTCCGCGCCCAGCGCGTCTATACGCTCCTTGTTTCGCTGATGTGCACTGTCTGCGTGTTTGCCGGGATCGCTGCGAGCGGCCAAGGCATCGCCAACGAACGCCGAGTACTAGCGTCAATCGACAGCGCGAATACTACGACGATCGTCGTTCGCGACATCGACGGCGGTGCCGAGCTCAGCGCTGTGACGGTGGAGCGGATCGCGGGCCTAGCCCACGTGGACTGGGCCGTCGGTCTTGGTCCGGCGCTTGACGCTGCCAACGCTCGCCTGGACACACCGTCCAATACACCTGTCAAGGTCGTCGTGGGGATGTCACCAGTTCTCCAGCTTCGTGGTGGGAGCGACAGAATAGGCGCTTGGGTGTCGCCGGGAGCTGTCGGTGCCCTACATCTTGCCAGCCCCTCTGGAGCGATTCGCCGCAGCGATGGACGGGAGTACGCTGTGCTCGGCGAGTTCAGCGCTAGCGAACCACTGACCAGGCTTAACGGACTGGCCCTAATCTTCGATGCCGACGATCAATCGTGGTTGAGCGAGATTGTCATCAGCGTTGACGAGCCGGGTGCAGTGATCGCAGTCGGCGAGGCAGCCCGCGTTGTAGCCGGTCAAGCGTCCCCGACGTCAATCTCGATCGAATCACCAGAGGTACTGGCCGAGGTGCGCGAGGTCGTGGCCGGGGACCTGCGTGCGGAGGGTCGTCGCTCGGTCGTCGCCGTCCTGCTCGTCTCGAGTGTGGTGATTGCAGTGGTAACGTTCGCTGCTGTATCAGCACGCCGTCGCGACTTCGGTCGGCGCCGCGCGCTGGGCGCGCGGCGCAGCAACCTGGTGTTGCTCATTGTGGGTCACGTCGTGTTCGCTTCGCTGATCGGCAGTGTGGTTGGCGTATTGGCGGGTGCTTACGTGGTTCGCATGATGACCGGCGAACCGGTTGATCTTCTCTACCCGATCGCTGTTGCGACATTGACGATCCTCACTAGCGCCACCGCCAGCTTTGTTCCCGCTGTAATAGCAGCAGTGCGCGACCCGCTCGCCGTCTTAAGATCGGCTTAGGGGTGCCAGTAGCAAATGGACGAAACGCAACGGTTTCACCTCGCCTGCTCGGGAACGAGTGGATTCAGGGGTGTTGCCATGACCGCCGACGCCATAGAGGATACTGGCGGCACATCTCTCCTGAGACTCGGCCCGACCTCTGAAGCATCGCTCGGGCTGGCACCCTGCGGCGTCTGGTCTCGACGGTTCGGTATCGCCACCTCGGCGACGCACGACAGCGCCCCTTTCTTCAGTGCCAGAGGGCTCACCTCTCGACCAGAGCGTTGTCCTTCGTCCACTTGCTACGGGTACCCCTCGTTGCCTTCTGCGGCGACGGTTACGGGTCGGGGAGGAGATTGCCGTTGTCGTCGGCGAACTGACAATTTTGGGCAGGGTCGCGGCTGTAAATCTGGCCGTTGGGGCCGAGGCGGCCATCAGCGGTGCAGAACGCCCCGAAGTCATCGCCGCCGAAGCCGACCAAGTCCCACGCGAAAACAGCAACGAAGACAGTGAGGACTAGAAGTGGTGGCCACCATCGGCTCGATCTTTCACGCCTCTGCGCGTCGTCGCTCACAGACACAGCATCGGCACCAAACACCAAACACTGAACCCGAGCCGCCGTGGCCCGGAGAAGAGTAGGCGTGTCAGCTATGACGGTACCCACCACGTACCTGTAGCTGGAAACGTGCAACAGCAGAGTGTGTATATTGACCATGGTTGACGATTCATGTCGAAGCGTCGCCATCATCAAAGGGGTCAGAATGAAGAAGGTTCGCGCAGTTCTACTCAGCGGTTGCCTATTGGCGGCGCTGACAGCAGCAGGAGTGAGCTGAGCCCCTGAATCTGGTCCAGGTGGCAGGTACCCCTGATTGTGGACTCTGTTCGTGCGAGTCAGGCTGCGGTCAGGTGTCGGTGTCGTTTCTCGAACTCGACGGGCGAGATGTTGCCGAGTGATGAGTGACGTCGGCGTTGATTGTAGAACCCTTCGATCCAGTCGATCATCGCTAGCGACAACTCGAGCCTCGTTGCCCACTTCTTCCGGTTGAGCAGCTCGATCTGCATCGATCCCCAGAACGACTCGACCACGGCATTGTCGTAAGCGTCTCCGACCGTGCCGATCGACTGCACAAGACCCGATGCTCTGACGGTTTGGCTGAAGGTCCACGACGTGAACTGCGGGCCGTGATCGGTGTGGATCAGCGCACCTTGTCCTCGTTGCTCCACGGCCATGCCGAGTGCTGCGTTGACCATCGCCGATGTTGCACGCCGGTCCACTGACCAGCCCACGACTCGTCTCGACCAGGCGTCGAGGACAGCGCAGCAGAAGACGCGTCCTTCGGCGGTGGGGTGTTCGGTGATGTCGGTCATCCACAGTTGGTTCGGGCCGTCACGGTCGAACGAGCGGTTCACGAAGTCAGTGCTGGTGTATCGGTTGGTGTCTGAGCGTTTGTAGCGACGTCGTGCTGGCAGCCCGGCAATGCCTTGTTCACGCATGATCGAGCGAACCATCTTGAGGTTCACGTTCTGGGCATGCGCATCGAGAAGTTCAGCTCGGACGCGTCTCGCTCCGTAGGTCTGGCGGGATTCGTTCCAGATCTGCACGATCAGATCGGTCAGCCACGCCCTGCGGATCTGGCCGACCGTCGGTGGTTTGGTTCGCCAGACGAAGTATCCCGAGGATGCGATGCGGAGGAGCCTGCAAACGCCTTTGGAGCTGTGGCCTTCAACGGCGAGTTTGGCCACGATCGGGTAGAGGTCTTTTGGGCGCACCACCCGGTCCTCTGCGAATAGTTCGCTGGCTCGCTTCGTCGCGGCGAGTTCGGTCTCGAGTTCAGCGATCCGGCGTCTCGCGGCGCGAAGCTCTGCGTTGTCAGCGGTGGTGTTGCCGGGGTGTTCGCCTCGGTCGATCTTGTCTTGAGCGATCCAGCGGTGGATCGTGGCCTCGCTGACTTCGAGATGCTCGGCAAGGTCGGCAGCTTTGGCTCCGGCCTTGGTCTGTTGAAGCACCATCGATCGGTACTCAGCGGAATAGGTGAACGGCATCGCGGGGTCCTCCTCAGAAGCACCCAACTCTCGCAAACCCAGTCCACTTCCAGGGGGACACGCCAACTGGACCAGAAGACGGGGCCCTCGCACTTTGACTTGGAGACGGCGACCGTCAGGGGTGGCGACGTCGTAGGACTTCTCGCTGTTCGCTGCCAAGGTCCCGCCGTAGGCGTGGGCGACAACGAGTTCGGCCCAGTCACCGACCGGGGCATTGAGAGTCCGGATCACCTTGCGGCGGTACAGCTCGTGAAGTGTTTGCCGGTTGAGGGCAAGCAGCTCAGCAACCGATGCGTGCTCGAGATCGACCGCGGGCTGCTCTGCGTTCACGGTTGGAACAGTAGAGGCGGCCGATTCGGGCATCTGGTTCTAGCGCTGATCAAGTCATTGGTTTGCTAGCGACCCCGAACGTCGTTTGAACCCAGTCCCGTGCCGCATGCACAGCGGTCCCTTCTCGGTCCCAGTGTTCGTTCCACGTCTCGTCGGAGGTCACGGAGAGCATGTCTCCGTAGATGTGCTTGGCTCTGATCAGCGCGCCGCACACAACAGCGGTGAACGGCGTTCCGTTGGTTGCAACGGAGTAGAAACCGTCACCGTGATTGAGGTCGCCGTTCGAGCGCATTGAAGCCCACTCGTCGGCTCTGTCGTGCTCATCGTCGCTGATCAATTTCGGCCATTCGAACAGTCCGCTGTCCAGCCCCACAGCGGGGCGCAGCACGATGCGGCTGGCTGACTCTTCCGAGCCAGCACGATCCACGAGTTCTTCGGTGAAGCGGAACACGGCGAGCATCAAGCCCAGGTCGGCCCGGAACTGGTCGTAGAGGGACGCGTCTGCGCTGTTCGAGACACGAATCCATGAATGGCGCATCAAAGCCAACCTACTCGGCGGGTCGCTGGAGCCCACGGGCTAGGTCGAGCGAGAGTGCACGAGCTGGCGGAGGGCATCGGGGTCGATGTTGTTTCGGTGTTCGAGCGCTGATGCGAGCGGGATGCCGTCGACCAGGTCGAGTGTGGCGATCCGGACAAGGTGAAGGCGAGGTTGGTGGAGCGCTGCGACATCTTTGATGGCGTCGTAGAGCGCACGTTGCTTCCAGCGAGGTGATCCGACGTTGTCGAACACTCCGGGTTCGTCGGCTGGTCCGAACATTCGCTCGCATGAAGGATTGGTCCATCGCTTGCCCCAGCGCCCTGCGGCGAGGCATTCGGCTTCGTGGTCGATGGCGAAACATCGGTAGGTGTCTCGCCAAGGCAGCCCGGTCGTTTGGGTCGGTTCGAGCGTGGTGTGTCGGTAGCGGTTGAAGTGGAGCTCCTCATCAAGTTCCACGACAAGGCTTCCCTCAAAGACCAGATCCCACGCTCCTGGTCGGAATTTTGCTGGAGATTCGGTTCCGCCGAGTGAGCGGTAGATGTCGAGCACCAGGTCCTTGCCGTCAGGCGGAAGGTCGGCCGTTCGGGGTGGTGGGATCGGTTCGGCGGCCTTGAACCCGGCAGCTTCCATCAGGGTCTCGAGTGCTCTTGCTCTTTTGCCGGTGCGAACCATTCGGTCAGTCTGACCGATCGTTCCGGGTTAGCTCTTCGACGTCGGCTGCGCTCTGTCAGCGGCTCGTAACAGAGCCGACGGGCCGGCACCGTTCGGGACCGTTGACTCGGGCCGACAGGTCTTGTGCTGTGCTGATCCAAGTGAGGGCCGATGATCTGCTCGATGTCTTCCTCGACCGATTCGGTGCCGCTACCCGGGTTTGCCGACCCAATCGGACCGACCGAACCACCTGAGCGCTTCAGGTTCGGCCTTTCGGGGTCGAAACCTCGGTCGTGGGTTCTGAGGCTGAGCGGCAGAAGCGGATTGATGGGGCGTTGCGCCGCTGTGCTTCAGATCATGCCGGTCATCCTCTTGATGCTGGGATGTATGAGCGTTGGCGGATCGGTCTTGCGGAACCGTTTTCGGTGCCGACTGCTTTGGCGATCGCCGGTTCGAATGCCGAGTTCGCTGCGGTGTGTCGCCGCCGTGGCCTGGAAGCTTCCGCCCGCCCACAACCTGAGCGACCCGCAATGGTGGATGATGCTCCGCCCACTCCCCCACCCGCTGAAGCCGACGTTTGGAACCAGCAAGCGCTGACGATGGCATTGCGACATTGCATCGCTGATCTTGGCGAGGTCCCGTCGCAACACGGGTATGAGTCGTGGCGAACCCACCAGGGCGACCCGGGGTTGTGGCCGTCGGGCGCGGTGATCGTCGCGAAGGGATGGCGGTGGCAGCTCAGCCTCGCAGGCCCACGGTACGGACGGCCCCGCCGTAGCGATGTCGAAGTGTGGGCGCACGTGCAAGTGATCCGTGACCAGCTTGGTCCGCGGGTGACCCGCCCCCAGTACGAAGCGTTCCGGGGAGCGAACCCCCAGCTTCGGTTGGCGTCAGCGTCGACCATCAGAGTCCGCACCGGCAAGAAGTGGTCTGAGCTGTTCGGGGCACGCTGACCCCAGCGAGGGGCGTCTTGTCAGGTAGGGGGCGCGTAGGTCGGGCAGACCTTGGGGAACACTTCAGCCTGGATTCGGCGGTAGTCCTCGATCGTCGGTCGGACACTTTCGGCGCTGTCAGCGGTGTAGGGGCCGATGTTGAAGATCCTTCCTTGGCAGACCAGCAGTGTGTCGGCGGCTTCGCTGCGGGGACTGGCCAGGACACAGACCTGTTGCCCGTTGTTGGTTTGGCAGCTCTCAGGGTGCTCTTCGAACCAGACACCGTCGTTGGAGTTCAGTTCGGTGGCGAGGATGATCCGGTACCAGTCGGGGTCATACCTCAGAGCCATTTCGTCGTTGGTCCAAGGTTCGTCTCTGAACGTGAGGCCCACGACCCAGTCTTCGCCGGTCTGGTCGATGATGACGCAGTTCGCTGTTTGGCCGTCGCCGGAGTACGACGACCACGGGTCGACGCCGGCCGGGCTGATGCCAGCGGACCACACGCTTGTTTCACACGCCTCTACATCGACTTCGACCTCGGCAACCGTTTCGGTGGTTGCATCGTCGGATTCGTCGGCGGTGGTCGACGTTGGGGGTTCGGTCACCGTCGTCGTCGTCGACGCGAGTGTGGATGCTGTCACTTCGGTCGAAGCAGTTTGGTCAGATGATGAACATCCGCTGATCGTCACGATGGCGGCGAGGCACAGAGCAAGCAGCTTCATTGCTGCAGTGTCGCGGTTGGGAACTGGGCCGTGCATGACCAGATCGGCTGCTCTTGATGAGTCGATACCCCACCAGCGCATTCGGAGCGAAGAAGCACGAACTGCTCGATTCATCTGGTGAGGGGTTTGACGGTGGGGCATGTCTTGCGCCAGCGGTCGGGTGCGTTGGACACGAGGACGTGTAGGGCTGCTTGGCCGTTCTCGACCGACGCGATTGGGGCGATCCAGAGGTGGTCGACTGCTTGGAACCAGGAAATGGCTTCGGCGTTGGCGAGCCCGACGACGGCGAGTGGTTCGATGTCTGGCTGGGTGAAGGCCATGGTGTAGACGAATTCAACATGGATGCCATCGCCTGGGTCGTTGAAGGTGAGTGTTGCTTCGGTCGTGGTGAGCGCTCCGGCGTTCATCATGGTGTGGTAGGTGATGTCTTCTCGGCCGGCGAAGTCGACGCCGAGCACGACGGCGTTGTGGCCTTTGGCCCACAGTTCGGGTGTTCCTGGTACCGATGAGATCGTCTCGCCAATCACCTCGACCTGCAGCGCGTTCGAGGCGGCTTCGTCGAACGGCGAGGAAACGCTTGGTTCGTCGTCATTCCATCCTGGCAGGACCAACGGGCCAGCGTCGGGGACGAAATCGCGCCAGTGGTCAAGGTCGTTGCCAGTGATGATGCACGCCTGGCCGTCGCCTTCTGCTTCGCCAAGTGGCGCGATCGAGATGCACTCGACGTGTTGGAAGAACGGGACGGCATCCGCGTGGATGTTGCTCGTGACCGAGACCGGGTCGAGATCGGAATCGAAGTGAATGTGGTACGTGAAGCGGTAATGCTCGCCGTCTTCGTAGGCAACGAGGCCGACACGGAATGCGGTGCCGAGGACGGGCCCGTTCTGGTTGTTGGCGTGATCGATGATGTCTGGTCGACCGGTGAAGTCGGTCTCGAGAAGGATCGACAGATTGCCGGTGTCGAACTCTGTGGGTATGCCGGGCCACAGGGCGGTGGACCCGACATAGGCCTTGGCTGGCAAAGGGTTCGGTACGTCGAATGTGGTCATGATGTTGTCTCCTTGTTTGGGTTGGTGGCGCAGGGCTCGTCCCGTTTCGGGTGTTGACCGGCCCCAGGGGTGAACTTCTCGGTGCTGTGGGCGGCGCCGAGGTTCCGCGGGTCTGGTTAGTCCTGCGCGACTCGGGCGACGTCTCGGAGGCGTTCGAGGACGTCGATGTGATCGCTTCTCGTTGAGTTGTGGGGCGGTTTGACGATGTGGTTGAGATCGTCAGCGAGGAGTCCGGCGGGGAACGGCCGGGCGCCTTTGATGAAGTGGACGCATCGCACCAGCTCGAAGAGCCCGGGTTCGTTTCCGTCGATGACGTCTTGCCACCAGTTCACGAGGTCGCAGACAGCGTTGGTGAGTTCTGGTGAGATCTTGGTTGGCGTTGCGTCCATACCTGTAATGAGCAAGGTTGGAGCCCCAAACGCGACAACAAATCTTCAGATTTTTGGGTGGAGCACGAAGTGGGTCTTGCCGTCGGGGGTCTGTTCGACGGCGTCAGCGTTGCCTTCGTAGGCCGCTGACCAGACTTTGGGGTCGGGGCAGGTTCCGGTGACGACGTCGGGTGGGAACCGGGCGATGCTGCGAACGAGTGCCGAGCTGTAGCCAGACGCGCCGTCGGGATCGCGTACGAGGTCGATGAGAAGGTGTGTACCCGAGGGTGCTTTCGAGGCGGCGTATTGGTCGCCGAGGCTGTACCCGAAGACAACGATCAAGGGAACGGTGATCACGAATACCGTGAGGATCGCAACCGGCGCTGGTGAGTTCACCGCAGCGACGAACGATCCAACGGCTGCAGCCGGGGACACCACGGTCACGAGTCTCCTTGCTGCGTTGTTGACAACTCGAGCAGTGACACCGGAGGAGTGGCGATGGATGACATTGGCCGGGTTCAGCACGTAGTACGGAGTCGTCGCTGCGGCGAGTGCAATCCTCGGCGGGGTGAACGATATGACCTGGCCATCTTTGTCTCGTTGTTGTTGAGCCGCAGCGTTTTGCCATGCCGCCCCGATCGACCAGCGATGTTGCGTGATCGTCACCCCAGCCTCGTTCCTGATGAGAGCACGTTCATGACAGCGCAGTCATGCCAGCACGAGGTTGGCGAGGACGACGATGGCGATGCTGGCGGTGATGTACGGGCCGAATGCGAGGGTGCTCGGGATGGGTGATCGTTGGGCGATGAGCGCTTGGGGTGCGGCGAGGATGAACGCTACGGCGATGGCTGCGGTGGCAGGAAGGGTTGGTGGCCATGCCAGCAGCGGTGAGAGCGCGGCTGCGAGTTTCACATCACCGGCACCCATCGAGGCCGGCTGGATGAGCCACACCAAAAACAGTGGTCCGGTGGTGACAGCGACCACCAAGGCGAGGCGTGTCAGTGTCGCATCACTGGTAAAAACCAGAACCAAGGCAGTCGCCCAACCTGCCGCGGCAGCGGCGGCGACGATCGGGTTCGGGAGACGGCGCGCGGCCAGGTCGACTCGGACCGCTGCGACGGCTGCGCACAGCGCTGCTGCGCCGCCAGCAAGCAGAATCCATGTGTCGATCGAGGTCACCTTCGCCACCGTAGTGAACGGCTGTGACGCATTTCGGCTGCATCACGGCCCGATGCGCAGAACCGTCACGGGTTTGTCACATCATCGTGTGATGCAACGCGTATTCCCTGCTCACAGCGTCGGGCCCGATGTTGTGATGCACCAGGGTGCGTTCTGTGATGCGTTCTGTGGTGCGTTACGGGCCGGTTCGAGGCGTCGAAATGGGTCGGCGGGTGAGGGTGCGTTCTGTGATGCATCGGTTTCGCATGATCGCCGCCATGAAAGACCACACAACATCGCTTGATCGTTTGTTCGACACAGACTGGAACCGGGTGTCTGCCTCAGCCGAGATGGTGTCAGCGGCGCAACGTTGGCACCGTGAAGCCCCGGACGTCATTCCAACACCCGACGTCAGCGAGCTCCTGGGGATGATCGAGAACCCTGCTGAGCCGACGGCGTCGAGGGAGGTGTCGCGTTGGTTGTTGGTGGCCGATGAGCCAATGGCTCGGCGTGTCGTGATTCAGGCGTGCCGCGGCATGGCGTTCGAGCATTGCGTGGCGGGTAGGCACCGTGGGTGTGACCCGGCGACGGTGTGCGCTGCGGTGGTGTTGGCGATCGGGGAAGTGTCGGGTCGGCGTTTTGCGTGGCCGATGCGACGCATCCGAAGCGAGATGCGTGCTGAACTGTTTGACCGGCCGAAGCGTCTTGCGACCTCGGAGGGTTGCGCTGGCTCGAGTGTCGATGCTGATGAGATCGCGACTCCCGAAGCGGTGGACTACGCCATCGAGTTGTCTCGGATACTGAAAGCTGCAGTCGACCAAGCCCGGTTGAGTGAGACCGACGCTCAAGTGACGTGGCTGACCACCATCGGCGGTGTCGCCCCTGCCGATATCGCTGCGGCGATGTTCGTATCGCCAGCAGCGGTCCGGAAACGCAAAGAACGCTCCGTCCGTTCCATGTCTGCAATGGCCTCGGCACAGTTGGCGGCGCTCTGAAATGGCTGAGCGAGGAAGCGACACGCTGCTGGCTGGATCTGTGGTCGGGTTCGGGGCGCTGACCACGGCGTTCTGGGGCGCTGGTCACGCGGCGGCGTTCGTCGCCGGCGGCGACCTTGACGCGAGGTGGCCCCAAGGTGCGGTGGCGATGTTGCGGACCTTGGCCCGCCCGGGCGATCCGGAGTGGGCGTGGCGAGCCCAACCCGACACCTTCGGGTCACCAACGCTGTATTGGATCATCACCGGCATCTTGCTGACCGTCACGGTCGCCGGGCTGCTGGCGTTGTGGATGTGGTGGACACGATTCAACGTCAGCTTGGATCGCAACGAACGCCTCGGAGTCGTCCCCGAGGCCCGGATGGGCGCCAAAGCCGAACTCGCACCGATCCGCATCCCCAAGCCCGTGGCTGGCCGGTTCACCATCGGACGAGTCATGGGGCACCTGGTCGCCACCGAAACCGCCACCACCCAAACCGCGAAGCAGATCAAGGGTCGAGCAAAGAACCGGCTTGGTGACCGAACCTCGGTGATGATCTTTGGCCCGACCCGCTCAGGCAAAACAGCGACGATCGTGCCCGGCATCATCGAATGGGACTTCCCCGCCATCATTTCCTCGGTCAAAGACGACCTGATGAAAGACACCATCAAGCGCCGCCTCGAGATCGGCGAAGTGTTCTTGTTCGACCCGTTCAAAGTCGCCCACAACGTCCCCGACCAAGTCCAGCGAGTGTCGTGGTCCCCCATCTCGTGCGCTGCCACCACCGACGGCGCAATCGCCGCAGCCCAAACCCTCGCCGATGCTGCCGCGGCCAATGACGTCACGACCGGCGGGTTCTGGTCCGATCGCGGCATGAGCGTGCTGTGGCCGCTGCTGTTCGCCGCCGCGCACAGCGGCAAAACCATGACCGACATCCAACGCTGGCTCGCCGACCACGACGCGTCCGCTGATGACTCCGACGTCATGAAGATCCTTCGCCGACTCAAAGGCGAAGGCCACGCGCTCGGGTTGCAGGCGTCCATCGCGATGAAAGGCGCTGAGAGTTGGATCAACCTCGACCCGAAACAACGATCTGACCAGATGGCAACCGCCCAGTCATTGGTGTCGTGCTGGAACAACCTCCACGCCGCCGCAGCCTCCAGCCCCGCCCTACCAGCGATCGACATCGGCAAAATCCTCTCCGATCGCAACACCCTCTACATCGTGTCCCCACTCGGGAAAGGCGCCCAGTTCGCTCCCCTGTTCGGCGGCCTGTTCGGCGACCTCGTTCGTGACCAGACCTACCGGGTCGCCAACGCGTCACCCACTGGCACCATCGGACCGCTCCTCGCCGTCCTCGACGAAGCAGCCAACACTCCCCTGCGCTGGCTCCCCGATGTCGCGTCCACCTGCGCTGGAATCGGCGTGCAGCTCGTCACGGTGTGGCAAGACCGCTCCCAAATCGACGCGCTCTACAAGGAGTACTCCCAATCCCTGCTCAACAACCACGCCACCAAGATCTTCTTCGCCGGCCAAACCGACAAATACACCCTCGAGTACGCATCAGAACTGTGCGGCGAGGAAGACATCACATCCAACAGCGCCTCGGCAGACCTGAACGTCGGGTCAGGCCGCAAATCGGCCAGCGCCCAGGTCGTCTCCAAACGACTCGTACCGACCGACATGCTCCGCATGATCCCCAACGGCACCGCGTTGTTGATGCACAACACGCTCCGACCATTCCACATGGTCGGGCGGCGAATGACCGAGGAGCGCAACCTCAGGAACTACGTCGTGGAACGCAAGATCGAAGACGACTCTGATTTCCAAGAAGACGAAACCGATGACGTCATCGAGGTAGGGCTGGTTGGTGACCCGCTGATTGAGCCGTCGACGTCGTTAGCTGCTCGGTCTCGCGAGTTCGTCGCGTGGCTCAAGCCAGAGCGAGCGAAACGCGAACCTCTCGGCACCTACAAACCGTCAAAGAAGATGCAGCAAGCGTTCAAGCACGCCCACGTCACCCTCGACGATGAGATCGTGGCCCACCTGCAAGCAACCGTCGGCCCCAACAACGAACCGCCACCCTTCGGCTCGGTCACCCTCGAAGCCGTCCCCGACATCCCCGAC
>CAYGQE010000085.1:3265-18306 GCA_964351995.1 uncultured Acidimicrobiaceae bacterium | reverse complement strand
CCCGAGCTCTACGACGACGTCGTGCAGCGCATTCGGGCGTCGGACACCGATGTCGTGATCAACCTCACCGCCGGCATGGGTGGCGATCTCACACTGGGCTCGGCCGAGCAACCGTTCCCGGTCGATGAAGCCGGCACCGACATGGCCGGTGCCACCGAGCGGCTCGAACACGTCCGCCTCACTCGCCCCGAGATCTGCACGATCGACTGCGGCACCATGAACTTTGGCGAGGGCGACTACGTGATGACCAACACCACGGCCACCCTCAAGGCCATGGCCGCGCAGGTTCGCGACCTGGGTGTTCGGCCCGAGATCGAAGCCTTCGACACCGGCCACTTGTGGCAAGCCAAGTCGCTCGTCGACGAGGGGCTGATCGAGGACCCGGTGATGGTGCAACTCTGCATGGGCATCCCGTGGGGTGCGCCGCCAGACATCAACACGTTCATGGCGATGGTCAACAACATTCCGGACAGCTGGACCTTCAGTGCGTTCTCGATCGGGCGCCGTCAGCTCGAGTACGTGGCACTCGCCGCCATCGCCGGCGGCAACGTGCGGGTCGGCCTCGAAGACAATCTCTACTTGGGTCGCGGTCACTTGGCCACCAACCGCGAGCTGGTCGAGCGAGCCGTCGAGATCCTCCACAACATCGGCTACACGATCAAGACGCCAGACGAGGTTCGTTCGGACCTCAAGCTCAACCGTCATGGCTGACGTTTCCGACGCTCAGGTCGGCGATGATCGACCTCTTGCCAGCGACCTGCTCGGCTCGGCTGCGGTGGTGGGCTGCGGCGTGATCGGTGCCGGCTGGGCTTCCCGGCTCCGCCTCAGCGGCATCGATGTTCGGGTGTTCGATCCATCCCCGACCGTCGGCACCATCATCGACGAAGTCCATGACAACGCCGTGCGGGGCTGGCAAGCCCTGGACGTCATGCCCGGGGCTGTCGGCTCCCTGACCATCGTGGCCTCGCTGGAAGAAGCCGCCGCTGGTGCCGGGCTGATCGTCGAGAGCGTTCCGGAGCGGCTCGAACTCAAGCACCGCACGCTCAGCGCCATCGATGCTGTCGCCGATCCGGAGGCGATCATCGCCTCGTCGACCTCTGGCTTCAAGCCCTCAGTCCTTGCCGAGCCGTTGTTGCATCCCGACCGTCTGATCGTTGGTCACCCTTTCAACCCCGTCTACCTGCTCCCTCTCGTCGAGGTCGTCGCGGGTACCAGCACCGCCGAAGCCACGGTCGATCGCGCCATGGCGATCTATCGCAGTCTCGGTATGCACCCACTTCGAGTCCGGGCAGAGATCGATGCTCACATCGCCGATCGGCTGCTCGAGGCGGTCTGGCGCGAAGCGCTCTGGCTGATCAACGACGGCATCGCCACCACCGAGGAGATCGACGATGCGATCCGTTTCGGTTTCGGTCTTCGTTGGGCCCAGATGGGTCTGTTCGAGACCTATCGAATCGCGGGCGGCACCGGCGGCATGCGGCACTTCATTGCTCAGTTCGGCGAGTGTCTCGACTGGCCGTGGACCAAGCTGATGGACACCCCCGAGCTCACTGATGAACTGATCGAAACGATTGCTCGACAATCAGACGAACAGTCTGGGCACATGAGCATTCGCGAACTCGAACGGGCTCGAGATCAGAACCTGGCCTCGATGCTGCTGGCGTTGGAGCAGAACGGCTGGGGCGCCGGTCGCACGATTGCCGAGCAGCGCCGGTCCCAGGGCGGCAACAATGGGACCGGCGCTCGGCCTGAGCAACCCAGACCTCAATGAGGTCGTGCGTTCCTCTCGGCACCGGCTGTCGAAGGGCGGAGGCTCGCCAACCGGAGATGGGGGATCTCGTCGTCTGAGAGGTCGACGGTGAGTTCCGACGAAGCGCGTGACCAATCAGCAGCCCAGCCCGCCACGACAGCGAGCAGGCTGGCCCGAGGTAGTTCGAGGTCGTCGATCACTTCTTGATCGGCCGCTTGTGCCATTTCGACCCACTCGGGATCCAGGATCAAGCTGAACCGGCCTTCGTTCCGCTCGATTTCCACAACGGCGTAGTCGTCGCCTGCATGGACCTTGAGGAACTCAGTGACCGCCTGGCCGCCCGCTCCATACGCTGCGGAGCTGGCCCGATGCAGTCGGGCTGAGGCGATTCGAGCGACGGTGGGCACCGGGAAAGCATGACAGGGGTGGGTCGTCGGCGACACTCGAATTCGCATTGATCGACGTGGTCAGAATTCATCAGGTAGAAAGTGTGAGTGAAACCTCTGCGGGTGAGCATCTTGGATGACCATGTGCTGCTTCTCGAGAGCATTGCGCTCGGTCTTGCCACCAGTGACCTCATCGAGGTCGTCGGCACGTTCACGAGCCTGGCCGACCTCGAAGCAGCGGCCGACGATCTCGAGATCGACGTGCTGATGGCCGACCTCGAACTCGGTCCACGGCTCGGAACTGAAGTTGTTGGCGAGACCACTCGACGGCTGGATGCTCGCGTCTTGCTGATGAGTGGCACCGGCGATGTTCGCGGCGTGACCGCCGCACTCGATGCGGGCTGCAGTGGTTTCATCAGCAAGGGGCGCTCGTTGCAGGAAGTGATTGCTGCGGTACTCACCGTCGGTCGCGGCGGTGCGGTGTTCCCGAATGACATCCTCGCCCAGGTGATGGACAGCGGACTCACCCGAATCGGGGCCACCCTCACCGGGCGCGAGGCCGACGTGCTTGCGTTGTTGGCCAGCGGCAAGAACGCCACCGAGATCGCCGACGAGCTCTTTCTCTCGTTGAACACCAGCCGGAATCACATCGCCGCAATCCTCAACAAGCTGGGTGCCCGTTCCCAACTCGAAGCGGTGGTGCTTGCCGCCCGTGCCGGGCTCGTTCGAGTCGGCTGGGAGAACTGACACCCAGCCAGGATCGAACGCAGCTCGGTCATCGACCTCAACTCGGTCCCAGGGCGGTGTTGTCTGTAGTGTCCGACGGTGCCCGCACCCCGCTCCCTTGACCTGACCGCTCGATGACCGCTCCTTCAGCAGCGGCGCCGACCGGAACCGACATCAGTCGACAGGCCTGGCTGGCCCTCGGCGTGTCCACGCTGGTCACCTTCCTCGTTGTCATCGACATCTCGGCGGTGAATGTTGCGTTCCCGTCGATTCAGGACGACTTCGCTACCGATCGTGTGACGCTCAGTTGGATCATCTCTGGCTACAACATCATGGTGGGAGCGCTCTTGCTCGCCTCCGGTCGGATTGCTGACAGCATCGGACGCAAGAAGGTCTTCTTGCCCGGCGTCTTCATCTTCATGGTGGGCTCGCTGTTGTGCGGTGTGGCCAACAGCGTCGGCTTCTTGATCGGGGCTCGCCTGGTGCAGGGCATCGGCGGGGCGATTGTGTTCGCATCGTCGTTTGCCGTGATGCTGCCGGAGTTTCCACCTGCACGACGGAGCACCGCCATCGGCATTGCCGGCGCAACCGGAGCCCTCGGCGCTGTGGTCGGACCGGCATTGGGCTCGGTCCTGATCGAGGCGTTCAACTGGCGAGCCATCTTCTTGATGAACGTTCCGCTCTCGCTGATCGTGCTCCTCATTGCTCCGAAGTTTCTCCGCGAATCGAAGGACCCCAACGCAACGGGAAAGATCGACGGCCTCGGCGTCGTCATCGGAACCATGGCGATCGGGCTCATGATGTTCGGCATCGTGCAGAGCGAGCAGTGGGGTCTTGCCGACCTGCGCGTGTGGGTACTGGTTGCTGTCGGTGCTGCGCTGTTCCCTGTGCTGGTCCGGCGTTCGCGCCATCATCCCGAACCGCTCCTCGACCTCGATCTCTTTGCGTTCCGTTCGTTTGCGAGCGCCAACGCCGGGGTGGTCTTCTACGGATTTGCTTTCGTTTCGGGAGCGTTGGTGAACTCGATCGTGTTGCAGGATCTCTGGCAGCAGGATCTCTCGGTCGTCGGCCTTGCGTTCGTGCCCGGTCCGCTTCTTGCTGCCGTCGTGAGCCCGCTCACCGGATCACTTGCCGACCGCATCGGGCACCGCTGGGTGCTCGGCGCTGGCTGTTTCCTGTGCGCCCTCGGGTACGGCTCGCTCGTACTCTTCATCGGGGCCGAACCTGCCGTGTGGTCGACCTTCGTTCCACTCAGCTTGATCTCGGGCATCGGTATTGGGCTGACCGTGGCGACGTGGTCCAGCGCTGGGCTCGCTGACATTCCGCCGGCGAAGTTCGGCGTTGCTGGGGCGACGACCAACACCGTTCGTCAGGCCGCCTACGCGCTCGGCCTATCGGTCACGATTGCACTTCTGGCAACAGGGGCCGACGAGTTCGACCTATCGGCGTACCAGTGGGCGTGGGGCTACATCACCGCCATGTATGTCGTGGCTGGCCTCGTGGTCATCGCCACGTTCCCGGCCGGCAACGCAGCGTCGCGCGCTACGTGATGCGAGGGTCCAAGAAGCGATAGGCGATGTCAGACAGGGCTCCGATCACGACGATCAGGCCGGTCAAGTAGAGCGTGCAGGCCAGCAATACGTTGAGGTCGCGGTTGACGATCGATTCGAACATCAGCACGCCCATCCCTCCGATCGCGAAGATCTGCTCGACGATCACCGCACCGCCCAGCAACGAGCCGAGAATGATGCCGATCTGGGTCACGGTGGTCAGCGAAGCCGGCCGGAGCGAATGGTGAAAGAAGATGTGCCGACGGGACAGACCCTTGCCTCGGGCGGCAACGATGTACTCCTCGCCGCTCACTTCTTGGAGCCCCGCTTTCACCAGCTGAGCAATGACCGCTGCCTCCGGAAGCGCAAGAGCAATGGCGGGCAGTGCCATCGATCGGAGATTGCCGCTGAGTGAAACAGTGGGCCGCTCCCAGCCGATGAGGGGGAGCCACTCGAGGTTGAGCGCAAAGACGAGCGCAAGAAACGGCGCCAGGATGAACACGGGAATCGAGCGGAAGAAGTCGACCGAGAGTTCGAGCACTCGGCTCGACCGGCGGCCCCGCAGCGAGGTCACGGCAACGCCAACCGGCACGCCGACCGCAATCGCCAACGCAAGCGCCACCATAGAGAGTTGGAACGTGATGGGCAGGCGCGGCGTGATCAGCTCCTCGACCGGACGCCCTCGATTGCGGAACGACGCGCCGTAGTCGCCGCGCAATGCGTCGGCCATCCAACCCAGGTGTCGCATGAGCTGGCCCTGATCGAGCCGGTAGGACTCGACGATGGGTTGGGCTCCGGGAGCATCCAACGGGGTGCCCGGCCGCAGCACCACGTTCTGGATGCCGCCGTCGATGCTGATCTCGATCGCCAACCGCACCGCCAAGGTTGCAGCAAAAAGCGACAACCCCAGCTTGAGAATGAACGTACCCAACCCAATGGTGCCGGGTCTCAACTTGTCACTTGCTCGGCGCCACACCGACCCATCCGACCTCATACGGGAGCAAGTGACAAGTTGAGACCCGGCATCGGTGGTCAGATGATGGCGGTCTCGAGGAACGGGCGGGCGGCGACGATGCGGTCGTAGCCGAGCGGCGTCAAGTCGATCGACCGGTACTCGCCGTAGGTCACGAGCTCGGCCGCGCCCCGGCCGATGGCGGGCGACTGCTGCAAACCGTGACCGGAGAAGCCGTTGGCGAAGATGAAGTTCGACACCTCGTGGTGTGGGCCGATGATCACGTTGTGGTCGAGGGTGTTGTGGGCGTAGTGACCGGTCCACTTCGTGGTGACCTTCACTCGCTCGAATGTAGGAATGCGATTGGCCAGTGCTGGCCAGACCTTTTCTTCCCAAATGTCGCGATCGACCCAGTCCAGATCGTCGTAGTCGACTGCGGGGTCGTGATCTGGTGTGCAACCAGCCATGTAGGCACCAGCATCGGTGCGCACATGGACACCGGAGGGGTCGATGGTCAGCGGCAACGGCCCGCCGAGGGGTTCCTCGGCCTGGAAGATGAACGTGTACCGCCGTCGAGGTTCCACGGGAAGATGCAGCCCCGCCATCTTTGCGACCAGCACCGCTCGCGGCCCAGCCGCATTGATCAGGACCCCGCACGAGATCGTCCCGCCAGAGGCGAGCTCGACAGCGGTGATCCGGTGATCCGAAACGCTGATGGCCGTGACCTCGTTGGTCACGTACTCGGCGCCTGCCCGTCGCGCACTCTTGCGCATCCAGTCGAACATGGTGCCGCCGTCGAAGTAGCCCTCGTCGACCAGGTTGTGGCTTCCGCAGATGATGCCCTCGAGGTTGTAGAACGGATAGTCGGCGGCAATCTCCGTCGGTGACATCACCTTGGTGCCTGCGCCCATCGACTGCTGGACGGCGACGTTGCTGCGCAACGTGTTGGCGAAGCCGAGGTCATCGGCCAGGTACATGTAGCCGAAGTGGTCGACCGCAAGATCGGGCACGTCGGGGTCGTCGCCGAGGTAGGAGCGAAAGTTGCGCACGTAGTCAGCGGCGAACTGCGAGATCTCGATGTTCACCCGGTTGGAAAACTGCTGCCGCATGCAACTGTTGGTGCGTGAGGTGGAAGCGTTCTCGTAGCTCGGATCCCGCTCGACGACGAGCACCGACCCACCAAAGTCTGGGTTCAGTGTGAGAAACGAAGCGATCGATGAGCCGATGACGGCGCCGCCGACGATGACCACGTCGTAGGAGGCCCGACGAGGCGCGGCAACCACTGGTTGGGACGCAGAGAGTGCACTCACTCGATGTAGCCCTGTGCCCTGTCTTGGGCGATTGCTGCCGGATCACGATCTGCTGGATCTCCGAAACCTCCGCCACCGGGTAGCTCCATGATCAGCCGTCGGTCAGCCGGCACCGTCTGTTTGCCCTTCGTGGCAAACGGTGAGCCGTCGTCCAGATAGACCTTGCCAGGAGCCCCGTCCCCGCCTCCGGCGCGACCTCGAGCGGGGTTCTCGACCCGGTCGAACATGGCCGAGAACTCAAACTGGTAGCCGTCGGATGGGCCGATCTCGATGATCTGCCCGAGCCCACCGCGGAACTCGCCATCGCCTCCGGACCCCTCGCGGATCTCTTTGCGCCAGATGACGATCGGGCCGATCTGTTCGGTGGCCTCGGCGCTCATCGTCATCACACCAGAAGGGAAGGCGGTGGCGGTCAGGCCGTCGAGCGATGGGCGTGCGCCCGTGCCGCCGCTGTTGAACATCAGCAATTCGACCGGTGGCAGCATCTGCCAGGGATCGGCACTCCGGGCTGACGCCTGGAAGTTCCACAATGCTCCGGCTCCCTCAGCGGGAACCACATCGGGCAAGGCCTGAGCGATCGCACCGAGACACAGATCGGTCACGAAGTGGCCAATGACGTGACGGACCGACACGGGGTCGGGGTCCTCTCCGTTCAAGATCACGCCGGACGGAGCACTCACCGTGAACGGCAGCAACGACGCATAGTTGTTGGGGAGCTCGGGAGCCAGCGCCACCAACATCCCGTAGGTGAAGTACGCCTGGGCGTAGACGATGGGCACGTTGATGCCGTAGCCACTCGTTGGCGACGTACCGGTGAAGTCGGCGTGCATGCCCTCGTCGGTGACGGTCAACTCAACGGCGAGCGTGATGGTCTCGTTGTAGCCGTCGACCCGCATCTCGTTGCGATAGACGCCCTTTCCGACGGGGCCGAGCGCCTGCATCGTGGCGCTGCCGGTGCGGGCGAAGATGAACTCGGCCAGGTCGTCGAGATCGCTCATGTCGAACTCGTCGAGCATTTCGAGGAGGCGACGCCGCCCGGTCTCGTTGCAGGCGGCCAAGCCGTGGATGTCGCCGAGGACCTGGTCCTCTTCGCGCACGTTGTTGCGGATCAGGTTGACCAAGTCGTTGTTGAGTCGCCCTTGCTCGATCCACTTCATGATCGGGATGCGGAAGCCCTCTTCGTAGATCTCTCGACTGTCCGGCCCGTAGCCCCGGCCGCCGATGTCGACCACGTGTGCCGTGCAAGCAAAAAACCCGATGAGCGCATCGTCGACGAAGACCGGCGTGGTCACCGTGATGTCGTGGAGATGGCCGGTGCCCTTCCATGGATCATTCGTCAGATAGACGTCGCCTGGATAGATGCGCTCGGGTCCGATGTCGTTGATGAAGTGTGGGACTGCCGCAGCCATCGTGTTGACGTGGCCGGGCGTACCGGTGACCGCCTGGGCGATCATGCGGCCCTGCCGGTCGAAGATGCCGGCCGACAGGTCGCCAGCTTCGCGCACCGATGTGCTGAACGCCGTGCGGACCAACGTCAGGGCTTGCTCTTCCAGTATCGAGATGAGGCGGTTCCACATGATCTGCAAGTGGACCGCCGAATGTGCCGAACTGCCGGCTGCTGAGTTCTCTCCGCTCATCTTGCACTCCGGTCGGTAGAGGTTCGAGTGATGAGCAGCGTGCCGTCAGTCTGCATCACGGCTTGGTGATGGGACGCCAAGACGGTGGTGGTCTGGGGTTCCACGATGACTCCGGGTCCGGTCGCGACGTCACCGGGCGCCATCTGGTCTCTGAAGATGACGCTGGCATCGAGGTCGGTGCCGGTCACGGGGTCGAACATCGGCCGCCGTTGAACGGCGTTGATCTCTGCTCCTGGCTCGATCAGCTCGAGTCTGCTCGGCAGTTCCTGCACCGAAGCGACCCGTACCGACCAGCTCACGGCCTCGATGGCGAGGTCGGCGATTGCCCGTCCGAAGAACTCTTCGTAGGCCTTGGTGAACACGCTGGCCAACGCATCGGCTGCGAACTCGTCGAAGGTTCCCGCTTCGAGCTGCACCGGGATCTCCCAGCCCTGTCCCTTGTAGCGCATCGACACCTGGCGCTCGACCACGAGGTCGGCGTCGGTCCCCTGGCGGACGAACGTCTTGGCCTCGACGGCGAGATCAGCGAGCACCTGGTTGACCGTCTCGAAGTCGAACTGGTCGGTGCGGGTGTAGAAGCTCTTCACCGCTTCGTAGGCGAACGGCGCCCGGAGGAATCCAATGGCGGACCCAACCCCAGCACCCGGTGGGACGAACAACTCGTCGAGGCCGAGCTTGTCCATCAGGCGAGTGGCGTGCAGGGGAGCACCACCGCCGAAGGCCACCATCGAGAAGCCGTGGAGGTCCTTGCCGTTCTCGACTGCGTGGACTCTGGCCGCGTTGGTCATGTTCTCGTCGACCACCTCGGCGATGCCGATGGCGGCCAGGTGATCATCCATGCCGAGGGGTCCGCCGACCGCTGCCCGGATCGCAGCGGCCGCTCGGTCAGGCGACAAGTTGATGTCCTTGGCTCCAAAGGTCGATGGCTCGAGCCGTCCGAGCTCGACGTTGGCATCGGTGACCGTGGGCTCAGTGCCGCCGAGGTCATACGCCGCAGGGCCGGGCTCGGAGCCTGCGCTGTGCGGACCGATGCGAATCTGGCCGAGCGCATCAACGCTGGCGATCGAGCCGCCACCGGCGCCGATTTCGATCATCTCGATGACCGGGATCGAGATGGGCATGCCGCTGCCCTTCTTGAAGCGAGTGGTGCGGGCGACCTCGAAGGTCTTGGCCGTTTGCGGGGTGTAGTCCTCGATCAGCGCGATCTTGGCCGTGGTGCCACCCATGTCATAGGACAGGACCCTCTTTCGGCCGTACCGGGCGGCGAGGTCGGCGGCGAAGATGGCGCCGCCAGCAGGACCGGACTCGACGAGGCGAACGGGGAACGCTGCAGCGGTTTCGACGCTGACCAGGCCACCACCGGAGTGGATGAGGTAGAGGGGGCAGGTTGCTCCTCGTTCCCTGAGCTCAGCCTGGAGGCGCAGCAGATACGACGCCATCAGGGGCTGGACGTAGGCATTGGCGCAGACCGTGTTGAACCGTTCGAACTCTCGCATCTGCGGCGAGACCTCGGAACTGACCGACACCGCCACATCAGGCAGGCGCTCGGCCAGCATGTCGCGAAAGCGAATCTCGTGGGCCGCGTTGCGGTAGGAGTGGATGAAACCAACGGCCACGGCGTGGTATCTGCCGGCGGCGAGCTGGTCGATCACGGCATTCGCCGCCTCCTCGTCGAACGGCACGAGCACTTCGCCCCTGGCGTTGATGCGCTCGGGGACAACGAAGCGATCCTTGCGTTCGATGAGGGGAGTGGGCAGCACGATGTTGAGGTCGTATTGCTCGAAGCGGCCTTCGGTGCGCGTTTCGATGACGTCACGGAAGCCATGGGTCGTGACCAGCGCTGTGCGAGCGCCGCGCCGCTCGATGAGGGCATTGGTGGCCAGCGTCGTGCCGTGGATGATCTGCTCGACGTCACCCATGGAGACGTCGTGCTCGGCGGCGAGCTGGCTGATGCCATCGAGGATTCCCCGCTCGGGTCCTTCGTGTGTGGTGAGGACTTTCGTCGACTCGAACGAGCCGTCCGCCATCTCGATCACGATGTCGGTGAAGGTGCCGCCGACATCGGCTCCGATACGAATACCCATCAGAGATCCTCGATCTTCGGGAAGTCGGCTGGCGGCATGATGTCGACCGTGGCCGAGCGTTGCTGGGCCAGCATGCCGCCGTCGACCTTGATGACATCGCCGGTGATGTAGGCGGCGTCGTCGGAGGCAAGGAAGAGCGCTGCGCCGGTCATGTCGATCGGCTCGCCGATACGGCCGAGGGGCACATTCTCTCCCCGCAGCTTCCGTTGGTCGAGGTCGAGACCACTCGTGTCGATCGAGCCGGGCATGAGGGCGTTGACCCTGATGTTGTACGGGCCGAGGTCGAGCGCCATGGCCCGGGTGAGTGCCTCGATGCCGCCCTTGGTGGCGTCGTATGCGGTGAAGGCCCGGTGGGCACGTGTGGCTCCGCCCGAACTCATGTTGATGATGTTGCCCCCACCCTGTTTGGCCATGATGCGGGCGATGGGATGCGACACGATGAAGTGGCCGGTGAGGTTCACGTCGATGATCTTGCGCCACCACGCCTCATCGGCTTCGAAGAAGTGAAGCATCGGGCTGACGAGCCCGGCGTTGTTGACCAGTACATCGATGCGACCGTGTTCGGCCATGGCGGCGTCGACCATTGCCCCGACCTGTTCACTGTTGGAGACGTCGGCGACGGCGCTCATGGCCGTGCCGCCGGCATCGGTGATGTCCTTGGCCACCGCTTCGGCGGCCTCGGCGTTGACGTCGTTGACAATGACCTTTGCGCCCTCGCCAGCGAAACGCTTGGCGATCGACTGCCCAATGCCGCCAGCGGCGCCGGTGATCAGAACGACCTTGTCGTTCAGAGATTCATGCATGGTGTGTGCTCCGGATCTGGGTGTTCATGCGTACGAGAGATCGGTGACGATGGCAGCGAGTGCAGCCTCGTTGCGGCGGTAGTAGGTCCAGCCTTTGCGGCGAGTTGCGATCACGAGGTCGGCATCGACGAGGACCTTGAGATGGCGAGAGGCAGCCGGCTGGCTCACGCCGAGCTTGTCGACGATGAACTGGTTGCAGGCGCCGTGTTCGACCGGATCGCCGTGTTCCTGGGGAGGGAAGTGGGCGGTTGGATCCTTCAGCCACTCCAGGATCTGCAGCCGGCGCTCGCTGGCCAACGCCTTCAACGAATTCTCCAGTGCGGTGATGTCGCTTGTCGGGGCTTCGGTCGCAGACGCAGACATAGCGATATAACTACTCTGTTATGTCAGCGCTGACAAGCGTTTCTTCGGTGGCACTGCGATCCGAGTCTCAGGTGCGGAGCGGGAGGTTGATGCGGAAGCTCGATCCGGTCCCGAGACCGCTGCTCTTGGCGGCGATCTGACCGTCGTGAGCTTCGACGATGAGCTTGGCAATCGCCAGGCCCACACCGGTGCCGTCGGTGAACGTCTTGTCGACTCGGTGGAACCGTTCGAAGACGCGAACGAGATCGTCGTCGGTAAGGCCTCGACCGGTATCGGTGACCTCGATCGTTGCTGTTTGCGCCCCGGAACTGACTCGCACTGTGACCTCACCAGCGTCGGTGTACTGCAGCGCGTTGCCGACAACGTTCATCAACACCTGCGTGAGCCGGTCGCGGTCGCCTCGGGTCGGTGTTGCCGCCGACGCGTGGATCGTCAGGTCCAAGCCCTTCGCTGTCGCTTGCGGTTCGAGTTGCGAGACGACATCGGCGGTGAGTTGTTGAAGATCGACGACGTCATGGTCGAGGATCCCGAGCTCACCCGCCGCAGAAAGCGACGAGAGATCGTCGGCCAGTCGGCGAAGCCTGGCTGCCTCTCGGCCGATGCGGGCGTGCGTCTCGTCATCGGCGGGCATGACGCCATCGAGCAGCGCTTCCATCGTGCCTTCGATCGTTGCGAGCGGATTTCGCAACTCGTGGGCGACGTCGCCGATGAGACGAAGCCGCCGCTGCTCGGTCGTCTCCAGGTCTCGGGCAAGTCGGTTGACATCGGACGCCAACGAGTCGAGCTCGAGCACGTCAGACTCGGGCACGCGGGCGCCATAGTGACCGGCAGCCAGCTCGCGAGTGGCGGCGCCGACAGCCTCGAGTGGTGCAGCCAATTGTCGCGCCGAGCGCCACGACACCAGGCCAGCAGAGACCGCTGCAGCGGCCAGGCCAACGAGAGGGACGATGGGTCCAGAGTCATCGCGCCGGCCTGAGTCCGAACTCTGACTGTTGCCAGCCAAGCCCAAACCTCCAACGACAATTGCCAGAACCGCAAGAGCGACGGCGATGACGAGGAGGTGTGAACCGAACAGGCGGCGTCGAAGAGTCCGCTTCGGCTTGTCTGCCCTGCTCATGCGATGAACCGATAGCCAACGCCCCGCACGGTCTCGATGAACCGTGGGCTGGCTGCTGAATCGCCGAGCGCTTTGCGGAGGTTGCCGACGTGCACGTCGACGATCCGTTCTTCGCCGTAGAAGTCGCGGCCCCAGACTCGGTCGATCAGTTGGTGTCTGGCGAAGACGCGACCTGGGCTCTCGACCAATGTCGTCAGTAGTGAGAACTGCAGGGCGGAGAGGTCGACGTCGTTGCCGTCGACCGACACAGCGTGTCGGTCGATGTCGATGTCGATGCCATCGAAGTGGAGGGGTGCGGCGAGTGGGGTTGCGTGCGATGTGCGTGTGCGGCGCAGCACGGCTTTGACCCGGGCCACGACCTCGCGGGGAGAGAATGGTTTCGTGACGTAGTCGTCAGCCCCGACGGACAAACCGATCAACCGATCCGTTTCCTCGGCCGCTGCGGTCAGCATGATGACGTGGACCTCAGAGAATGTCCGTAGCTTGCGAAGTGTGTCGATGCCGTCGAGCTCGGGCATGCGGATGTCCAGGAGCACGAGGTCGATGTCGGGGCCGTGGCCCAAACGTTCGATGGCGGCCCGACCATTGTCGAGTTCTTCGACGACGAAGCCGTCGTCGATCAGGTAGGACGCGACGATCCTGCGGATCTCTCGTTCGTCATCGACGACCAGGATGCGTTGGGGCATGAGCGAGGCGTTTCGTGGTGGGTGGGTTGCGGGGGGCCGTGGTGGAAGAGCGGAGGGCCGACCCAAGGGTCGGCCCTCCGTCGCTGATCAGGTGACCAGCCTATTTCTCTTCGTCGGATGCATCCTGTCCATCTGTTGGGGGTGCAGCGTCAGGCTCGACCGGCGCTGCTGGCGCCGCCGCTGGTGCTGGTGGCACCACATCGGCTCCGTCGAGTACGGCCTTGCGATGGTCGTATTCGAGCTGGTCGATTTCGCCACGAGCGAAACGATCCTGAAGGGTTCGCAACGCCGAGCCGTGGCCGGCCTGATGCATGCCGTACTTCCGTCTGCGGAGGACCTTGGCAATGACGAGGCCGGCCAGCAGGAGGAACAACAGCGGGATGAGGATTCGGGGGCCGCCACCAGCGCCTCGTTCACCCTCCCGGGATGCAAGTTCGATGGTTTCGAACATCATGATTGGTCCTTTCGGGTCAAACAACGATGAACGTTTCACCGGTGCTAGGACTCATGAAAGCAACCACTCATGAAGCGATCGTCGAGCAAACATCAAGCTCGTGTGAAGGCTGATCGCGCAGCCCGAAGTCGGCTCCTGACGTTCAGTTGACGGACTTGGTGAGTTTGTCGATGACCCATTGGCCAGACGCCACGACGTCGTGGCGCGGTGGGTCCTCGGGGCTGGTGCACGTCGGGATGCACACGATTTCCGCGTCGTAGTCAGGCTGGTGGAAGAAGGCCACCGACATCCGAGAGGTACCGCTGTGCTCGGGCGCAGGATTGACGACCCGGTGCATCGTCGAGACCCAACGGTCGTTTGTCCACGCCGCCATCAGATCGCCGAGATTGACGACGAACGAACCGGGGATGTGGGGTACGTCGGCCCAAGTGCCGTCGGCCAAGCGAACCTGAAGGCCTCCCGGCGTGTCGTCCTGGTACAAGATCGTGAGAGATCCATAGTCGGTGTGGGCGCCACGACGAATCTGGCCTTCGACCGGCGGCGTCGTCTGTGCTGGATAGTGGTTCACCACTAGGTTCGAGATGTGTTGGCTGATCTTGTCGGTGAACCAGTCGTCGTCGAGACCAAGCGCCGTCGCCATGAGCCCCATCAAGTCGTCAGCGAGTGCACCCATCACCTCGTAGTACTCGGTCCAGGCCGACTGGAACCCCTCGATGTCTGGCCAGATGTTCGGAGCGAAGAACGCTTCCCTGCCTTCGGCGAGGCCGGCATCGACCGCCGAGGCGGGATCGTCGAAACGATTGACGGCGTAAACCTCGCACAGGTCTGGTGGTGTTTCGACGTCGAGGCTTCCGGCAAGGGCCGATGTCTGGATCGGGAAGTAGCCACGGAAGATGTAGGGACTCGGAGGCATGGACTGACGCTTCCGTTCTTCGTCGGCGTCGAAGAATTTCTGAGCGGCAGTCAACAACGCCGTCACTTTTTCATCGGGGACGCCATGCCCCGTCACGACGAGGAAGCCGAGTGATTCGCAGGCGTTGCCCAGGCGATGTGCCACCTCTGCTCGCGTCGACGTATCACCCGAGGTGGCGCCCGACAGGTCGAGCACGGGCACATCGCCTCGCTTGATGGCATCGAGGCTCGAGTCAGACAGTGGCGTCTCGTTGGGCATGGTCATGGAAGTCTCCTCATTGCTGGCTTGGCGGAACTGCTGGCTTGGCGGA
>CAYGQE010000085.1:0-3165 GCA_964351995.1 uncultured Acidimicrobiaceae bacterium | reverse complement strand
TGCTGGCTTGGCGGAACTGCTGGCTTGGCGGATGGAAGGTGTTGAGGCGGAACGGGTTGCCGTCCGGATCTCGGTGAATCACTTGGGTCGACCCGTAGGGCGTCTCGAACAGCTCGCGCACGACGGGGACTCCCTGGCTGCTGAGCTCGGCGTGGAGATGCCGGAGCTTCTCGACACTGCCTGGGTCGAAGGTGAGAAGCGATGAGCCAGCGCCGGGATCTGGAGGAGTCAGCCCCATGTCTGCGTATGCCTCGGGTGAATGGAATGCGAGCACGAGGTTGTCTCCGGCCGAGACCGCTCGGAATCCCTCGTGGCTCCACTCGACGTGCTCGATCAAACCGAGGGATCGGACGTAGAAGTCCTTCAATTCATCGAGTCGAGGGGTGACGAGGCTGACGTAGCTGAGGTGCACGTGTTAAACTGTACTGAACACTCGGTTCGAGCTCAAGAGATGATCGATTCATTCACGCTGCGGACACAATCAATTGCCGAGGGTCACATGGAGTGAGCCACGCGGTGCGAGCTAGTCGGCGCCGGACGTGACGATGATCAGTTGGACGTGATCGTCCAGACGCCGCGTTCGATGAGCTGTCTCACCTGCGTAGGCCAACGAATCGCCGGGACCGAGTCGGTGCCGTTCATCGCCGACCTCGACTTCCACATGGCCCGCGACCACGTACAGCAACTCGTCACCCGGGTGCGAGTAGGGCGGACCGAACTCTTCGGGAGCGCCTCGGATCTCCATTGCATGGAACCCGTGACCCCCAGCAAGGCTCCGCACCACGCCGTCGGCAACATCGTCACTTTGCGTGACGGCATCGTTCTCGCCCGAGCGAACCACGTTCGCTGCTGCATCGGAGTCGATCACCGACGGCCCGGATGCGTCGGCGAGTATCGCTTGGGCCGTTGTCCCCAACGCCGAGGCAATGCGGTGGAGCGTCTCGATTCTCGGTCGCGCCTTGTCGTTCTCGGCTTGACTCAGGAACGAAGCCGACACGTCAGCGATTGCAGCGGCGGAGCGCAACGAGATCCCCCGCTCCAACCGGCGGCGGCGGATCGCTCCCCCCAGGGTCCTGTTGTGGTCGGGCATCGCTCCATCATGGCATTCGTGCCGCTCTTGTCCCCGCTCCCTCCGGGGGCGATCGGCGTGAACCCTCGGTCCATGTCGACCTCGCAGGGACGCGTGACGTTGTCGGTGACTTCCAGGAATCAGTTCTCGAGTGACGGTCGGTGGCGGCGGAAGCTGCTGGCCTCGTCGAGCTCGGCGAGGCCCTCGGCGGACAGCGGGCGGTCGAGGCCGGCCATCGTGTCCGCGAGCTGCGCCTGAGTGTTCGCCCCGACGATCGGTGAGCTGACCCACGGCTTCGAGCGAAGCCAGTTCACTGCGGCCTGCGCTGGGGTCTGGCCTTCCCGCTCGGCAACCTGAACGAGTGTCTCGATGACGTCCCAGTTCTTGTCCGAGAATCGGTTCTTCGCGTTCTCCGCGGCTCGCACACTCTCCGGGAGTGCCTCATCTCGGCGGTACTTGCCGGTGAGGACTCCGCCGGCAAGGGGGCTGTACGGAATCATGCCGATGCCGTACTCGGAGCACATGGGGGCGAGCTCCATCTCGACGTCTGAGCGAGTGGGATCGAGCAGGCTGTATTCGGGTTGGATCGAGACGAACGATTCGAAGCCGCCCTTGTCGGATGCCCAGAGTGCTTCGGTCAACCGCCAGGCACTGAAGTTCGAGCAGCCCAGGTAGCGAACCTTGCCTTGGCGCACCAGATCGGTGAACGCGGACATCGTCTCCTCGATCGGCACGAGCGGATCGATGAAGTGGGCCTGGTAGAGGTCGATGTGATCGACACCCAGCCGTCGGAGCGAGTCCTCGCACGCTCGCATGATCCAGCGCCTCGACAGCCCTTCGCGCTGTGAGGCCGTGCTGCGGTTGTCGGAGAACTGCTCGCCCATGGCGGCCCGCACCTTGGTGGCGATCACCATGTCATCCCGGTTACCCCGAGCTGCCAGCCAGCGGCCGATGATCTCTTCAGAGACCCCGCCCGCGTTTGGTGGGCCGCCCATGGCCGACGACCAGGAGCTGTAGCAGTCGGCGGTGTCGACGAAGTTGCCGCCTGCTTCGGCGTAGGCGTCGAGCACCGCGAATGAGCCTGCTTCGTCGACCGACCAGCCGAATTGCATCGTGCCGAGGCCGACCTCGTGAACGAAGAGTCCGCTCTTTCCGACCTGTACGTAGCTGCTCATTGTGCGGTCTCCGTGCTGGCCGGTTCGGCGTAAAAGCTCAGTTTGTGGTCGATCAGGCGCAGCGCTTCCTGCCGCTCGGCGATTTGGCGTTCCACGGACTCTCGGTGCTCGACCAGGATGCGGCGACGCTCGGGCTCGGTGTGGTTCCCCTGGCTTCCGAGATCGCAGTAGTTGCGGAGCTGTTCGATGGTCATGCCTGTCTCGCGCAAGCAACGAAGGACCTCGACCCACAGCACGTCGTCGTGGCTGTAGCGGCGGTGGCCGCTGCTGGCTCGGGCGACGTTCTGGAGGAGGCCCTCTTTTTCGTAGTAGCGCAACGTGTCGATCGGAACGCCGGTGCGTTCGTTCATCTCGGCAGGAGTCAACTCGGTCATGCAGACCAGTGAACAACCTGGAGTGCGCTCCAGGTCAACGCCGGTGTCGAGAATTTCTTTCGGCTCGACGAAGAAGGCCACTCAGCCGAGTTGTGCGGCCAACTTCTTGGCTGCCTTGTTCTTCTTCTTGCCTTGGAGTTCGCGCTTGGTCAATTTCTTGGACGGCTTCGACGGCTCGACGGCGAAAGCGACCAGATCGGTTCGCAGCTGCTTTGAGTCGAGCGCTTCGAACCAGCGCGGGCCCTTCGGGGTTTGCACCACGGCGGTGGGACCTTTGCAACTTCCCTGGCATTTCACCATGCAGAGTTCGAGGCCCGCATCGATTGCGCTGCTACGAAGGTCGTTGAACGCGGGGCGCTGCTTTTTGAAGCAGTCGCTGCCTGCGCAAAGGAACAACGTTTGCCGCTCAATCTTGCTAACCAACTGATCGCTGTTAGGCACAGTGAACAGCATATGATGATCGAGCCATCTGCACAAGGAGAATCTCAATGTCCAACACCCTGTTGAACGAAGCAAGCGGTCTTGATGAAGACGCTGTCATCACCGC
>CAYGQE010000084.1:0-18860 GCA_964351995.1 uncultured Acidimicrobiaceae bacterium | reverse complement strand
ACGGCACTTATGCACGGGGTGCGCCGCCGTGGAAACACCCAGCTCATAATCCCGGCTTCGGACGCTTCGGCCACAACTCTGGAACCTGCGAACTAAGTCAGGTCGACGCCCTTTGCCGCCCCCACATATTCACGTTCTCCAGCCCACCGGTCGACGGGGTCCGAGCGATGGCGGTCATCGTTGTTGGCGGAGGAGCGTTCGCTATCTCGGCATGCGTGAAGGATCCCCGTTGTCTGAGCCTCGCTGGTCAGGCAGCCTTGAGGTCGAGCCACGCTGATTGGGTGCGGCGTGGGTTAAGGGTTGCGCTCGCCCCTCCGACACGTACAGAATTCCACGGCCCCGCACTCGGGCTGGCGTGGAGTTTGGCCGATTTGCGCCGGTCTTCGGTCCCGCTGATCCAGCGGGCGACGGTCTCACTCGGCGAACTCTTCAGTGCCGCTCGGTAGTTGGTCAGCTCGGCGTCGCGGAGCGTCCAGGTGCGGCCGAGGGCCCCTTTGTGCTTGTTGATGGTCTGCCGCCGGTAGTGCTGGCCGGTTGGGTCAGGCGGTGAGGAGTGCGGCGGGGATGATGGCGATGCCGTCGGGGCGCCGATAGGCGTCGGTGCCGGTGGTGATGACGGCAGCGTCGAGCAGGTCTGGCCCGATTGTGGTTTCGAGCCATTTGAGGTGGCGGAGGTCGCGGTCATCGACGGTTGCAGTGAGTTTGACCTCTATTGCGAGGACTCTGCCGTCGTCCCGTTCGACGATGAGGTCGATTTCGTGCTCGCCGCCTCGGGTTCGAAGGTGTCGGACGCGGGCTTCGTTCGCTTGGGCGTAGGTGCGAACGGAGAGCGTCATGAGAGACTCGAACAGCGCGCCGAGCAGGGTTCCGTCGCGGGGGATTGGTGGTCCACTGCTTTGCCCGTCGATGAGAGCGTCGGCCCCGATACCGAGAAGGCGAGCGGCGAGCGCCGGGTCGGCGAGTTGGTGCACGGGTGAGGAGGCGAGGCGGCGGAGGTGATTGCGGCTCGGAGTCCAGGCGGGAACTTCCTCGATCATCCAGAGTTGTTCGAGGGTGGCGCGGTAGGGGCCGGTGGTTGTCTTGGCTGGCTTGTCGTTCTCACCGGCTGAGGATGCGTCTCGGATTGTTTCGTAGGAGGCGGTGGTCGAAGTGGCTGCGGCGTATGCGGTCATCCATCGGCGGAGGGCGACGGGATTGCGGACGCGTAGGCCGGCTTCGGCGAAGTCGTGTTCGACGATGCGGTCGAGATAGCCGTCGAGTTGTGAGCGCAGGACGCGACCGGTGCTGGCTCTGATCGCGGGGAAGCCAGAGGCGACGATTTCGTTGGTGTACGTGGCGAGGTCGACGGTGGTGGAGCCCTCGATCGGTGGTCGGTGTCCGGAGAGCAGGCTTGCGAGGCTGACCGATGGTTTGGTGAGGGCCCGCTCGGCGAGGGACATGGGGCGCATGCGGACGGTCACGATGCGTCCGGCGCCTGAGTGTTTCGGGGCGTTGGAGGGGGATGCCGACCCGGTGAGGAGGAAGCGTGCCGGGGAGGGGTCGTCGTCGACGGCTCGTCGTACGAGGTCCCACGAAGCAGGAAAGCGCTGCCATTCGTCGACCAGTACGGGAGGGTCGCCGGCGATCAGACGATCGGGGGCAGCACGGAAGACTTCGAGTTGCCTTGGGTCGTCGAGCCGGTGCACGGTTTCTGCCCGTTGCATTGCGGTCTCGGTCTTTCCGACGGCCTTGGGCCCTTCCAGGGCAATCGCAGGAAGGCCGTGGAGGAGTTCATCGATTTCGTGGTCAACGATTCGTTGTCGGTATGACATCAGCCGCAAACACTACCATATGGACGCCTGTTGGGCTTCGAGATGGACGGTGAAAGGGCAACCGTGTGGACGCAGGCGGGGGAACCTCAACGTTGGTCAGGCCGCAGAACCGGTAGCCAGCGAACGCTGACCGGTTCATTGGCGACGACTTCTGGTTGAGGTGGCTGATTCGGACACGATCGCCAGTCGCCGGGACGATCCCTCAACGCAACAGTCCGAATCGAGGACCTTTCCCGCATTCCGCTGTGCCAGCGTCGAAACTCCGACGCTCGGGTTCGCTCGCTCCCCACCTTCGTCGCAGTTGGAGTCGCTGCGCTCTCGGCGGAGGAAGTCACGGCCTGATGGCCCATCGATTTCATCCACCGTTCATGGAGAAAGATCTCTAGAGAAAGTAGTCTAATTTCTACCCCTGCTGTGTGGCTCCAGCCACCACGACCCCGAAAGAGGCTCGCCATGAACACCGAAGGCATCCCGATCGTCGCTCTGTCGCTCATCCTCGTCGCTATTGCCGGCGAATTGATCTGGTCCCGCCGTAGGGGGATCAGCCTCTACAGCCGCAACGAGACGCTGGCAAGTCTGGCCGTCGGGATCATCAACCGGTTGGGCGGGATCCTGACACTCGTCCTGAAGTACGCGGCGATCGCCTTCGTGTCGCAATTCGTGCCGTGGGAGCTCCCGACGAATGTCTGGACGTTCATCGCCGGGTTCTTCGTCGTCGAGGTCTTCTACTACTGGTATCACCGCATGAACCACGAGGTGCCGGTTCTCTGGGCGCTGCACAGCGTGCATCACTCGAGTCCCGAGTACAACATGACGACCTCGGTGCGACTCAACGTGCTCAGTAACCTCGTTGGCGCCGTGTGGTTCGCCCCGATGGCGGTGTTCGGGTTCAGCGACACGATCATCTTGACGACGCTGTCGGCCGCGCTGTTTTTCCAGTTTTTCCTGCACACGCAGGCCGTCCCACCCCTCGGCCGGATCGAGGGTTGGATCAATACGCCCTCCGCCCACCGTGTGCACCACGGCTCGAATGACTGGTGCATCGACCGTAACTACGCCGGTACCTTCGCTTTCCTCGATCGGATCTTCGGCACCTACCAGCCCGAGATCGGGCCAGTCACCTACGGCGTGACCACCGGCCACTACGGGTACAACCCAATCAAGCTCTCCTTCTACCCCATCGTCAAGTGGGCCACCCGCAAGGGCTGGATGCGCGAGCAAGCGATCATCGAGCAGCGGGTCGCTGACTGATCTGGTCTCGCACGACGCTGTCCGTTCCCGGTTCAACCTTGGCCGTTCGTGACCGGTGTGGCGGAGTCTCAAGTTGGCTCCGCAGCGTTTTCGCCCGGTGGCCTCGGGTGAAGATTCAGAGCTGTTCCGAAGTCGGACTTGTCAACAATCATGGCGCCCTAGAACCAGAATGCTGCGCCGATGGTTGCACGCGAAATGCTCAGGCTCGCCGCCGAGCGAATCGAAGAGACTGGTTGACAGCGGCCTTCCCCGAGACTCGAGCGAACGTTCCCGGTCAGGGCAGTTTCTAACGCCGCAGTTCGTTCCACGGGGTCGAGCGACGCTCGGCCTCGTCGGGCTCTCGGGGGAGTCCGAGCACGCGTTCGCCGATGGAGTTGCGCAGCACCTCATCAGTGCCGCCGGCGATCGAACTCGCTGGGGTGAACATCGCGTACCGGTGGAACAGGCCACCGTCGGGTACGTCGTCGCCCCACAACATGCCATAGGGGCCCAGCGCTTCGAGTCCGACGTCGCGGACCTGTCGCCCGGCCTCGGTGCCGCCAAGCTTCAAGCCAGCCACCTCTGGGCCAGGCTGACCGGTCGCCTTCATGTTCTGTGTGGCGCGACGGCCGGTCCATCCGACGACGGCGCGCTGCACTGCCAGGCGAGCAAGACGGTCGCGGAGTACCGGATCGCCGGTCTTGGATCCGTGGGCGAGCGCCCCCTGGAAGACTTCACCCGAGCGACCGCTCATGGCGATCGAGAACCCATCGGCCGCCGCCGCTTCGAGGCGAGCGTGCTCGGCGACCGGCACGGCGAGGTCAGCTTGGTAGAACGCAGCGGTGTCGCCGAGACCGGCGTTGCCCGGATCACGCTCGAACGAGAGCGTGGTCATGGCAATCCGCCAGCCGTCGCCGGTCTCGCCGACTCGATCGTCATCGGGAACACGTGCGTCGGTGAAGAAGACCTCGTTGAAGGCTGCATCACCCGTCATCTCCCGTAGGGGTCGGACGTCGACACCGGGTTGTCGCATGTCGATCAGGAAGTACGTGATCCCGCGATGTTTCGGAGCCTCAGGATCGGTGCGAGAGATGAGGATGCCGAAATCCGCATAGTGGGCGCCGGAGTTCCAGACCTTTTGACCATTCACCAGCCACTCATCACCGTCACGCTCTGCTCGGGTGCCGAGCGATGCCATGTCCGAGCCGGCGCTCGGCTCGGAGAACAGCTGGCACCACGATGTGGTCCCGTCGACGATGCTCGGGAGGTACCGGGCTTGCTGGCTTTTCGATCCCATCGTCAAAAGCGTCGGAGCGACCAGAAAGGTCGCAACGCCGTTCGGTGGACCGTAGGCGCCAACGGCTCGCCGGGCTCGAAGCACCACCTTGGCATCAGTGCTGGAAAGGCCGCGCCCGCCGAATCCCTCCGGCCACTGAGGAAAGGCGAAACCTGACTCGGCCAGGAGGTGCCACCACTCGCCCAATGGCCGCATCGGGTCCCAGTTGTGGGTGAACCATTCTGCTGCTTCGCGTTCGATGACTGCTTTGCTGTTCATACCGAATGTGCCTTGTCTTCGGGGTGCTTCGATGGCTCTCGAGCTTGACGCTACGTGCCGTCTGGCACTTTTGCCAGTCGGGGCAGCACTTTTTGTCGCCTCCGGCCGGTTTGCGCGGTCCCCGGATAGGTTGCGCGCCATGGCTGCAGTCCCAGGGACGATCACCGCCGACAACTCATGACCAAGGAGCGCCAGGTCGATCAAAACGTCGGGGGTCGAGAAACCGACGGTCGAAGTCTCCGGCGAACGCGCAACATCGCCGCCGTTGTCGACGCTGTGCTCGAGATGTTCGAAGACGAGTCGCTGGCTCCAAGCATCGAACGGGCGGCCGAGCGCTCAGGCCTCTCGCTCCGGTCGGTGTACCGATACTTCCCGGATCCGGAGTCACTGATCCAGGCGGCGATTGACGAGATGTGGCGGCGGGGTCAGTCGGCGGCCCACTTGTCGGCGATCGGTGACGGGCCTTTCGATGAGCGGGTGACGACGTTCGCCGAGATGCGGGTCCGCCTCTACGAAAACGTAGGACCCGGCTTCCGCGCCGGGCGCATGCATGCACTGCTCAGTGAGCGAATCCGAGACGACCTGGCGCGCACTCGCCAAGCACTCACCGATCAGTTTGATGCGCAGTTCCGGATCGAGATCAATGCGCTCCCGTCGAGGGTGCGCAAGGGGCGAAGCACTACCGCCGACGTGATGAGTCAGCTCGACGTGATCGACCTGCTCCGTCGGGAGCGCGGTCTCTCGGTGGAGGAGTCGAGCGAAGCAGTGGCCGAAGCCATCCGGACGTCGTTGGATGTCCGAGAGTAGATCGAGCGGACCGAAATCGCTGGCTGGCAACGGACAGGAGCAGTGCGGTCAAGTACCGCCGCCAACCGCATGTGCGAGCTGGATTCACTCGCCAGTGAAGACCGGTGGTCGCTTCTCGAGGAACGCTCGCATGCCCTCGCGTTGATCCGAGCTCCCGGAACAATCGAGAACCGCTCGACGTTCTTCGGCAAGGGCTTCGTCGAGCGGCGCTTCGCCAGCCCCGACCACGCAACGCAGGACACCGGCCACGGCGCGAGGTGGCATAGCTGCCAGCTCACTGGCGAGCGAAGCCGCAGCCGCCTTGAGCTCAGCGATCGGGTGGAGCTCATGGACGAGTCCGATGCGAAGTGCGTGCTCACCGTCGATCTTGCGGGCCCGCAGGATCATGTCGAGTGCTTGATCTCGGCCGACGCAACGCGTGAGCCGCGCCGTTCCGCCCCAGGCCGGAACCGTTCCCAGGTCGAGCTCCGGGAGCCCGATGCGTGCGTCTTCGCTCGCTGCCAGGCGGAAGTGGCACGCAAGAGGGAGTTCGAGGCCGCCCCCGAGGCAGTAGCCGTACAGGGTGGCAACGGACGGCTTGTCCATGTTCTCGATCGCTGCCAACACGCGAAGCCGCTGGTCGAGGACGGCTTCGAAGCCACCTCGCTCGCTGGCGCCACCCATGAGCTGCTTCAGGTCCATCCCCACGGAGAAGTGCTCGTCGCCGGCTGCGGTGAACACAAGCGCTCGAACTGACGGATCGCTTGCCGCATCGCGAACGGCGTCTTCCAGTGCGTCCAAGTACTCCAGCGTCATCCGATTGTGTGGAGCGTCGTTGTTGGTGAGGGTCAGTACGCCGCCGTCGTGGTCGACGAGGAGAGCATTGGTGCTCATCGGTCTTCCTTCTGTCGCTTGTATCGGGGGTTGGTGTGTCGCTGGGTCTTGGTCGGTGATGCCGTGCCCAGCCTGTCACCGTAGTGGCGCTGTCCACAATTGCGTTCTATACTGGCACAATCTAGCCAATGGCGATTGCCGAAAGCAGTCGCCCAATTCGGACGTGAGTAGGAGTTTCGATGAACGGTGACGTGGCCATGAGGGATCTCGGCGAGAGCCTGCCGGTTCCCGAGTTCGAGACGACCCCTTTCAAGCAGCCGAGCAAGCCGTTGTCGCAGTCGAGGGTCGCCATCGTCACCTCGGCAGCACTTCACCGGCAAGGTGAGGAAGGCTTCGACCCAGCCGACACGGGTTTCAAGAGCATCGATCGATCTGATCGCGACCTCGTGCTCGGACACTGGAGTCCCAACTTCGATCGGAGCGGCTTCCAACTCGACCTCAACGTCGTCTATCCGATCGACCGCCTCGAGGAACTCGCCGCTGAGGGTGTCATCGGCGAGGTGTCGCCAACCCATTTCGCCTTCGCCGGGAACCAGCCCGACACCGTGAGCGAGATCCGGCTCGACACCGGCCCGGCGTGTGCCGAACGGCTCTTGTCGGCTGGTGTCGATGTGGTGGTACTCACCCCGGTTTGACCACTGTGCACGCGTACCGTGAGTACGCTCGCCCATGTCTTCGAAGCTGCCGGTCTCTGCACTATCGTCCTCGGCTCGAACCTTTCTGTCGTCGAGCGGATGAAGCCGCCCCGCGTCCTGCACTGCGAGTTCCCGCTCGGTCGGCCACTGGGCATGCCGGGAGACGCCGACTTCCAACGTGACGTCCTCCAGCGGGCATTCGTGTTGCTGGATGCAACCGAACCGGTGCTCGATACGCACCCCGAGGTGATCGACTCCGACGAGACGCCGATGTCGTGTGCGTTGCCGCCGCGCTATGACCCGAGTCTTCCGCCGGCGGTCGACGAGGCACAAGGCTTGCGTGCTGCGTACGACCGTGCGGTTGCCAAGCGGGGTGTCACGTCGGTAGGTCGTGTGATCGCCGCTGACCGGGTTCCTGAAGCGCTCGGTGTACTCCACCAGTGGGCTGAGGGTGCACCATGGGGCGAAGTCCCACTGCCTAGTCCGAACACGATCGCGGTCGCCCACGACATCCGGAGCTACTACGAGGAAGCCGGTCTCGAACTCGCCGAAGGCCCACCACCTGGTAGTCGTGCAGCCGAAGCGTGGTTCCATGAGCGAACAGAGGCCGGCAAGACCCTCATGGCAGCGCGGGCGGCGCTGAAGGAGCAGGAAGCGCCGTTCCCGCTCTGGTTCTACATGGCCCCGGGGCACCGCTGAACCCAGGGTCGACGCCAGCCAGGTCACCGCTTTCGGTCTCTCAGCGCGCACTCACTGCACCGAGCTCGCGTGTCGAGTCTGCGGCCGAGGCTCATTCCGAGCACGGCGGACATGAGCGCTGCAGCGAGGCCGGCAATCGCGATGTTGCGGATCTGGTCGGCCCGAAGATCATCAGCGATGCGAGTGAAGACGTCTGACTCATCGAATGCACTGAGGACCAAGTTGGCCATCGGGCCCGGACGGGCCGAAGCATGATACTCGACGGTGCTTCGGATTTCGCTGGCCTCGACGCCGAGAAAGACGGCGCTGGTCAGCAGCCCGAGCAGAGCACCGGCGAAGAAAAGCGTCGCAGCGAGAACGCCGGGACGTCGAGTCATCGTGACACCTCGGCGACCTGAGAGGCGTTGTCCTGCTCCCGCCTCCAGCCTTGACGCGTGAGGTGGTGCCAAAGAGGTGCGAACTGCAGTCGCAGGGGGTTGAAGCCCCAGTGGCCCGTGGTGACGCCGTAGCGTACGGTCTCGGCTTCGGGTTCGTAGGTTTTGAAGAGCCGATCGAAGACCATCAGCGTGCTGCCGTAGTTGCGATCGATGTACTGGCGGTTGGTGCCATGGTGCACGCGATGTGCTGAGGGTGTGTTGGTGATGCCCTCGAGGGGGCCGAGCTGGCCGATGGTTTGGGTGTGGAGGAAGAACTGGAGGAACAGCCCGGCACTCAGTGTGAGCATGATGAACTCCGGTGACAAGCCGATGAGGGCCAACGGAACGAAGAAGAGTGGCGAGACGAGGTGAGCGACCGCCGACAGTCTTGGTGCTACGAGCAGGTTGTACTCGGGTGAACTGTGATGCACGAAGTGCATGGTCCAGAGCGTCGGGATCTCGTGTGAGAGCCGGTGATACCAGTAGTAGCAAAACTCCACTCCGAGGAAGCCGATGACAACGGTGAGTGCATTGAGCGGGATCGACCAAGGGGCGAAGCTGGCCACGCCGGCGAGCACGAGGTACTTCCAGCCCAGCAGTGCGAAGCTGGCAACCTGGTTGATGATGGCAGTGCCGATGCTCGCCATCGACTCCTTCTTGGTGTAGAGCCCGAGGTGATGGCGGCGTGACCAAGCGAGCTCGAGGAGAACGAAGCTGATGATGATGGCGATCGGAATGGCGATCGGCGGTTGATTCATAATGTGCCCTTCTGGAGAAAATGATCTAGAGAAACGTCTCTAGAAACAATACTCGGCGGAGATAAGCGTCGAGTAAGGTCGAGAAATGGATCGTCAAATCGCCACGGTGGGCCGGGCCGATGACACGCGCCGACGGCTACTCGCCGCAGGTCGTCTTGCGTTCGCCGAACGAGGCCACGACGGCGTACGTCTCCAGAGAGATGTGCTGGAACCGTCCGGGGTCTCCAACGGCAGCTTCTATCACCAGTTCACCGACAAGACTGATTTGCTCGTTGCCGTTCTCGACGACGCTGCAGAGGCCGGTCGATTCGTCGTTGCTGAGTCGATCTCCGGGGACTCCGAGGGGGATCCAGTCGATCGCGCTCGCCGCGCCTTCCAGGTCTGGCTGGCCTTGGTCGACGGAGCTGAGGACCTGTTCCGGATCCAGCTTCGAGAACGCCAAAACCCGGACCCCCGGGTGCGAGACCGGATCCAGCAGCTCCGTCAGCGTTGGGTGGACACCATTGCCGATGCCGTGCGGGCGCAAGGCAGGTCGCTTCCAGCCGACCTCGACCTCGCCGCCAGCCTCATCGCGTCATTGACCTATGGCGTCCTCGTGGACTACCTGGATACACCTCGTAGTCAGCGTGCGCCGCTCCGGGCGAAGCTCCTCGATGTGCTGCCCCGTTTCGTTGTTGGCGGAGCAGCAGGCCTCGACCCCTTGGGAGCGGCCAGTCAGGTCGACGACCAATGACTCGGTGTGTTCTCGACGGCTACGGCGTGCGCAGCATGCGCTGCGTCAGTCGCACTCGCTGACGCTGTCGGTAGGTCGTTGCTTTGCGCTCATCAGATGGTGGGCGACGGTGCTGCCAAGAGCGACGAAGATGCCGATGCCCACAACGACGTAGAGCATCGTGAAGATCTTTCCTGCAGCCGTTGTAGGGGAGATGTCGCCGAAGCCGACGGTGGTCAACGTGATGACACAGAAGTAAAGGCTGTCGAGCCACGCAAGGCCTTCGACGAAGCGGAAGAACACGGTGCCAGTACCGATGACGGTTCCGGCGAGGCCGAGTACAGCCCGACCGGCTGGGTCAGCCCAGAAACTGCGCAGGCCGTCGAAGATATCTCGCATGCTCAGCACCTTCGCTTGTTGGAGGATTGCCGTCGACGCCACTGGTGACTTGTTGGGCGACGGGATTCGTCAGTGGTCCATGCCTTCGCGCCATTGGTGGTAGGCCGCCCAGACGACCAGCATCGGCGGAACGATCGCTATCGATGCGATGAGGGCGAACACGATCGTGATGCCGGTGACCAGTCCGAACTGTTGAAACGGGACCTGTGGGCTGAACAACAGCACGGCAAAGGCAAGCGCTGTCGTCAGCGCCGAGCCGATCAGCGCCGAGCCCGTCGTCGCCAGCGTCGTGGTCGTTGCGTCAAGCACGGATCTGCCGCCCTCGAGTTCTTCGGTGAACCGGTGGATGATGTGGATCGTGTAGTCGACGCCGATGCCGATCGAGAGCGCCGTGATCAGAGCAGTGACGACGTTGTACGGGATACCGAGGATCGTCATCGAGCCGAGCACCCAGACCAGGACGAGGAGGATCGGGAGCACTGCAATGACGGCCAGCATCGGCCGGAACTCAGTCACCCAGAAAAAGATCATCAGCACGATGAGGGCTGCGACGATGGTGATGCCGATCGAGGTCGTCTGACCCTCGGTCATGGCGCTGGTGACTTCGAGAGCAACAACTTCCCCAGAGGTCGCTGTCAGCTGATCTCGATCGCCGAACCACAGGCCGTCGAGGTCGTCGATGAGGGCTTGGGTGCGATCTTGGTCGCCGGTCAGAGCGTTGAACTGAATCAGCGTCAGGTCGGCGCTGACGGGGTTGTTGACCGCTACCTGACCAAAGCCGACCGGGTCGAGCTGCTCGAGGCGGTCCAGAACTTCCTGAACGGCTGTGGCGTCGACCGTGAGGCCTTGGTCGACGTCGGCGAGGAGCGTGACGAGTTGCTCGTCGTAGTTGTCGTCAGGCTGGCCGTCGTCGGTGACCCAATCGCTGAACAACGTCCCGAGCGAGAGCGTGATGTCCGATGCAGCTCCGGTTGGTCGAGACAGGTCGTCGCTGAACGACTCGGTCAGTGACAGGAGGTTCAGCAGCGTGCGGTCATCGGTGAGCTCAGCTTCGACGAGTGCCGTGACGATCTCGGTCTGGCCACCGAGCGCTTCTTCCAGAGCGTCGATGTCTTCGATGGATTGCCCGTCGGATGGGAGGAAGTCGTTGGAGTCGAACTCGGTGCTGATCTGAACTGCTGCGGTGCCCAGCCCGACCGTGACGATGCCAGCGACAGCGAGGACCGGCATCGGTTTGGTCGCAACGAAGCGTCCGATGCGTTCGACCAAAGGCCCAGCGCCGGGAATGGCATCGGCCATCTGGCGGGCCTCGCCAAGTGTGCCCTTGCGCTCACGCCGCTGATCGAGGATGGTTCGGGCGGCGGGTATGAGCACGAGCATGGTGAAGAGCCCGAAGAACACACCGAACGCAGCAACGATGCCGAAGTCGGCGTTTGCTGGGATAGAGGACGTGAGATTCGTCAGGAAACTGATGATCGTTGTGCCCGCAGCCAGGCCGAGCGGCAACGACACGCCAGCAAGCGCATGCTGCGCCGCCTCCACCACCTCCTGCCCTTCCGCTCGCATCTCGCGGTAGTGGGACACGGTCTGGATCGAATAGTCCACGACCAGGCCAACCAGCATGATCGGCACCATCGTCGTGATCGAGTTGGGAAGGCCGATCAAGCCAAGTCCGTCAGGACCGAACAGGCCCTGGAAGCCGATCGTGCCGACGATCGTGATGGCCAATCCGGCCAGCGCAAGCGCAACATCGGATCCGCTGCGAAAGAACAGGTAGAGCAGCACGGCGATGATCAGAAGCGAGATCATCATGAGAGTCGTCATCGACGACGAGGAAGACTCTGCTGACTCCTCGTTGACGGTGGCTCCCGAAAGGCTGCGGACCTCCAGCGGACCATCGACGGTTTCGACGACCTCGGCGATGAGGAGCTCGGCATCTGCGAGCCCGTCGGGATCGTCCAGCTGGCGGAGCTTGATACTGGAGATCGCAAGCGCCTCGCCGCCAGCCTCGCCGCTCACGTTCGCCAAGATGTCTTGGAACTGCGGTTGCGCGGCGACCGCATCGATCTGCTGCTGACTCACCGATGACAGATCCTCGACGCCGAGGGCCCGCTTGAATGCAGCTGCGAGCGACGTCACTGGGTCGGTGACGGCGAGTCGCTCGCTCGCCACTGCTACCGCTGCAGTGGCTGTGCGATCGATGTGATCCAAACCTTCCGGAGTCAAGAACTCGCCCCGATGCACGATGGTCACATTGGCCAGGCCAGCGGAGTCGGGGAACGCATCACTGAGCGTGTCACTCGCTGCGGCCACGGCGCTGTCGGCTGGCAGGAACGCTTCGTTTCCAGCCTGCGGACCGAGCATCGTGGTGCCGAACAAGAACACCGCGGTGATGACTCCGAGGACCATGAGTGAAGTCCTCGGTCGAGACGTCACGCTGTTGGCGAATGTTCGGAAGGCGGTCTGCATGCGTGCTCCATCTGCTTGGGCAGCCAAATTTAGGCGTGACACTCAAGATAAAGTGTCAGTTGACACTTTAGCGCGGAAGTCGAGGGTCTATGGTGTGGGAGTGGCTGCTGCTTCTTCTCGACCGCCAGGCAGGCCACCCGGAGGTCAAGCGTTCGATCGCGCCGATGTGTTGGACGCTGCAATGGACGCCGTCGACCGAGGCGGCTACGCCGGGCTGACGATGCGGGGAGTCGCCCGATCGATCGGGGCATCACTGGCAACCGTTCAGCGTCATTTTGGTACCAAGGACGAGTTGTGGAGCGGCGTGGTCGACGAGATCTTCGACAGCATCGACCAGCCAGGCGTGCTGCTGGCCAACAGTTCACGACCGCTGGTCGACGGCATCTACCAATTGCTCGGGGTGGGGCGTTCCCACCCGGGCTTCTTCTCGACCATGATGGCCGACCGAACCGCTGGGCACGAAGCGCGGTTCGCCCAGGTCGCCGATCGGTTGGCCGAGCGCCACGACGTTGCGTTCGGCATCATCGCCGAACGACAACACGCCGGGACCATGCGACACGTCGATGGGCGAGCCTTGTTGCTGTTGTTGAATGTCGGGATCGGCGCAATCTCCGCGTCCACCCAGGCAACTCGGGAGATCTACGGCTTCGATCTGGACTCGGACGAGGACCGACAACGGTTGGCGGTAGCGCTTGCGGACATCATCGTGGGTGGTCTCTGACCGCGAACGGGCGCTCGCGCAGGAACGGAAGGCTGTGCTGGAGCGCTCGGGTACCGCAGATCAGATCGATCGAGTGTGTCACTTCTTCGAAAGGAGTTGGCTCAGCTGGTCATTCCTTCGAGGCCGACGAGAGCTCGGGCGTGTTCGATCTCGCCCATGTGCCGCAGGCCGTGCTGATACCACCAACACTCCATTGCATCGAGGCGGGTGATGCCAGCGTCGCCGCCGACACGGGCCGAGTAGGTGTTGGCGACCTGGGGTGGGTAGGGCCTGGCGATGATCACGTCGGTCAGGCTCGCGGGATCGAGGTCGGCGAGGTGAGCTTCGGTGCGGGCCCAGACCGTGTTCATGTAGTCGATGAATGCGTCGTAGTTCTCGATGCGCTGGCCCACCATCTCTTCGGGTGTCCGCTCTTTTCCGTGGTCGTTGATCGCAACCCCGAGCTTCTCGGCCCACTCATCGTCCCAGATGGGCATCTCGCCGGTGAGGAGCATGTAAGCGCTGTCTTCCATGTTGACGTAGTGGAAGAGCGAGAAGGCGATCGGCAGGCATGGCTCCTTTTCAACGTGGTTGATCTGGTCGACGCCCATTGTGGCGCAGGCGTCTTCGTACAGCGAGTGCATGGCCCGCATACGCCGGCGGAGGGAGTCAAGGATCAGGTGGTCGCTCATGATTGGTTGTCCTTCGTGATCGGTGGGGTCTGGGTTGCGGGTTGGTGCGTCGAGGTCCTCGCGCAGGGCAAGCGCGAACCGGGGCAGGGTGGTTGGTCAGTGCTCATCCGACGAGAACCTCACAGCCCGTGCCGGCGAGCGCATGGTCGACCCGCCACCGGTCACTGTCGGACAGCTTTGCGTACTCGTCTCGGATCCAACCGAGACACTTGGCCTGATACTTGAACGGGGACTGTCGGAACTCTTCGCCGTCGAGTTCGCACACGACCTCGTCGGCACCGTCGGCGATCGCAGCAGCGTTGGCGACCATGAACGGTGCGTACGTTCGGCCAGCCTCGACGAGCATCGCCCGAGTCGAGCTGGCGAGATGGTCGGCCGCGTCCCAGCCGTTGTCGCCCTCGACCCGCCACCACGACAGGTCGTCCATCCACTGGTTCCACATGATCGCCCGGGGTGCCCGCTGGACCGCCACTGCCATCGGCGTCGGATCCCACCAGAGCATCGGCATGAGTTGGCCGAAGAAGGCGAAATCGGCGCGTCCCGGTCGGGTCCCGAAGAAGAAGTTGTGCTGACCAAGGTGCTGCTGGAACGTGTCGAGGGTGCGCTCGTATGAGCGCTCGATCACGCCGGCGTTCGTTTTGGTCGAGCCGACGAGGGCCCTGCGACCAACCTGGCGATCGATGAAGAAGTCGTGCATCTTGGCCGCATCCTCATCTGGCAGCTGGAGGTTCGCATCCAGCGGCAGCAGCCAGCCTGACTTCTCGGCGTCGGCGTCGTTGGCCCACCGGTAGTGGTACATCATCTTGGAGACCCACTCGTCAGCAACGTCTTCCAGGATGAAGTCGACAAAGGCGGTCGCCGGGTCAGTGGGAGTGATGCTGCGACCTGGGTACTCGCTCTCCAGGCGGGTGATCTGGGGCGACGAGTCGACCATCACATCGCGGTAGCCACCGCAGCCGTCTCGCCAACCCAGTACTGGGATCACGGGCACCGGTGCCGGTGGAAGGTCGTCGGCAGCCGAGCCTCGAACGACCCAGTCGTGCGGGATGTGGCGGTAGCGCAGGACCGACCGCATCTTCCGGCTGTAAGGGGAGCTGTGAGCTCCGAGGATGACAAGCGGATGCTCGAGGTTCATCGCACGAGATCCTTGCATGATGTGGTTCGCCGCGCACTCTCGTCGATCCCGCATGCTCTTGCGGCCTCACTCATATGCGGGCCAAGCCATCGTCGACGATGTCGGCCGTTGTCTCCAACCCGGCGCGGTTGTCGAAGTCGGCAGCGAGCTTGCGGCCCTCGTGAAGAACAAGCCAGAGACGGAGCAGATGCCGCTTCAACGCAGGGTCCTCATGATCTTCGAACGCAGCTCGGGAGTGGGCGACGGCGTAGTTGTTGATCAGGACGATGTCGCCCTGCTCGAGCCGGAAGCGGACGTGGATCGAAGGGTCGGCTGACAACTCGTCGACCAACTTCAAGAGCTGCTTTTGCTGGTCGTCCAGCGGTGGGCATTCATCGAATCTCTTGGCGGCTGACCGGATGTAGGAAGAGTTCTGCCGCAACGAAAAGTGTCCGTCGACGCCGAGTGAGGCAAGGACTCGCGTATAGAAGCGGCCGCCATCGGGATGTTCCTCGTCCCGACAATCGAAGTTGAAGCTTCGGTAGTAAGCATCAACGAGGTCAGGCCGATGCGACAACACCTCGTTGTAGATGGTCTGGAGTGGGGCAAGGGCACTCTCGCCCCCCTCCTTCGCAGTGCGAAGGCACATCAGCGACAGCAGATCTGTTGATGTGTCGGTGTGGAAGGGGAGTGCGACCCGCACTTGGTAGCCGCGGGCCGAAGGGTCGGTGGTGATGTCCTTCCCGGTGTCGCGAACGTGACCGAGTAGATGGCCGGCGGCGTTCTGCTTGACCGGGACACCCATGTGTCGGCCGACGGCGTAGTAGGTCAGGCCGCACTGGCGTTCGGTCCAGCCCTCGATGTCCAGGCCGCGAACGACAACGAACCCGATCCCGTGGTCAAGACGATGGAGCCAATCGGCGACTGCTTCCTCGAGCCCGGGGATCGGCACCGTGTCGGGTTCGATCTGTCCGAGGCCAAGCGGTCTGGCGTCGAGGTCATCCCGGAGCGCTCGGAATGCCACAGACTCTGTTTCGGATAGCTCGTAGATGTAGTCCTCGGGCGTCAGGTGCTCGCCGCGCCAAGCATGTGCGCCGATGAGCGGGTCGCGCACGATCGTCGGGGTATCAGTCATCGGAGGTGCTCCTCGGCAGTTTGGGGACGAGGTCGTCCCAATGGTCACGGGGGATGAGGCCGCGTGCGGCGAGCAAGCGGGTGCGGGCGTCGGGGTGGGTCGACAGTTCGGCGGCAACGCGACCGAGCATGCGGGCGGCGGCGGTGTCAGTCCAGAACCAGGTGTTGCGTTCCCGGCTGGACGCACGTCCCGGCTGTTGGAGAGCGGCGTGGAGATACCAAGTGCGGAGATCATCGGCCACCAAACGGACACGTTCGAGCTCCACGGCCGTGAGGGCATCTCCAGCCTCGATCACGGCGCAGAGTTCGTCGATCAGTTGCTCGGGGGGGAGGCCGGTGTTTGCTTGGGGAGCGGCGGCGACCTCAGCCCAGGGGGCGAGTGCGCCGACCTCGGTGCGAACCCGGGCGACTGGGTCGGTGTCGTCCCTCGGGGCCGGAAGAAATGAGATCGGGCATGTCCACGGTGCTTCGTCGCTGTCGACCGCCGGGGCATCGTCGGCAAAGTCGGCCAATACGACCGGACCGTCGTGGCGCTCGAGGAGGCTCAGCGCTTCGTGAAGCACTCGGCGCTGGAACTCGGGTTGATGAGGTGCGCCGAAGGGTCGGCCGAGTTCGAAGGGCACCCAGAGAAAGCGGGGCAACTGCATCGATTCTGTTTGCTCGCGTACGAGTGAGATGCCCGCGGTCGAGATCCCGAGTGTCTCCAGAGAGTGCGAGACCGCGCCGACCGCGCGGGTGCAGTTTGGTCAAACTGGAACGAGCAGGACAGCATTGACCTCGTCGGCGTGCAATAACCCGGCCAACTCTTCGCAGGTTGGCTCGATCATCTCTGGGGGCCAGCCAGCCCCCATCAGGGAGTAGTGGTAGGCGGCGACCGAGCCGATGGTTCCATTGTCTGCCAGCTCGTGGAGACGGTCGATCGGGAACACGGTGTTGACGTCTTCACGAAAACCCGAGCGATCGAAGTGCACCGACGAGTGGGTCATCGTGAGATCCGAGGTGTCGATCGATCCAGCAATGACGCGATAGCTGAGATCGACGAAAGCGAACGCGTCGTCGGTGCGACGATGCAAGCCAGCTGTGGTGATGATTGCCACTCGCCGCTGGCGCAGTGGTGGGCCCTCGACCCATGGTTGGCTGTCGAACCGAGGCAGTTCTTTTGCCATGATGTGTTCGCGCTCGGCTTCGCTCAGATCTCGCAGTCGAACCATGAAGTCCATCCTGCAGGCACACCGGGCGGGGCACCATGCGCGGATATCTCAAAGGCATACGAAATCGTCTCAGCTGCAGGCCCTCGAGGCAGAGGGTTTGCCTAGGGTGCATGCATGTCCTCGCTACGGCCTCGATCAACGGTCACGATTCCGGACGGATGTCGTGATCACGTCGTGCCGATGTCGGATCCTCGAGCGCACCCGTTGGTCAGCGCTGGTGTGCGCCAGGCTGCCCTCAGCTGGCTGGTCCCTGGGTTCGAGTGGCCAGGTCCGGATCCTCTGACCCACCTCGTCCTCGCAACCGTCGAAGGGGAGGGCCGGCTGCTGCTGGGGGACCGCGAGCATCGTCTCGTTCCGGGCACAGTGGCAATCTGCCCGGCAAGAGTGCCGCGGACCCACTTGACGGACCAGACCTGGCAGGTGGTCACGATTCGGGTGAACGACGACGATGGGTGGCAACGGTTCAGACACGCCGGGCCCTTTGTTTTGAACGACGAGGACCCCAACCGATTCGCCGCCCCGATGAGCGGTATCCTCGCCGAACTACCGCATGGCGTCACCACGGTTTCGGGGGCATCGTCGGGCCGGATTCCTCTGGAGGCGTTCGTCGACCGGTTCGGGGCGCAGTTGCACTCCGGTCACGATTCGGCTGCGGCTGGTGTTCTTGCCGATCCGTTGTCGCTCTACGCCACGATCCTGCGAGTCCAGCTGGAAGCCCTGCTTGCTGGTCCGCCGTCGATTGGGCTCGACGAGAGCCGCCTGCGTTCGCTGTGGGAAGCGGTGCGCCGTCAGCCTGGACGCGACTGGTCGATCGCTGCTCTGGCTCAGTACGTCGGCGTTTCCCGAGCGACGCTGCACCGTCTCGTTGCTCACTACCACGACAGCACGCCGGGAGCGATCGTCGGCCGAATCAGGATGGACCACGCTGCAACGCTTCTGGCCCACGGCGAACTGCCCGTGAAGGCCGTGGCCGCCCAGGTCGGCTACTCAACGCCTTACTCCTTTTCCGCTGCCTTTCGTCGCGTCCAGGGTTGCCCACCGTCGATGTATCGAACCCAAGGTGCCGACAGAGCGCAAGAGTGACAATGTTTGGTGTGTCAGTCAGTCCGGACCCCCGGTGCGACGAGTTGCTCCTCCACAGCGAGGCCGACGCAGGCAGCGATGGTCGCCGATCTGTTCACAAGCCGAACTGGGTTCGCATTCCGGCGACGAACTCCTCGTCCTGTTCTGCCGAGTAGCGATTGGCAAGAAGCTGTGCTGCTCCATCGCCCGAGATGTAGCGAATCTGATCGGTGCCGTCGGTTGCCGCGCTGAAGATGACCTCGGCGACCTCGTGCGGTTCCTGGTTGTCTTCGGACGCCTCTTCCTGCAGTGCGGCGGCCGCCATGTCGACGAGTGGTTGGTAGTCGGGGAAGGCGGGGTCGTCTGTGAACACGAACGATCGTCCTCCGAAGTCGGTGTTGACACCGCCGGGTTCGACCAGCTTCACCCGGATGCCGAGCGAGGCGAGTTCGAAGTGGAGTGCCTCTGACAGCCCTTCGACCGCCCACTTCGAACCGTGGTAGAGGCTGCCGAGCGGGAAGGTCATGCGCCCGCCGACTGACGAGATGTTGATGATGACGCCGCTCCGCTGTGCTCGCATCGA
>CAYGQE010000083.1:0-18884 GCA_964351995.1 uncultured Acidimicrobiaceae bacterium | reverse complement strand
CTCGGCCGCAGCCGTGGTCGGCGTATGGGAGCAGAGGACGTCATGCTTCCCGCTGCATTCTTCGGAATGTGGGCGACACGTCGGATGCACGATGTGGGCACCACGGCCGAGACGTTCGCGGCGATCAGTGCGAAGAACTGGAACCATGCGCGGGCGAACCCGTATGCCCAACGGCGCGCCGATCACGTCGTCAGCGTCGAGAAGGTGCTCGGGTCGACAATGATCTCGTACCCACACACTTCGATGATGGCGTGTGCCTCCGGTGGAGGAGCGGCCGCTGCCATCGTCGCATCCAAAGAAGTTGCCGAACGCGTTTGCGACGGACGTCCGATGGTTCGTGTGACGGCATCACAGCAACGTTCCGAAACCTACACCGATGGCCATGTCTTCCTCGGGGCGGTCATCGGCCCCGCCCAAATGACCCGCGACACCGCTGCCGACGCGTACGAACAGGCCGGACTCGGCCCCGACGACCTCGACCTCGTTCAGGTTCACGACGCGTTCCCCATCGAAGAGCTCGTCTACTACGAACTGCTCGGCATCTGCGGAGATGGTGAGGGCGACCGCCTCGTCGCTGAAGGCGCCACCACGCTCGGCGGGCGGCTTCCGTTCTCGACCGACGGTGGCCTTACGGCACGCGGCCACCCTGGCGGCCCGACAGGTCTCGCCCAGATCCATGAGACCACCCTGCAGCTCCGCCGGGAAGCGGGCGTACGCCAGGTCGAAGGGGCGAATACTGGTCTCTGTCACATGGCAGGCGCTGGATCAGTCTGTGTCGTTCACATTCTGCAACGAGAACCAGCCTCGTCGAACACGGCAAAACGAGAACCCATACCAAGGAACTACTAAATGACCAAGCTACCGATCAACGGCGATCTCGTTGGGCTCACGGTTGACCCGATTGCCCACTCATGGACCGAACGCGACACGATGCTGTACGCCCTCGGCATCGGCTGCCGTCCACCTGATGACCTCGACTTCATTTATGAAGGGCGCGGTCCCAAGGTCGTTCCGACGTTCGCCGTCATCCCCGGGCTTCGAGCGATGGGCCATGCGATGCAGCGCATCGACATCAACCTCGCCGCACTACTGCACGGCGAACAGTCGGTCGTCACGCATCGAGCACTCCCGCCCGTCGCCGATATCACCGTCGATGGCGAAATCGTGGCGGTGTGGGACAAGGGCAAAGCAGCGGTTCTCGAGTTCGAGGGTCACGGCTCCGACAGCGATGGGCCACTGTTCACCGTCGGCGCCAGCTTGTTCGTGATGGGTGGGGGCGGATGGGGAGGCGAACGTGGGCCAAGCGGCTCGGCGGCCTCCAACGCTGCGCCCAGCAGAAAGCCCGACATCGTCGTCGAACGCGATACACGCCCGGAACAGGCTGCGATCTACCGCCTCTCGGGTGACATGAACCCGATGCACATCGACCCCGACTTCGCAACCGCGGCCGGATTCCCTGGGACCTTCAACCACGGCCTGTGCACGTTTGGGACTGTCGGACACAGTGTGCTCGGCGCATGGTGCGGCGACGACACCGACCGGTTCGAGTCAATCAAGGGCCGGTTCGCCGATCAGGTGTGGCCTAGCGACACGATCATCACCCGTATCTGGAATGAAGGCGACCATGCGATCGTCGAGGCTCGCACCCAACGCGACAACATCGTGGTCTCGAACGGTCGCGCTACGAAGCGATGACCATCGACCCCCGAAGGTATCGGGATGATCTCTGGCCTCGGCTGGTACATCACCAAACACTCCCTCGGGCTCTGGTCCGCCTCGCCCCCACGAAACCGTTGGGCCGATGCCGACATGACAGCGCAACAAGCTGCGATCGATGCCACCGCGCTCGAGGTCGTCGAGGCAATCGATGACACCGGAACGGCCACGATCGACGCGTACACCGTGATGCACGACCGAGATGATGGAGCGACGTCTGTGCCTGTCTACGCCCAGACAAAGAACGGGCGACGCGTCGTTGCCCGGAGTGACGACCCAGAAATCGCGAGTGCGATGTCGGGCGGGATGTTCGTGGGCCACACCATCGACCTCAAACCCGCCGATCAGCATGCACGATTCGAGACGGAGTTCGAACTGATATGAAGCCTTCGGCCGAAGCGCTCATTCTCACGGGGCCCAACACGTTGGTACGACGAACCTTCGACGTGCCCGACATCACCAACGACACAGCTCGACTGCGAATCGAGGCGTGCGGTCTCTGTGGCACCGACCACGAGCAGTTCAGCGGACACATCTCAGCACCGTTCTCGTTCATACCCGGCCATGAGATCATCGGCGTCATCGACGAGATCGGCCCGGATGCGGCAGATCGGTGGGGAGTCGCCGCAGGTGATCGGGTCGCCGTTGAGGTGTTCCGATCGTGCCGCCAATGTGAACAATGCGCATCTGGCAACTATCGACGTTGTGTCCGCAACGGACTCGCGACCATGTTCGGCTTCGTCGATGTTGCGATCGAACCGGGCCTCTGGGGTGGGTACGCGACCCACCTCCACCTGCCGGCGGACTCGATGCTCCTCCCGATCCCCGACGAACTCGATGCGGTATTGGCCACAGTGTTCAATCCGCTGGGGGCGGGCATCCGGTGGGGAGCAACGATTCCCGGAACCAAGCCCGGAGACGTCGTTGCCGTACTCGGTCCAGGCATCCGCGGCTTGTGTGCTGCGGTCGCCGCCAAAGAGGCTGGAGCGAGGTTCGTGGCCATGACAGGCCTCGGGCCGCGAGACGCCGAGCGTCTGGAGATGTCGGCACGGTTTGGCGTCGACCTCGCTACCGACGTTGCGGTCGATGATCCGGCAATCGCGCTGAAACGAGCGACAGGTGGCCTCGCCGACGTCGTGGTCGACGTGACGGCGAAGGCGCCGTCGGCGTTCGCTCAGGCCGTTTCGCTCGCTCGTCCCGGCGGGACGATCGTCGTCGCCGGCACCCGCGGCGGAGGCGGAACGCCGGGATTCGATCCCGATCACGTGGTGTACAAGGAACTCACGATCAAGGGATCGCTCGGAGTCGATTTCCATGCATACCAAGCCGCCATCGACCTGCTCGTCTCGGAACGGTGGCCGTTCGCGGAACTCACCCGCCAGGTGGCCGGCTTCGACGACCTCCCAGCGTTGCTCGGCGTGTTGTCAGGCGCCGACCAGAACACCATCCCACCGCTGCACGGCGTTTTCTCACCCGATCCCTGAAGAAGTCACCAAGGCAAGGAGCCACCCAACATGGTTGCAGGATCACGAATACCGATGCTCGACATCGCCGAAGCCAAGAAACGGGCCGTCGAACGCGGCATTCCGGAGAACATGGCCGAGTTGTCGGTCTTCCGAATTGCGCTCCACCAACCGGGAGTCGCCGCGGGCCTGAACACCATGCTCCAGGAGCTGTTGTGGAAAGGCCAACTCGACGCACGCCTACGCGAGCTCATCATCATGCGCATCGGCTGGGCAACCAACGCCGTGTACGAGTGGACACAGCACTGGCGTGTTGCACGAATGCTCGACATCCCTGAACGAGATCTCCTTGCTGTCCGAGATTGGCAAAGCAACGAGAGCTTCGGCGATGCCGAGCGGGCGGTGCTCGCGGCGACCGACGAAACGCTCGAATTCGGGTCCATCTCCGACGACACGTGGGCCATCTGCCGAGACGTGCTCGACAACGACGCAATTCTGGTGGAAATGGTCGCCGCGATCGGGAACTGGCGGCTCTTCTCCGCATTGCTGAAGTCGCTGGACGTACCGCTCGAAGACGGTGTCGAACCTTGGCCGCCACACGGCGAAGCACCAACATCGACGCCGAGAGAATGAGCACCATGTCAGGCAACGGCCGGACACTTACCGAGATCTGGGAAGCAGCTAGTAGGCGGCAAATTGCCACGAGTCGGAGCACGCTATGAGCCAGGACTTCTGGGGCACAACAGCAATCGTCGGGGTGGGCGAAACCGACTATCTGCGCGGCGGAGATCGGCATGTTTGCGATCTCATTCTCGACGCGGCAATGGAAGCCATCGTCGACGCCGGGCTGACACCCGCCGACATCAACGGCATCATTCCCCCACCGGGATACATGAGCACCGAAGAGATCGCCGCCCATCTGGGTGTACCTGATGTCGCCTACCACGTCTCGGTGTTGATGGGCGGAGCGTCGCCGACGGCGTCGTTACAAACTGCATCGATGGCGATCGCATGCGGCCTCGCTGACAGTGTGCTCGTGTGCATGGGCTGGAACGGATACTCGGCGTTGAGCCCAAAACCGGATGCCCGCCCGACGAAACGGACGATGAATCTCGGCCCGATGGGGGAAACGGTGCGCAATTTCTATGCGCCGTACGGACTGATGTCGGCGGCCCAGCACTACAGCTTGTACTTGCGTCATTACGTCGAGAAATACAACGTGCCCGAAGATGCCGCTGCCGCCGTCGCGATCGCGTGCCGAACACACGCTCAACTCAACTCCAAGGCACTGATGCGGGGCAGGCCGCTCACTCGTCAGGACTATGACGCCTCGCCCTACATCGCTGAACCGCTCCGAAAGTTCGACTGCTGCGTCGAAACCGATTGTGCAACTGCCGTCATTGTCACGAGCCTGGAACGTGCAAGGGATCTGGCACATCCTGCAGTCGTCTACCTGGGTGGCGCTGAGGGTCACCCGACCCCAGCTGACGAGATCGCCAACCGCCCGAACCTACTCGAACTGGGCATACACCGAGCGGCTCCCCGCGCCTTCGAACGCGCCGGCGTGCAGCCTCACGATATCGACGTACTCGAGATCTACGACTGCTTCACCTACGTGGTGCTGTTGCAGCTCGAAGCCCTCGGATATGCGGATCCTGGGGGCGCCGCCGAATTCGTCATGGACGGAAACATCGCACTGGGCGGCAGGTTCCCAATGAACACACATGGCGGTCTCCTTTCTCAGGGTCATTGTTGGGGTCTGAACCACGTCGTCGAAGCAACACGACAGATACGCGGAACCTCTGATGCTCAAGTCGAAGGCGCCGAATTGGCCCTCGTGACCGGGTACGGCGACCTGGGCGACGGCAGCGTGGCGATACTGGGGATCGATCGATGAGGACCTACGTTCCCCGACCCGAGTGGATCGTGCTCGACTGGCATCGCGCCTGCATCGCCGCCGAGCTGCTGTGTGTGCAACGGTGCGTCTCCTGCGGCGTGTGGCGCCACCCGCCACGGAGGTTCTGCGGCGCCTGCTTTTCCGACCACGCCACCTTCCAAGCCATCTCCGGCATGGGCACGGTGCTCTCCAAAGCGGTGAGTCACCGCAGCCTCGACCAGGGATGGCAGGACCAAACGCCGTATGCGACCTTGCTCGTAGAACTCGATGAGGGGCCACGAGTACTCGCTGCCACCGCTACTCAACCGGATCACATAGGGATCGGTGATCAGGTCACCATCAGAATCGACCCCCGGGGCGACGACTTCATGCTCGTGTGGGCCGATCCCGTCACGACGGCAACTATCTCCGGAAAGCGACCAAACGAATGATCACAACCCGACTCACCGAAATGCTCCAGTGCGATCACCCCGTGATGCTCGCAGGCATGGGCGGCGTCTCCTACTCGGATCTCGTCGTGGCTGTCAGCGAAGCCGGGGGCTTTGGGACGATGGGCGCCGCTCCCATGAGTCTCGAACGCATGACAGCGGAGATCGCCGATGTCAGCTCACGTACCAGCAACCCGTTCGGAGTTGACCTGCTGACCGCGCTTCCCGACCAGATGGAAGCGCAGGTCGAGGCAATCATCGCGGGCGGCGCGTCTCTCTTCGTTGCAGGCCTCGGGGTCCCACGCGAGGTGCTCGATCAGTGCCATCGGAGCGGCATGCTCGTGGCGAGCATGTGTGGCAAGGTTCGCCACGCCATCGCCGCTGTCGAAGCCGGCTGCGACATCGTGATCGCCCAGGGCACCGAGGCCGGAGGCCACACAGGAACGGTTGCAACCATGCCGCTTGTCCCCCAGATCGTCGATGCCGTCGGCGACCGCGTGCCGGTCGTCGCCGCCGGTGGCATCTTCGACGGTCGCGGTCTCGCCGCGGCGCTGGCACTCGGCGCTGATGGTGTCTGGGTCGGTACTCGGTTCATTGCGACGCCCGAAGCTCACGTCGTGGCCGGCTATCGAGATGCTTTGATCGGTGGGCGCGACGCCGACACCGTCATCACCCGCGCCTACACCGGCAAGACCCTGCGTGCGATTCGCAACGACTACACCCAACACTTCGAGGACAATCCCTACGAGCTACGCCCCTTCCCCCAGCAAATCGCCAAGTCGATCAGCGACGGCGCAATGCACCTCGGCGCTCCACCCGACAGTGAGGACATCGATCCGAACAAGGAGTGTTTCGCTGCCGGCCAGGGCCTGGGCGGCATCGGCGAGATCATCCCCGCCGGCGACGTTGTTCGCCGCTTCGTCGCCGATGCCGAACGAGAGTTGGCTCGTCTCGGCTCACTCACGACAGCACGCCGATGACAGATCGACAATCTCAACGACGACCACGGAGGACTTGATGACCGACACGACGGCCCTGGACATGCTCGAAGACGACGGATCGGACCTGAACATCGAGTCGTGGCTCGACGAACACTGGAGCCCCGACATCTCGGTTGCCGAGTGGTGGACCCGGCTCTCTGCCGACGGACTGGCGCTTCCGACCGCGCCACCACCTCACGGACGAGGTTGGTCTCGGTCACGAGCGAGTGAACTGGCGAGCGCCATGGTCTCCAGAGGCGCCTTGGGGCCGCCCTCCGGAATCGGCATGATGCTGGCCGCCCCCACGTTGCTCGCCCACGGGACCTCGACCCTGATCGACCGGTACGTGCCGAAGATCCTCAGCGGTCAGCACGGCTGGTGCCAACTGTTCTCGGAGCCCGGAGCAGGGTCCGACCTCGCAGGGCTGCAAACCCGCGCCGAACGAGACGGTGACGAATGGGTCGTGTCCGGACAGAAGGTGTGGACATCGATGGGCCAATGGGCCGACTACGGCATCCTGATCGCCCGAACCGACCCCGACGCACCAAAACATCGCGGCATCACCTACTTCGCGTTCCCGATGAAGCAGGACGGCGTCGAGGTACGGCCGCTGCGCGAGATGACCGGGCGGGCGTTGTTCAATGAGGTCTTCATCGACGAGGCCCGTGTCCCCCATGATCACGTCATCGGCGACGTGGGCGACGGATGGCGCGTTGCCAACACCACCTTGATGTTCGAACGCAACAGCATCGGTGGCGAGAACGTCGCCGCCCCGAGCGCTGCACTGGCTGGCACGATCGCCGGGCACCTGGACCGGTTGGCTGGATCGTTCGGAGGCGAGACGCCCGTCCTTGGCGCCGGCATGGTCGGTCCAGGCAGAGTCAAGCAACTGATCAAATTCGCACGCGACAACGGCAGCCTCGAGGACCCGTCGATTCGTCAAGACTTGGCCAGCCTTCACACGTTGCTCCAGATCACTGGATGGCATGTCGGTCGGATGAAGTCGGGTAGCGCCGCAACGGGAAGCGAGGGGAACCTCCTGAAGCTTCGCAACAGTGACATCACTCGCCTCGCACGCGATGTTGGGTGCCGTGTTCTTGGGGCGGGTGCCATGCTGACGGGCCCAAGTAGCCCCAGTGGCGGGGCCGTTCAAGAACTCGCCCTGTTCTCGCCAGCCCCGTCCATTTACGGTGGCAGCGACCAGGTGCAGCGCAACATCATCGGTGAACGCGGTCTCGGCCTCGCCAAGGAACCGGGCCCAGATCGCAACACACCGTTCCGCGAACTGCCGAAGAACGGCTGAGAGGAGTGTTCGGCATGGGACCGTTGGACGGTTGCACGATCATCGAACTCGGCGGTATCGGCCCGGCCCCGTTTGCCGGCATGTTGCTGGCCGACATGGGCGCCGATGTCATCCGCATCGACCGGACCAGCACGAACCACGATTTGGGGATCGCGCTACCTCGTCAATACAGCGTGCTGCTCCGCAATCGGCGCTCGATCCGGGTCGACCTCAAAGATCCCCGCGGCGCCGCGGTTGTGTTGCGTCTCGTCGAGCAGGCCGATGCGCTCATCGAAGGCTTTCGTCCGGGTGTTGCTGAACGGCTTGGCGTCGGGCCCGAGGAGTGCCTCGCGAGAAACGAGCGGCTGGTGTTCGGCCGGATGACCGGCTGGGGCCAGGACGGTCCGCTCGCTCACGCAGCAGGACACGACATCAACTACATCGCACTCAGCGGCGCCCTCCACGCAATCGGCCCTCGCGGCGGTGCACCGACAGTTCCACTCAACCTCGTCGGCGATTTCGGCGGTGGCGGCGCCTACCTGGCAATCGGTGTGCTCGCAGCGATGTTGTCCGCACGAGCGACCGGTCGAGGGCAGGTCATCGACGCGGCGATGACCGACGGGTCGGCTTCGCTGATGAGTGCGATCTATGGTATGCACGGCTCGGGGTTGGTCAACGACGAGCGTGGCAGCAACATCATCGACGGTGGCGCCTTCTTTTACGGGACATATGAGACTGCCGACGGTGGTTGGGTTTCGATCGGTTCGATCGAACGACGGTTCTACGACGAACTGATCACCACGCTTGAACTCGACCCTTCAGACTTCCCGGATCGCGATGATCGAACCCGGTGGCCCGAGTATCGCGAACGTGTCAGCCAAGTGTTCAGAACCAAGACGCGTGATGAATGGACTGTGCTGATGCAAGGAACCGACATCTGTTTCGCACCGGTCCTGAGCGTGGCCGAAGCCCCTCACCATCCTCACAATCAGGCCCGATGCACGTTCATTGATGTCGACGGCGTCATCCAACCAGCGCCTGCACCGCGCTTCAGCGCGACGCCGACAACCATCCCCGTCGCACCGACTGCGTCAGGTACCCATACCGATGAGATCATGCGCTCGTCCGGCTATGACGACGGTGAGATCGCCGAGCTCCAACAGGCCGGGATCATCGGCGGGGCCGGTCGGCAATGAGCACAGAGACGGTGGCTTCGGTGAAGGTCGGCACCAGCTTGCCGACGCTGTCCGCAGACGATCCCTTGGGGGCCTGGACGGCCGCGTTGCGAGCCCGTGCCGACGCCGGGCTCGACCATGTGATGGTCGGCGACCATGTCAGCTTCCACGTTGGCTTCGGAATGGATGGGCTGACGTCTGCGGCAATGGTGCTCGCGGCCGAGCCCCGGTTGTCGGTCGAGATCGGTATCTATCTCCTCGCGCTCCGTCACCCCGTGCCGACAGCACGGCAGTTGGCAACCATCTCAGAGTTGGCGCCCGGACGCCTGAGGCTCGGGGTGGGCGTCGGCGGAGAGGATCGGCACGAGATCGAGATCTGCGGTATCGATCCCACGACACGAGGCGCACGACTCGACGAGTGCATCCACGTCGTCCGTGCGCTGTCCACTGGGGAGAAGTTGACGTTTCACGGCTCGCACATCGATGTGACCGATGCGCAGATTCTGCCAGCGATCGAGCCATCGATCCCACTCATCGTCGGTGGGCGCTCGACAGCGGCGGTCCGCCGAGCCGGTCGCCTCGGCGATGGGTGGCTCGGAATCTGGGTGTCGCCTAGCCGATTCTCCGACGTCGTCGATCAGACGGCCGCAATCGCTAGCGAATGCGGCCGGGAGGGGGTCTTGTGGCGGCATGGAATGCAAGTGTGGTGTTCTTTCGGCAAGCCCGATGTCGCCGGAGGTCGACTTGCCCGTTCGATGGAACAGCTCTATCAGGTTCCATTCGGGAGGTTCGCCCGCTACAGCCCTGCTGGATCACCCTCTGACATCGCCGAATTTCTTCGCCCGTACGTTGACGCTGGCTGCCGCATTTTCAACTTGCTCACGGTCGGACCCGACGAAGCAACGATCGACGGCGCCGCGGAGGTTCGCTCGATCTTGAACGAATGAACCGCCAGAGTCAGGACCGGATCGAACGCGCTCCGCGCACGAGACGACCGGGGAACTCACCGGTTGACAAGCCTGATTCGTAGGTCGGGATTCCGGAGACAATCGTATGCAGATAGCCGTCCGCCCCCTGCAGCAAACGACGGCCGCCGGCTGGCAGGTCGTAGTGCATCTCGGGGGCCGAGACAGACAACCGCTCGAGGTCGATCACGTTTATGTCAGCCTTGTAGCCCGGAGCGAGCACTCCTCGGTCACGCAAACCCAGCGCCCATGCGGTGTCGCGGCACTGCGATTGCACCACAAATGGGACGGTCAGTTGCTCGCCGTCTCGATCACGACACCAGTGGGTGAGCAGCGTCGTTGGAAACGAGCCGTCGCTGATCGTTCCGACATGAGCGCCGCCGTCGCTCAGCCCGGGAATCGTCTGCGGGTGTAACAGCATCTCGCGCACGCCGTCGAGACGACCATCGACATAGTTGAGCGCAGGTACGTACAGAAAGAGTCGCCCAGCATCGCGAAGGAGCAGGTCATACACGAACTCGAGGGGTTCCCGTCCGGCGCGCCCCGCCTCTGCGGCCACGTTGCTGCTCGGGTCCGGCTCGTAGTCGGGCGGATCACCGAGCACGAACATGTTCTCGAACAAGCGAACGATGCCACCACCGACCTTCGACTTGTCCCGCTGCCCTTCGTCTGCGGCGAGCAGCCGCGCTTTGAAGGCGGGGTCAGTCATCGCGTCGACACGGGCGGGCACATCAAGATCGGCGACCTGCTGGTACACGGGGTTGGCCATGAAGGGGTTGAGCGTGCCTTGCAGACCGAGCAACAGACCGATGCCGCGTGTGGCGACCTGACCACGGATTTCCAGACCGTCTGCGTGCGCCTCATCGAGCAGCTGCAACATGCCGCGGTACCCGTTGGGGTCGCGCGGCGACTGGACGAGCGTGAACGAGGCCGGGCGGCCCGACGCCTCGACCATCGCTCGGAGGTTGCCGAATTCGTCGGCGACGTCGATGAAGTCGGATACCAGTTGGAGCACTCCGGTTCCTGTCCGTCCGACGCCGCGGGCGATCCCCACCAATTCGTCGCGCGCTGCTTTGAGCGTCGGCGTTGGCTCGCCACGACTGGTGCGATGGTTGAGGGTACGAGATGTTGTGAAGCCGAGGGCGCCGTCCAATATCGCCTTCTTGGCGAGTTCGGCCATCTCCTCGATTTCTTCTCCAGTCGCCTTGTCACCTTCGGCTCCGCGTTCACCCATGACGAAGAGCCGGAGCGCTCCGTGGGGGACTTGGGCCGCGACATCAATGTCGTGCGGGATCGAGTCGACAGCGTCGAGGTATTCACCGAATGTTGACCAGTTCCACTTCAGGCCCTCGTGCAGCGCCGCGCCTGGAATGTCCTCGACGCCCTCCATCAGCTCGATCAGTTGTTGATGGTCCCGGCTTCGCACTGGAGCGAAACCGACACCACAGTTCCCCATGACGACCGTGGTGACGCCATGCACCGACGACGGTGCGAGCTGCTGGTCCCATGTTGCCTGGCCGTCGTAGTGGGTGTGGACGTCGACCCAGCCCGGCGTAACAAGCGCACCGTCGGCGTCGATCTCCCGACGGCCCTTTTGTTCGACGTCTCCGACAGCAACGATCGTGTCACCGGCGATGGCCACATCGGCGTTGCGCTCGAGGCCGCCGTTACCGTCAACGACTACACCTCCACGTATCACGAGATCTGGCGTTGGTCCTGTCATTTCATCCCTCTCCTTCTGTCCCCACGTATTCGCCCTCGCCCAACAGCGTGGCGAGCGACCGGTGGAAGTGTTGCAGGGCGGGTTCGTTGCGACCGAACACGACATGCCCCTGCGCACGTGTCTGGTAGCCGCGCTGGATGCCTGCCGCGGTTGCGAAGTCTTCGGTGTCGGTGACGCTGACGAGAAGCTCGAAATTCTTGGCCCAATACTTGTCGGGTCTGGCGGAATTCGGTGGTGTGTAGAGCGACACGGTGAGATGCGCCTCACCCGCAGTCGGGCCCGGCCGACTCTGGTAGAGCTGGACGTGGTCTTGCTGGTGGATCAGCACCGTGTTCGGGACGAGAAACCAGAGGATCGTTGCGTGTGGCAGCAAGTCGGATGAGGTGTCGTCGGTCGGGTCGAGATCGTCGATCGACTTGCGCGTCGAGACCATCCGACCGTGCATGCCAGCCGGATCGAACAGCGAGAAGTCGTCGTGGATCATGGGGGCGAGGGTGTTCTTGTGCAGCGTTGACAGGTGGTATGCCTCGCAAAACGTGTCGATGGCGAGCTTCCAGTTGATCGGCCGAATGAAGTTGGTCGAGTCGAAAAGTCGGAAGCCGGCAAGGTCGAACGGCGCCAGTTCGACCTGCGCTCCCTGCAGCGGGTTCGGCGGGATGTCGGCATCGGGATCGCCCGAGACCCAGATGATGCCGTCTTGCTCGAGCACCGGGAGCGGCGTCAACGATTCGGTGGGCGTTCCGTCAAAGTATTCAGCACGGCGGCGGGCCGCGGATGTTCCGTCGAGGTAATACGTCCAGCCGTGGTACGGGCACGCCAGACGAGCGGCCTCACCGCATCCCACAGTGATCTCCGCCCCCCGGTGTCGGCACACGTTGAACATGGCGCACACCCGCCCGTCGAGGTCGCGCGTCACGATCACTGACGCGCCGCCAACGTCGACGGTTGCGTACGACCCGTTGGTCGGCAACAGCCCCGACAGCCCGACGACGGTTGGTGCACGGTCGAGCAGGCTCCGTTCGGCGTCAAGCCGTTCGGGATCGGTGTAGGTCGCTGTCGCTACCGTCATCGTCAGTTCGGCTTCGTCGGTTGACCTGCCAGCCCGCCGGTGGGCGTTGATCCGAGCGAGCAGTTCGCATTGTCGTTCGGCGTACATGAGGTCAGCTTCGCCCTGCGTCGACTGGTGTATCGACGGCGGCGTCAACACCGGTGGTGACGAAATCGTCAAAATCCGGGTCGCGGGTCATCAGCCAGTAGTCGACAAGACGGAACGGCATCGGCGAACGGACCTTGCCGAAGCGGTTGCGGTAATACGTGCGTGTGCCCTCGTGGGTCCAGATCAGCTGTTCGTGCATCTCGTCCACTCGGTCGGTGTAGGCGCGACGAACTTCGGGGCGGATCTCGACGGCCTTGAGACCGTTGCGCACCATCTCGACGATGCACTTGACGATGTAGTGGGTCTGAGTTTCAGCAAGCCAGATACCGCTCCCGCCGTGACCCATGTTGGTGTTGGGTCCGTACATCACGAAGAAGTTCGGGAACTCCGGCACCGTTATCCCCAGGTGTGCGGTCGGATTCTCGTGCGCCCAGTCGTCAGCCAGGCGACGCCCGTTGCGTCCGGTGACGTTGAGCCGTGCCGCCAGGTTCGTCACCGTGAATCCCGTGGCCATGATCATCACATCGAGGTCGTGGGCGGCACCGTCGGCGGTCAGACAACCCGTCGGAGTGAAGCGGTCGATCCCATCGGTGACCAGCTCGACGTGGGGCTCGCACAGCGTGTCGAACCAGCCGTTGTCGATCAGGATTCGCTTCCCGAACGGTGGATACGTCGGCGTGCACTTGTCGATCAGTTCCGGGTGCGACGCAAGTTTGTCGGTGATGTAGTCGGCCATCTCTTGGCGGTGGCGGTCATTGATCCGGTTCAGTGAACGGTCGGGGTATTCCCAATTCGGGTCCTTTTTCAAGAATCGCAACAGCCCGTCGCCGTAGCGCCAGAACTGGGCGAAGCGGTACCAGCGGTCGTAGTAAGGGACGTGATCGAAAAGCCACTGGGATTCGGTGGCGACGGGCAGGTTGTACTCGGGGATCGGCCGTGCCCACTGCGCGGTACGTTGGAAGATCGTGAGCGAGTCGACCTCGCCTGCGATCGTGGGCACGACCTGCATCGCCGACGCGCCGGTCCCGACAATGCCGACTCGTTTCCCGGCGAGGTCGGCATCATCGGGCCACCGAGCGGTGTGGAAGATCTCGCCAGCGAACTCGCTCTGGCCCGGGAACTCCGCGACGGCCGGCTGGTTGAAGTGGCCTGATGCGGCAACGAAAATCGCTGCCGACTCAACTCGGTCTGTCCCGTCAGGTCCGCGCACCGTAACATTCCACCGCTTCGAGTCAGCGTCCCATGACGCTCCCGTCACGGTCGTGTCGAACTCGATGCAATCCCGGATGCCGAACGCGGTAGCGCAGTCCTCGACGTAGGCCTGTAGTTCATCGCGTGGTGAAAAGAAGTGTTTCCATTGGGAGTTCGGCGCGAACGAGTAGGAGTAGAAGTGATTGGGAGTGTCGACACCACACCCCGGGTACCGATTCTCGAACCACGTGCCACCGACATCAGCGTTCTTCTCGAACACTCGATGGTCAATTCCGAGACGACGAAGCTTCGCTGCGAGACATACGCCCGAGACGCCGGCACCAACGATGATCACATCCGGGCGATCGACTGGTACCTCGTCGTGGGGCCAGTCGACGTCGTTGTGATCGAACCCCATGTCCTGTCTGATCAGGGGGATGTACTCGTCAGGTACCGTCTCGCCGAGGAAGACCGAGACCATTTCGGTAAATGAGTCCGCACCAGGGTCATCAACTGCTGGCGAGCAGGATTGATCGGTCAACCATTCGTGCGCCGCCCGACGGATCTCGGCGGCCATCGCCGGGTCGAAGCCAGCATTCGGGTCGGCAATCAGACGAACGTCGCGAACCGGGCGGTATGGCGACTCGAGCCACTTGCGATCGCCTGTCATGTGGAACAAACAAATCACGAGGACCCGGAGATCAGCGCCGGCGAGCGCAGCGTCGAGATCAGCGTCTGTCATGCTGCTGTCGAACCCATCAAGCAGCGGTCGGGACAAGCGCACTGAGGTCGATGCCGTAGAGGTCGGCGACGTTGCCACACAGGATCGCCTCAGTTTGCTCAGCGGAGAGCTTTCGCGTCTGCTCGGCGAGCATCTCCTGCGACCACGGCCACGTCGAATCCGAATGCGGGAAGTCGTTGGCCCACATAAGGCGACGCCAGTTCATCTGGTCCGCTTGCGAGAATGCAGTCCAGTCATCTTGGAATGTGACGTAGATGTGCTCGGCGAAATACTCGGATGGCAACCGACGGAGCGAGACCCCTGGCTGCAACCAATTGCGATGCCTGTTGTACGCATGGTCCATCCGGTACATGTAGTGCGGCACCCAGCCCGCATCAGCCTCGACACACACCACCTTCAAGTTCGGATGGCGATCGAATACCCCGCCGAACACAAGCGTTCCCATGATGTCCTGGATACTGCGGATGATGGACATGAAACTGTTGAGCCTGGGGCCTCGCCAACCGCTTCCTTTGGCAGTGAGGATGTGGAAACTGAGCGGCAAACCCAAAGCGACCGCTGCTTCCCAGAACGGATCCCAGATCGGGTCGTCGTAGTCCTCGTCGGTCCCAGGACTCCCCGGCATCATCACGCCACGTAGCCCCGCCGCTTTGATGGCCTCGATATCGGCAATGCCCTCCTTGACCGACCGCAGCGCGGTTTGACCGCAGCCGAGCAGCCGGTCGGGCGCCTCAGAGCAATAGTCGGTGATCCACTTGTTGTAGGCGTTGAAGCATGCCCGCTTGTAGTCGAGGTCTGGATGGCCGCACAGCACCATGCCGACCGTCGGATAGATCACCTCTGCGGCCACACCGTCACGGTCTTGATCGGCGAGCCGCTTCGTCGCGTCATATCCAGACTTGTGGAGCTCGTCGAACTTCACCCCTTCCTGAACGAGTTCCTCCGCTGGCTTTCCTGCAGCCGCAACCAGGCCCATCGGAACTGTTGACTTCATGCCCGGCACGACGTACACATCTCCTCGGACCGGATCCTCGATCATGTTGGGCGCCCGATCTCGGAATGCCGGATCGATGTTGGCGCTGTAGCAATCGGGCGGCTCGGTGATGTGAGAATCAGCGCTGATGACCGGAAAGTTGAACGACATGACGATCCCCTCGGTTGGATGCTGTTGACCCTAGACCGTCGCCAAGTTTGAGACAAGACGCACAACTTGTTGCATGCGGCTCCTCGTGAGGAGATCGGCCACCGGAGTCGATGCTTCGCCAGTGCCGCAGGGGTTCGGGCGGCTCACGTAATCGAGGCCCGGGGCCCTCGACCGCGACGGGTCACGAGGTCACCTCTGTTGTGGACCGAACGTCATTCGTCGGAACGTTGCTGGGTGCCGACGAGAAGTGAGCTGAAAGCGACGTCCTTGTCGACGCGAGGTTCGCGAGGGAGCCCGAGCACTCGTTCGCCGATGATGTTTCGTTGGATCTGGTCGGTCCCACCGCCGATCGAGATGAGGTACGACGAGAACCCGATGTCGTGCATACGCCCTCCCAATGGTGCGTCGTCGCCCCAGAGCATGGCGTCTGCACCACAGACCCTGAACATCGTCTCGCGCAGCGTTCGCAAGAGATGGCTCGCAGCGAGCTTTCCTACAGAGACCTCCGGTCCGGGACGCCCGCCCTTTTCGATTGCCCCCTTGACGCGAAGATCGGTGAAGCGTGCGATCTCGAGCAACGAGTGGATTGTTGCCCATTCCTGTCGGAAGATCGGATCATCGGAGCGCCCATACTCGTGAATGAGTTGCCGGAGCAACGCTCCGACACCGCCCGTCGTCGCTCCGTCGCCCGGCTTGGAATCGCGGACGAGATCGCCCGCACGCGCCTGCAGATCGAAACTCGTGATCGACATGCCGCCGCCGGAACTTCCGAATGAGCCAGCACTGAGCATCGTCCGCTCGTTCGCCAGGGTCGTGAGCGCGACGGGCCAGCCCGATCCGACGGCATCGAGCGTGTTCTCTACCGGCACGATCGCATCGGTGAGGAACACCTCGTTGAAGATCGAGCGACCGGTCATTTCCCGAATCGGCCGAATCTCAATACCAGGTTGGTCCATCTCGATCACCATGTAGGTGAGGCCCTGGTGCTTCGGCACGTCCGGATTCGTCCGAGCGACGAGAATTCCGTATCGGGCGATGTGGGCCCCCGATGTCCAGACCTTCTGCCCGTTGACGACCCACTGATCACCGTCCCGCGTGGCCCTCGTCTGCAGAGAGGCCAGATCGGAACCCGAACCAGGTTCGCTGAACAACTGGCACCAGATCTCGCCGCCGACGATTCCTGGAAGGAATCGATCCTTTTGCTCGTCTGTGCCGTGAGCCAGAATCGTCGGCCCTGCGAGGCTCGCAGCGATTCCGGCGGGAGGGCCCAGAGCCCCCGCCTCACGCCGGGCCGACTGCACGAGCGGCAGATCATGCGGGCTGATGTCTCGGCCATAGCGGCCGTCTGGCCAGCTTGGAAAACCCCAGCCTGAATCAGCCAGCAGTGACCACCACGCGCCCAGTTCAAGATCGGGATTCCAGTTCGCGGCAAACCAGGCCTGGGCGGCAGTTGCTACATCGGCTCCACTATCTGAGGCTGGCGCCGTCGTTCGACCACTACTCATGCAACATATAGTGTCAGATGTATCGTTAGGTCGCAATCGGTGCGAGTATGTGACGACGCAGCCAGGGGAAAAGATGTGTCGAGGAATGCACAGAACAGCAGGGCCTGACCACCCAGTGGTCGAGCCAGGAGCCTCTCATGAAATTTGACGTCATGACTGGTGGCCTCTCACTCCGCTCCATGGCGGCGTTTGCCGAGGCCGCCGCCCGATCCGAGTACTCGGGAATTGTGGTCACCGAGGGGGCACGGACCGCATACATGGCTTGCGGCGCCGCCGCACTCGCCGCCGACATCGACATCCTGACGGGAGTTGCCGTCGCCTTTCCGCGCAGCCCAATGGTCACCGCCGAGATCGCGTGGGAACTTGCCGAGGCCACGTCCGGTCGCTTCCGCTTGGGCCTCGGTACGCAGGTGAACGCCCACATCACCCGTCGCTACGGCTCCGAGTTCGACCACCCCGGCCCACGTCTGAAGGAATACGTGCAGGCCATGCAAGCGATCTTCAGAGCGTTCAGCGGCGATGAACGTCTCGAGGTCGACGGGCAGTTCTTCAAGCTCGATCTGCTTCCCTCGCAGTGGTCACCAGGTCCAATCGACGTCGACCACCCACCGATCGACATCGCTGCGGTCAACCCATGGATGTTGCGCATGGCAGGCGAGGTCGCAGATGGCGTGCACGTCCATCCACTGAACCACCCCACTTACATCAAAGAAACCGTGCTCCCCAACGTTGCAGCTGGCGCAGCCATCGCTGGCAGAAACGCAGCCGATCTGGAAATCATCGTGCCTGCCTTCATCGTGCCAACCGACGATGATGAGCCGAAGTGGCGAGAGTTCGCTCGCATGCAGGTCGCGTTCTACGGATCGACACCGAACTACGCATTCATCTTCGAACAGCTTGGCTTCGAAGGAACGACCGATCGAATTCGCGGTCGACAGAAAGCCCGCGATATGGCCGGTATGTCTGCCGAGGTATCTGATGAGCTGCTCTCGCACTTCATCGTCACCGGCTCGTTCGCCGAACTTGCTGACAAGATCCTCCACCGCTACGACGGCCTCGCAGATCGAGTGGTCCACTATTTCGGGGGCCTCGACTGGTCGAGCGATCCTTCATCGATATCGGAGTGGGCCGACGTCGCCCGAGCCGTGACACAACCATGATCGACCCAGGGAGCCCACATTGGTTGCTCTGCCAGCCCATCCGACCCACGGAAACCACGTTCGTGGCAACCCTCCGGCCCTGACCTTTGACATGGAGAGGCATCGATGAACCCCGTGACACACCACTTTCGTTCCCACGACGGACTGCGCCTGGTCGCTGACCGCTGGGGACCCGACGACGGGAACGACGTCCTACTACTGCACGGCGGCGGGCAGAGCCGATACGCCTGGAAAGACACCGGTCAACGCCTCGCCGAGCTCGGCTTTCGCGTCACCGCCATCGACTCACGAGGTCATGGCGACAGCGACTGGTCACCAACCGGACAGTACGACATGCTCGATTTCAGTCGAGACATC
>CAYGQE010000082.1:0-19189 GCA_964351995.1 uncultured Acidimicrobiaceae bacterium | reverse complement strand
AGGCGTCGAGGCCGTCGAGCAAGCCGCACAGCACACCGTCGTGGGCAGCGAGCGCCAGGGCCTCACGCCCGACGCCAGTCTCGATGCCGAACAGAGCGCCCCGAGCATCAGGGAGGTTGGGTGTGCGCTCGCCATCGAGGTACGGCAACAAGGTCGGCCCGCCGGCGCTGACATCGGCGGCCAAGGCCAAGCCGGCGAACGCATCACGGTCTGCACCCATCAGGGCGGCGAAGGTGTCGGTCACTCTGGTTGCGTTCAACGTGCAGACGAGCGGCAGAAAGCCTCCATCGGCATCGGCGAAGCCAGCCACTGCTCCACTTGGATCTGCGGTCGGTGTCGCCGACACGGCGTACGCCGTGCCCGACGTACCGAGAGAAACCACCGAGTCGCCAGGGCACAAGCCAAGACCAAGCGCCGCCGCCATGTTGTCTCCAGTCCCGGCGCCCACCACGACATCGCCGGGAAGCCCAAGCTCGGCGGCGGCATGCGGCTCCAACGTCCCGGCGACCTGGGTCGGTCCAAGCACCCTTGGCAGCACGTCGAGATCGAACCCCGTTCCGGCAGCATCGAAGAGATCCTCCCGATAGCGATTGGCAACGGGATCGAACCAGCCCGTGCCCGATGCATCGCCTCGGTCGGTGACGTGTTCGCCGGTGGCTCGCCAGGTGAGGTAGTCGTGCGGGAGCATGACGTACGCCGTCGAAGCCAGCGAGCGGGGCTCATACTCGGCGATCCAGGCCAGCTTGGCCACGGTGAAGGCTGCGACCGGAACACTGCCGCATCCGCTGGCCCAGTGTGATGCACCGAGCGCCTCGACCAGCCGTGTGGCTGCGTCAGCCGAGGTCGTGTCGTTCCACAACTTGGCCGGGCGAACGGGACGTCGATCCTCGCCGATCAGAACCAAACCGTGCTGTTGGCCAGCGATGGACATCGCCACGACATCACGTCTGACATCACCGAGCCCGGCCGCCGCCTCGACCAACGCCGACCACCAGCTGTTGGGATCCTGCTCAGAAACCGGCGGCTGCACTGGCCGATGAGCTGCCGATCCCGAAGCGAGGAGTTCCCCGGTCTCGAGATCTCGGACCTCGACCTTGGTGGACTGCGTGGACGAATCAACCCCCAACACCAGCGCCATCAGCGCACACGCTCGATGTAGGACGCCACGGTGTTCTCGAGCATCTCCTGCCGGCCCGAAACGGGCTGCGGCTCGGTTTCGAGATGCAACGCCCGGTCTCGAAGCTCAGCCAGGTTCGTCGAGCCGCTCATGATCGATGTGCCCAGATCACCGAACCACCCGGCGTAGCGATCCTGCCGAACACTCTCGATGGCCCCGTCCTCGAGCAACGCGGCCGCGACGAGCAGGCTGCGCGCCATCGTGTCCATGCCGCCGATATGGCCGTGGAAGAGATCGTCACGGGCAATCGACTGGCGCCGGAGCTTGGCGTCGAAGTTCAGACCGCCCGAGGTGAATCCACCCCCTCGAAGAATCTCGTACATGCCGAGCGTCATCTGCTCGACCGACACGGGGAACCGATCGAGGTCCCACCCGAGTCGGTCATCGCCGGCGTTCGCATCGACGCTGCCGAAGATTCCGGCCTCGTGGGCAACCGCCACCTCGTGGGCGAAGTCGTGGCCGGAGAGCGTGGCGTGGTTGACCTCGATGTTGACGTGGACCTGACCCAACAAGTCGTACTTGGCGAGAAAGGCATGGCAGGCGGCCACGTCGAAGTCGTACTGGTGTTTGACCGGCTCGAACGGCTTGGGTTCGAGCAGGATCATTCCTTCGAATCCGATCTGATGCTTGTGCTCCACGACCATCGAGAGGAACCGCCCCAGTTGATCGAGCTCACGGTGGAGGTCGGTGTTGAGCAATGTGTCGTAGCCCTCTCGGCCGCCCCACAGCACATAGTTGGCGCCGCCAAGGCGGTGCGTTGCCTCGAGGCACTGTGCAACCTGGGCGGCAGCTCGTGCGAACACCTCGGGGTCGGGATTGGTGGCAGCGCCGGACATGTAGTGGCGCTGGGAGAACAGCCGGGCCGTGCCCCACAGCAGCTTCGTACCGGTGCGTTCCATGTGCCCCGCCGCTTCGTCGACCATGACATCGAGATTTCGGGCCGACTCGGCGAAACTCGCACCTTCGGGAGCGATGTCGTGATCGTGGAAACACCAGAACGGCGCTCCGAGCTTCTCGAAGAACTCGAAGGCAACGGCCATCTTCGCCTTGGCACTGTCAAGGTCGTCGACTCCGCCGGTCCACGGACGGTCCAGTGTGCCCTCACCGAAGATGTCGAACCCATCCCACGAAAAGCTGTGCCAGTAGCAAACAGCGAAGCGGAGATGCTCCGCCATGGTCTTGCCTGCGACGACGCGATCGGCGTCATACCAACGGAAGGACAGCGGATCAGTCGAGTCGGGCCCGCCGTAGGCAATGGGCTCGGGAACAGTGTCGAAGAAGTTGCTCACGAAGAGCCTTTCGTGTGGGTCACTCTCGATGAATGAGTGGCCTGACCCTAATGGTGTTCGGCTGGCCGGTTGGAACGATCCCGACGGCCCAGGCGGAATGTGCCGAATTCCCCTCAACAGGTGGATTCGGCGACCCGACAGCCGATTGGCGACGTGAGAACTGCCTCAGGAGTGCCTCTCTCCCATGCCGATCACGATCTACGGAACCGACTGGTGCGACGACACACGTCGTACCCGCGCGTTCCTGGCCGCAAGAGGTATCCGGGCGAAGTTCATCGACATCGAGGCTCGACCCATCGAAGCGAGAGGCCTGTCGATCAACGGCCGACCACTCAGCATCCCCGTCGTGACCTTCCCTGGCGGCACCAGACTCAATGCTCCAACAAACGAAACACTCGACGCAATCCTCGACCAGCAAGGCCTGATCGTTGCCACCACGCATCGCACCAAACTGAATCAAGAACTCCACCGCTTCGAGCAGTACCGCAATGACCACCTCGTGGCATCAGCTGACTTCATCGAACGCAATGGCGTCATCGTGATCGTCGGTTCGAACCATCACGAACCGCGCGACCCTTCGCTCGAAGACGACAACCTGCAACGCCTGACCTCGGGTCTCGTCGAGATCGTGAACAGTGCCGGCATGACCGTCGACATCGACATCGGAGCAACAGCGCCGGAGCCTTCTGCGCCCGCCAGCGCCCCCGCCCCGTCCATCGAGACCACAACCGCATCGGTTCCGGATGTGACTCGCCCGGCGCCGCTTGCTGGCTCGACGGCGGCAGCGCTCGAGCCAGACGCACCCATGGTCGAAGCTTGCCCACTCACTCGCCAGTTCAACGAACTCTGGTCGAGCGGTACCGACCACCGAGAAGCCGCACGGCTGGCCCAGTCCGAGGGATACAGCAGGCTCGCCGTCATCAAGGGGCTCCATGCACTGTGGGAGATGCCCCTCACGCCCGAGGCCATGGCGCTGGCCTTCAATGAGTCAGCGGTTGACGACCTCGCCGCAATGTTCCACGTGCTCGGCTGGATCATCGAGCAGAACCCAGCTTCGACCATGAGCGAGTTCCAAGCGTTCGACGATGCCACCGGCATCAGCGTCAAGACGCAGGCTCTCTCACTGGCACGGCGACCACGGGACACCATCACCGTGGTGGACCGAATGGGACCAGGGCTGCATCTGCGAACCATCGACGAGAACCGTGCCCGCCAGATGGCGTCGCTGACAATCAGGGAGGATGACGGCCTGCTGCGAATCCAGGACCAGTCGACGCTTCGTCTGTCGTTCGGCTGGATCTTTCTCTACCAGTCGGCCGAGTTCCTCGACACCGGCGACTACTCGACCATGATCTCGGGCAACGCACCGTTGCTGGTCGACCGCTTCACTGGAGCGCTGTGGATCACCGACACCGAACAGCGGCCGGACGCCTATGCCGAGAACTACCTCACCACCGGCAACCCGCTCGTTGCCGCCGCTGCTCTGCCAGAAGGAACGAGCTGAGCTGTCAGCCGTTGGCGTACGCCCGACCAATGAAGAAGGCCATGAAGGCCGACAGCGCCCCGATCGCCAGTAGGACCGTCAAGATGCGGGTGCTTCTCGGGGAATCGCCCCTGGCAAACCATCCGGCGGCCAGGAACGCTCCCAGCGGGATGAGCCCGCCCACGTAGTGGATGTAGAGCTGCACGATGCCCTGGCCCTGGTCGAGCAGTTTGATGCCCAGCAGCACCTGCACCGCCAACGACACCTGCGCCACCAACAGCGAGACACGCGTTGCCGTGCCAACAGCCTCGTTGCGAATGGCATGTCTGGCGACGAGAGCTGTCACGACGGTCATCGACAACAACACGACCACGCCCATGGCCACGTGCACTGAGCTCGAGATGATGACGTTGTCGATACGGCCTTCGCCGATGTCGCTCGCCTGCCTGAGGATCACTGTCCGGTGAACTCCGCCGGGCGCTTCTCGAGATAGGAGGCAAGACCTTCTCGGAAGTCCTTGCTTCCGAAGAGAGGAAGAAGCGCCAAGTATTGGCGTTGCACGTGATCCTCGAGGTTCTCGGTCATCGCGTGCCGCATCATCCGTTTGGCAGCACGCACCGCAAGTGGTGCATTGGCGGCAACTTCGCCAGCAACGACGGCCGTGCGATCAGCGAGATCGTCGTGGGGGATCACTTCGCTGACCAAGCCCATCTCGAGCGCAGCGTCTGCAGTGAGCGTCCGAGCGGTGAAGAGCAGCTCAGCAGCCTTGGACCAGCCGATGATGCGAGGCAGCAGCCACGTGCCGCCGCTTTCCGGCACGAGCCCGCGAGCGGTGTACGCGGCCGCGAGCTTGGCCTTCTCTGATGCGAGCCGGATGTCGCAGCCCAGTGCGAGATCGAGGCCGTAGCCAGCTGCTCCACCGTTCATCGATGCAATGGTCGGGGTGTCGATCTTGTGAAGCACGACGGGTGGCGCATCACGCAAACCGAACTCGCCAGAAGCAGAACCCGCTCCTTCGCTGCCGATGCCTGTTCCTTCCACCGCTGCGCCGACGTCGAGCCCGGCGCACCATGCCCGGCCGTTGCCAGTCAGCACGATGACGCGCACGTTCGCATCGGCATCTGCATCGAGCAACAGCTTCGACAGGGTGTTCAGCATCGTCGGCGTGATCGTGTTCATCCGGTCTGGGCGGTTGAACGTGATCGTGGCCACGTGGCCTTCGGTCGTGTAGAGCAGCTCGTCGTTCATCCCGACACCATGCCACTCCCCTCGTTCTGCCACGAATCGCTCTCTGTTCTGGTTGCTCTTCGCTACAGAACAGCTCAAACGAGCGCGGCCAGCAGTGCGGGGTCGCTGAGGATCGAGAAGTGCGTGACACCGGGAACGAGGTCATCGACGAAGGCAACACCCGCCGCCTCGAGCTCGGCCACGACCGCATCGGGCACAACCGGCGGCAGTCCTGGCGCCACGCCGAGCTCGGCTCGCAGTAGATGCACGGGCACGGTGACATCGAACAAGGCTCGAGTTGCTGCCTGTTCGACCACCATCGAGGCGAAGTCGTACTCGACTGCGTGCTGGCTGATGGGGTAGAGCTTGGATCCGAGGTTGGGCACGATGTTGCTGAGGGCGCCCTCGACGAGAGCCTCAGGGGTCATGTCCTCGGGCACGACTCGTGGCGGACCTCCGTCGACCAGCACCAAGCCGGCGATCCCGACAGGACGATCGGCGGCGAGCCGGGCAACGACGTGTCCGCCAAATGAATGACCGACCAGTGTGACCTCCGGGAATGCGACCGCGTCCAGGACCGCAGCAAGGTCCTGCGCATGAGCCGCAACGCCGAACGGGCCGTCGTGTGAGGAATCTCCGCGGCCTCTGAGGTCGATCGCAATCAGGGTCCGAGTGCCACCGAGCGCGGCGGCCAGGCCACTCCATGCCTGATGATTGCCGTCGACTCCGTGCACGGCCACGATCGGACGATCGCTGTCGGTGGTCGTTGCCGGCCAGACGTGGACGTGAAGGGCTCCGTTGGGTCCGTCGATGACGTTGCTGCCGGCCGTGAGTTCCATGGCGAGCATTCTGGCCGAATTCATCGGCGATGCGGGACCAGTTCGCTGCTGCGTTTCCTGCCTGATTCACATGCGGGAAACACGCCCGCCCTAGAGTCGGCCGTCATGGACGTCGACGTACATTTCTACTGCTCGGTTCCGATGAACGATGCGGGTGCCGGAGCACCGGCGGCCACCGATCGCAGGTACGGGCAGGCGGACTACCTCGCCTGCTATGAGAATCTCGAGCATTGGGCGAAGACCGCCGACGGCCTCGGTTTTTCCACCATGTGGCTGACCGAGCACCACTTCCAATACGAGGGCTACGAGGTCGTCCCGAACCTCATTCAATTCGGGCAGCACCTGGCCTCGATCACCGAGCGACTCAAGTTCGGCCAAGCGTTCAACGTCGTTCCACAATGGCATCCGCTCCGCCTGGCTGAGGACTTCGCCATGGCTGACATCCTGACGCGGGGCCGCATGGTCTTCGGCGTCGGCCGAGGCACGGTCCCACGGGAGTCCCAGACACTCGGTGGCGTGGTGGCGTCCGGCGACAACGAGATGGCGGCCGATCAAGATCGCCTCAACCGCGAGATCTTCGAAGAAGCCATGGAAGTCATCCGCTCCGCCTGGGGCAACGAGACCTTCAGCTTCAAAGGCAAGCACTTCGAATTCCCGCCACCCGGAATCCCTGACCGTGGCGCCACGGTCCAGGACCTCACGCTGATCCCCAAACCTCTCGGTTATCCCGAGATTCCCAAGATCTTCCAGCCGGTCACGTCACCAGCCACGATGGACTACGTCGCCAAAGTCGGTCACCAGGCGATCTTCGCCAGCGGACCACCCGAGCGTGTCGGTGCTGCGTGGGATCTCTTCGCCGAGAAAAGCGCCGAGCATGGCCGGGAGCTCGCTCCGGGCGAGGGTCGTGCGTTCCACATCAACGTGCACGTCGGCCGCACCACTGAAGAGGCAATGGTTGCCGGCCGCGGCGGGCACGACGAGTACGTGAAGTTCCTGTCGCCCTACGGTCGCTTCGCTCGATACGACAACGGCGAGGTGCCGTTCAACCACTGCCCCACCGTCGAGCAGACGATGACCGAGGAATCGATGGCGATCGGATCAGTCGAACAAGTCGCCGACCTTCTCGGCCGCATCAAAGAGCGCCTCGACCTCAAGCATCTCCTGCTGTTCCCCGACTTCCCCGGCCTCAGCCGTGAGCAGATGGACGAGCAGATGCACCTTCTCGCCGAGGACGTTCTCCCCCGCCTGTAACCGGGAAGATCAGAGCAGGGCGACGGCTTCTTTGAAGTCTTGGGATTCGAGGGTCAGCACGGCATGCCGATCGAGTGACGTGACCTGGCTGGTATCGGCCAGGCGGACCGCTTGACGATTCATCGCTTGCTCGAACAGGTTTCGGGCGTAGCGGGCGTTGCCGAAGCCCTCATCCCGCTTCACACCGCTGAAGATCGCCTCGAGCGCAGGACCACATGCCTTCGACAGCTCGTAGTCGCCCTCGGCGGCCAGGGTACGAGTGATCTCGACCAACTCAGCAGTGGTGTAGTCGGGGAACACGATCTCACGGGAGAAGCGAGAACGCAGGCCGGGGTTCGACGTAAGGAACGTCTCCATCAGCTTCGGGTAACCCGCAGCAACGACGACGAGCTTGTCCCGATTGTCTTCCATGCGCTTCAGCAGCGTTTCGATTGCTTCGACACCGAAGTCGTTGTTGGCCCTGAGGGCGCCAGCCGGGGTGAGCGCATACGCCTCATCGATGAACAGCACACCGTCGATGGCCTTCTTGACCGCCTTGTTGGTCTTCGATGCAGTGTGACCAACGAACTCACCGACCAAGCCTGCCCGATCGACCTCGACCAGGTGACCGCGCTCCAGCAGGCCGATCGATCCGTACATCTCGGCCAAGAGCCGGGCGACCGTGGTCTTCCCGGTTCCCGGGTTTCCCTTGAACACGAGATGCTGGCTGGTGGGCACGTCACTGAGGCCGTGTTCCCTGCGCCGAGCCTGCACTTGCAAGAACGTCAACTGCGACGCGATCTGTTCTTTGACCGAGTCGAGCCCGACCAGGGCATCGAGATCGGCCTGGATCTCGTCGAGCGACCGCTTTTCGACCGGGGCATTCCGCTCCTTGATCTCGCGACGGAGTTCAATCCCGCGTTCCGCTGTCCGACGGACCTGGACACTTGCTTCCTTCAGCCGGTCGCTGAAACCTTCGGGTCGCCGAACCATTCGGGCAGGCTACCGGTGGCGCCGGTTCACCGGAGTTGCGCGGCCGCAGCTTCGATACCGGCAGTGAGCGCATCGACTTCGAGGCCAGCATCGTTGTCGCCGGTCACACCGAAGTGGAATTGGTCGCGGTAGCTCATGATGCCGACGCTGATTCGCACCTTCGACACCAGCGGAATGGCCGGGTAGATCGCCACCATCGCTCGGTCGAGTAGGCGGATCTCTTCGCTCGGACCAGGAACGTTCACCGTCACGGTGGAGATATCAGAGAACCGAGCGGTCTTGTGGGCGGAGCGAAGCCCAAGGGTGGCGACCGTCGGCGCTGACAAACCCTGCAGCGATGCGAGTGTCTTGCCAGCGACTGCCCGATATTCGTTCCCGGCCGTGAGAGTTTGGGCGTTGATTGCACGGATCGATGCCCGCACATCCGATTTCCCGACCGGAAGATCCGCTTCGAGCGAGCTGATCTCGTTCTTGAACCGGTTTCCGGTCGCAACAGCAAGAGGTACAAGCGTGCGAATGGAATCAGGGACGTCTGCATCGCTGGCTTCGAGCATGGCGCGGAACCCAGCAGTGACGAGGCCCAACACCACGTCGTTGGTGGTCACCTCGAGCGCGTCTCGTGTCGCCCTGATGGACTCAGCGGAAACCGAGGTGGTTCCCCAGCGCCGGAACGACCCGACCGCACCGACGAGGGCGGCGTTCTTGGGCGAGGACGGCCGACCGAACATCGAGCGACCGCGCCGAGCAGGGCCCATCAAGGCACGCCGAGCGAGCCTCGCTTGGTGTGCTGGGTCAAAACCGAGCTCGAGCAGGCCCTGGCCGAGGAGCTGCGCATCGGAGGGAAGCGCTGGCGGATTCCACTCCTCATCTGCGGGTGGACCATCGCCGATGCCGTCGACAACGAGCGTGAGGGGATCACTGCCCGACACACCGTCGACGATGGCGTGATGGGCCTTCGACAAAATCGCCCAGCGGCCGTCCGGAAGGCCATCGATCATCCACATCTCCCACAGCGGCTTCCCTCGGTCGAGCCGTTGCGAGAGGATGCGGCCGGCCACGGCGTGGACGTCGGACATGGTGCCGTTACGAGGAACGCCGGTGTGGCGCATGTGATAGTCGAGCGAGAAGTGGGGATCATCGACCCAGACCGGCCGTTCGACTCCGCCCGGCACATCGATCACGCGCTGACGGAGACGGGGAACGAGCGAGACGCGTCGAGCCATCCGGGCCAAGAGCTCGTCGAATCTCGGCTCTGGGCCTTCGAAGACTGCGACCGTGACACCGTGCATGGCACTGGTCTGGTCTTCGATTCGCAAGAACGAAGCGTCTTCTGGGGTGAGGCGTTCCATGATGTGGCCGATCTCAGTCCGGATAGGGGACGTCAGGAGGAGAATCCAATTGCTCTCCAGCTTCGCGAAGTATGCCGAGCGCTGCTCGGTACTCGTCGCCAGCGAGCTGCGCAGTCACCGTGGCGGCTGCAACAGTCAACGAGGGAATCACACACGTCGGGTCCATGGGGTTGAAGCCCATCGCCCGCGTCGTTGAGCGGTCGGGCTCGATCGTCAGGTTCGGGATGCCAGCTGCGTCCAGTTCGGCGACTTCCTTGGCGAGCTGAAATTTTGAGTACCCGCGGAACATCGAGGCGAACGGTGACCGCGGGCTGATGTCGGCAATGGACATCGGAGCCAACACCACCACGAGATCGAGATCGAGATCGGCCAGCAGGTCGACATTGACCATCGAACGCATGCCGCCATCGACGTAGCGCTGGCCGTTGATCTTGACCGGACGAAAGAAGGCGGGAATGGCACAGCTGGCCGACACGGCATCGGCGAAGTCGACGTCGTCGTGGCCTTCGTCGCGCCCGAACACTGCGAGGTCACCGGTCTCGAGTGAGACGGCAGTGATCCAGGTCGCTTCGTCGGGCCACGACTCGTGGAGCTTGGAGGATTGGTCACCGAGCACGTCGTTGTCGACCCGGCCGTTGGGAAGCGCTCCGACCATCAGGTTGGCTGGCCTGAGTTTGTGGAGCCTGGCCACTTCTCTGGCCAACAACTTGGGCGACGACGGCCCAAACCACAGGCTGCCGGTGAAGCGAATGCCTCGCCCCGAGGCCTGGCGCAGTCGAGCCATGTCGCTCGGGTTGCTCGAGATCGAGAGCATTCGAGACACCATCTCTGGAACGGACACACCGCCTCGCAACAGACCGACGATGCCCGAACCAGCTGAGGTCCCGACCATCACTTCGGAGGTGCGAGGGTCCCAACCAGTCTTTTCTTCGATTGCTCCGAGAACGCCAGCATGGAATGCATAGCCAGCAATTCCACCGCCTCCGAGGGCGAGACCGATGCGAGGAGCTCTGGGCACCTGGCAACGCTAGTCGCGCCCGTTGCGGCTGACGAACCGCAGAGGGTGTTCAGGAGGGGATTGCTCAGAACACTTGGGCGATCTCCGGGCCATACGACTCACCAAACCACTCGCTGGCGGTCACCCACCATGCATCCGGGCTGATCTCGGCCGCAGACCGTTCGGTGCCGTCAGCGTTTCGCACGACCAAACGACCCGTGCTGAGCGTCACTCGGCTTCCCGCCAGGTCCAACAAGCGGGTGGCCAATGGCCCCTCTCGGAAGTGGCCGTCGGGGTTGTTGGCCAGCGCATCAGCGGCAGGGTCGAAGTCCGACAGCTCGTGCGATACTCGCTTGAACCGGTAGCTCGCCTCGGGGATGCCCCCGTCGAATCGGGCGAGCGTGGTGCCGATCGGGCTGGCGATGAATTGGTAGACGCCGTTGCCGCCGTCTTGTTCGGCGTTGGTGTTGAGTTCGAGCGGCGTGATGAACGTGTCACCGAAACCAACATCCACCAGGTAGGGCTGGTCGAGCCGCACTTCGAGACAGAGATGATCCAGCGTGCTGTTCGGCCCATTGAGCAACACCGCTGCACCGAGGTGACGCACTTCGAAACCCAGCGCCCGCAGCAGCGCACCGAAGGATCCATTCAACTCGAAGCACCATCCGCCACGCCGCCGATCGACGATCTTCGGAATCGACCAGTCGAGGCTGGTCAGCACTGGTCGTTGGTGGAAGACGTCGAGGTTCTCGAATGGGACAGCGATCAGGTGTGCCCGCATCAAGCTGGTCAACGATGCCAGATCGACCGATGTTGGACTCTCGGCCCCAATCCGTTCGAGGTAGCGCCTGACCGTCTGGTCGTCGAGCCGTCCGACAGCGTTGCTTGCAGCGTCGTCGCTCACGTCAAGAGCATGCCGAGCTGGCGGGAGTGCGCGACCACCTGGCCGGTGGAATCCCAGAGCGTGCCCGTCTCGATGAATCGGCCGCCGGTGAGATCGTCGGTCGTGAAACTGGCAGCCAACCATCCAGGCGCAGGGCGACGCCTGATCTGCACGGTCATCTCGAGGGTCGGCACCCAGCCGACCGTGCCGAGCTTCGAGAACAACGAGGGTGGAAAGGCGTCGGCGAAGAGCGCGACACCAATGCTGTCTGGTGGACGACCATCGTTGAACCGGATCCAGCCCGCCATGCGAGCGTCCGAGCCAAGCACGAACTCACGATGTTCAGGAAGCACGCGCACCTCGACCCGGTCGAGGAGGGACATTTCCTTGACCCCCTGGACCAAGGTCGCCCGATCCGTGCCGTCTTCGATCGGCGGGAACGTCGGCGCCGGAAGATCGATGTCGACATCGCTCGGTCCGTTATTGGCCAATGAACCAAAGCCCGCCATCATCTCGACTCTGGTCTTGCCGTCCTGCACCAACGTGCCCCGCACCGTCGAGATCGAGCGGCCTCGCTTCAACACCTCAGTCGAGATGATGCCGGGCGCACCGGGAATGCCGGGCCGCAGGAAGTGGGCGGTCAGCGTGAGCGGATCTGGTTGTTCGTCTGCCGGATCGCTGACGCCCAACGCCAATTCGCTACTGAGCGCCTGGAGCATCACGGCCATCAGATAGCCGCCATTCGGCTTGTCGCCGATGTTCCAGTGGGGCGCAATCTGGGCGCTCCACATGCCCTCACCTCGGGGTTCGACAGCGGTTTCTCGGTCGAAGGCAAAGGTCATGTGGAGACGCTACAGAGCTTCGTGCTGCTTCTCAGACACCAACCACAAAGCTGACGCTGGTGGTGCCGCTCCCGCCGATGTTGAGGGTCTGGATGTTCTTGGCGCCCTCGATCTGGTAGTCACCGGCAGTGCCGGTGACCTGCTTGTGGGCATCGAGCAGCTGACGGACGCCGGTGGCACCGACAGGGTGACCGGCACCGATCAGGCCACCACTGGGGTTGATCGGCATCTTGCCGTCGATCTCCAACACGCCTTCTTCCACGGCCTTCCAGCTCTCACCTGGTGCGGTGATACCAAAGTGATCGATGGCCATGTACTCCGAAGTCGTGAAGCAGTCGTGGGTCTCGATGCCGTCGATCTTGTCGCCGCCGCCTTCGCCGAACACATCACTGATACCTGCTCGCTCCATCGCCGAGGTGACGGTGGAGCGCACGTGAGGCAGCACGTACTCGGCTTCGCGGCTCTCCTTGACCTTGTCTTCGAACAGCAAGCGAGCGGTGTTGTGACCCCAACCCTTGATTCGAGGGATGTCGTCGATCGACAGACCTCGTTCGGTGGCGTACTTCTCGGCGTAGGCACGAGAGGCAAGGAACACACAGACGGCGCCGTCGGTGACTTGTGAACAGTCAGCCAGACGAATGCGACCGCCGACTTCCGCGTTCATGTCGTCGCGCGCGAGCGCATGCTCTTTGTTCATGTACCACGTGCGGGTCTGGGCGTTGGGGTTGAGCTTGGCGTTGTCGTAGTTGAGCCGGCTGATCTCGGCCAGGTGCTCGTCGGCCAAGCCGTAGCGCTTGTCGTACTCGTCGCCGAGCTTGCCGAACAGCTTGGGGAACGGGAAGTCGATGCCTTCCGCTTCCTTTTCGTACCAGGCGGCGGTGCCGAGGTAGCTGCCACCGAGGGACGACGCAACGGTCTTCATCTGCTCGATACCGACGACTGCTTGGAGGTCGTACCGACCAGCCTCGATCTCGGCCGATGCTGCGAGCAGGGCGATCGAGCCCGACGCGCAGGCGGCTTCGTGACGCCCAGTGGGCAGGCCACTGAACGCCGGGTCGACTTCGGTGAAGAAGGCACCGAGATGGCCTTGCATGCAGTAGAGCTCGGCGGCGAAGTTGCCGACGTGGGCACTCTCGATGTCTTCGGCTGGGATGTCCGCGCTTTGCATGGCGCCGGTGACGGCCTCACGCATGAGGGCCGAGAAGTGCTTGTTCTCTTTGGTCCAGTTCCGACCGAAGTCGGTCTGGTAGCCGCCGATGACATAAACGTCTGGAGTAGTCATGTTGTGATCCTTATGCCGCGACGAAGAAGCGGCCGGCGTTGGTGGACGGATGGTTGAAGAACTGGGTGCCGGGGGCGGCATCGGTGAGTGCGGCAGGTAGGGAGAGGCCAGCTTCGCTGATCATCTTGATCGCGTTTGCCGTGCCCATCGTGTCAACCAGCACCGACGGCGGTGCCCAGTTGAAGCCCATGCCCATGATGCGATCGATGTCGGTGATGCTCTCACACACCTCGCCGACACGCTCGAACGAGTAAGCGATGTAGCCGGCCATCACCTTGCGAGCCAGTGCAGCCTCGGCGCCCTTCGCATCGCACAGCACGTTGAGGCCCTCGACGTAGCGGCCCTGCGAGTAGAGGTCAGCGATCTCGTCGACGTAGGGCATGTCGGGAAGTGTGATCGATGACTGCGGGACGTAGTCACCCGTAGCTGGAACGAGGACCATGTCGCCCTCGTCGCTGCCCTTCGGGGCCCGTTTGAAGAAGCCTCCGCCGGTCTTGCGACCGAGGACGCCTTGGTCAATCAGCTTTGCCATGTATTCCGGCAGCTTGTTGGTCTCGTGGACTTCGTCGTTGGTGTTTTCGTAGACGTTGTCGACGATGGCGCGGTGCACGTCCCAGCCGACCAGGTCGATGGTGGCCAGCGGGGTGAGGGCCCGACCGGTGTAGGGGCCAACGATGCGGTCGACCAGCATCGGACCGAGATCCTCTGCCATCTGGGCGCATTCATTCAGCACCTTGAAACCAACGCGGTTACCGGCAAAGGCGGGGGTGTCTTCGGTGCGGACCATTTCGCGACCGAGGCGGGTACGGCAGAACGTTTCGAGGAAGTCGAGGACGTCGGGGGCGGTGTCGACATTCGGGATGAGTTCGGTGCCGGTGATGACGTTCGGTGGATTGAAGAAGTGCAGGCCGCAGAAGTTGGCCCGGAAGTCATCAGAGCGGCCAGCGGCCAAACCGTTGATCGACAAGCCCGAACTGACGGTGGCAACCATCGAGCCGGGACGACGATGCTGCTCGATCAAGTCGAACATCGGTCCCTTGATGGCGGGGTCTTCCGCCACGGCCTCGAAGACGAGATCGGCGGTGGCGAGGGCGGCGGGCAGATCCTCGTCGTAGCTCCCGACATCGGCCCGGGAAGCCAGTGAATTGGAGCGGACTTGACCAATCGCTGCGGCCAAACCCTCCTCTGCCTTTTCCCTGGTCCTTGCGAGGAAGGTGACTCGGGGAACGGCTTGGGTGAAGAGGGCGGCAGAGCCGAACCCCATCGTGCCGTTCGCACCGAGCACCACGACGTGCTCGAGCGATCGTTGGTTACTCATGAGTAGAGCGTTCTAGAACTTGACCACGCGGTCAAGTTCGGACGCAGAATCACCCACCCACTGGGGCCGGGTCTCAACCTGTCACTTGCTTGCTTCAGACGATCCACCGCCGAGGCAAGTGACAAGTTGAGACCCGGCACCCTTAGCGTGGCGCTCGTGCTGAGTCCGAGGGATCGACGAGCGTTGCAATCGGTGGCGGTGCAGTTCTTCGCCAACGGGGCAGTCGTTGGCTCGGTACTGCCTCGACTTCCTGAGATCCGAGATCGAGTCGACACCGACTTGGCCACCCTCGGCGTCGTGTTCACCCTCGCCAGTTTGGGAGGTCTGCTCGGCAGCGCACTCTGCAGCCCGATCATCGAGCGGGTTGGATCAAAAGCTGCGATGGTCGGCGGCGGCTTGGCGCTCACCACCACGCTCTTCCTCACCGCCGCCGCCCGCTCGCCCTGGGTTTTGCTCGCAGCGCTCAGCCTGTGGCTCTTGTTCGATGTGATCGCCGACGTTGCCATGAACATGCAGGGCTCTGCGATCAGCAGCAGGCGCTCCGTGCCGGTCATGAATCGCCTCCATGGGCTGTGGAGCCTCGGTACCGTGCTCGGCGGCGCTCTCGCGTCGTTCCTCGCTTCGATCGAGCTGAGCCTCCAGTTCCACCTCGGCGCCGTGGCCCTCACACTGATTGCGACCATGGCCTTCGTCGCCCCCGGCCTACTCATAGAAGCAGAGGTCATCCAGCCCGAGGAGCCGACTCCTCCCGGTGGACCCGCTCGGTCGCACCGAACCGTGTTGCTGACCTTTGCCGTGCTCGCTGCCATGGCGATGGTGATGGAGCAGACCTCCAACGACTGGTCGGCACTCCGCCTGACCGACGACCTCACGCAGACAGCGGGCGTTGCCGCCCTCGGGTTCGTGGCCTACACGGTCGGCATGACGGTCGGCCGTTTCTCCGGCGACTCGATGCTCGGACGCATTGGCCAGCACCGAATGATCCGAGCCGGCGCCAGCCTCAACGCCATCGGCCTTGCCCTCGCCTTCCTGGTCGACAGCGTGCCGACCGTTCTCGTCGGCCTCGTCCTCGCCGGCCTAGGAAACTCGGTCATCTTCCCGATGCTGTACGACCAAGCAGCCAAGGCACCAGGCAAGGCGGGGGCCGGCCTCGGAGCGATGGTCGCCGGGTCTCGGATCGGCGCGCTCGTTGCGCCCGTGACCGTCGGCGCGCTCGCCAGTACCGACACACTTTCGATCGGACAAGCGGTGGCGATCGCCACCATCCCGTGCGCTCTGATCGTGATCACGATCAGAGCGGCGCAAGCACGAACCGACCGTCGGCAACTATCTTCGGCCTGATGCCGGAGTCTGCTCATCCATCGACTGCTCTCGACGACGCCACCATCGCGACACTTCTGAGCCCCCTTGCGCCCACCCCTCCCGGCGCAGTCACGGACCAACATCGCCAGTGGATGCTGGCGCACATGATTGCCAGTCGCATCTACTCCCAGCGAGTCTTCAACTTGCAGCGTCAGGGACGGGCAGGCACCAACGCTCCCGTCGACGGTTCTGAGGCATTGCTCGCCGGCGTCTCGCTCGCCCTCGATCCAACCAAGGACTGGGTCCTTCCTCAATACCGAGAACTCGTCGGACTCGAACGCTTCGGTCCGGACGTGCTCGACCGCTACGTGCTCTACGCCCTCGGACACCCTGACGGCGGGAACATCCCGGAACCCACTCGCGTCTTCCCTCCCCAGATCAGCCTCGCCACCCAGGTACCCCACGCAGTCGGCCTCGCCTGGGGCATGCAGCACCAGCCCGACGAAACCGGCTGCGCTCTGGTCTTTCTCGGCGACGGATCGAGCTCGGAAGGCGACTTCTACGAGGCATGCAACTTCGCTGGGGTGCTCGACGCTCCCGTGATCGTCGTGGTGGTCAACAACGGCTGGGCCATCTCGACCCCCGTTGCCAGCCAGACGCGAGCGAAGAACTTCGCAGAAAAGTCCCACGCGTTCGGCATTCCCGGCGTCACCGTCGATGGCACCGACCCCGTCGCTGTGTTCGAAGCAACTGCTGATGCCAGGAGCCGAGCGGTAGCTGGTGCCGGCCCCACCCTCATCGAAGCGGTCACCTACCGACTCGGCCCCCACACCACGGCGGATGATCCCACCCGCTACGTCCCTGCCGACGAGATTGCGGCGGCAAAGGAGCGCGACGGCATCGTGACGCTCCGCCAGCAGCTTCTGGCCGAGGGTTTGTGGTCAGACGACATCGAAACGGCCCTCCGAGAGGCTGCCGATGCCCGCATGGAGCTCGCCGTCCAGGCTGGCGAGGCCAGACCGGTCGACCCCGACGGGTTCTTCGATCATGTCTACGCCGAGCTGACTCCCCGCATGCAACGACAACGCCGGGCGTTCTGGTCCGATCGTGAGGGACGCTCATGAACGCCGCCGTGGAAACAACCGACGTCCAGGTCATGACCATGCTCGAAGCGATCAATCACACCCTGCACGCTGAAATGGAGCGCGACGAGCGAGTGATCGTGTTCGGGCAGGACGTTGCAGCGAACGGTGGCGTGTTCCGAGCGACCGAAGGACTGCAAGCAACCTTCGGCCCCGCCCGTGTGGTCGACACGCCGCTCGCCGAGGCCGTCATCGCTGGCACATCGGTCGGCCTCGCAGCAGCCGGGATGATCCCGGTTCCAGAGATCCAGTTCCTCGGGTTCAGCTATCAGGCCTTCCATCAGATCGCCGGCCAAATCGCCCGCCTCCGCTACCGAACACGGGGACGGTTCGGAGCGCCGATCACGATCCGATCGCCCTTCGGCGGAGGGGTTCGAACTCCGGAGCTGCACAGTGACTCACTCGAAGCCCAATACGCCAACATTCCTGGCCTCAAGATCGTCATGCCTGCCAGCGCTGCCGACGCAAAGGGCTTGCTCGCGACCGCCATTCGCGACCCCGACCCGGTGCTGTTCCTCGAGCCACTCCGGGGCTACCGGATGATCAAGGACCCCGTGCCCCTCGGTGAACACCTCATCCCGTTCGGCCAGGCCCGTACTGTCACCAGTTCCGATGACGACCAGGTCGTGATCGTTGCATGGAGTTTCATGGTTGAACTGGCCAAGCGAGCGGCGAAGGAACTGGCGGAGGAGGGCATCCGCGCTCGGGTGCTCGACCTGCGCACCCTCGTTCCGCTCGACACCGATGCCATCGTCGACGCCGTCGAGTCATGCGGTCGCGTGGTCGTGGTCCAAGAAGCGCCCGAGACCAACGGCTTCGCTTCCGAGATCATTGCCACCATCAACGATGAGGCCTTCTATTCCCTTGAAGCGCCGATCAACCGGGTCTCCGGCTATGACGCCCCGTACCCCGTGGGCCTGCTCGAAGACAACTACGTGCCCGACGTCCACCGCATCATGGCGGCGGTCCGATCCACGGTGGCCGCGGCATGACCGGTCCGGGCGATGAGTTCCGATTGCCCGATGTCGGCGAGGGTCTCGATCAGGCCGAGATCGTCGAGTGGTTGGTGGCCGCTGGCGACACGGTCGAGCGCGATCAGCCTCTGGTCGAGATCCTCACTGACAAGAGCCAGACGCAGCTGCCGTCACCGAAGGCCGGCGTGATCAAGCGCCTGGGTTTTGCTGAAGGTGACATGGCGGAGGTCGGACAGGTCCTCGTCGAGTTCGACACTGCTCACCCCACCGCTCCACCCACTTCTGTCCCGGCAAATGCCCAAATCCGAACATCTGGCGGGACAGCACGGGCGGCGAACCTTCGTCGGCCGAAGGCATCGCCCGTCGTTCGACGCCGAGCACTCGATGCCCGCATCGACCTCGCTTCGGTCAACGGGACCGGGCCCGGCGGCCGCATCACTGTCGATGATCTCGACCGAGCACTCGCCATGCCGGCCCCGAGCGCGCCGCCGACCCCTCCACCAGCAGCACTGATCGCAGCACCAACTCGCGCTGCGGACAAAACGCTCGGGCAGATGTCGCCCGGCCGGCACAAGCTACGCGGTATTCGTCGAGTCACCGCCGACTCGATGACCCGGGCGCTCGCCATCCCGCACATCCACGGTGCCGACGAGTTCGATGCGTCGGCGCTCCTCGCCGGTCGACGACGAATCAAAGAGCTTCAGCCAGAACGGGCCGCTCACCTCACTCCCTTGGCGTTCTTCGTGATGGCCGTCGCTGACGGCCTCGCTCGCTTCCCGATGATCAACGCATCGATCGACCCGGAAGCGGGACACATCGATGTGCACGAGCGAATCGACATAGGCATTGCGGTCGCCACCGA
>CAYGQE010000081.1:0-20323 GCA_964351995.1 uncultured Acidimicrobiaceae bacterium | reverse complement strand
ATCGAGCTGGGGGCCCGCACGGTGTACGTGTTGCTCGGTGGATCGGCCACGACCGACGGAGGCTTTGGGGCCCTGCGAGCCATGCCTCCGGCGGGTCGACTCAAGGAGATCGAGATCGTGGTTGCGTGTGACGTCGAGACCGTTTTCGTCGAAGCGGCGAATGTCTTCGGACGGCAAAAGGGGGCGTCGGCGGCCCAGGTCAAGCTGTTGACGCGGCGGCTCGAGCGGCTCGTGCAGGTCTACAAAGATCAGTACGGCGTTGACGTTTCACAACTGCGGGGCGCCGGCGCCGCTGGTGGCCTCGCTGGTGGACTTGTTGCCGTGGGCGCCCGCATCGAGAGCGGTTTCGATGTGCTGGCGGAGGCAGCGTGTCTCGATGAACGGTTGGTCGGGGCTGATCTCATCATCACCGGCGAGGGGCTGCTCGACGAAGAGTCGTTCAACGGGAAGGTCGTTGGGGGAGTGGCTGCTTGGGCGGCAGCGGAAGGTGTGCCGGTGCTCGCTGTGGTGGGTGCGGCTCGAGAAGGTGTCGAGCTGCCGGGCAACGTTCAGCTCGTATCGCTTTCGGAGCGCTTCGGCGATGATGCGTCGTGGAGTCGACCGCTGGAGCTCGTTGGCGAAGTGGCTGTCGAAGCGGTGCGCGCTCTTGGTTTGGCCGACTGAGATCAGTCGGTGTCGAACGCTCGGCTCACGAAGGTGGCAACGGCAACGATGACCGCAACGGCGATCGCCAGCTTTGCCATCGTGATCACGAAACCAATCACCATCTTCAAGACGATGAACCCGATCACAACGGCCACGGCCGAAGCGATGAGCACGACGGAGGTGGGAGTCTTCGGCCGTTCGAGGGGTGCGGTCACGCCCACATGGTAGGGCAGCCCTCCGCTTGCCGGGGGTCGCTGATCTCAGGCACTGATGCACCCGTGTGTTTTGCGGCGCAGTTCGATCAACGCTGCAGCGACGATCGAAAGTGGGTCCTCGCTATCGCACGCATGGCCCGTGAGTCGCACCGCACAACGTGCTTCGGTCTCTGGCACGTCGCTGAGGTGGTGGACGAGTTCTGCGAGCCGGTGAAGCGACGCACGCTGGATCGACACGGCGGCTCGACCGCTACTGCTGTTGCGGGTCAGCGTCGAAGCGTGACCGACCTCGACCTCGTTGGGATCAGACGCTTTGTTGTCACCGAACATCGTGGATCTCCGTCTCGCTTTGCACTACTCAGGTGAGTGTTGGGATGGACTACGGACCTTTTGGCCCAGATCTTGAGGAATTCGTGGGCCGAACGACCCAAAGGCGTACCCGCAACGGGGACCATCTGTGGGATTTGTCCGGGTTGGGCGATCTTTTTCTGTCGATCGTTCAACAACCTCCTCGCTCGTGCCGAAGCTCATGGAGTCACCGTTGTTTCTCCCCTTTGCAACGGTGACCATCTCGGCGGGAACCGGGAAAACGGTCGGCAGCCTCACAGCTGTCGACCGTTCAAGTTTTGCTTCGAAGTGCTCCGCATTCGTCTGTGAAGAATCGCCGTTGACTTCGCGAGGTCGCGATCGTGGTTGTTAGCACTCTCGCCTCTAGAGTGCTAAGTCGAAATCGACCGACTCCCGAGGAGGACTCGCCCCATGGCGAAGAACATTTCGTTTGATGATGATGCACGGCGGAAGCTCGAGTCTGGAATGAACCAGCTCGCTGACGCAGTGCGTGTGACGCTCGGGCCCAAGGGCCGCAACGTCGTACTCGACAAGAAGTGGGGCGCACCCACGATCACCAACGATGGTGTGTCCATCGCTAAGGAGATCGAGCTCGCCGATCCACTCGAGCGCATCGGCGCTGAGTTGGTCAAAGAAGTTGCGAAGAAGACTGACGATGTCGCTGGCGACGGCACGACCACGGCGACAGTACTTGCGTGGGCCATGGTGGGCGAAGGCATGCGGAACGTTGCCGCCGGCGCCAATCCGATGTCGCTGAAGCGGGGCATCGAGGCCGGTGTTGCTGCGGCGGTTGCGTCGATCCGCGAGATGGCGATCGACGTCGAGGACAAGTCGCAGATCGCTCAGGTCGCATCGATCTCGGCCAACGACACGACCATCGGCGGTCTCATCGCTGACGCCATCGACAAGGTGGGCAAGGACGGCGTGGTCACTGTCGAAGAGTCGAACACCTTCGGGATGGATCTCGAGTTCACCGAGGGCATGCGGTTCGACAAGGGCTACATCAGCCCCTACTTCGTCACCGACACCGAGCGCATGGAAGCGGTGTTCGAGAACCCGTACCTGCTGTTCGTCGGATCGAAGATCAGTAACGTGCGCGAGCTCGTTCCGCTTCTCGAAAAGGTCATGCAGACCGGTAAGCCGCTGGTGATCATCGCCGAAGACGTCGATGGCGAAGCGCTCTCGACGCTCGTGGTCAACAAGATCCGTGGCACGTTCAATGCCGCTGCGGTCAAGGCCCCAGGCTTCGGCGATCGTCGCAAGGCCATGATGCAAGACATGGCGCTCCTCACCGGCGGCCAGGTCATCCTCGAAGAGGTTGGCCTTTCGCTCGAGACTGCTGAACTCGACGTGCTCGGTACTGCTCGCTCGGTCACCATCACCAAGGACGAGACCACCATCGTCGAGGGCGGAGGCGACAGCGCCGACGTCGCCGGGCGAATCAACCAGATCCGAGCCGAGATCGACAACACCGATTCCGACTACGACCGTGAAAAGCTCCAGGAGCGCCTGGCCAAGCTGGCCGGCGGCGTTGCTGTTCTTCGTGTGGGTGCAGCGACCGAGGTCGAACTGAAAGAGAAGAAGCACCGCATCGAAGATGCAGTCAACACCACGAAGGCCGCCATCGATGAGGGCATCGTCTGCGGTGGTGGCGTGACGTTGATTCGGGCGCAGGCCAATGTCGACAAGGCAGCCAAGAAGCTTCGAGGCGATGAGCGCACTGGCGCACAGATCGTGTCGCGCTCCTTGCACCGTCCGCTGCAGCAGATCGCCGAGAACGCTGGGCTGGAAGGCGGTGTTGTCGTCGACAAGGTCCGCAGCCTCGAGGGGTGGAACGGCCTCAACGCCGCCACTGGCGAATATGTAGACCTCCAGGCACTCGGTGTCGTCGATGCCGCCAAGGTCACTCGCTCCGGGGTGGAGAATGCCGGCTCGATCGCAGCGCTGTTCCTCACGACGGAGGCAGTTGTCTCCGACATTCCGGAAGAGGACGGCGGCGGCATGCCCGACATGAGCGGAATGATGTAGCAACAAACGCTCTGACCAAATGGCCCGCTGCGCTCCTTGCGTCGCGGGCCATTTGGGTTTTGAGGCGCTCCAGGTCGCTGCAGGAAAACCTGCCAGAAAGTACTCATGGGTCGAATGGCCCATCCGATGGAAGAGGCATGACATCGTCACTCCCCACGATCGCTCTCGAACAGATCGCCGTCAAAGACCTGCTCACCCTCGTCGAGCACGCTCCGACGATCGATATCGGGGGCAACAGTGGCGATACGAGCCGGGCTTACCAGCTGTGGCTCGAGTGTGCCTTTGAACGGGCGACAACGGCCTCGACCCGTCGTCTGATCGAAGACGTGCTCGACGACATCAGCCTGATCGGGCCGATCGATGACGAGCTGGATGACTTGGTGATCGGTGCGCTTGCCTCGGTCGAGTCAGCGCTCGAGTGCGACGAGCACTGCAGCTGAAGCGAGCTGCGAGTAGCATCCAGAAGTGAAATCGCGTAGCCAGACGTTCATGGCTCGTCGCTTCATCAGCGGCGGATCAGCCAAGAATCCCGACGAGTTGCTCGTCGAGGAACCACTGGCGATCCACCTCGACGACGTGCAGATCTCGTCAACGATGCGAACGCCCGGCCACGACTTCGAATTGGCTGCTGGCTTCTGTCTCACTGAGGGCGTGCTCCACGATGCGGAGATTCGAGGTATCCGCTATTGCGCAGATGGCTCACCCGGCGACGATGATTTCAACGTCGTGTCGGTGTCCACCGGAGGCCTGGCCCCCGAGCCAACACCCCGGCTCGGATCGACGAGTTCGTCGTGTGGGATCTGCGGCGCTGATGCCATCGAGGCGCTGACCGAACGGCTCGAGTCGCTACCGGATTACGAACCATGGACGCCAGAGTTTCTCTTCGGCTTGCCTGATCTCGCCGCGAGGCAACAGGGCCTGTTCGATGTCACCGGTGCCAGTCATGCTGCTGGGGCGTTCGACCGCACCGGCAATCTCATCGTGTTGCGCGAAGACATTGGACGGCACAACGCCGTCGACAAAGTCATCGGCCACATGATGCTCCGCTCGAACGGTGGGCCGAATGGGAATGCCGGTGTGCTCGGGTGCAGCGACCTCGCCCTGTTCGTCAGCGGCCGAGCTTCGTTCGAGATGGTGCAGAAGGCGTGGGCGGCGGGTTTCACTGCGTTGGTGGCGGTATCGGGGCCTTCCTCACTGGCGGTTGAGACGTCTCGACGGGCCGGGCTCACGCTTGCTGGGTTCGCCCGCAACGGGAACGGGACGCTGTACAGCCCGCTCGACATGCTCTCTGATCCATAGACTCGGGGCCATGTTCGAACCAGCGGTTCCCAGCGAAGGCCTCGGTGTTGTTCACCTGTTCTGGAAGGTCAGCCCGCTCGCCGACCGTGAAGCGATTCTTGCCGCGATCGAGCAGGCGACGGCGAATGACAACCAGGTCGTCACCGTCGCCATGCTCGGGCACAAGGCCGATCTGGCCACCATGGCGCTTGGCAAAGACCTCTGGCAGCTCCGAGAGTTGCAGACCGCATTGGGTTTGGCAGGCCTCGAGTTGGTTGACAGCTACGTCTCGCTGACCGAGGTCAGTGAGTACGCCAAAGGCGTGCCGGATGAGGCCAAGCAAGCCCGGCTGTATCCCGTGCTGCCACCTGAGGGCAAGAACGCCTGGTGCTTCTACCCGATGAGCAAACGGCGCGAGCATGAGGACAACTGGTTCACCCTCGACTTCGATCGTCGGCGCGACCTGATGATGGAACACGGCATGTCTGGTCGGAAGTTCGCCGGCCGCCTCGTGCAACTGATCACCGCATCGACGGGTGTCGACGATTTCGAGTGGGGAGTCACCCTCTTCGCCCAGAAGCCGGATGACCTCAAAGAGGTTGTGTACACCATGCGCTACGACGAAGCGTCGGCGGTGTACGCCGAGTTTGGTGTGTTCTACACCGGCATGGTGGCCGAGCCGGAAGCGACGCTCACCGCCATCGGCATCCTCTGATTGATTGCGCTGCGGACCTACGCCGTTCGCCCGGTGCATCGTCGGGGACGCTCGTTGTTTACCTTTGACCCATGTCTGAGGTACCGACACCGCATGGTCCACCGCCGGTAGCACCTCGATCCGCGCCGATACCGAGCGCTCCGCCGGTTCCGCCGCCGTCGACAGCGAGACCGGGTGAGCCACTCCCTGCAATGCCTTCCTCGTCGCAGCCTCAAGCACCCTCAGATGCGGGGAAGGTGCTCGGCGGATTGATCACGTCGATCTCGTCAGATGAAATCGAACTCACCCTCGATGACGGTCGCCCAGCGGTGGTGTCACGTCGGAACTTCGACGCCAATGACACCGACCCGTCGACGGTCTACAACGTTGGTGACCGGGCGGAAGGTGCGGTCCTCACCCGTGAGGACCCGAAGGGGAGAGTGGTCCTCTCTCGCACGTGGTCGTTGAAGAAGCGGGCGTGGGAGAAGGTTGCCGCTGTCGCGGAGAGCAACGAGCTGTTGTCTGGCACGGTGATGTCGGTGTCCAAGCGCGGTGTGGTCGTCGATGCCGGGGTACGAGGGTTTGTTCCATCGACACATCTCGAACTCGATCCGCCGCCGGATCTTTCTCCATTCGTTGGAAAGACCTACGACTTCCGAGTGCTCGAAGTCGACGTGGACAAAGAGCGGCTGGTGCTCTCTCGTCGGTCTGTCCTGCTCAAGCAACAGCGCAAGGAAACTCATGAGGTGCTCGCTCAGCTGGTCACCGACGAGGCGAGGTCGGGAACTGTTTCATCGATCACCGACTACGGCGCCTTCGTCGATCTCGGCGGCGTGAACGGCCTGGTGCATCTTTCTGAACTCTCTTGGCGCCGTGTTCGGCACCCGTCAGACATCGTGAGCGTTGGTGACTCGGTGGAAGTGAAGGTGCTTGACGTCAAGGTCAAGAAGCGCCGGGTTTCACTCTCGATGCGTCAGCTGACGCCTGATCCACTGGCTGCGATCAGCGAGGGAGAAGTGATCGAGGGCCCGGTGTGTCGCTTGGTCGATTTCGGTGCTTTCGTCGACGTCGGTGGTGCCGAAGGGCTCGTGCATCTCTCGGAAATGGCTGAGTACCGAGTAGCGACCCCGGAAGAGATCGTCACCCCGGGCGAGGTTGTTCGGGCCAAGGTGCTGTCGGTGGACAAGAAGCGTCGCCGAATCGAACTCTCGATCCGGCAGGCTGTCAGCAGTGAGTTCGACTGAATCTGACGAAGACAAGCTGGCGGGATATGCCGAGGAGCTGAGGCTCGGACTCGTCGATCACACGGCTGCGTGGGTCGAGAGGTTGGTTCGCGCTCGCGTCGAACCTGCACTGGTGTCGCCGCTTGTCGCCGCACTCTCCGCCGATCTCGAGCGTGTGCTCGGTGAAGTGACTGCCTTGCTGCGCACCGATATCGATGCGCAGCGGGCCAATCCGCTGGCGGTGATCCGTTCGCTTGTGCCGCCGATCACCGACGCGTTGCGGGGCGCCGGCGCAACACCAGCGCAACGCGACCCCGATGCCGAGCGACTCTTCCCCGGTGACATCTTCGACCTGACACCAGGAGCGTTCAGCGACGTACACGCCGACCTTCACATGCCGGGCTTGGCGTGGGGAGCCGCAAAGGCGCACGTGCACATTCAGCGCCGCCGAGCCGAGGGTTTGCGATGATTGCGGCGCACATCCCCAATCTCATGGACCGCTCCCGGTTCGATGGAAGTGATGTTCGCTTCGTCAGTGATGCCACTGAAGCGGCCGAGGCACGCCTGGTGATCATTGACCTTGATCGATGCAGCGAGTCCGCTTCGTTTGCCAGCCTGGATGGGTACACGGTCGGCTTTGGGGCTCACGTGGATGGCGACCGCTTGAAGGCAGCAACCACGGCCGGCTTCGATGAGGTGATGGCGCGGTCGGTTTTCTTCCGGCGATTGCCGGTGCTGTTGGCGGAGCATGGCGTAGGCAACTCGTAGACCGGGTAGACAAAGACATGGCGAAGTCCCGCAAGCTGCTTCTCGACGCTCCTGAGCTCACCGGTGTTGCGTATTGTCGTGCGCACGCTGCTGCCGCCGACACCTGGTTCGCCGAGCTGATGGCCGCGGCCACCGACGACCTCGAGGGCATTGCGCTCTTGGCGCTCGGTGGTTACGGGCGAGGCGAGCTCTGGCCGTACAGCGACCTCGATGTGCTGTTGGTCCACCACAAGAAGCGGAAAGACATCCAAGAGGTCGCCGAGAAGCTGTGGTATCCGGTGTGGGATCGGGGTCTGAAGCTCGGGCACGTCGTCGGGACCGTCGATCAGACACTCGACGGTGCCACCGGTGAACTCGACCGAGCCACGGCGTTGCTCGATCTCCGCCTGATCGCTGGCGATCCCACGTTGCATCAAAAGCTCGAAGCCGGGACGTCCAAGCTCTGGTCGAAGAAGTCGAGCGACTTCCTCGACCTCCTCTCCACCTCGGTCGAAAATCGCCACGACCGCTATGGCGACGTGTCGTTCACGATCGAACCGGAGCTGAAGAACGGCCGTGGCGGTCTCAGAGACCTCCATGCCATGCGTTGGGCTGATCGGGCCGAGCCTGGCTTTGCCGCTGAAGAACTTGCCGAGCTCGATCCGCAGTCCGATCTGCTCCTCACCGCCAGAGTCGAGTTGCATCGCACTGCTGGCCGAGCCACTGAAACATTGTCCCTCGACGACCAAGACGCCGTTGCGGAAGCGATGGGTATCAAGGATGGTCAGGCGCTGATGCTCGAGCTCGCGTCAGCTGGTCGGAGAACCGCATGGCACAGTGACGAGGTGTGGGTTCGGCGCCGCCGGCGTCGGTCAAGTGTTGCCACCTCACTGCAGTTGCTCACCGAACAGTTCGAACTTCGTGACGACCAGATCGAGCTTCGCGGCGAGATCACACCGGACAGCGATCCGCTGCTGACGCTGCGTGCTGCAGTACTCGCAGCGCAGAGTGGCAAGATGCTTGGACGGACAACGCTCGAGCAGCTGCGCGATCACGGCGGTGTGCCGGACGAGCCCTGGAGTGACGAGGCTCGTTGTCTCTTCGCCGACCTCTTCCTTTCGGGCCGAGCAGCGATTGAGGTCATCGAGGACCTGGATCAGTTCGATCTGATGGTTCGTTTGCTGCCCGAGTGGGAGACCGTCAGGGCAAAGCCTCAGCGCAATGTCTTGCACACCTTCACCGTCGATCGACATCTGTGTGAGGCAGCGTCGAACGCAAGCCGGCTGACTGACCGAGTCGAACGACCGGACCTTCTCGTTGTCGGCGCATTTTTGCACGACATCGGGAAGGGCTACCCGGGGGACCACACCGACGTCGGCATGGAAAAGATTGCCGTCATCGCCGAACGGATGGGCTACTCCCCGCCTGACATCGCCGTCCTGGTCGACCTGTGTCGCTACCACTTGATGCTCTCTGACGTAGCCGCTCGACGCGACATTTCCGATGGTGGGACAATCCGAGCTGTTGCCGCCGCCGGCCGCTCGGTCCCGTTTCTGCGAATCTTGCAAGCGTTGACCGAGGCAGATTCGCTGGCCACCGGCCCATCGGTTTGGAACTCGTGGAAAGCCGGGCTGGTCAGGCAATTGGTCGATCGGGCGTGTCACCTCATCGAGGGTGGCAAGCTCGAAGATGTCACACCCGACTTTCCGCCTACTGGGGTGTTGGCAGAGATGGAGCTCGGCGAGCGCTCGGTGAGTGCGTTGCGTAATGTCGTGACCGTCGTCGACAAAGACGCACCCGGCATGTTCGGTCGAGTCTCTGCTGTTCTTGCCCTCAATGGCCTCGACGTCTTGGATGCCGCTGCCTATTCGGCGGATGACGGGATGGCCTGTAGCCAGTTCACCGTCAACGACAGTGACGGCCATGGCGTCGAGTGGGCGCCGGTCATCGCTGACATCCACTCGGCGCTCGACGGTCGCTTGGCGCTGACAGCGAGAGTCAAGCAGCGAGCCGAGCAATACCAGCGCTACCGCCGGCGTTTGTCAGCGGAGCCCGCTCGTCGTCTGGTGACGGTCGACAACTCGATCTCGGATGTAGCAACCGTGGTTGATGTTCACGCACCGGACACGATCGGGTTGTTGTTCCGCATCACGCAGGCGCTCGCCGAGTTTCGGCTCGACATCCGTAGCGCGAGTGTCCAGACCCTTGGCCCGGAGGCGGTCGACAGCTTCTACCTGTGCGACCATCTCGGACACAAGATCGAGGACGCTGACGTCCTGCGAGAACTGGAGTTCGCGATCATGGATTCGATGGGAAGCGATGAGTAGTTCGAGAGACCGTCATGTCTGACGGCATCGACCAACCCGTTCCCATTGACCCCGTGGAGCTGATTCGTTGGGCGGAGTCGCTTGCTGGCATCGCCCGTACAGGTCTCGGTTTCACCGAGAGCAACTACGAGCAAGAACGTTACGAAGAGATCCTCGAGGTGGCTGCCGACATCAAGGCGGCGGTCAGGGCCGACCCCGAGGCCGCTCCGCAGCACCGAGCAGAGTGGATGAAGATCGTCGGCAGCGGTGTGGCTGGCTACGCGACGCCAAAGGTGGCGGTCGGTGCGGTCGTTGGTGACGACGACGGGCGTTTGCTGTTGATCCAACGCTCGGACTCTGGTGTGTGGCTCTATCCGACGGGTTGGGCTGACATTGGATACTCGCCGTCTGAAGTCGCGGTCAAGGAAGTCCAGGAGGAAACTGGCATCGAGTGCGAGGTGGTGGCGCCGCTGGCGATTCTCGACGGACTGCGGCTCGGTTTCACCCGCTTGCCGCTCTACTCGCTGGTGTTCCACTGTCGAGCCGTCGGCGGCTCGCTCGCCGCGCACCCCCAGGAGTGCCTCGATGTTGGTTGGTTCACCAAGGACACGCTGCCGACGCCGCTGGCCAGTGTGGATCGCTGGGTCGACTTGGCCTTCGACGCCATCGAGGGCCGGGAATACACCACCAGTTTCGATGCACCGCGCCAGCCGGTATGGCGCGGCGACCAGCACTGACGCCCTTCAGCACACCAGCGTGTGGGCTCGGACCTCTTGGATGATCGACTCGAGGAGTCCGTCGATGATTTCTGAGCGCGGCCCGGGAGCGAGTCGGGCGACGTGTTCAACCTTGGGAAGGTTCGGGAGGCGAGTTGCTCGTGGCCATTCGATCACGTCGTCGTACACATGGCGGCGCCCGATCACGCCAACGCCGAGCCCTGCCTCGATGGCGGCGCGGACGCCGAGCGACGACTGGACCGAAATCGCCACGGTGTGCTCGAAGCCGGCCTCGCGCAACATGGGTTCGCTGAGTGGTCGATAAAAGCAGCATTCCCCAAATGTGACGAGGGGCGTCACGCCTTTGTCGAAAGTGGCGGTCCGGCTGCTGGCCCAAACGAGGTCGTCTTCGCCGAGGGTGATGTCGTCCGGGTGACGGGAGGCTTCATCAACTTGGATCAGTGCGATGTCGAGTGTGCCAGCGTCGACGTGGTCGACGAGTTCGGCGGTGTGGTCGACGACGAATTCGATGGCAGCCCGGGGGTTCTTGCGTTGAAAACGTCCGAGGACTGCGGCCATCTGGGTGGCGTCGAGCCCCTCGTTGGAACCGACGCGAACAATGCCGGTGAGGTCGGCGCTCTGCAGCCGACTCACGGCTCGGTCATGGAGCTCGACCATCTGCCTGGCGTCGTTGATCAGGTTGCGGCCTTCAAAGCTGGGTCGGATGGTGTGGCCGTCACGGATGAGGAGAGGGCGCCCGATCTTTGCCTCGAGGCGCTTGATCTTCCAGCTGACTGATGACTGTGACAACTCGAGGTGCTCTGCGGCCCGAGTCATCCCGCCGTGATCGAGCACGGCAAGGAACGTCGGTATGGATTCGATGTCGAGCTGCATCGGGTGATGATGACGACCCGAGGCTCCGAGGCGTCGGTCGCTGGCTGCGCGCCGCGGCCGGTCGCTTCTGAGGTGCTGGCGGTGAGACGCCGACGTCGCAGGCGCTCGAGGCCGTTGACGTTCCGAGCTTCCACCGCTGATGAGGCTTTGGGAGTGGGTGGCCTACTGATCCTTCAGGAACTCTTCGAGTTCTTCGATCAGCTCGGCCGTGGACTCAGGCCGCATCGAGGCGTCGTATTGCTCTTCGATCTGGCGGACGTAGTCGGCAGTTTCGTCGTCGTCAGCCACGAGATCGTTGATCTGTGCGGCGTAGTCCTCGGCCTGTGTGACGAGGGCCGACGTGACGGTTGGGGTTGCGAGAATGTCGCCCGCACGTTCGACCAACGCCAGCGCTGCCTTGGGTGACGGTGCATGCGGGACGTAGCTCGGAATCGCGCCCCAGAACGACAGGGAGGCGAGCTCTGCTTGTTGGAGTTCGTGGTGGACGACACCGACGATGCCGGTGGGTCCCTCGTAGGTCGAAGGTTCGAGGTCGAGTTGCTCGCACAACGCCCGGTCGTGGCTGGTGCCGTAGACCGTGACCGGACGTGAATGGGCGACGTCGGCAATCAGCGCTCCGAGGGTGATGACGAGGCCGACGTTCATGGCGTTGGCGAGCTCGACGATCTGCTCGGAGAACGTGCGCCACTTCAACTGTGGCTCGTTGCCGGTGAGGATGATGATGTCACGAGCAGCGTCGGGCAGTTCGGCGGCGAGAAACTCGTTGGATGGCCAGTCGATGCGGCGTTGGCCTTCGGCATCGAGCCTGACCATGGGCCGAGTTGAAGAGAAGTCGAAGAAGGGCTCAGCGTCGATCGCGGCAAACGGCTTGGCGTCGAAGCGATCGGCAAGATGGCTGGCGGCCATGGTTGCGGCGTCACCAGCGTCGTTCCAACCCTCGAAAGCGAGGATGAGCACGGGTGACCTGAGGTTGGGGCGATGGTTCATCCAGCGGAGATGGGACACCTTTCGAGGCTATCGGGCGCATCTCTCGCCATACTTGTCGACGTGCAGGTATCCGAAGTCACCGAAGTCAGCGAAGCCCTCATGGATGCGTTCGCTCGTCTGATCCCGCAACTGTCCTCGTCGAACCCGCCGCCTTCGCGCGACGAGGTGGTCGAGATGGTCGAGTCCGAAGCATCCATTCTCTTCGCAGCAGAACACGAAGGCGTCGTTGTCGGCACGTTGACCCTCGTGTTGTTCCGGATCCCGACGGGTGTTCGGGCATGGATCGAGGATGTCGTAGTCGACGGCGATGCCCGAGGTCTTGGCGTTGGGCAAGCGCTCAACCAAGCGGCACTTGATCGTGCCAGGCAGGCGGGTGCAACGACGGTCGACCTCACGTCGCGTCCAAGTCGCGAGGCCGCCAACCGGCTCTACAAGCGAATTGGATTCGTCGAGCGGACGACGAACGTCTACCGCTTCGACCTTGCCGCTGAGTGATGTCGCTGCTCGGTAGGCAGCGGACGTTCAACCGAGGAAGGCGGCTCGCAGCTGGGCCTGTGAGTGAGCATCGCAGCCATTGGCCCGCAGCCAATCCGGCAGTGCGGACTCGCCCCCGATCGTGGCGAGCGCGCCGGTGATCCAGCGAGAATTCGTTCCCGCCATGCGCTCCATCTTCTCCGGCGGCATCTGGCCCATCTCAGGGAACCGGCTGAGCATGTCGGTCATCGCCCGTTGGGTCGTGGCGTCGTCTTGGTTGTAGTGGTTCAAGGCGTCGTCGAGGCTGACGCCGAGCACCAGGTGAAGGATCACCACGAAGAGCCCAGTCCGGTCCTTGCCGGAGGTGCAGTGGGCAATGGCGGGAAGGTTCGCAGGGCTGGAGAGAATGCGGAGCCCTCGAGCGATTTCGGGCCCGTTGTGCTCGAGAATCTCTTCGTACATCGGAGCCATTGGGTCGGGGTGACTCCGCATGCGCTCGGCTCGGTCTGAGGACCCCGTGGCCGGTGGGCCGATAGCTGAAGGAAGATGTTCCCAGCGCACGGCCACGTCGTCGGTGGGGAAGTGGCCCTGTCGATCGACTTCGCTCCGAGACCGCAAGTCGATGACGGTGCGGAGTCCGAACGTCCGCACCGTTTCGATGCCGGCAGCAGTGAGCGAGTCGAGTGACGCCGACCGCAGCAGACGGCCGGTGCGGACTCGAACGCCTGAGCTGGTCTTGAGACCGCCGACATCTCGAACGTTGAAGGTGCCGTCGACGTTGTACGTCCGCCCTTCCGGCCCGGAGCCGAAGACGCCCGATTCGGATCTGCTCATCCAGGCAACGCTACCGCTTTTGAGACTTTCGTAGTGTCGCGAGCAGGGCGGCCAGTGCGTGCAAGCTCTGTTCGCGGCGCATGGCCCATGCTCCAGGCGGCAACATGGCCACTGAACGGCGGACTTGTTCCCACTCCTCGGCCGTCTCGGGTTGCTTGGTGGACGGGTGGTTCGGTCGTGGTGTTGGTGTGGCCGGGAGCGGTGTTTTTGGGGTGTCAGAAGATGGCGTCATCTTGTGACACTATCGAACACCTGTTCGATCGCGCCATTGTCTGGAGCTCGTCCTCGGCCGTTCTACTCGGCGACGGGCACGGCCGGCCGAACTCGTTGAATCTCTCCGCCGGAGAGCACGAGGTAGAGCTCGCCGTCGGGGCCGGTGCCGATCGACACGAGCTGCTCGCGCGGCGCCTCGAACGACAGAGGGCGAAGCGTTGTCTCTGTGCTGACAGTGAGCCCAAAGATCTCGCCGGTGCAGTAGTCGCCGAAGATGTAGACGCTGTCGAGAAGCGGGATGGCGGCGCCACGGTAGACATGCCCGCCGGTGATCGAGCATCGGCCGTTTTCGTGGCCGTAGGCGAAGACTGGATAGATCGTTGGATCAGGTGCCGTGCCGCCATCGAACGGTTGGAAGGCTTCGAGTTCGTTCCAGCCGAGATTGGCACCGTTGCCGAATCCCTGGCTCGCGGCAAGACGGTTGACTTCTTCGAAGTCGTTCTGGCCGACATCGGCAATCCACATGTTGTCGGTGCCGGTGTCGAAGGAGAACCGCCAGGGATTGCGAACGCCGTAGATGAAGATCTCCGGTGCGCCGCCGCCGTCGACGAACGGGTTGCCGTCGGGCACCAGATAGGCCGAGGTTTCCGTGGCGATGGGGTCGATGCGCAGGATCGAGCCGAGCAACGTTTCGGTGTTCTGGCCGTGGCCGTCGGGATCGCCGCTGCCGCCACCGTCGCCAACGCCGATGTAGAGGAAGCCGTCGGCACCGATGGAGATGCTGCCGCCGTTGTGGTTGTTCGCCGGCTGTGGGATGCGCAGAACTTCACGTCGTGAAGCTGCGTTGGCCCGGGTGCTGCGAGCAATGTCGTACTCATCGATGACGAGTGCGCCTTCGAGGTCGGTGTAGCTGACGTACAGCAGGCGGCCGTCGAGAGAGAATTCGATGTCCAGCAAGCCCTGTTCGCCGGACAGCGACACCAGTTCGGAGATGTCGAGAACCACGCTGGTATCGCTGCTGATGCGCTCGACACCGTCCCTGTTGAACGTGCGCTGGATCCGGCGAACGATGCCGTTCCGCTGTGCCACCCAGAGGTCGGGGCTGCCGGAGCGGGATTTCAATGAAATAGGTGCGTCGTACTGGGCGATGACCACCGCCTCGAGACCGAGCTCTGACCACGTGGGATCCTCGAGGCCGACGTCTGGTTCATCCTCAGCGAGGACGGGACCGCTCACGATGTCCTGGCGCTCGGGCGCTGTATTGCTTGCTTGGTCGGCACCTGCTTGGTCGGTGCTTGCCTCGCCCGCTTCTGCGTCAGCTGCGTCGAGCGCGGCCTGGCGTTCGTCGAACGACGGAATCGAGCATGCGCTCGTGACCAGCACTGCAGCTGCGGTACCGACCAGCCATCGTCGCCATGTGGAAGTCGATTGGTTCACTTCAGCCCGTCTCTCGTCATCGCCCATTTTCGTCCCTGGCCTTCTGATTGGAACGGAGTCATTCAACTCACGCAGGGGCTGTCCAGCCCCATGATGCTTGCCACGTTCGGTGAGAGTCGGTCAGCGAGAGAGTTCGCGGACGAGACCCTCCTGAACCACCGACACCACCAGCTCGCCATTCTGGTAGATCTGGCCCCTCGCCAGGCCGCGGGCACCTGATGCTGTTGGAGTGTCCTGGGCGTAGAGGAACCACTCGTCGGCTCGGAAGGGTCGATGGAACCACATCGCATGATCGAGGCTGGCCATCATCATGGTGCCGTCCATGAACGTCAGGCCATGGGGCCGAATGACGTTGTCGAGCAAGGTCATGTCCGAGGCGTAGGTCAGAACGCACTGGTGAACCACGATGTCATCGGGCAGGACGCCATCGGCTCGCATCCAGATGAAGTGCTCGAGATCGCCATCGTTGCTCGGAACAACTCGAGTGTCGATCGGCCGGGGTCGCGTGTACCACTCACCGAGCTGCTCCTTGTGTTCGAGATTTCGCTCCTGGAAGGTCGGCAGGGTCTCGGGATCGGCGAGGTTGCTGGGGGCGGAGTGCTGGTGTTCGAGACCTTGCTCGGGTCCGTGGAACGACGCTGACAGGTGGAAGATCGCCTGGCCGTGTTGGATGGCAACGACTCGTCGAGTGGTGAACGAGCGGCCGTCACGGATGCGTTCCACCTCGTAGACGATGGGGATCGTCGGGTCACCCGGTCGCAAGAAGTAGGCGTGAAGCGAATGGACGAGGCCGTGTTCGACCGTTCGGGTGGCGGCAACGAGGGCCTGGCCAGCCACTTGCCCGCCAAACACGCGCTGACGCTTTTCATCCGGGCTCTGGCCACGGAACAGGTTCTGTTCAATGGGTTCGAGGTCGAGAAGAGCGAGGAGGTCATCGACAGGCGCTTGCGGCATGACCCCCCATTGTGGTGAACGAAACACTTGATGCGGCCGTTCCGTCGACCGATTGCTCGAGAATGCCCAGATACGCTCGTTCTGTGCCTCTCCCAGCTGTTGATCTCGGTCTGATGAAGGGACCGAAAGCAACCCGGTACTTGCTGGTGTCTGCGTTCAACTTTCTCGGTCATCAAGCGCTGCTTTTCCTGGCCAACAGTGGTTGGGGGTGGTCTGGTGGTGTCGCCAACATCTTTGCTGCCTGTGTGATGTCGATCCCGGCCTACCTGCTCAGTCGAGCCTGGGTGTGGGAGGTCGAGGGAAGCCACGACATGCGACGCCAGGTTCTGCCGTTCTGGGCAATCACGTTCTTCAGCCTCGTGGTGTCGACCATCTTCGCTGCTGTTGCCGACCGCGTGTTTGGTGCTGGCATCGCCGTCAACCTCGCCAGCCTCACCGGTTACTTCATCGTGTGGGTGGCGAAATTCTTCCTTCTCGACCGGCTGTTCGGCGATGTCCTCGTCGACGCCGACGTCTGATCTCGTGACCGTGGCTTTGATGACCGCTGTTCGATGACGAAAACGCCATGACTGGACATCGCATGCCAAAAGCCCCGCTGCCGACCATGCCTGCTGACGCTCGTGCGTTTGCCGAAGCCGCTCGAGGTTTCATGCCGCCCGACGAGGGCGTAGCGCTCTGGCAGACAGCACTCGATGCCCCGGCCGGCCCGATGCTCGAGGTCGGATCGTACTGCGGGAAGTCAGCGTGCTACCTGGGCGCTGCGATCAAGCAGCGGGGCGACAGCACGCTGTTCTGCGTCGACCACCACCGAGGCTCAGAGGAGAACCAGGAGGGTTGGGAGCACCATGAGCCCGATCTGGTCGATCCCGTTGTCGGCAAGATGGACACACTCCCCATCTTCCGCCGCACGGTGCACGATGCTGGGTTGGAAGACGTGGTGGTAGCGGTGGTTGGTGACGGTCCCCGAGTCGCTCGGTCATGGTCGACGCCGCTTGCGCTGTTGTTCATCGATGGTGGTCATGGCGAAGAGCCGGCTCGTCTCGATTTCGAGCTGTGGACCCCTCACGTGGCCCCGGGTGGCGTGCTCGTGATCCACGACGTGTTCCCCGATCCCGCCGATGGCGGTCGGCCGCCGTACGAGCAGATCTACTTGCCCGCACTGGCATCGGGAGACTTCACCGAGGTCAGCGCAAATGGCTCGCTCCGAGTTCTTCATCGGTTCGCATAGTTGCCGAGTGCGGCGTCGCGATTAGGGTCCGGCGCATGGCTACTGCACAGATCAACGGCATCCCGATTCGCTACGAGGACTCCGGCGGTGACGGCCCCGCCATCATCTTCAGCCACGGTTTCATGATGGATCACTCGATGTTCGATGCCCAGGTGGCTCGCTTCGGTTCTGACTTCCGCTGCATTGCCTGGGACGAGCGCGGGTTCGGCGATACGCCGGCTCCCGATCACTTCACGTACTGGGACTCCGCAGATGACGCTGCTGCGCTGCTCGACCATCTGGGTATCGAGCAGGCTGTGTGGGTCGGTATGTCGCAGGGCGGGTTCTTGTCGTTGCGTGGTGCGCTTACGCACCCGGACAAAGTCAAGGCCATCGTGCTGATCGATTCCGATTCAGCCGTTGACCCGCCCGAGGTGCTGGAGGGTTATGGGGGCATGCTCGCCGCCGCGACCGGTGACGATGACGAAGCGTTCGAAGCGGTCATGCAGGGTGTTGCGGGGATGATCCTCGGCACCGAGGAACTGGCGGCGGAGTGGATTCCCAAGTGGCGAGAGCGCCGCGGAACAAGCCCCCTCGACATCACCGGGCAGACCCTGCTCAGCCGTGACGACATCACCGATCGCCTCGGCGAGATCACCTGCCCGGTTCTGGTGGTCCATGGGACCGACGACGTGTCGATCCCGATCGATCACGGTCGTGCGGTGGCTGCGGCGCTGCCAGACAGCCGAGGCGTCATCGAGGTCGAAGGTGCTGCACACGCACCGAACATGAGCCACCCCGACATCGTCAACGATGCCATGGCCGCCTTCCTCGCCGAGATCGCGTGATCCGACGCTGAGGCGGTCACACGTGGGGAGTTGCGAGCGTTAGACGGCGCCAGCCAGCGCGTCGATGGTGGCGGCGCGCTCGTCGGGGTCCGGCGTGGGGATCACTGCGGTGAAGTCCGTGGCTCCGGAGGCAGCGATCGTCGCAACCCCCTCCACCACCTGTTCGGCGGTGCCGATGAGTGAGATGTCGGCCGGTCCTTCGACACCTTCGATGTCGAGCATGGCGCGGTACGACGGAAGCTGGCCGTAGATGGTGAGCGTCTTGGCCACCATGGCGCGAGCGGCCTCAGCATCGTCGGTGACCCAGACGGGCAGGCTACAGACGACCGAGGGTTTGGGCCGGTCAGCCGACGCGGCGGCCTCGTTGATCTTCGGAACGATCTGCTGTTCGAGTGTCTTCGGGCCAACACACCACAGGATCGTGCCGTCGGTGCGCTTGCCAGCGATCTTCAGCATTTGATCGCCGAGAGCGGCGAGCATCACTGACGGAGCCTCGGTGGTCGGGCGGGCGTACTCGCCGAGGAAGCTCCAGACCTCGCCCGTGTGGTCAGCGTTGCCTTCCTCGAGCAGGGGTTGAAGGACATCGAGATAGTCGAGCATGTGGCGAATGGGCTTTTCCCACTTCATGCGCCAGCTGCCTTCGACGGCCACCTCATGGCCGAGGCCGATGCCGAGAACCGTGCGGCCTCCGGTGGCGGCTTGCGTCGTCAACGCCTGAGCGGCGAGAGCTTGAGGGTGGCGGGGCCAGGTCGGGATGACGGCGGTGCCGAGGGTGATGCTCGAGGTGCTTTCGCCGGCCACAGCGAGAGCGGTCAGTGCGTCGACAAGACCCGTCTGCGCCAGCCAGTAGGAGTCGAATCCCTTGGCCTCCATAGCGGCGATGTCGCCGGTGATGGTGGGGATGTCGGGACGGGCGAGAAGGCCGGAGCCATTGATTCCAATACGCATCTGGCGACCCTACGCCACGTTGGGTACCGGCATGCAATGAACCCGGGGCTGCAGCTACCGAAACTGAGGGTCCCAAACCCGGGGTTTGGGTCAGTTGTTTTCGATGGCTGTGGCCCCCGGTTTGGTAGCTGTCTTCAGTGGGAGGTGAAGAGATCCGAGGTCGGGTTGGAGCCGTCCAAGGCGTCGGCCAGCAGAATGACTGCAGCTGCGGTGTAGGCACTGCGCTCGTTGTCGGGGAAGTGCACCAACTCGGGAAAGACTTTGCCGGTGAAGTAGCTGCCGTCGCGATCGCGAAGTGCTTGCACCCACGACAACATCGTGAGCGCAGTGGATCGATCATCCACGGCGAGATGGGCAATAGCGCACTCGCACGTCTCAGCGGCCGTGACCCATGGACGATCCGACACACACCGAACGCCCTTGCCGGGCATCACGAACGTGTCCCAGCCTTTGGCCAGCATCTTGCGAGCATCGTCGCCGACGACGGCACCGGTGAGGACGGGGTAGTACCAATCCATGGCCCAGCGGGCCTTGGGTTCGAAGGCGTTTGGATGGTTGGCAATGACGCTGACGAGCCGATCGCGAGCGTCGACCCAATGAGGCCGATCCTTGCCGAGTTCGTCGGCGATCGAGATCGCGCAACGAAGACTGTGGCAGATCGACGATGAACCGGTGAGCAGTGCGTAGGTCCACGGCTTGCCTTCGGGATGGCGAGCCCAGATGATCTCGCCCCGCTTGGTCTGCAGATCGAGGACGAATTCGATCGCAGGCTCGACGACGTCCCAATAGTCGATGAGAAAACCTCGATCGCTGGTGGCGAGCCAGTGGTGCCACACACCAGCTGCGATGTATGCGATGCAGTTGGAGTCGAGTTTGGAGTCCTCGATGCCATCGGCGGTGTAGTAGTTGTGCCAGCTGCCATCAGGCCGTTGGATGTCGGCCAGCCACTGATAAGCGAGCTCGGCCTCGTGGATGAAGCCGCAGGTGCTGAGAGCCATGGCAGTTTCGACATGGTTCCACGGGTCGGCGTGACCGCCCGGATACCACTCGATCATCCCGTTGGGCAGCTGCAGGTGGACGATGCTTTCGCCCGACAGCCGAACATCGGCGGCGGTGAGCAGCCCCTCGACCGCTGGGACCGACATCTCGCTCATCGGGCCATGGCCGCAGCGTTGGCGGCGGCGAGCGGCCGGTCGGCGTAGACCACGACCGACTTGCCGAGCACGGGGTTGAGGACGCGCTCGGTGGTACGAGTGAGCGTGGGGGCCTTGACGATGTCCCAGGTGAGCAGCTTGAGGTATTGCTTGACGAGGAAGTTGTCTTCGTT
>CAYGQE010000080.1:0-20549 GCA_964351995.1 uncultured Acidimicrobiaceae bacterium | reverse complement strand
CGTTCGATGAATGTCATTTCTGACGAAGAAGAACGGTTGATCCTGGACACTCGGGTTGCCGGCTTCCGGATCGATGAGCTCTCTGCAGCGACCGGTGTTGATCATTGGGCGTTGTACAAGCGTCGAGGTCGGGCCGAGAAGCGAATGCTTGCTGCTCACGCACAGCTCGAGAGCGATGCGGTGGCCGCGTGAAAGCCGAAGATCATCGGCCGCGAGCCGGTTCCGGTCCTGATGAGTGGATGGCATTTGCTCTCATCGGGCTGCTTGGTTTTGTGGCAGCGGTCTGGTCCGGCGCCCAGGTGGCCACGTTGGTGTCAACAGGCGGGTTCTTGTCGGTGTCGTTCGGCGATGCGCTGGGCGCGATGTTCCGTCTGACCCAACACGGAAGCGAGCCGGCGCTGGCGTGGCCCGAGGCCATTCGTGGCAGCGTGCCAGGGCCATGGGTGTACTGGCCAGCGACGGTCGTGGTAGGTGCCATCGAGTTGACCGTGATGACGCTGGTTGCAATGCGAGTGTTCTCCTACAGAGTCGGTCAGGCTCGCCGTGAGCGCCTCGGGGTGAACGCCAACGCTCGCTTTGCCAAGATGCGCGATCTCAAGACGATCGTGGTCGCTGGCCCCGAGCGTGGCCGACTCATTCTGGGCACGGTGAATGGTCGGCTCGTTGCAACAGAGAACCGCAGGGGTGCACCAACGAAAAGTCGGCGGGGTGCCAAGATTGTTGATCGGCAAGGCGATCGCTCCGCTGTTGCCGTGGTCGGCCCGCAGCGATCGGGCAAGACGGTCAATGTCATATCGGGAATTCTCGAATGGGACGGCCCGGCCATTCTTTCGACCGTTCGTGACGATCTGCTCAAAGAGACATTCGCTCGGAGGTCAGCGGTCGGGACGTGCTTCGTGTTCGACCCCCTCGAAACTCTCGAACTTCCCAAGGGAGCTGTGCGGGTGGGTTGGTCGCCACTCGATGTTGCCGGAACTGTGTCGGGGGCAATGGAGGCAGCCAGCTTTCTGCTGGAGGCTGCGCCGCTCGAGGGCACGACCAATGCGAACTATTTCTCCAAGAAGGGGGAGGCGCTGTTGTGGCCGATCCTCTTTGCTGCGGCCATTGGTGATCGGACGATGGCGAACGTCGTGCAATGGCTGGCGATTCAGGACGGCACCCAGGTCGAAAAGGACCCGGCAGGTAACGAACGGCCCGGCGGCGAGATCCGCAAGATTCTTCGTGCCGCGATGGCAAAGGGTTCAAGCTCGCCTCTCAGCCGCCAGGCCGGCCATGCGATGTCGCAGTTCGACGGCTTCTGGAAGCTCGACCCCCGCACGAGGTCGGACATTTACTCAACGTCGCAGACGCTCGTGCAGCCCTGGGAGGATCCCCTGGTCTCGTACGCATCCGCCACCGGATCGAACGAAGGCCAGGTCGGCCCGCCGATCAACCTGAAGGCCTTGCTGACAGGACGCAACACGCTGTACGTCGTGCAGCCCCTCAAGAGCACGCAGCGATTCGCTGTTGTCTTTGGTGGTCTTCTCGGCTCGCTGGTCAAGGACCAGGCCTATGAAGTCGCGCACCGATACGGCAAGCCATTGCCTGACCTGCTGGTCGTGATCGATGAGGCGGGGAACACGCCGTTGCAGTGGCTTCCTTCGGTTGCGTCGACGTGTTCGGGCATCGGGGTGCTGCTCGTGACCGTGTGGCAATCCAAGGCACAGATCGATGCCATCTACCAGAAGCAGGCCGATCCATTGCTGACCAACCACGGCTCGAAGATCTTCTTCGCTGGGGTGTCTGACGAGTCGACCCTGCGCTACGTGTCCTATCTCGGCGGCGAAGAGGAAGTCCACATGCGGTCGTCCAACGCCGACGTGCACTTGAGCTCAGCCCGTCGTTCAATCGGGGACTCAACGACGCAACGCAAGCTTCTTCCGGCTGAACTGCTGCGCCAGGTCCTGCCAGGCGAGGGTCTGTTGATTCATGGCACGTTGCCGCCCGCACACATCAAGAGCCGCAGGTACTGGGAAGACAGTCATCTCGTGCATCTTGCGAAGGGGGAGGGCGAGGACATGGCGGATTGGGAAGGCGACCCGGCACTGGCGCGGGCGCTCGACCATGACCGCACGCCCCGAGCCGAAGTTCTCAATCACATTCCTCGCTACGAACCCCCGAAGCCGACCAAGGGGGTTGACGCGCCAGAAGGTGAAGATGAACCGGTCGAGGCAACGGAACTGACGACGGGGCCGGTGGGCGGACACAAGCTCGGCGAGAACCTCAGCCCGAGGATGGAGCTTTGATTGTGTTCAGGTGAGCAACCACATCACGAGAACGATCACGACGAGGCTGGCGGCGAGGGCCGCAACGGCAATTGTGGACCGCACGCTGTGCAGTCGTTGTTCCGCAATCAAGACGAGACGCTCGGCATCGCGAGATGTGGCCGCCGCATTCGCTTCTCGTTGGATTGCGCTTGCTTGGTTGGCCCGGACGACCAGCTCCCTGGCCTGGGCTGCGGATTCGCTTCGCCGACGGTTGAACCAGTCGGCGGCGGCGGAAGGGGTTGGCAAGGACGTGTGGGCCACAAGGTCGGCGACGTGGTTGTCCGTGGCATGGCCGACTGCCACGACAACGGGCACCGAGCACCCGATGATCGCCGACGCGACTTCGAGCGAATCGAATGCGACGAGGTCAGAAGGTGCGCCTCCGCCGCGACAGATCACGATGGCGTCGCAAGGGCTGGCGGAGTGTTCGCCAATTGCGTTGGCGATGGATGGCGCGGCCTTGCCGCCTCCCATGGCGACACCGACCATCGTGAGCTGCCAGTCGTGGCCGCGGTCATCAAGACGGTTTCGGAAGTCGGCGCCTCCGGCACCGCCGCCGATTGGTGTCAAGACAACGAGTCGCGACGCCGTTGGGCTGAGCGCGATGGCCTTGTTGATTCGGTCACGGCCGGTGTCCTGAAGCGTTCGGCGAAGCGAGACCAAGGAGCGGGTCGCTTGGGATTGCTCGTCGAGCAGCTCGACGGCGGCGGCAGTGAATTGGAGTGGTCCGTACGTGAGGTGGCTGGTGAGTTGCCCTGTCGCAGCGATGAGCGATCCGTTGAGACTTCGACCCGGGCTGACCGTGCCAGATCGAAACACAACCGGCAGCTTCGCCTCGACGCCATTAGTCGATGGATCGTGGGCGACGAGCTGCCCGAAGGTCGTGTAGCGGCCTGGGCGATGGCCGCTGACGGTGCCGACGATCCGTACTTCGCCGATCTGTTCGTTGACGGCTGTTCCCGCTTCGGAGATCAGGCCGCGGATCGTCGTTGATCTTGGGGCCTCGCTCTGTGTCATCGGCCGATTCGGGGGCCGGGGATGACGGCGGCACTCTGTGCCTGAGGTGGCTTGGTGATCGCCGCAGCGTGGTGCTGCACCTTGTCCCACTGCGCCTGAGCTGCGGGTTGTGCGGGTCGCGCTCCGATGGCGTTGGGCACGCCGCTGGCGCCAGGTGAGATTGGGCCAGCGTCGGGGCTGGCACCGAGAGTTCCGATTCGGTAGCGCTCGATCTCGCTGGCAGCGGTGTCCCATCGTCGAGCAGTTGCCGGATCGGTCGGTCGCGAGCCGAGCGCCTCGGTCCGGTAGGGCTGCGGTGACTGCACGGCCGCATCAACCTTGCGGTCGATCAGGGTGTTGATGACGTCGAGCTCCATTCGTGTTCGGGGCAGGTCGAAGGCATCAGGTGTGGAACGCATGCTTTGAACAGTTTGGTGATCTGTCAGGTGGGCCCGTGCAACCCGCAGGTCAACGTGGGTTTCAGAGAACGCTCGTCGAGCCCGCTCGGGACCGTCGGGGTCTGCTCGTCGCCGCTTGGGTTGGCGGGCACGATCGAGTTGCGCTTGCTGTTGGCTCAGTCGGTCCTCCAGCTCGGAGACTCGGGTGGTGAGGTGCCTGGTGACGGAGCGCTCAAGACCTTCATCGACGGGTTGGTCGGCGCTGAGGCGCTCGATGAGGTCCTGTCGGGTCGCTGCGAGATCCGGTGCAGTCAGATGCCGATTGTTGTGAGCGCGAGCCGCGATGAGCTTCGAGCGCAGTGCTTCATGCTCGCTGTGCTGGGCAGGAGGGGCTGAGGCCGGGGGTTCTGCTGCCAGGGTTGTATCCGGCATCACTTGCCATCGCTCGCGGTAGACCGCGTGGGCGGATACTGCGGCATCCCACTCGTTCGCGTCGGTGGGATCGCGATACCCAATCATCGCGACGACGGGTGCGGGAGGCTGGGCGATGCCGCTTGCGATCGCTCGGGTGGTGATCATCTCGGCGGCACGCGTCGCATGGCTGCTACCCACGGCCTCGAGTTCGCGCAGGCTCAGGCCTGAGTGTTGGTACTCCACCACAGCTGCGACGTCGAGGTCCGACACCGTCGCCAGGTCCGCCGGCTTCGGGCGCGTGAGCTTCGCTTCGATCTCGTCCAGTAGATCGCCTCGATCGTTGATGATCGGCAAGCCGTGTTCGGCCGCCGGTGGTTCGGGTGCGAAGTCGGACGCATCGACGGCGTAGAAGCGAACTTCGTTCTCGCCTCGCGTGAGAGCGACGTACTGGCCTTCCCGTGACGAGCGATCGGTGACCAGGGATCGGGAGCCATCGAAGGTGTCTCCCTGAGCAGCGTGTGTGGTCATGGCATATGCAGGAGTGAGACCACCGGTCACGCCTTCTCGTAGCTTCTTGGTCAACCACACATGGGGAACATCGATGACGCCGCGATTCTCGAAGTCCACGCGTAAGCCGGGCCGGTCACCGTTGCCGATCTCGACGACGGTTCCTTTGCTGCCGTTGCGGATGTACGACGTCCGATCGCCCCCTTCAGGCCGCAGCTTCCGATTCTGCGCCCGAGCAATCACCTGATCACCGACGTGAAACGTCGAATCTCCCACTCCAACCCCGTCACCGCTCAACGTTCCATCAGCTCTGAGGAGAACCTGTGCCCGCCGGTTGAGCTCGCTGCGTGCGACGTGGTTCTCGGACAGCATCCGTGACGCCTTGACTGCAACCGGATCGAGCTGGTGGCGCTTCCAGTCGACGTACCAATCCGCAGCCAATGAGTCCAACAGCTCGTTTCCTGTTCCGGCGGTCACCATGCGGCCCGAGTCGTTGATGCGCGCCAGAGCTTCGTCGATCTTGCCCTGTCGATAGTCAGTTGCTGCCAAACGCATGTCAGCCATCTCCGGGGCCTTCATTCGTCGGTTTTCTGTCAGCTCCGGCGTTCGATCGGCATGGATGCGAGTCAGATGCGCCCACATTCCGCCAGCCTCGACCGAAGAATGCTGGGCGGGGTCGCCGATCGTTCGCAGCGTCGCACCTGCTGCCTCGACATGGTGCACAAGGCGGGAGTGAGCCCGGTTTCCGAGCGTGGATGCCTCGTCGACGATGACCACGCTCCGATCATCGAAGAGCTGGCGTCCGTTCGCCTCGGCCATGTCGAGTCGAGTCACGAGACCAGCAACTGTTGTTGATTCGATACCGGTTGCTGCTTGCAGGACCTCGGCTGCGGTCCCGTTCACCGCTGCTCCGTGCAGCGTGTAGCCAGCTCGTTCCCAGGCCCGTGCAGCCACCTCCATGGCCGCTGTCTTGCCCGAGCCTGCGGGACCGAGCACCGCCTGCATCCGGTCACCCGACGAGGTGATCGTCATCACCATCTCGACCTGATCCGCCCCGAGGACGTGACCCGTCCGCGCCTGCCATCGGGTGATTGCATCAGAGACGATGTCCGAATCGACCTTGCCGGCCCCGGCGTCGTGGCCCCTGACATAGCCAGCGGCGATGTGCTGTTCGGTTCGCACGATCTCCGGCGTGGTGTAGAGATCAAGGCCCGGTGTCAGCGATACCTTCCCGACTTCGCCGATCAGATCACCTTGGATCCCGTCGATGACCTGCAACTTGACGACCTGATCCGACACCAGCCACGCATCGGCATGGTCAAGGATTTCGGTCGCAGTCAGGCGTCCGCCGACATGATCGGTGATGGTCTCGATCACCTTGCGCCGATCGAACATGGCCACCTGCTCGGTCACTCCGGACGAGCTCGCCAGGTGTCGATGCAGGCTCTTCGTGTCTTGCGGCGTCCACATCAGCGGGGCTTCGTGAGTTCGAAGGAGAGCTTGCTGTGCTGGTCCGAAGCCGGCCGCAGCCAGACGTTCCGACCACACCGCTTGCAACTCGTCGAGATCCACGCTGGTGTCCTTTGCGGGGCGCGTTGCCAGTGCTGCCAATTGGCGTGCCGCCGGCGAGTCTGCCCCGACGGCGCCGACCTCTTCCATGATTCTCGTGCGGCCGGATGACATGGCGTTGACCGCTTCCGGGTTGACCCCGACGAGGTGCGAGATTCCCTTCACCGTGGGGCCGTGCGCAAACCCGTCGGCGTTCATCGCAATCTGGAACTCGGCGTCAGCAAGGTAGCCAGACGTGCCCGCATGGGCGTAGATCCCGCGGCCATCCAAGGCCTGCCAGGTGCCGGTCGAGTCGTGGGCCATGTTCCCGACCACTACGTGAACGTGGAGCTGGGGCTCCAGCTCTCGGCTCGTGTTGTGTAGAAACGATGCCGCAACCATCCCGTCAGCATTGACGTGTGCCTGGTTGTGTCTCACGAACACGGCATTGTCCTCGACGTAACGCAGCGCGGCGTCAGCGACCGCCGTGCGGAGGTGTTCTTCGATGCGACCCTTGCCCTCGGCGTCAGCGACCGCCCACGCCAGCGAGGTCTCCTTCGGAGCGGAGTAGGTCAGGTCGAAGCCCATGACGACCTTCGGTTGCCGCCGATCCGCAGCGAACCGCTCCACCTCAACACGCTCGAAGCGCCATTCCGGTCGGTTCTGTGTCTCGCCCGGCGTCTTCATGCCGTCGAGATAGGAACGATCAAGCGTTGGCGGCTGGCCGCCCTCTGCTATCGCTTCTGCAATCTCGGCTCGCTGGGCGGCAGTCTTGCGAGCGACTCGGACGATGTAGCTCGGGTCAACGCCGATGAGTTTCGCCGCCTGTGACGCCGTCAACAACTCAGCCGGATTGTCATCGCCTGCCAGGTCGACGCTCTCAGATCCGTTGCGCCGAGCTCGCCCTGCCGAGCCCGACGCGCCGATGACTTGCGCCCCAGTCACGGGGTGTTGGCCGAGCAGGAGACGCTCGAGATGCTGCGGATCGACATGGCCTTGTTGATCCTCCGGAATCAGAACATCAACACCGCGCCCGTGCCAGCGGCCCGGGCTCTCTGCCGAATCTGCGTAGTACCCGCCTGGTGTGGAGTCTGTACCGAGAGCCGGAGTTGCTTGACCACGGTCTCCCGCCGGTTGCTGCTGGCGTCCGGTGAGGTACTCCACTACTGCTCGAGCTGCACCGCTCGCTTGGTCTTGGCCTGCGCCGAGCTTGCTGATGCTGACGTGCATGGCGGCGAGGTCCTCTGCGATCGACGTGAGCCCATTTCAGAGAGGGACAGATGCCGGTATCGATTTGGACACTTGAGTCGCGAATGCGCCGTACGCAGTGCTTGGCGTCATCTCACACTTGGTCGAGCTACGCAGGTCCTGAAAGGACCTGCAGTTGTGTCATGCCTTTTCCCGTAGCCAAATTGTGAGATGAGATGGGCGAGCGCTTGCCGCAGCGAGCAGTCGGGTTGAGCTGCCACAGGCAGCGACTGGGATGCGACGTAGAGCCACGGCCGGGACTGCGCCGGTGGCGCAACCCGGCCTGTTCGGAGAGCTCGTCAGTGATGGCGTCGCTGAGAGTGGCAGCTGCAGCGACATCCGGATTCGAGAGAGTTCGTGCAGTCGCAGCTGTAGCAGGGCCACCAGTCGGCGTCGTTGGCGGTGCGTTGAGGGTCGTCGAGGTAGGGGTCGGTGGGGTCATCGTTGTGGTAGTAGACGCTGGACTCGGGTTGGCTGGGGGTCATGTGGGTGTTCCTGGTCGGGTGGGCGGTCGGCGGGTCCGGGTGTTCCCGGACCCGCCGTTGGATTAGGCGGCGGCTGGTTCTGATTGGGCGCCGCTGGTGGGCTTGGCGAGCCACTGGACTGCTTCGGCGACGAGTTCGTAGCGTTCGCCGTAGTTGCCGTCGTCTTTCTGCCACTGCTGGTGGTCGATGTTGCCGGTGACTGCGACCTGGCGTCCCTTGGTGAGGTGCTTGTAGTTGTCCTCGGCTCCGGGCCAGACCACGATGTCGATGTAGCTGGCGCCCTGTCGGCCTCGTGGCTTGTCGCAGGCGATCCGGAACTTGCAGACCGGGGTGCCTTTGGGGCTGTGTTCGAGGACTGGGTTCTTGACGAGGCGGCCGATGGCGGTTGCGGTGAACATGTTGTGTTGTGCTCCTTGTGTGTTTCGTTCCCCTGGTGGGGCTGACATGCGGATCGACGGCAGGAGCCTTCAGCGGTCGGGGCAGGGGTCGAGCGAATGCGAGTCAAAGAGTTCTGTGGACCTCGCAGACCGACGGAGCGCAGCGAAGAGGGCGAGAATGCTGGAGCAGAAGTCTTTGTTGCCCTTGCGGCGACAGCGGCTTCTGCCAAAGTGACGTTGTCAGTTGACCCACCCGGTGGGACGAAACGAGGAGCACGACCGGTGTGTTCGTCGCTCGGGGTCGGCTGGTGGGAAGACGCTGGCCGGTGGATCGGCCTCGATGGCTGGTGCCAGGTTCCGGGCGGTGGCGGCAATCCGGGGTGATGACTGGGTGGTTGCGATGTTGTGGGCTGGTGGCTGTCGAGGACTTGAGCGCCGGTGCAAGGGTGCCGCGGTGGAGTCGCCGGCAATGTGGGCGACTGTGGCTGAGTAGGCGGTGAGCACGGCGCATGCGGACTTGTCGTCGCAGCAGGTGATGAGCCACGGGCGATGCTGGCGGCGGAGGTGGCGTCGCTGGTTCGCAGGTGCGGCGATCCGGGATCGGTCAGATGAAAGGGTCGTGAGTTAGAGGTGTTGGGGACCCCTGGCTTGGTGGAGAAATGGACGGGCCACGCAAAGGAGGAGATTGTCTCATGCCGCTTGGAGCCAGGTTTCGGGCCAGACACAAGCGGGGTGAGAGCCCAGCCGGATGGCGGCGTCGTCGGCCCTGGACAGTGGAACGCCGCTGCGTTTCCAGCGGTGCAGGGTGCGGGGCGTGCAGCCGAGGCGATCGGCGAGTGTTTTGAAGCTCTCTCCGCCGGCTTCTCGATGGAGGGCTTCGAAGGGGAGTCGGCTCATACTGCCGCCTCTGTTCCGTCGTCGGGCTGTGGGATGGATCGGGTGAGAGCGCCGAGGAAGTCGACAGCTTTCTGTGCTTGGGACGCCACGGCGAATAAGGCTCTTGGGTCGGCTTTCAAGATGCGAAGCCAGTGGCTGAGGTAGGCGACGTGGTCTGGTCGGGGAGTGTTGGTCAGGCCGAGCCGCGCAGTCGTGAAAGCTGCACCGAGTTCGGCGACGAGTTCCTCGGCTGCGTAGGCGTCGTCGCCGAAGCGCTTGCCGAGCTGGCGGTTGCACCGGCTGGGGTGAGATGTGAAATGAATCAGCTCGTGACAGACGGTTGAGTAGTGATCGAGCGGGTCTGGGTATTGACCGAGGGCGGGAACTTCGATCGTGTCGGTTGCGGGGAGGTACGCGGCGTGGTCGTGGCCGTACGAGATGTCCGCACCGGATGCAGCGATCCATTGCTCAGCGGCTCCGATGGGGGAGTGGTCGGCGAGTGGGACGGGAGCGGGTGGCTCCCATCCGTCGACCTGGGCGACGTTGAAGACGGCATAGACCTTTGGGGCGAGGCGGGGCCCGTGAAGTGAGTTCATCGGCGTGCCATCCGGTGTCGTTGGTGGCGCTGGTTCGTCTTCAGTGTCTCTGGCCTTGCGCACCCACTTCACGATCGAGGCGGATCGTTCGCCTTTGCGGACCTGGGCATCGAGCTGGCCCCACTGTCGATATGTCGCCCACCACGGTGATGTGTATTGCGACAGAGGTGGTTGTTCGGACGCGGGCCGGTTCGGGTCCATAGCTTCGCAAGCGAGGGCGATGAGGTTCGACCCGGCGTAGTAGTCGCCAGTCATGGCATTTCGTGGAGCCCAGCCGCTGCCGATTCGATGCCACGGAGCCGACCATGCATTGGTGTCGTCCGCGTCGAGGGCATCGACGATGGTCTGGGTCACGCGGTCGCAAAGCTCGGTGTAGGTCGTCATGACCGCTCCTGGGCGACGGCAATGTGTTGGCGTGCTACGGCGCGGCTGTGCAGGACCCGAAGGTGTTCTGGCCACTTGCGTTGGAATCCAGGAGGTACTGGTGGGACATGTGAGTCGACGGTGAGACGCAGGTTCGGGTCGTCCTCGACTGAGTCGACTCTGGCGAGATCGAAGCGTGCGAGTCGCTGGACGGTCTTGACGATCGGGCTGTGCCGTCCAATGCCGGCGCCTACGCCCAAGCAGAGGGCGACGTCGCTGGTGTCAAAGACGGTGTAGTTGCTGGAGCGGACATGACGGCCGACGTATCGGAGAAGCAGTGTCGACGTCGGACCGATCACTGGTAACCAGAAGGTCTCGAGGTAGGGGTGGTTAAGATCCCATCCGCTCGCTTTGTCGAGTTCCTCGAGTCGGATGCTCAGGGTGTCGAGTTGCAGGGGAGACCTTGCACCGTGATGAGTGCCGTTGCTATCTACGAGGTCGGTCATCGTGCTGCTCCCACCGTTGGATCGAGAAGCCGCAGCAGGGTGCGGGAACGGCGGCTGCCGCTCTCGACGATGTCGATCAACAGGACCTGCTCTTCGGCGATGTTGTCGGGCACGACGAATGCTGCGCCGATGTGCCCGCCGTGGTTCGCTGCGAGGTAGTTCGCCGCTGCCTCAGCCGATGAGACGGTGCCCCATCTGCGCAGGGTCACTGCTTCGAGGCAGCTGCTGATGAAGTCGAGCCCGTCGGTTGTGGCGAGGAGTGCATCGACGCCTGTGCTGGTGATAATCCGGCGGTGTGTGATCCGGCGCCTATTGCTAACGGCCTGGAGTCCTCTTGACTCCAGGGTTTGAGTTGTTGTTTGCATGTTGTGGTGTTCTCTTTCGTGATTGGTCGCCGACGGACCGACCGGTCTTCCCCAAGCCCGGTCGGGCCGTGCGACGGTGAGGCGTGATGTGGTGCTCCCGGTCCGCCTCACTGGGCCGGGTGCGAAGTCCGATCAATCACGGGTAAGCCGCAGTCCGAAACGCGCCAAAGGAGGCGGACGTCGATTGTTCGATCGCAGCGAAGCTGCCCGTCAGGGGCGGAGCGTCAGCGAAGACGGACGAAGAATCTGCGGGAGCGCACGTTTCGGGACCGGTGTCCCGTGATAGGACTCCAAAGCACCCGGCCGTGAGGGCCGCCGGTCGGAGCTCCAGCGAACCTGATGGTCCCCTCGAAGTATTGAGGGGTCATTCGTCTCGCTGCGAGGCTGGGCGATTCGAAGTTTGGACTTGTTCCTGTTGTAGGGATCAGGGTGTGCGGTCGCGGGACGAGTTGCTTGGCGGAGCCGACCGCCCTCTGATAGGTCGACGGTGCAGACAAGCCTTCAGAGAACCTCGAGGTGCCTCGACACACTGTTCACCTGGTCGGGTCAGGGCGTCTGGCGTGTCGGTGTACGGTCTACTACGACGCTGTGTAGGTTTAGCGGCATCGCATGCCGGGCACCTCAACCTGCACCGATCCGCATGGAAGGACCCATCGTGAAGACCGACACAGCGATCAAGCGGTGCACCTTGACCTGCAAGCATGCGGTTGCTCGTCAAGGCCGGTGTTGTTGGAGCGATCGCGGCGACGCTCACGAAGGCGACGAGGGCATCGGTGATCCTCAAAATGAGATCGGTGCAATCGATTGATGTTGATCACACGAGAGCGAATACGTCTCTGCCGTCCGGCACCTATCGTTCCTCGAGCGTTCTTGGGCGGCTGTGATTGGCGGGGATCAGACGGTGCGGTGAGGCTTCCGTGAGTGGCGCTATCACTGCTGTAGCTATTGCTGTGATGCTTGCGCTGAACGCGCTCTTCGTCGCAGCTGAATTCGCCACCGTCGGCAGCCGGAAGTCCCGTATCCAATCATTGGGACAGGACGGCAACAGATCCGCAGCGAAGCTGTTCGAGATCGTTCGTGACCCTGTGGCAGTCGACAACTACGTGGCCACATGTCAGGTCGGCATCACACTGAGCAGTCTGATCGCCGGTGCGTTCGGTCAGGCTCGCCTCACCCCACTCTTCGAATCGGCCTTCGGTTCGTCGGCTCGCGTGGTCGCCGTGATCGTCACGCTGCTGATCATCACCTCGTTGCAGGTGATCCTTGGTGAGTTATTGCCCAAGACAGCAGCGCTGAGGTATCCGGAGCGTCTCGCTATCGCAACGCTTCGCCCGATGCAGGTCAGTCAGGTGCTGTTCCGCCCCCTCGTGAAGGTATTCAATGGTTCGGCCTTCGCCATCATGCGCGGTGTCGGTTTGAGTTCGGACCACAGTCACGCTCATGTCCATTCCCCAGAGGAACTCAAGGCGCTGATCGAAGAGAGCGCTGTCGGCGGTCTGATCGACGTTGCGGAACGTGACATGGCAGCTGGTGTTCTCAATGTTGAACAGCGCTCCGTCCGAGAAATCATGACTCCGAGGCGGCGCTTGGTTGGTGTGCGTGACGATGACTCGGTCGAAGGAGCCCTCGATCAGGTGATCGCCTCGCCCCACAGCCGCTTTCCAGTTTGGGTCGGCTCCAGTGATGACGTGAACGGAGTTGTGAGTCTTCGAGGGCTTTATCTCGGGTCCGAGGACGACCCCTCAAGGTCGGTCGCATCCATCACCAGACCCCTGATCGAAGTCGTGGAGACGATGCCGGTTCCCGAACTCTGGCACCGTCTGAACGACAGCGATCAACACTGCGCCCTGGTGATTGACGAGTACGGCGGAGTTGCCGGATTGGTCACGTTGGAAGACGCACTCGAAGAGATCTTCGGCGAGGTCCGTGATGAGTTCGATGTCGACCCTGACCCCATCGCCGAAGTCGACGGCAGAGTCTCGGTGTCCGGTGAGGTCTTGCTCGTCGATCTCAACCATCGGTTCCGCTTGTCGCTGCCAACGAGCGATGTCGACACGATCGGTGGCTTGATCTGGCACGAGCTGTCGCACATGCCTGCGGTCGGACAGCTGATATCGCTGGACGGTGGAGCCCTCGACGTTCGGGTCGATGCGGTCGACGGCAATGCAATCGAACGAGTCAGCTTTGTCGAAGGCGGTGAAGGTCGATGATCGGCGAGTACGCATTCCCGATCACCGCGATCATCCTGTTGGTGATCGCCAACGGCTTGTTCGTAGCCGCAGAGTTCGCCTTGGTCGGTGCCCGCCTGAGTCGGCTGCAAGCGATGGCAGACAGCGGAAGCAGGGCGGCCAAGTGGTTGGTCGATGTCTTCCAACGTCATGCAGGAAAGGACAGCTACATCGCGGTTGCCCAGCTCGGCATCACGTTGGCGTCGATCGGGCTCGGCATGTACGGCGAGCCCGCAGTGGCCCACTGGCTGTATGACCCCCTCGAAGGCCTGGGTGTGCCCGAAACGGCTTCCCACACGGTTGGCTTCATCGTGGCGTTGTCGGCGATCACATATCTCCACGTGGTGTTCGGCGAGATGATTCCGAAAGCGCTCGCCTTGCAAGCACCAGAGTCGGTGAGTGTCCGCCTCAACCCGATCATGCGAGCATTCAGTGCGCTGTTCCGTCCGATGGTCGTGGTGTTGAACTCGATTGCGTTTGCGTTGATGCGCATGCTCCGCATTCCCGAACCGGACAAGCTCCTGTCATTGCACACCAGTGACGAGCTGGCGATCGTCACCGATGAGTCTGCTCACAGCGGCGAGGTCGGGCAGCTCCAGCGCGATCTGATCCGCAACATCTTCGAACTCGACGAGCGCCCGGCCGAGGAGATCATGGTCTCTCGCCGCAACATCGTGGCCCTCGATGCCTCCGCTTCGACCGAAGAAGTGGCCGCTGTCATCCGCGCATCCCAACGCAGCCGCTATCCGGTGATCGATGGAGACCTCGATCATGTCATCGGCATGTTGCACATCAAGGACTTCATCCGTGCCACTCGACTCGGCGCCTTGGGATCGCTCGGTGGCCTCACCAGGCCGCTACCAGTTGTTGCCGCCACCACGCCGGCTGATGATCTGCTAGAGCAATTCAAACTTGGCGGCGCCCACGCCGCCCTTGTTGTCGACGAATTCGGTATGACGGTCGGCTTCGTGTCGCTTGATGACGTCATCACCGAGATCATGGCTGAAGAGGGTCATGGGCTGATCACTCGCCATGCTGATGGTTCGATGACGGTGCCGGGCGAGGCGCCGTTGAGCGATCTTCGTACTGCCCTCGACGAGTCAGCTTTCGACCACGACGACGCCGTGACGATCGCTGGGCTGGTGTTGGCGAGTGCCGGGAAGCTTCCTGAGATCGGCGACATCGTGCAGCACGGCGGCTTTGAGTTGATGGTGAAGGCCCGAGAGGGACGCACGATCACAGAGGTCGGCATCAGCCAGCGCTGAGGGTCATGAACCGGGCATGCGCATCGACAACGAGACCGTCGACCCCTTGCCACCTTGGTCAATCGAGCTCGATTGCGCACGGATCTCTTCCAGGGCGGCCACGCTCTGTCGCTCTCGCCGACTCAGCTGGCAACCCCAAGATGGCCGACGCACTCAAGCGGATGGGTGAGTGGTAAGCGGTGATCAGCCCCGGCGATGATCTCGAGCGTTGCATTGGGGGCGTATTCGACAAGGTCTTCCACGTATGGCATGTCCTGCACAGAGTCCATGTCGCCCCAGACCAGCTGGAGCGGAATGCCGTGCGTGGTCGCCTTGTCGAAAAGGCTGCGCCAGTCGACGTTCAACACAAGCTCGTCGATCGAGTCGCGATACGCAGGCCACGTGTGCAGTGGAACGGCTCGAGCAATCGTCACTGGTAGTTGAGGCTCGGCCAGTGCTGCGAGCCAGCCTGCGCTGAGACGGTGACGACAACTGACAGCGCAAGCCTTGCGAGCGAGGTCGGTGTTGAGAGCAAACAGCGAGGCCATCATGCTGCCTGAAAGCTGTTGTATCGCCGCCGTTCGCGACGGCTGAATCGGGGCACCCCAGCATACAAGCGACCGGATCCGCGTCGGGTGACGTTGTGCCCATGCCAGTGCCACGGTGCTTCCCATCGAGTGAGCCCCGACGGTGATCATGCCGCTCCCGAGCAAACCCGAATCGAGCAAGGCGTCAAGTGCGTCGAGTTGGTCGTCGAGGGAGAAGCGACTGCGCTCGTGGTCGATGGAGCCACCAAACCCGAGAAGGTCGGGTGCGGCGAAGCGTGACTTGGCTGTGAGGGAGTCGAACGCCTCGCCGAAGATGTCACCGGTCGAGATCATGCCGTGCAACAGCAGGATGGCGTCGTCGCCAGTTCCTCCGTTGCGAACCTGCAAGTCCCCAACGCGGGTGGCAGGAAGCATCGAAGGCTTCCAACGACGCACGGCAACTGAGCGACGATGACTGGCTGTCCACAGTCCGCCGAGAATTGCAGCGGGAAGCGTGGATGAAACGATTGGATGCATGGGGCCCCGGATTGTGTTGCGGTGAGTGAGGGTCGGCTGATTCGAAGCCTAAACTCCTACAGTGTGTCGTACGAAGCGCAAGTAAGAAGTGAAGGTTGGCCCGCTCGGTTGGTTGGTTCGGCGGGCCGGTTGTTGATCTCGTTCGGGCTACTGATCTTGGCGTTTGCGGCCTACCAGTTGTGGGGGACGGGTGTTCTGCAGGACCGTACACAGTCGGGGCTGGCTGGCGAGTTCGAGAACTACGAGGCTGCGGTGTTGGCAGATCGCAGCAGCGGAGGTGAGTTGGCCTCGGGGCTTGCTGAGTCCGAAATCGCCTCGATGGCGGCGCCGCAGCTGAGTCCGATTGTCGTGCCTGCTTCATCGATCGAGCGGGACCCTGGAGAGGTGGTCGGTCGGATTCGAGCTGAGCGAATCGACCTCGACCAGTTCATTGTCGAAGGTGTCGATCCCACACAACTTCAGGCTGGTCCCGGCCACTACCCGGGGACCCCGATGCCGGGAATGATGGGTAACGCGTCGGTGGCAGGGCATCGCACGACGTGGGGCGCACCGTTCAATCGGATCGACGAGCTGTTGCCGGGCGATGAGATCGAGGTCGACATGCCTTGGGGCACGGCGACCTACGTCGTCGATCCTCAAGACGACGGCGATGGAAGTGAGATAGGCCACTTCATTGTTGATCCGAGCAAGATCGAGGTTCTCGACCAGGACGGGTCCAACCGTCTCACTCTCACCTCTTGTCATCCCAAGTTCTCTGCTCGGCTTCGTATCATCGTCACGGCCTCGCTTGTCTCTGAGCCGATCGAGATCGAAGGTGGCTTCGAGGCTGTCGTGCCGGAATCCCTCGCCGACGAAGACCTGGACGCATCAGCGGCGAGCTCATCTGATGAGGCTCTCGCCGAGCGACTTCCGGGCCTGACCGATGACGATCAAGTCCTTGACTCAGTGGACGGAGTAGGCGACGAGGAGAGTTTCGGCGAGGGTTTGAGCGGTGATCGCTCTGCGATCGCTCCAGCCATCGTGTGGTCGCTTATCGCATCGGGGGCCTGGATTCTGACCCGGGTTGTCGCTAGACGGTGGCGACGTTGGTTGACCTATTCGGTGGCGGTGTTGCCTGTGGCAGCGTTGTGGTTGATCGCTTTCGGTTTCATTGACCAGGCAATTCCGTCGTACTGAGAACGACAGGGCGCCGGATGATCGATCGCCGAGAGGGCCCTGGCGTCGGGGTCAGCTGCTTGGAGGGGCGTACAGCAACGACAGAGGTTCGTCGCCTTCTCGATGCCAGATTGACCCACCCCCGAGGCCGACCCACAGGTGGCCTTCCACGGCCAGTACCGCTTCGGGTTCGCCGGTCACTGACCCGACGATGTTCCAATCCTCCATCGACGCTTCGGATCTGACAACCGTCCCGTCGGGTTGTACTCCCACGATCTCGCCCGACGGTGACCAGTCCAGCACTGCTAGAGCAGGTGCTGCTTCGGTTTCAATCCACGTGCGTCCCTGATCAAAGGACATGACCAGAACGGCTTGATCAGTGAGCCCGGCGACGACCTCTTGATCATTTGGGCTCACGGCGAGATCCTCGAGGAGAAGCTCACTCCGGCTGTCCCACTGATCCCCACTGTTGAACCACACAACGCCGGACGATTCCGCCGCCAACAGTGAGCTGTTGTTGAGCGGCGCAATTGCATGGAAGTCTGCGTCGCCGAGGAGCTCGCCCGGCTGCCAAGACTCGCCCTCGTTGTCGCTGCGAGCGAGCCCCATGAATGGCGGTTTGTCTGCAATCCGCCAGTCAGGGTCTCGTAAATCGGGGTGACCCGACGCGAGGAGCTCGCCGTCGCCATTGGTTGCCAGAGCCATGAGATCGTGTCGAGCTGATCCGACGAGCGTGGCCCGCTGGCTGTCTTCGACTCGGTAGAGGCCGCTGTGTGCGGCGATCAGTAATGCGCCGTCGCTGTCGAGGACCAGATCATGGATGTGTCCCAAGTCTTCTGCCCCGGCGACGATGGCGTCAGAGCTGCGAATCGATTGAAGTGCGAACACCAGGGCCACCGCCACGACGCCAACCAACGCCGCTTTCATTGCTCTGGGTCGCCAAGCCTCGGTCGAGTTGGTCGGGCTCGATGCTGCCGTCACGTCCGAAGCAGTCGAGCAATGGCAGCGGTTGCTTCATCGATTTTGTCGCTACCGGCTTCGGGGCTCTCGGCGACAGCGTCTTGGACGCAATGGCGAAGGTGCTCGTCGACGAGGCCAACGCCGACGTTCTGAAGCGCTTTGGTGACTGAACTGATCTGTGTCAACACATCAATGCAGTAGGTATCTTCGTCGACCATTCGCTGAAGGCCGCGTACTTGGCCTTCGATGCGCTTGAGTCTGGACAAATATTGGTCTTTGGAGAGTGAATAGCCAGCCATAGGGATCGGGGGTATGGTACCACGATGCAACTGGCCAAGACCATTCGGGTGCCCCGACGCTTGGGCGTTGCGGCAGTCGTCTTCGTCTTCGCTTTGATCGCCGCCGGGTGCTCGGGTGAGAGTCCAGGCCAAGCCGCCACTGCTGTTTCTGAGCCTGCCCAATCCCAAGACGGAACAGCGACGACGGAATCGCTCGTACTCCCAACCGCTGATGGCGGTCAGATCGATTGGAACAGCCTACAAGGCCAAGACGTGATGCTTTGGTTCTGGGCGCCGTGGTGAAGCACCTGCCGACGGGAAGCCCCTGCGGTCGCAGAGGTGCAACAGCAATATGGTGAAGACGTCCAGTTCATCGGTGTCGCAGGGCGCGACGAATTGGCAGCTATTCAGGACTTCATCGACACACTCGGGGTTGGCGAGTTCCCACATGCCGTCGATGAATCTGGTGCCATTTGGGCGTCGTTCGACATAACCACCCAACCGTCCTTCGTCTTCTTGAACGAGGACGGGACCAGCGAGACCCATGTCGGAGCTCTCGGCGTCGACGGACTGAACACCCGACTTGAAGCGCTAACAGGGCCCTGATGTCGTCGCAGCGAGAGTCGGTAGCGGCTGGTCTGTCACCTGGCGCTGCGGGCACTACGCTTTGTCGGAGTATTCGTTCTCGGTTCAGGAGTAGTTGATGGCAGCGAAGCGTCCAATGGGAGCTCTCGAAGAAGAAGTGATGACCTATCTCTGGTCCACAGACGCAGCGGTGACGCCGGCGGAGGTGCATCAAGCGGTCGCGCCGGAACTGGCCTACACGACAGTGATGACGATCCTGAGCCGGCTCTACGACAAAGGTCGGCTGAGTCGGGGGCAACGAGGTCGGGCTTACACCTACGAGCCGATCAGAAGTGAGGCGGAGTACCGCGCCGACACGATGCGATCGACGCTTGGTGACGCTGGCGATCGAGCGGCGGTCCTGAGTCAGTTCGTCGAATCGCTCGATGCGCAAGACGCCAAGGTCCTTCGGAAACTCCTCCGTCGGGGGAGTTAGACGGTTTGACCGTCTCCCTCATCCTCCCTGGTCTGCTGGTGGTCCTGGTCGGCGTCTCTGCTGGCTTGTATCGGTGGCCCATGCGCCCGGCCGCGACCATTCGGGTGTTGACCTTCATTGCTGCGGTCACGGCCGGAACTGCGCTCACGGTTCTCACGCTGGCAACTGCTGGATTCCTTGCTCGCTCCGCGGTGATGCTTGCACTTCTCGAGATGTGTCCGGTCATCCCACTCCATCACGAAGTCGGCTTTGTGGAAGGCTCGATCGCAGCGATCCTGTTTCTTGCTGCTGGTATCCGAATGCGGAAAGTCATCGTCGATCATCGATGGGCCGTCGCCGGAACAAGAGGCCGTCGGTTCCAGGTTCTCGATACCGAACAGCCCATCGCATACGCAGCTCCAGGAAAACCCGGGTGCGTTGTGGTGTCCAATGGCCTGCTCGACGCCCTGAGCCCTAGGGAGCGGCAAGTCCTCTTCGCTCACGAGCGAGCCCACCTCGAACAGGGCCATCACCGCTTCCTGTTGGTTGGCGCATTGGCCGTCGCCGTTGTTCCGCCGCTTCGGCCCCTCGTCGAACAACTCCGACTTGCAACCGAGCGATGCGCAGACGAGGCGGCAGTTGAAGCCATGGAAGGCGATCGCGAACTCGTTGCGGTATCGATTGCGCGTGCAGCGCTCGCCACGACCGACTACGCAGGATCGACTGTTGGCGCCTTCGCCGGAGGGTCGATTCCCCTTCGTGTCAATGCGCTCCTTGGTGATCCCACTTCGTCGAGAATTGCTGCAGCAGCAATGGCTGCGACGGGGATCGCTGCGCTGGTCGCCGTTGTGGCGTCCTCGTTGCAGGTTCATCACTTCGTAGAACTCGCCACACACGTCTGCGGCCTCTAGCGGCCTGGGCAAAGTCCTCAAGTCTTGGCGCCTGCCAGCCGATGGATATACGACAAAGTGTCGTAGTACGAATGGAGTCGGCGAAATGGAACAGCTCAAGACACGGATCGCAGCCTTTGCCGCAATGGCGCTTTGCTGCGGACTTGCAATGGCTATTGCCCTAGGGGCAATCGTGGTGACCGGAGCGTGGTTTGTGGGAGGTGCGGTCGCACTGGTCGTTGCCGGTTGCCTTGGCAGTGCAGGTTGGCTCGCGTACCGGGCTCGTCGGCATCCAGCGGCACACCACTAGGGCTGGCGATGTCGGATCGGCCCTGCGAGGCATCGAGTCGAAGGCCGGTGGACTACACTGCTACGAGCTGTAGTAATTAACCATCTGATACGAGTGAGTCTGTACGAGGCTCCCGGCACGAATCGAAGGAATCAACATGGGTAAGGCATCCCGACGCGCCAACCGCGCAGAAGGCTCGTCGAAGGCGGCTGTGACACCGAATCCGGTCGGATCGCGTGTTCCGTGGTTTCCAGTCTCGGTTGGAGCGTTGCTTGCCGTAGGGCTCGCAGCAGTTCTTGTGCTGGCACAACAGCGAGAGTCGATCGCAGGAATCGCCCCGGAGGCGTTCACCGACCACTGGCATACCTCGTTCTCGATCAACGCATGCGGTGAATGGCTCCCACCAACGACCGACAC
>CAYGQE010000079.1:0-21467 GCA_964351995.1 uncultured Acidimicrobiaceae bacterium | reverse complement strand
CACGAGATGAACAGATCTCTGCCAGCTTTGTCTTCGTCCGACAGCGCCTGGCGGTTGGAACCACCAGCCACCCCTGGGCCGATCTCGGCCATGGCCATCAAGCGTGACCACAGTCGGTCGCTGTTCACTCGATCTGCAGTCATCGGTCACCTCGGGTCGAGAACATGATTTCCGGAAGGTCGCCGACCGTAGCAATCCGCTCGATCGGGCCGTCCAGTGGTCAGTTACATCGCCGTGAACTCTCGATCAGGCATGGCGACTCCGATCAACCTGACTGCCCGTTACAACGAGAAGGCGGCGAGCAAGTCGTCTTCGCTGACGTCGCAACGAGTCGCCGTCGACTCGATGAACTCCCCCGGAGGCTGGTCGGCGTCGAAGAACACTCCCGTCGCCGGGATAGTGAGCCCGCTGATCCAATCGCCGATGCTGCCGACGGTGCAAGACCAGGCTTCTGTCGAGAGCGCCGGGTTGGTGGTCGGCAACCACTGCGCCATGGCGTTGTCGTCGCAGCCGAAGAGCGCGATGAGCTCACCCGTGCCTTCGCCAGTGAGTTCGATGCTCTCTGCTTCCAAGCGGTCAATCACGCAGTTCGCCGTGGGCTCGAGATCGGTGACACCGAGGCCGAACATCAGCACGTCGAGCCGGTCGATGGCAGCCTCTTCATCTGTCCGGTTGTCGACCGTGGTGGTCGTCTCGTCAGCTGACGACACGGCAGCAGCCGATGTCGACGATGTCGAATCATCGGCGCTCGAGCAACCAGCGACGAACAACAATCCAACGATGGCGACAGCGAACAGGCAGTGAGAGGCTGAATTCATGAACCGCTGATCCTAGGGTCCGGACTCGCCCGAGGAACCCCGGAGGCCGCCAATCAGCCAGCCCCCAGCACCATGAGACGACGAACGCTTGCACACAGCAGAGATCGCAGTCGGCGCAATGTGATTCACATTGATTCTGCGATGACCAATGGGCAGTGTCGCGGGCGAGTACGGTCAGCAGCCATCGGCCCGTCGGGCCTTTGCCATCAACAACTGATCCGGGGACATCCGCCCATGAGTGCTCTCCCTGTCCGTCGCCATGGCGACGTGAAGTTCTTGCCTGATGCTCGTCGGGTCCTGCTCAAGCCGTTTCTTCCCGGTGATGAGTCATTCCCCGGCGGGAGCACTCGCCTCGAGAGCGTCCTGCGGCGGGTACTGGCACTGTCTGATGATGACGTAGCGAGCACGCTTGCCATCGCCCGATCGGAGTTCGAGGATCGCCATCGCGACCTGGACGCTGTTCTGACCATGCGGTTTGAAACGGTCGCTGAGCGACTCGGACTGACCGAGGCGGTGCCGCCGGACCGCCAACTGCTGATCGGCGCCTACTTTTCGCATGAATACTCCGTGGAAGCAGCGGCGCTGGGGAACCCGTCCATCGTTGCTGCCCCCGACCAGTCGGGGTTGGCCGACGGTGACACCCGATTCATCATGAGCCTGCGAGCCATCGGCGAGGGTCACGTGTCGTCGATCGAGCTCCGTTCCGGCGTCATCAGCGCCAACCCCGACGTGCAGATCCGGGTCGATGAGCAACAGCGGCATCTGGAATCTGGCAAGCGGGTGGCGTCGGAGTACGACCGGGAGTTCTTCGAGACCAAACTCGGCGACCTCGGTGCGCTGACCGACACCGCCCGCCTGATTCTCGATGACCTCGACCCGCACTTCACCATGGTCGAACTCGAGCAGGCCATTCATCGACACATCGAGAGCGACCAGAACGGCAAACATTCCCACGAGATCGCCCACACGCTGCACTGGTTGGCGTCGTCGAATTACCGAATCAGGTTCGCACCCGAAAGTGACGTTTCCGAGCGAGTGATCTTCCCATCGGGACCGACCGAGAGCCACGGGATGGAGGACGTACGTCTTGTCCGTTTCGTCCACGATGATGGCTCGATTGTCTACTACGGCACGTACACCGCGTTCGACGGTCACCAGATACTGCCCCAGCTGCTGGAAACCACAGACTTCGAGACACTCCGCGTCGTGACGCTCAGCGGCGAGTGCGCCCACAACAAGGGCATCGCATTGTTTCCCCGGAAGCTCAACGGCCAGTTCGCTGCACTCGGACGGCAGGACAACGTCAACAACTTCTTGATGCGGTCAAACGACGTGAGGGTGTGGCGAGAGACCGAGAAGATCCAGGAACCGGAACGGCCGTGGGAACTCACTCAGCTCGGCAACTCCGGCTCGCCGCTGGAAACCGAAGCGGGGTGGTTGGTCATCACCCATGGCGTCGGCCCGTTCCGTCAGTACAGCCTCGGAGCCCTACTGCTCGACATCGATGACCCGGCCCGGGTGATCGGGCATCTCAAGGAACCCCTGCTGTCGCCGCAGGCTGATGAACGGGAAGGCTACGTTCCGAACGTCGTCTACTCGTGCGGCAGCATGATCGCCGGTGATCATCTCGTCCTTCCCTACGGTTTCGCCGATGTTGGCGCAAGCATCGCAACGGTGAGGATGGACGACCTCCTCGACCGGCTGGTTCAGCCCTGACAAAACCGGCGAGTTCGCTCAGCCGATGGGTGCGGCGGAGCTCGTCAGTTGGCGTGCGTGTTGCTGAGTGGAAATGAGAGCCAGCGTCGACTCGGCTCCCTCGTTGAGGTTCGGACCGAACGAGTGCAGGCCGTCGTAGCCGCCACCGGAATCGGGATCGAACATCGGCGCTGATCTGTCGTTGTCTCCGACAAACCAACCAACCGCCAGCTGCATTCTCGTGAGCCACTCGGTGTCACCGGTGACGGCGAACGCTCGGTGACATGCGTCGGCCATCGCCGCCGCTTCGATCGGCTGCTGGTCGAACTGCGGGGCGACATCGCCTGGCCCGGATCCGCCGACCGGCGTCGGCGAATAGTGGCCCTCGAAGGTTTCGCGTTCTGACAACCATCTCAAGAGCAGCAGGCCGTCATCGATGAGCGCCGGCCTTTGCAAGAGTTGGCCGGCGGCAATAAGCGCCTCAGCAACGGCGGCGTTGGCGTAGGCGAGGCGGGGTTCGGGCCACGGCCAGAGTGGATCTGTGGGCAGTGGGCCGATCAGCTCTGCGGCGTCGGAGAGCAGCAGACGAGCACGACGGTGGTGGGGGTCAAAGGTGAGCACCTCCGACGCTCCGAGCGCCGCAAAAGCCATCGCTCGCACGTGGGGAGAACGTTGCTGGGTACTCCGCTCGAAGTAGGCCAGCGAGGCTTGACGAACGGCACGGTCACGCGATCTCGCTGCCGCTGTTCCCAACGCCCACAGGCTGCGGCCCCAACAGTCTTCTACCCCATGACGGCCGGACCAATGCCCGGAGGCATCGCGCCGATTGCGCACCTTTCCGTCAACGGCTTGCGCAGCGGACAGGAACTTCAGTGCGATCCGTTCGAGATCGTTCAAGGCTCGAGGCGGTTTCGGTTCTCGAGCGATGACCAGTAACAGTCTGGCCACATCGTCAACGCAGTAGCCGTGTTCCCGTCGTGGCGTGAGGTGATCAGCGTGTTCGAAGATGCCGATCGTGTCGCTCAATCCGAAAACGTGCCTGAACGATGGGACGAACGCTGTCGAGTCGATCATCGCTGGGCCGAGTTGCGGTTCGAAATGATCCCACGAGCGAGTTGCTCGTAACGGCCTGCGACGGCGGTCCAGGAGAGGTCCGGCGCAAGTCGTCGAGCCTCGGCTGCCATCGCGGCGGCTCGATCAGGATGACTGAGGACTGAGCGGATGGCGTTGGCCAACGCAACTGTGTCTCGTTGCGGCACAACGATGCCGGCCCCACTGCTGAGCAACTCCACCGCATGGGGGAAGGCCGTGGAAACCACGGGGCGGCCAGCTGCGACCGCATCAACGAGCACACCGGAGGTGACTTGCTCGGTCGAGTCATACGGCAAGACAACGAGGTCGGCCGACTGAATGAGCTTGGTCAGTGACTCGAGATCGCGGTAGGTGTCGTCGAACGAGATCGAGGCACCGGCTCCTGACCGAGCGGCACGATCCATCAACATCTCGCGATACGACTCACCTGACGCTGCCTGGACCTTGGGATGCGTTGCTCCAGCAATCACGTAGCGAGGATGAGGCTCGAGGTCAGACAGTTGGGCCATGGCATCAATCGCCCATTCGATGCCCTTTCCTGGTCCGAGGAGTCCCCACGTCAAGATCCGTGGTGTTCGCGTTGCTCGGCTCGGATGGGGGCTCGGCGCTGCACCCGAAGGCGTCGCCGCCCCATGAGGAACAACCGTGACCTTTGCGTTGTCGACGCCGAACCCATCGACGAGTCGAGACTTCGCTGTCTCGGTCATCACCACAACAGCATCGGCCATGGCACAGAGCTCTTCGAGCACACGCTTCTGGTTGACCGTCGGAGCGGTCAGGACGGTGTGGGCGACGACAATGACTGGCACAGCAATCTGAGCTGCCACCTCAAGGACCTCGGCGCCGTCGGCGCCGTCGTAGATGCCGTACTCATGTTGGATGATGACCACGTCGGTACTGTTGAGAACCTCGACTGGCGACGACATCGCCGAGCCGAAGTCGCCGCGGAGCGAGGCGGACACCGAAGCGTCCTCGAGCGGTGGCGTGACACCGCAGCGAACGACGTCGACACTCGCGCCGTTGGCGATCAGGCCGGTCGCGAGCGCAGCCGAGAACGTGGCAATGCCGCACTCCGTCGGAGGGAAGGTGGACAGGATCCCGAACCGGCTGGTGGGCCGGAGTACTGGCGGGACAGCAAAATCGGAGGCATGACTAGGCATGACAGAACTCCATCGTTGGGTCGGTCAAGGCGTCATGCCTGCGGAGGGCGACGAAACCGAAACGGTCGTCCGGCCCAAGCGGGGCGCTCTTTTCCAAGAAGTTCCATCACCCTACTCTGGATACTTCCCAGCGAGCGTCGCTAGGGTCTCGCTGTCTCACCTTCCCGACCGTCCTCTGAGGCAGCGCTGCGCATTGCGGTGTTGTCCCCGCTTGCTTGGCGAACACCGCCGCGTCACTACGGGCCCTGGGAACTCTTCGCTTCTCTGCTGACCGAGGGCTTGGTCGAGCTCGGTCACGACGTCACGCTGTTCGCCACCGCAGATTCGATCACCACAGCGCGTCTCCGATCAACGGTCGCGTCCGGGTGGTCAGAAGACGAAGGCATCGATCCGAAGGTGGCTGAAGGCACACACATCGCTGATGTGTTCGAACGGGCAGGCGACTTCGACGTCATCCACAACGGCTTCGACTTTCTCCCGCTCACCTACAGCGGGCTGGTCGACACACCCGTCGTCACGACCATCCACGGTTTCTCGTCCGAGCGGATCGTGCCGGTCTACGAACGCTACGACGCAACCACGACCTACGTGGCGATCAGCGACTCGAACCGTCATCCCAGACTGACCTACGACGCCACCATCCATCACGGCATCAACACCGACGCATTCGCCCTCCATCCCGACCCCGGCCCCCACCTGCTGTTCTTCGGCCGGATCCACCCAGACAAAGGCACAGCCGAAGCCATCAACGTGGCCCGCGCAACGCGCCGCCCACTCGTCATCGCCGGCATCATCCAAGACCAGCAATACTTCGACGACGAGGTCGCCCCGCACATCGACGGCAAGATGGTTCGATTCCTCGGCGCCGTCGGGGAAGACCAGCGTTCCGCAACACTGGGCAGTGCCCACGCACTGTTGCATCTCATCGACTTCGATGAACCCTTCGGCTACAGCGTGGTCGAAGCCATGGCGTGCGGGACACCGGTGATTGCATTCGACCGAGGTTCGATGTCTGAACTCATCGACCACGGAACATCTGGGTACCTCGTCACGAACCGGAAGCAAGCGGCCGACGCAGTCGAACTCGTTGCGTTGCTCGACCGCCACAACATTCGGGCCGCTGCGGTGGAACGATTCAGCGCAGCAACGATGGTCGGCCAGTACGTGGAGCTCTACCGAGAGGTTCTGCGGCGAGCGTGAGGTGGAGAACCAGACCCCGTCCTCCGGGGCTGGGCCCCGAGCCTCAGACTCGTCCTTCCATCCGGGCTGTGTCGAGCCGTGCGTGCAAATGCCGTTGGAGCTCGTCGGGCTCGACATCGCTCCACTCGCGGCGGCGCCGCACCATGACCGCGCCCGTCGCTCCGGCAAAGCTCGCCAGGCCTGCCATTCCGAGAATCTTCCAAATGCTCACGTCGCCAGGCTAGGTTCAGCCGACCATGCCCGGCACCATCACCTTCGAAGAGGCAGCTGCGAGTACGGCGACTGGAGACGTCTGGTTGTTCCGAGGCAAGACACCAGCCGACCGAGCGATTCGTCTGTTCACCAACAGCCCGGTCAATCACGTTTCGATGGTGCTTGCTCTGGATGCACTCCCACCATTGCTGTGGCATGCCGAACTCGCTGCCCGCATACCTGACGTGTGGACCGGCACCAAACAACGAGGCGCCCAACTTCACAAGCTTCTTCACGCTACGAGCGTGTGGCATCACCGTTACGGCCAAAGAGCCTGGATACGCCAGATCGATGTGCAAGTCGCGCCAGCCATCGAGGACCAAGCGCTCGCCGTCGTCGACGAGTTCAGCGGACGGCCCTTTCCCGGGGCAACGTCGCTGGCGAAACGGTGGGTGAAAGGACGGGTCCGACGCAGCGTCCCACTCACGGATCTGTTCTGCGCCGAGTTGGTTGCCATCACCTACGAACGAATGGGATTGCTCGAGGCCAAGCGACCAGCGAACTGGTACGACCCCGGCAAGTTCTGGAGCGGCGATCGCCTACCCCTGGTCGGCGCACACCGCGGCCGCGAGGTCGAGGTGATCGACATCCCTGAGCCGGATGATCGATGGTTTGACACCACAAATCCCAGCTGAGGAAATGCTTCCGTGGATCGGTCGGGTGACCTGCGCCTCTGTCCGAGGAAACGACGATCGGCCATCCTCTTCTTGTCGGGTTCGTTCTGACCCGACACCAAAAGGAGTCAACAACATGAGGCACAACCTTCCGATCGTGGGCCCCTCTGCCGCCCTCGAGTAACCGTCGGATCCCGAACCCAGGTTGCAACCTCACCCCGCTCTGACAGCCCGGGCGTTGCCGGACCTACACACAAATCTGATCCCCAGATGAAGGAGCCCCCCATGAAAGTCATGATCGGCGTCGACGACTCACCAGAGTCACCCCACGCTGTCGACACTGCGTTCGATTACTTCGGTCCCGATGCTCACTACATGATCGTCTCGGTCGGTGAACGAACGCCGCTGTTCAACGCCTCGTTCCCCGGCGGCAGCGCCATGTCCTCGATCAACCTCACCAAGCAATTCGACGCAGCTCGCAAGAACGCCATACGAAAAGCCGTCGACGCATCGGCGCAACTGCCGAAGGCAGCCGAGATCGCCACGGTTGCCGGCCACACCGGCCGAGCGTTGTGCGATGTCGCCACCGACAACACCGTTGGTGTCATCGTGATCGGATCACACGACCAGTCTGCGTGGGACCGTCTCCTCCGCCCGTCAGTCGGGCGCTACCTCATCGATCACGCCCCTTGCCCCGTCGTCGTTGTCCGGTGAAGACCACCGCATCGACGACCCTCGAAGCCCACACACTCCCGACGGGAAGCACACCTCAATGACCAATCACCTCAGTTCCCCCACACGACTCGGCTCGAAGCCGGTCGATCGCACCTCGCTGAAAGACCTGCTCACACCACTTCGGCCCACGGTCACCACCTATCTCCCCGCTCGAAGCGACGTCGCTGACCCGCTGAGCACATTCAAACTCCATTGGTCCAACCTCCGGCGAACGCTCGGCGCTGCCGGCGCTCTTGACACTGACCTCGATGCCCTCGACGCGGTGTCAGGCCAACCCCAGGGGCAATCCTCACGCACTTGCAGGATCATCCGCCATCGTTGCCGGTGACGACCAATTCGTGCCTGCCCTAGGACAGGTCGATCCCGAGGACGTCGGTCAGCATCTCATCGATCTGACGAAGCTCGACCAGTCCCACACTGGTCACTGGCTCGGACAACATCAATCGTGTGCCCAAGAACAAGTCCAAGCAGGAAGCCAGGGAATCGCGTCGCAACTCTTCGATGAGGAGCGGTACCGACGTCGAGCGCTTCCCGGAAGAGCGACTTGTGGTGATCGGCACGAGGTGGACCTGCCAGATGTCGAGGCTGAGCATTTCAGATGATGACACGACGACGACGGGTCGACGCTTGTCAACGTTGGCGATACAGATATCGCCCCGGTTCACAGGTTGGCCCAGGCTTCGGGCAACTCCAGGTCGTCATCAAAGGACGGGAGAACCTGACCAGTCTTGCCTTCAAGGAACGCGGCGTATTCGGCTTGCCCTTCCGGTGAGGCCTGGAAGGCCTCGAGCTCTCGGTGCATCTGGCGCCGTCGATTGCTGGCCAGCGCGGAGCGGGCAGCGGCGACGAGAAACTGGTTTCGGTTCTCGGCAAGACCGGCTCGCACTGCTTCGTCGATCGCAGCAGCCAGATCGTCGGGGTAGTGCGTCGTGATCTTGGGCATGCCGGAGTGTAACTCGGTAGTACCTCTCTCGACAAGAGCCTGACGTCGATCCTCCAGCCACCCCGTGAAATTCGGAGTGAGGGCATACCGGTGGAAGGTGCTTGGCGCTACCCACGGCAAACACCTCGGCATGTTCTGGACCTTCGACGAGAAGTTGAAAGCCGACGGCATCGACCACCGTGCTGGCAGGTCTCTGGACCGATAAGCGCACCCTCAGCACCGCCTACGCCGGCAGTTCCCGTGGATACGACGTGGTCGTGGTCGGTCTCGCCATCGCGACAGCGACCGTCAATCAGGAGATGGCGCTGACAGTTGCAAACAGCACCGTCGCCAATGTGCTGCTTGCCAATGCCATGATCAACTACTTCGAGAATGACTTCGTCACCAGCGAACCGGGAGCAGTCAAAGGTCTCCGCCAACCCGTCGGCTCGGATGGGTGTGTTCAAGGACCACCTCGATGCCTCACGCGACGAAGATCTGCAGAGTCTCAAGGCGCGCAACGCGAAACTGAAGGAATCGTGGAACGACGGCATCGATGATCTCGGCGAAGAAATGATCAAGAGCCGAGGATGGATGAGCGATCGCATGACCGGGCTCCGCGAGGCCGTCACGGGCGACGTCGACTCCATCCGGGCCGCTTCGAACAAGCGGGAGGTCAACCACGACGCCGACAAGGCCGAACGAGATGCCGAGGTCGCGGCCGCCTATGCGGATGCGGCGAACGTCATGGCGCAATCTGCTGTTGGTGAAGCAGAGCGGGCCAGCATCGAAGCCCTCGCCGCCCGAGCCGACGCTGATGCGTTGGCCGGTACCTGAGATCGCAGAACAATGACAAACACCGCCACCCGGACCGACCACATTCGCGAGTCATTCGATCAACTCTCCTCGAAGTATCAGGAGTTGCAAACTCAACTCGACCTCGATGCAGCAACGCGAGAGTTCGGCTCCGCAGTCGACGCAGCTGGCCACGACCTGGCTGCAGCAAACGCCGACCACATCGACGCTTACCGAGATGCCTTCCTGGCTCAGTTCGCAGCACGGACCCACCGCCTCGAGCACTTGTCTCTTCAGGCCGATCTGGCACACATGGATCTGCGCAACGAGATCGCCACCCTGCACGACCGCTACCTCCAAGCCCGTCGATCCGGCCGCAACGCCCTCTTCCACACCGAGCGAACCGGGACCGAAGCCTGGAAACAGATCCGAGATCGAGTGCAGTACGAACTGGACGCGATTGGAGTGGACTACGAATCGCTGTGGTCCCGAATCGACGCGAGGTGACTGCGACCGTCGTCGCCGAGGCCCCGATGCCGGCCGACATCGACCTGCTGCTGGCGTTCGGCCAGCGTTGCTCCGATGACTCGATCTGCTTCAGATTCCTTCAGACCCGTCGGCTACCCACAGCAGCCGAGCAAGACCCGGTGGTCGCCATCGACGGACGTGAGCGATGCGCTCTGGCTGTTGTCGTAGCGGGCGACATCATCGCCGTCGGCCGATGGATCGCCACCGAAAAACAACCGATCCCCGATCTTGCCCTTCTCGTCGAAGATGCCCACCAAGGACTTGGTATCGGTTCTGAACTCTTGCGTCGACTCGCCGAATGATGTCGGTCTTCGCCAACTCAGGACTCAGCCTCACCCGACCGTCCTCGTCGTTGCCCACGGCAACAGCCTTCGAGCGCTGTGCAAACACCTCGACCGCATCTCTGACCAGAACATCGAACACCTCGACCTTCCCACGGGCACCCCGCTTGTGTACGAACTCAGCCCCGATATGAAACCGGTCGAACACCTCTCGACCCTGGAGCGAACCGTTGTTGGCACCGGGTGCGACAGCGCAATGCTCCGCAGCAACTTGTGATACCGGGTCGCGGTGCAGCTGAAGGGGCATGGATGCGCCAAGCGTCGGACGTGGTCGAGCAACTGGCGTCTGACAAGGCAACCGGACTGAGTGCGGCCGAGTGCGCCGTCCGACTCGAGCACTACGGGCTCAACCAACTCGAGGGTGCAGAGCCCATCTCCACCTGGCGGAAGGGGCTCGCACAGTTCCGCGAGCCACTCGTCATGCTGTTGCTCCTCGCGACGATCATCTCTGTTGTTGCCTGGCTGGTCGACGGCGATGGATCGTTCCCGGTCGATGCCGTCGTGATCGTCGTGATCGTCATCGCCAACGCTGCGATCGGGCTGTGGCAGGAACGGCGGGCAGAACAGGCCGTCGCCGCGCTGCAGACGATGACCGAGACCCACTGTCGAGTCGTGCGTGACGGAGCAGATCGGTCGATTGCCTCGACGCACTTGGTTCCGGGCGACATCATTGTTCTGGGCGAGGGTGACGCAGTTGGCGCAGATGCCCGTCTCATCGAAGCTGCGTCGCTTTCGGTTGAAGAGGCGCCGCTCACCGGCGAAAGCCACCCAGTGATCAAGCAGGTCCTCCCACTCGCTTCAGTTCCACTCGGCGACCGAACGAACATGGTCTTCAACGGCACCGCGATCGCTGCGGGCCGGGGCTTGGGCGTTGTTGTCGCAACCGGCATGCACACCGAGATGGGCCACATCGCGACGCTGCTCGACGAGCAACCACCCCAACGCACACCGCTCCAACGTGAGATCGACCACATCAGCAAGGTCCTCGGAGTGGTAGTTGCCGGGATCGCAGTGATCGTCATGGCCGCGATCTTGCTGACGTCTGACATCTCAAACAGTTCCGACTTCATTCGCGTGCTGCTCGTTGGAGTGTCGCTGGCTGTTGCTGCCGTTCCTGAGGGGCTCCCCGCGATCCTGTCGGTTGTTCTCGCCCTTGGTGTGCAACGAATGGTGGCCGAGAACGCCGTGGTGAAAAAGCTCTCGTCTGTCGAGACCCTGGGCTCGACAGACGTGATTTGTACCGACAAGACCGGGACGCTCACCCGCAACGAGATGACGATCACCACGGTCGTGGCTCCCTCGGGATCGGTCGATCTCACCGGCATTGGATACGACACCATCGGCTACGCCCACGTTGACGGCGCCGAAGTATCAAACGGGCCGCTGTTCGATGAGGTCCGCCTCATTCTCGGTGGCGGAAGCCTGAGCAACGACGCCGACCTGCACACGACCGAGGAAGGGAACTGGGTGGTCGTCGGCGACCCGACCGAAGCAGCGTTTCTCGTCGCCGAGGAGAAGCTCGGACTTGGAGACGCCAGACGGCAACGGTTCGAGCGCGTCGATGAGATTCCGTTCACCTCTGACCGCAAGATGATGACCACGCTCAACGCCGACCGAGATGGAAGCGGATCCGTTGTCGTCACCAAGGGCGCACCCGAGGTGTTGATGGAGCGATGTGTCAGCGAGCGTCGAGCGGGAGCAATCCACGAACTGACGCCGACACGCCGCACCGAGCTACAGGCAGAGGTAGACCGACTCGCCCGAGCGGCGCTGCGAACGATGGCCGTTGCCTACCGGCCGAGCCATTCGGTTGATGGTCCGCTCGAAGGCTCGATAGAGCACGACCTCGTTCTCCTCGGAATCGTCGGGATCATCGATCCTCCCCGTCCCGAAGCCAAGACGGCGATCAGCGAGGCACACCGAGCAGGGGTGAGAGTCATCCTGATCACCGGCGACCATCCGCTGACAGCAGAACGCATCGCGAAGGACCTCGGGATCTCCGAGCCAGGAACAACCGGGCACACGGGCATCCAACTCGATGAACTCGGCGAAGACGAGTTCGACCTCGCCGTCCGCAATGCTTCGACGTTCTCGCGAGTCGCTCCCGAACACAAGCTCCGAATCATCACGGCACTGCAAGACCAAGGAAATGTCGTGGCGATGACCGGCGACGGCGTCAACGATGCTCCTGCGCTCCGCAGGGCCGATACCGGTGTTGCCATGGGAGTCACCGGAACCGAAGTCTCAAAAGAGGCGGCTGACATGATCTTGGGAGACGACAACTTCGCCACGATCGTGATCGGCGTTCGCGAAGGCCGTGCAATCTTTGCCAACATCTCCAAGTTCCTCCGCTATCTGTTGTCTTCCAACGCTGGCGAGGTCCTGGCCATGTTCCTCGGCATCGTCGGCGCGGGACTCATCGGACTGTCCGAGGTCGACACCGAACTCGCCGTACCGCTCCTGGCGACGCAGATCCTGTGGATCAACCTCCTCACCGACACCGGGCTCGCGCTCGCCCTCGGCGTCGACCCGACGATCGACGACGCCATGGCCCGCCCGCCCCGACGACTCACCGACCGAGTGATCGACCGGCGAATGCTCACCACGATCTTGCTCACCGGCGTTGTTCTGGCAACGGCCGGCCTGATCGCCTTCGATCTCGAACTCACCGGCGGTCTCCTCGGCGGCAGCGGAGACATCACCTCGGCACGGACGCACGTCTTCACCACCCTGGTTCTGGGCAACGTGTTCTCGGCGTTCAACTCTCGATCCGACAGCGCAAGCGCCTTCCGGCAGCCATTCGCCAACCGTTGGTTGTGGCTGGCCGCCGGCACCGCGGTTGCTCTCCAGGTCGCTGTCGTGCACGTCGGACAACTCAACACGGTGTTCGACACCGTCCCGCTATCGGCTACCGACTGGCTGATCTGTGTCGGCCTCGCAAGCTTCGTGCTCTGGGCCGACGAGGCACGGAAGCTGATCGTGCGATTCCGAACTCGCTGACACCTCGAATGAGAGTGCAAGCAAGAAGGACATCACAATCATTCGGAACCGACCTCTCGGCGTGCTGGTCACCGTCGAGCAGCGCCTGAGAGCGTTCCACGACAATCTTCTTCAAACGTCTCGGAACAACCCATCAGCGCTCACAGCTGGCCCGCTTCGTCTACTTCGTCGCTGCCGAGCAGCCCTCATCTGCTCCCGAGGATGTCATCGTGGCGGCTAGCGTTCCGCTTCGTTTACTTCGTCGCTGCTCAGCGTCAGGTGATTGTCGATGCCTGCAATGCGATCTTGTGGGCGGTGGTTGACGTACAAAACTGTGGTCTCGCTCGACGCACAGATGCGTTCGATCAGAGCGAGCACCAGCTGACGATTCATGTCGTCGAGGCCGAGGCACGGCTCGTCAAGAATCAGCAGTGGCGGGTGCTTCACCATCGCCCGAGCGATCAGCACGAGGCGCTGTTCGCCATACGACAGGCGGTTGAAGGGCTCATCTGCACGGTCAGCCATCCCCAAGAGCGCGAGCCATGCAGCGGCGATGGCCTTCTGCGCGTCGGTGCTCTTGCTGTACAGGCCGATGCTGTCGTAGAAGCCGGAGATGATGACGTTTCGCAGCCCGGTGCCGACCCGGTACTCCCATTGCAGAGCGGTGGAGACGTAGCCGATGTATTGCTTGATCTGCCAGATGCTCTCACCCGTGCCGCGCTGGAACCCGAACACGAAGATGTCGTTGACGTAGCACTGTGGGTGGTCACCGGTGATCAGCGAGAGCAGGCCCGTCTTTCCACTACCGTTCGGCCCGCTCAGCTGCCAGTGCTGGTTCGGCTCGATCGTCCAGTCAAGGCCCTCAAACACCGTGTTCTCGCCGTAGCGAATAGTGACGCCGCTGAGACGGACCAGTGGTTCGCCCGGGTCCAACGCGGGCAGCCGGTCGATGGGGTCGACCTCGGGCACATCGAGATCGCTCGTCTTCAGATGCAGCAGCTGATCGAGCTCGGCCATGGCGCGCTCGTCGTTGCGCGCCACTTGAAGAGGCAAGCGTCCGTCTTCGACGTAGGCGATGTGGCTGATGAACTCGGGAATCTCGTCGAAACGATTCAGCACGATGACCATCGGCACGGTCTTGGCCAGATCGTCGAGATGCCGCTGGAGCCAAGCGAGCGAATCGTGGTCGAGACCATCGAACGGCTCATCCAGCACCAGCAGTTCCGGGTCGCTGGTCAGCGCACGGATGAGCATGATCTTCCGGGTTTCGCCGGTCGAGAGCTTGCGGAACGCTCGGTCCATCAGCGCCTGCAGGCCAAGCGCGTTGACCAGTGTGCGGGCCAGGTCTTGATCCACGCAGACAGCATCGATGATCTCCGACACTGGGGTGCCCTCCGCGATCACGTCGAGAATGTCGGCATCGTCCTTGCGACGCTCGGCTTCGATGAGCTCGGCCTGGCGTTCATAGGAAACGAGCGCAACACGATCGGGAACACCCGAGAGTGTCCCCGATACGCACTCGCCTTCGCCAGCAAGAACTGCGGCCAGCGCTGACTTGCCGGAACCATTGGTGCCGGTGATCAGCCACTGCTGCCCCGGCTCGATCACCCAGTCGATGTCATGGAGTTGAAAACGCCCGTCAAAGTCAACGGACAAGTCGTCCAAAATCGGCATCCTGATCCCCTGTGTGCGAGTTGTGAGCCTCGGCGAGCAACTCGGTTAGTGAGCGAAGCGAACGGCGCTCACCGGCAGCTAGACAATTTGCTTCATGTCCGCCATGTAGCCGCGCAACACGCCACCGATCTCTTCCACCGGATGGCTGCGGATGGCCTCGTTGACCTCGATGAGACGTGCGTTGTCGACGGCGGTGTCGGTGAGGTCGAGACCCTTGCCGATGACGTCGCTCTTGATGCCCGTCATGAAGTCAGCCAACAGCGGCACGCATGCGTGGTTGTACAGGTAGCACCCGTACTCGGCAGTGTCGGAAATGGTGGCGTTCATCTCGTAGAGCTTCTTGCGAGCGATGGTGTTTGCGATGAGCGGCGTCTCGTGGAGCGACTCGTAGTAGGCGGAGTCGGCGATGATGCCCGCTGCGGTCATGGTCTCGAAGGCGAGCTCGACGCCTGCCTTCACCATGGCCACCATGAGAATGCCATTGTCGAAGTACTCCTGCTCGGAGATCTCGACGTCGCCCGCCTCGGTCTTTTCGAACGCAGTCTCGGCCGTATCGGCACGCCAGCCGAGCAGCTTGGCGTCGTCGTCGGCCCAGTCGGCCATCATGCCCGACGAGAACGTGCCGGTCATGATGTCGTCCTGGTGCTTGTTGTAGAGCGGACGCATGATGTCCTTCATCTGCTCTGCCAGGTCGAAGGCCTTGATCTTCGCCGGGTTCGACAGGCGATCCATCATGTTGGTGACGCCGCCGTACTTCAGCGCTTCGGTGACCGTCTCCCAGCCGTATTGGATGAGCTTCGAGGCGTAACCGGCATCGATGCCCTCTTCGATCATCTTGTCGAAGCACAGCAGCGAGCCGGTCTGGAGCATGCCACACAGGATGGTCTGCTCGCCCATGAGGTCGGACTTGACCTCGGCGATGAAGGACGACATCAGCACGCCAGCCTTGTGTCCGCCCGTGCCGACGGCGTAGGCCTTGGCCAGCGCCAGGCCCTCGCCGTCGGGGTCGTTGTCCTCGTGGACGGCGATGAGGGTCGGCACGCCGAAGCCGCGAACGTACTCGGCACGAACTTCGGAGCCGGGGCACTTCGGGGCGACCATGATGACGGTGATGTCATCGCGAATCTGCATGCCTTCTTCCACGATGTTGAAGCCGTGCGAGTACGAGAGGCATGCGCCCTGCTTCATCATCGGCATGATCGTGTTGACGACGTTCGTGTGCTGCTTGTCGGGGGTGAGGTTCAGCACGACGTCGGCGGTGGGCAGCAGTTCTTCGTAGGTACCGACCGTGAAGCCGTTCTCGGTGGCGTTCTTCCATGACTGACGCTTCTGCTCGATGGCCTCGGCTCGCAGTGTGTAGGAGACGTCGAGGCCGCTGTCGCGAAGGTTCAGCCCCTGGTTGAGGCCCTGTGCGCCACAACCGATCACAACGATCTTCTTGCCACGAAGCGCATCGACGCCGTCGCCGAATTCGTCGAGGTGCATGAAACGGCACTTGCCGAGTTCAGCGAGCTGCTCTCGCAGCGGCAGGGTGTTGAAGTAGTTGGCCATGAGTGACGCTCCATCTGAAGTTGAACGAGCGAAGCCTAACTCTCGACTTGCGTTCCGCAAATTGACATATATGCAACAGATCATCCCGTTTGATGCAACACCAGCCCATACTCGGCGGATGAACTTCGCCACGCTCGAGCACTTCATCCTGTTGAGCGAGACGCTGCACTTCGGGCGTGCCAGCGACCGGGCCAACATCAGCACGTCGGCGCTGTCACGCCACATCCGACAGCTGGAAACCGAACTCAACGTTTCGCTGTTCTTGCGGGACAACCGCACCGTCGAGCTCACGCCTGAGGGCCAGAGGTTCCAGCGGTATGCGCGCGATGCGGTGCAGCAATGGGAGCAGATCCGCTACGAGCTGACCGACCCGGCCGAGCAACTGCGAGGCGAAGTCAGCCTCTACTGTTCGGTGACCGCCAGCCACAGCATCCTGGTCGACCTGCTGAACAGCTTTCGCCCTGCGCACCCGGGGGTCGAGATCAAGCTGCAAACCGGCGATCCGGAGCAAGCGATCGCTCGGGTACAGGCACTCGACGAAGACCTCGCCATTGCCGCTCGCCCCGAGACTTTGCCGCCCGGGGTGATGTTCAAACCGATCAGCGTGTCCCCGCTCGTGTTCATTGTCCCGAGAGAATCATCTGACTTCAGCCTCACGCAGTTGCCACCCAACGAACCACACGAATGGCAGGAGATCCCCATGATCCTTGCTACCGGCGGGATCGCTCGCAAGCGGGTAGGCAGCTGGTTCAGCGCCCTCGGGGTCACACCGAAGATCTATGCACAGGTCGCCGGCAACGAAGCCATCGTCAGCATGGTCAGCCTGGGGCTTGGGGTGGGAGTGGTTCCAAAGATCGTTCTCGACAACAGCCCCCACGCCACCCGAGTGCGGATACTCGATGTTCAACCGGGCTTAGCCCCCTACGACTTGGGTCTGTTCACGCTGAAGCGCCACCTCAAGAACCCGTTGGTCAGTGCGTTCTGGGCGCTCCTCCCCGAAACCGGGTAGCGACAGATGCGACAACAAGCTCGCTCGAGATCCATGGAGTCTGTCTTCAAACGGTTGGGGTCGGGTGTTGCTGATGGGGACGGCGGGCCGGCTACAGAACATCCAGAGCTTCGAGGAACTTGTCGTGTTCCCCCTCGAGCATGGAGATGTTGGTCGAGTCGTAGGGAAAGTTCCTGGCGCGAGTCTCGGCGTGGAACTGGCTCATCGCTGCGACCCGTTCTTCATGGATCTGATTGTGGAGCCGACCAACGTCGCCCCATGCGTGCGCGTGTTTGGGCGGCCGGGCTTCTTCGGATGCCTCGCCGCAGGCGTCGGCAACGAACGAGAAGACTGCGTCGCCGCCCCGCCCCGAACCGAGCGAGAACGTGACCAGCGAGGTCTTGTCGTTCACCGCAGTGAGATACTCCTCGGCGATGCATTCGACCTCGACAGCAAAACATCCGGCGTCTTCGAGACGGCGCATGATCTGCCAGATCTCGATTGCCTCATCGGCGGACCGACCATAGGCCCGCAGCCCACCAGCGTGATGGCTGAACGTCGGGATCAACCCGATGTGCGACTGCACGGGAATGCCCTTGTTGGCCAGCTTCTCGATGACTTCATACGAGCGGATCGTGTAATACATGTCGGCGCCACGCCCCATGAGGTCGACCGCATGGGCGAGGATCTCATCGCTCGTACCGAACTGGGCCCAGGTTGAACCGATGCCCATGAACTGCGTCGGCGCGATCTGTCGACACGCTTCGAGTTGCTCGGCCCACACGACCAGCAGGTCGATCTCAGCTTCGAGGCACGCACGCAACTCGGCCTCGTTCGCCGGGTTGCTCATCGACAAGACCGTGCCCGACCCCTTGAGGTCTTTCAGGTCCTTGACGGTGTAGTTGCGTTTCGCTGGCGTTCGACCGAAGTCGTAGATCCGCTTCATGTGCTGGTTCCTTCGATGACGTTCTCGGTGTCGCCCGCTTCGGCACTCGCTCTACGCCGGCTCTTCATTTCTTCGTGCGCTTCCATACTTCCGTCGTGGAACGTGCCGAACCACTTGTCCATCGGCAACAGCAACATTCCGTAGTTCACCTCGAAGTAGCGATGATGCAAGTTGTGGAAATAGTCGCCGCCGTGAAAGTCGGTTTCTTCGGTGAGCTTGAAGCGGTCGAACCCTGAGTGCGATGGCGACGGCGAGATCATCAGATACACCAAGCAGAACGTGGCAATGAACGGCGAGCCCGGGATGACGAGGAACACGAACGGCAACGACAGATAGAGCACATGCTCACCGGGGTGCATCGAGATACCGGTCCATGGCCCGGTGTTGACATTGCGATGGTGCAGTGCGTGAAACCAGCCGTACAGCGGATCGACATGAAGCAGCCGATGGTTCAGGTAGAAGTGCACGCCTTCGATCCAGAACACAGCGATCGTCATTGCGGCGATCGCCCAGAGCGACGAGAGCTGAGGGATGGATTCCGTGGCATACAGGCGGAACATAATTGCCTCGTACAACGCCGCTATCCCTCCCCCACTGACGAGCGTCCAGAACATGTTGTCCCGGGTCTGATTGTTGAAGGTGAACGACTTGCGGCTGGCCGCAAGCCAACGCGACTCGTACTTGAACTCGGTGCCCTGGGCCTTGCGGATGTGCAGCCACCAGTGCTGACCGCCGATGACGACCAACATCATCACCGCGTTGCGAACCCACAGCAGGCCGACATCGTCGATGCTGAGCGAGGCGAACCGGTCGAGCGATGGCGTGAACACGTTGTACATCAACGCTGCCAGGGCAATCCACAGAACCGATTGCGGCCACATGTACTTCGTGAAGAACCATCTCACCATGGCCAGTGGCCGTGCCCGTGATTGAAACAGCGGCGGGACCACCATGGGTTCAGGGTCGTAGCCCTTGGCCCGCTTCATCGGCGTGCGGTTCGAGGCAGGTGCGGTCATGAAACGAACGCTGGCGGCTGCATCGCTGCGCCGCAAGCAACCATTTCGACCACGCTGCATAAGCCGAACTTATGATTTGCCCATGCATCGCTTCGAACCGCTTCCGCCATTGAACCAACTGCGCATGTTCGAGGCCGCAGCACGACTCTTGTCGTTCACGAGAGCCGCCAACGAACTCCACCTCTCGCAGCCCGCGGTCAGCCAACAAATCAAAGCGCTCGAACGCCACACCGGACGACCGCTCTTCGTGCGCCGCCACCAGTCGCTCGACCTGACCGAAGCGGGCATCGCTTATCTGCCGATCGTGCAGAACGCTCTCGACTCTCTGGTGACGGGAACCCAGGCCGTGTTTGGCCGACGCGACGAGCTGCACCTCACCGTGCAGGTCAACCTGTCGTTCGCCATCTACTGGCTCACGCCTCGGCTCCACGAGTTCTTCGAGCGACACCCGGGGATCGTCGTCGATCTCGTCACCGTCATCCATGATCCGGAACGGACAGCGCCGGCCGCCGACGTGGAGATTCGTTTCGCCGAGGAGGCCGTCGGAGCCACCTTGCTGCAGCGAGTGGAAGCGTTCCCCGTCTGCGCACCCGAAAGAGCCGCAAGCGCCGACTGGCGGACCGACACGTTGTTCGATTGCACGGCGATGTCGGTCGGTTGGCACACCTGGCTGCAGGGCATCGGCGAGCAACTGCCGAAGCAACAACGCGTGCATCTCGCGAGCACCTACGCCGTTGGTTTCTCGGCCGCCGAGCGAGGCAGCGGGCTCTCGATGATGCTCGACGTCTTCGCCGCACGCGCACGAGCCGAGGGACGACTCGTCCAGCCGTTCGGCCACACCTGTCCCCTGGCCGAGTCCTATTGGCTCGTCGAACAACCCGAACACCTCCGCTCTGACGCCGCACGAGCATTCGCCAGCTGGATTCTCGGGCGAGAGCCGCTGGACCTCCCTCTCGAAGTCCGAAAGAAGTGATCTACTCCGGACTCGGCACCGCTGATCGCCAGGCCCAAGTCGAACGAGGCAAAAGAATCATCGGGGCGCGACGACAACGACGCCATGAGACATCGCAGCCTCGGTGAGGCGGTCGTCATAGGTCACGAGACCATCGAGATCGTCTCCGAGATCGAGGGCCGAGGCGAGATGAATCGCATCAAGTGAGTGCGAACCAGGCGGATCAAGACGTCCAGCAATCTCGAAGACTGCTGGCGTCACCTGCGTCAACACCAACGAATCCAGCACTGCTCGCGCCTGCAACACCCGGTCAGGCACCGCGCTACGGACAGCCCGCATCAACTCGGTCCGAGCGAGATCGCTGGCAACGAGTTCCGTCCCCGCCGCCGTCAACCATTCCCGCAGTGCCTCGGTCTCGGACTCAGCGACCACCAACTTCACCAAAGCGGAAGTGTCGACGTAGAACGCCATCTCAATACCGCTCGCCGTCTCGCATCTCCGCCAACACTGGCGACATGCGTGGCCCCGGCTCGGGAGCGGCCAAATCAACGAGCTTGCTTCGAGCCGGCCGAGCGCTCCCCTCCTCGACCAAGCGGCGAAGACGAGACTTCGGGATCGCCGTCATCCGAGCCACCGGACGACCGCGATCGGTGATCGTCACCGTCTCACCCGCCGCAGCTTCCGCCACCACCGCAGACGCATTCTGCTTCAACGCTCGGATCCCCACTTCAGACATGTGCTTCGGTGCAGCACAACGATGCACCTCGGTCGGGGAAAGCGCTCGCCCCATCGGCTCCTGAACTAGTCGCAACAAGGGCGACGGACAAGAACCCCTTGAGCCGCTACCGAAAACGAAAGAAACCCCCCGCTCTTCGAGCGGGGGGTTTGTCCGTGTGTCGGAGGGGCGAATGCAACCCTTAACCCACACCGCACCCAGTCAGCGTGGATCGGCCTCAAGGCCGCCTGACCAGCGGAAACACAGACAAGGGGCCCCTCACGCATGCCGAGATAGCGAACGCTCCCCCGCCAAGAACGACGACCACCATCGATCGGACGGCGTTGACCCCGCCGGACGATGGACTTGAGAACGTGAATATGCAGGGGCGTCGAAGAGCATCGACCCGACTTAGTTCGCCGGTAGTGCGGCGCGGCATCAGTCGTCGAGGTCGGGAACTATGTGCTGGGTCCTTGTCGCTCACAGTGTAGATC